>NZ_AP026437.1:0-355000 GCF_055382365.1 Agrobacterium sp. 5Ca39 | reverse complement strand
GCCATGATGTCGATGGATTTGACTCGCGGCTTTGAAAGTTGCACATCTTCGCCTGAAGTTTCTGGAGAGCGCATGACCGACGGGGCACAGCCAGTATGACTGCGGATCGCAACGTGATCCGGTCGCTAGGCACGGAACCGCCAATTCTGGCGGAAGGGCGACGTGCACCCGATCGCCGCGAAATTTCGCTTCGATGGCTTTCCGGCACGTTCCTCACTGGTATTACCTCTTCCATATTGATGGGTGTGGCCCTGTTTGCCGCTCTCGACGGACGTCAGCAGCTTGCCATCCCAGCCGAAGCCTTCGCCAAGGCGGATATGGGCAACAACGTGACGGAGGCAGCCCGTCGCGGCACGCGCCTCGTGGCACCGAATATTGCCGCGCGACCGTCCGACCGCTCGATCATGGAAGTCTCGACCGTCATCAACGAAGGCGACAAGGAAGTGGTCCGAAAGGTGCCCTTCTCCCACGTGAAAATTCCGCTTGCGGCAAATTACGCCAAGCAGGACGACTATCCAGCCTTCGATCCCCTTAATATCTTCGCCAGCAATGACGACAAGGACGCGTCGGCACCTGCACCGAGCAGGACGGGAACGATTTACGGTTCCGAGGTCGAATCCGAAGTCAGCCTGAAGACCGTTGCCTTTCCCGTGCAGCATTCCAAATTCCCCTTCGCCGGCTCGCTGAGCTTCGATGAGGTGGAGGAAGCCGTGCGTTCCAACGGCTCGATCCTGACGGACGGCAACGAACAGCTTGCCGCGCTTTATTACATCGATCCACGCCGTTTCGATAATGACGAAGGCGACGTCGACATCACCGCCGGCCTGGCCGCCCGCGTCGTCGAACAGAACATGTCGGTCTCGACACCACAATCGGCCTCCGTTCCCGTCAAGGAATATGCCGATGACGTGATCCCTGCCCGCCAGACCGAAACCATCGAGGCCGCGCTTTTCGGCGCGGGTTATTCGAAGGCACAGTCTTCGGAGATTGCCGGCCTGCTGGCACCGCAAATCCAGTCGAACAATGTGGAAAGCGGCGACGTGCTGCGCGTCGGCATCCTTCAGGAAGACGAGAAAAGCGATATCGTGCGCGTGAGCCTTTACCGCAAGGGCCGCCACATGGTCACCATGGCCGTCGATGACCGCAAGCGCTTCATCAAGGCGAGCGAACCACCGAAACTGGACGCGGTGGCGACCGCCTTCGACAGCACACCCGCACCTGCGGCGGGGCGCGATCTGCCAAGCGTCTATGACGGGGTGTACCGCGCCGCGCTTGCTTACGGTATGAACCAGGGCATGGTTTCGCAGTTGATCAAGCTTCTGGCCAGCAGCGTCGATTTCCAGGCGCAGCTCAAGCCGGCGGATACGCTCGAAGCCTTCTTCTCCGTGGAAGATGCGGATGGCAAGGCGACGGACAAGTCGGAGCTGCTCTATGTCAATGCCAAGTTCGGCGACAACGAGACACGCTTTTACCGGTTCCAGAATCCGGAAGACAACAGCATCGATTATTTCGATGAAAACGGCAAAAGCATCCGGCAGTTCCTGTTGCGCAACCCGGTTCCAAACGGCCGCATGACCTCCGGTTTCGGGATGCGCCGCCATCCCGTGCTGAAATTCAGCCGCATGCATACGGGAACAGACTGGGCCGCCGCCCGGGGCACGCCGATTATCGCTACGGGTAACGGCACTGTCGAGAAGGCCGGATGGGCCTCCGGTTACGGCAACCAGACCCTGATCCGCCATGCCAATGGCTATGTCTCGTCCTATAACCACCAGAGCGCGATCGCCAAGGGGGTCACCGAGGGGGCAAAGGTCCGGCAGGGTCAGGTCATCGGCTATGTGGGGTCGACCGGTCTTTCGACCGGCGCGCATCTACACTACGAGCTGATCGTCAACGGCACCAAGGTGGACGCAATGAAGGTGCGTCTGCCGGGCGGCAAGTCGCTTTCCGGCGAAGCGCTGGCGCGTTTCTCCGACGAGAGAAAACGCATCGATAATCTGCTGAATATCGAAGAAAAGTCCAATCAGGTGGCAAGCCGCTGATCGGCAGGGGATTTCAGATCAACAGAGTCCGCTTATAAGAAAAGGGCCCCGTTTCCGGAGCCCTTTTTTTATGCAGCGTCGGCGGCCTCAGTGTCGGCCTCGGCTTTTGGCGGCTTGACCTTGAACAGCAGCCGGTCGGTTCCAGAGGTCACCTTGACCCGCGAACCATCGGGGATTTCCCCGCCAAGGATCATTTCCGCAAGCCTGTCCTGAACCGCCTTCTGGATCACGCGCTTCAGCGGACGCGCGCCATAGGCGGGATCGTAGCCTTTGTTGGCAAGCCAGTTACGGGCATCCTCATCCAGTTCGAGCGAAATCTTGCGATCTCCCAGCAGCGAAACGAGCCGCTTCAACTGGATTTCCACGATGGCACCCATCTCGTCCCGCCGCAGGCGATGGAAGAGGATGATATCATCGATACGATTGAGGAACTCCGGCCGGAAATGCGACCGGACACGCTCCATCACCAGTTCGCGAACCGAATCCACGTCGTCATTGTCACCCATCTGCGTCATGAATTCCGAACCGAGGTTCGAGGTCATGATGATGATGGTGTTCTTGAAATCGACGGTGCGGCCCTGGCCATCCGTCAGGCGGCCATCATCCAGCACCTGCAGCAGGACGTTGAAGACATCCGGATGCGCTTTTTCGATCTCGTCGAACAGCACGACCTGATAAGGCCGGCGGCGAACCGCTTCCGTCAGAGCGCCGCCCTCCTCGTAACCGACATAGCCGGGAGGCGCACCGATGAGCCGGGCAACGGAGTGTTTCTCCATATATTCCGACATGTCGAGGCGGACCATTGCGGTTTCGTCGTCGAACAGGAAGCGGGCCAGCGACTTGGTCAGCTCGGTTTTGCCCACGCCCGTCGGGCCGAGGAAGATGAACGAACCGATCGGCCGGTTGGGATCCTGCAGGCCGGCACGCGAACGGCGAACCGCCTTGGACACGGCCTGAACGGCCTCACCTTGCCCGACAACGGACTTGGCAAGTTCGTCTTCCATGCGCAACAGCTTTTCGCGCTGGCCTTCGAGCATCTTGTCAACCGGAATACCTGTCCAGCGGGAAACGACATGCGCGATATTGTCCGCCGTCACCACTTCCTGAACCATCGAGCCGGCACCGCTGCTGTCCCGCGCTTCCGCTGCAGCCAGTTCCTTTTCGATCCCCGGAATGATGCCGTAGGTCAATTCACCGGCGCGCTGGAACTGACCGTTGCGCTGCGCGATCGCCAGTTCGTTGCGGGCTTCGTCCAGCCGTTTCTTGAGATCGGCGGCGTGGCCGAGCTTCTGCTTTTCCGCCTGCCAGCGGGCCGTCAGCGCATCGGCCTTCTCTTCCGTATCCGCCAGTTCATCCTCGAGCTTCTTGAGCCGGTCGACAGAAGACTGGTCCGTCTCCTGCTTCAGGGCTTCGCGCTCGATCTTGAGCTGGATGATGCGGCGATCCAGTTCGTCCAGTTCTTCCGGCTTGGAATCCACCTGCATGCGAAGACGCGACGCGGCTTCGTCCATCAGGTCGATTGCCTTATCCGGCAGGAAACGGTCGGTGATATAGCGATTGGAAAGCGTCGCAGCCGCAACCAGGGCCGAATCCGAGATACGGACCTTGTGGTGCTGTTCGTATTTTTCCTTCAACCCGCGCAGGATCGAGATCGTGTCCTCAACGGTCGGTTCATCCACCAGCACGGGCTGGAAACGGCGGGCAAGGGCCGGATCCTTCTCCACATGCTTGCGATATTCGTCGAGCGTGGTGGCGCCAACGCAGTGCAGCTCACCGCGGGCAAGCGCGGGCTTCAGCAGATTGGAGGCATCCATCGCCCCATCCGCCTTACCGGCGCCGACCAGCGTATGCATTTCATCGATGAAGAGGATGATGCCGCCATTTTCAGACTGCACCTCGTTGAGGACAGCCTTCAGTCGCTCTTCGAACTCACCGCGATATTTCGCACCTGCGATCAGCGCGCCCATATCGAGCGCCATCAGCTTCTTGTCTTTGAGGCTTTCGGGCACATCGCCATTGACGATGCGCAGGGCGAGGCCTTCGGCAATCGCCGTCTTACCGACGCCGGGTTCACCGATCAGCACGGGATTGTTCTTGGTACGGCGAGACAGCACCTGAATGGTACGGCGAATTTCATCGTCGCGGCCAATAACAGGGTCCAGCTTGCCTTCGCGGGCCTCTTCCGTCAGGTCGCGCGCGAACTTCTTCAGCGCGTCAAAGCCCTGTTCGGCATTGGCGCTGTCAGCCGTGCGGCCCTTGCGGATATCATTGATGACCTGATTGAGCGCCTGCGCCGTCACGCCGGCCTTCTTCAGGGAAGCCGAAGTGGAAGCAGAGCTTTCAATCGCAAGCGCCTGCAGAAGACGCTCGACGGTCACGAAACTGTCGCCAGCCTTTTTGGCCAGGTCTTCGGCGGTGGAAAACACCTTTGCAAGGGGAGCCGTCAGCGAAAGGCCGCCATTGCCACCGGATACCTTGGGTAATTTTGCCAGCGCGGCATCATTGGCAAGACGCGCTTCTTTCGCGTCGCCGCCAGCCCGCTCGATCAGCGATGCCGCCATGCCCTGCTCGTCATCGAGCAGCACCTTGAGAACATGCTCGGGCGAAAACTGCTGATGGTTTTCGGCCAGCGCAAAGGTCTGCGCCGATTGCAGAAAACCGCGAACGCGCTCGGAGTATTTTTCAATATTCATAGTCGAACCTCCATAGACCGGCCCGCCCGCTTTCGGCACGGCTCCGGGTGTTAGGGTTGAGGCTCCCTCAAAAGGCAAGCCCCGCTACGACAGTCGTGTTTAAGGATTTCACGATCGCCGCCTCTCGATGGTCGGTCGCCAGCAGTGTCGGCAACCTTCCATCCTGCTCGAATATGGGAGGCATTTTCATCGGTTTAAAGGGGAAGAAATCCGGCCGTCGAGAAATTTTCCCAGGAAGTTGACGGGCGTCAGCTTCACCCTGCTAGCCATGCTGGCGCGCGCAGCCATAGACTTTGGCGCGCCAAAATAAAAAAACTCCGGCGAGCCGGAGTTTTTCAGTCTGGGGCATGTCTGCCTGCGCTGTTATTCCGCGGCGTTTTCAAGCGTGGCGGGAGCGGCCTCTTCACCGGCTCCTGCATCTTCACCTTCGGCACCTTCGGCAGCCGCAGTGCGACGTGGACGGCGCTGGCGCGGACCAGTCGCCCGGCGCGTCTTCGGTGCGCGTTCGGCTGGAGCTTCCGCCTGCTGCTGTTCCTCTTCGACGGCCACCTCCATTGGCGTACCCTCGATGACGGGCTGCGGCGCCTGACTGGCGTCATAAACCGGAGGCTGCTGATCTGCGCTCACCTGCTGGCGTGGCTGACGCTCCTGCCGCTCACGGCGGTCGGGACGGTCACGGCGCTCCTGGCGCTGCTCGTTCCGTTCGGCGCGCTCCTGGCGTTCGGGCTGCTGCGCGCGCTCGGCCTGTTCGGCCTGATGCTGCGGTGCAATGGCGCCTTCGTCACCATCGTTCACATCCATCTCGTCGGCATCGGCGGCATTATACTCGCCGCGGTCGTCGCGCTGGAAGCGTTCCTGCATCTGCGCCTGAGCCGACGCGATGATGCGGTTATAATGTTCAGCGTGCTGCAGATAGTTTTCAGCCATCACGCGGTCGCCGGAACTCTGTGCGTCGCGCGCCAGAGCCGCGTATTTTTCCGCTATGTGCTGGGCTGTGCCACGGATTTTAACATCGGGGCCGGAACTGTCATAAGTCCTGGTCAGCGGGTTACCGCCCTTGCGGTTGAAATTGTTGTTACCGCCACCATTATTATTGTTGTTGTTTCCACGCCCCCGGCCGCGCTTGTTTTGCTGTCCTGGCCTCATCAATTGCTCACCTGAATTCTGTTTTGCTGATAATCTGGTTGTTTTCATGCAATTCCGGGCGGAAAACCGCTGGAAATTTTTCCTGAAATTGCTCCATCACGCGCCCTGCCGAGATACCTCCGGACAAGACCTCGCGTAAGACGACCGGTCGCGCAAATGCTGCACCGAGCCGTCTGCGAACAAAGTTTACTGATTCACATGCCGGAAACGCCCAGCCTTTCAGGGCTCTTTAAAGAACCCGCTTCGGGACTGACCCATACCCTGACGAATCTCAGTTCGTCCTCAGCCACCCGGCATGTGGCCGCAAACTATCCCGCTTCCCGCGGAAATCCAAGCCTTTTCTTTTGCTGTGCAAAATATCCTTGCAAAAAATTCCGCAGACATATCGCCGTCAACTATCTCCGGAAGGTCAAAACTCTATCATTACCGCCATAATCCTTCACGGCGTCCAGAAGAGAGAAGCCGTGGGAAGAAAATATAGCGGAAACATCAAGCCTTTGATCGAAACCGATCTCCACACCGACAATCCCGTTTTCCACAAGAAAACGGCCTGCTTCGGCAGCGATGAGGCGGTACGGTGCAAGGCCGTCCTGACCTCCATCCAGCGCCGCCAGAGGATCATGATGACGAACCTCTCGGTCAAGCGTTGCGACGATATCGCTTCTTATATAAGGCGGATTCGACACAATTATGTCAAAGCGGCCAGAGATTTTTTCGAACCAGTCGCTTTGAACGGGTTCGAAACGACCGCCGAGATCATTTCGGAATGCGTTTCTCGAGGCTGTCTCCAGCGCGTCGGCGGAGATATCGCTGCCGACACCGGTCGCCTCCGGGCATTCCTTCAAAAGCGCGAGACAGATCGCCCCCGTGCCTGTGCCCAGATCGAGAATACGCGCGCTGCCCCTGGCTGAAACGGCAGCCTTCAAGGCAGGCAGCAGCGTGTCGACCAGAACCTCCGTATCAGGGCGCGGCTCGAGCGTTTCCCTCGACAAAAGAAGATCCAGGCCATGAAACTCGCGATGGCCCAGGATGCGGTGAACAGGCTCGCCGGCGGCGCGTCTTTCAACCATCGCATCAATTCGGGCTTGCTCCTCGGTCGTGAGCGACCGGTCCGGCTTCATCACGAAGTCGGTCAACGAAAAACCGACGACTTCGGCAATCAGGAGACGCGCATCGAGAAGTGGATCGGCGATCCCTGCCGCCTGCAGCCGCTTGCGGGCCGCGGCAAGTTCACTTGCGACAGTGGCCCCGGCCGGCGCGCTCAATGCTGCTCGCCGAGTTGCGCCAGCTGCCCCGCCTGATAATCGGCGATCAGCGCATCCACGAGCTCATCAATCTCGCCTTCGATCATCCGGTCCAGCTTGTAGAGCGTGAGATTGATACGGTGATCGGTGACACGGCCCTGCGGGAAATTATAGGTGCGGATGCGCTCGGAGCGGTCGCCGGAGCCCACCTGGCTCTTGCGGTCGGCCGAACGTTCACTGTCCACCTTCTGGCGCTCGATATCGTAAAGTCGTGAACGAAGAACCTGCATGGCCTTGGCACGGTTCTGATGCTGCGATTTCTCCGAGCTCGTCACGATCAGCCCTGTCGGCAAATGAGTGATGCGAACGGCGGAATCGGTGGTGTTGACGTGCTGGCCGCCGGCGCCCGACGCACGCATCGTATCGATGCGGATGTCTTCCGGGCGGATTTCGATATCGATTTCTTCCGCTTCCGGCAGCACCGCGACGGTGGCCGCAGACGTGTGGATGCGGCCGCTTGCTTCCGTTTCCGGCACGCGCTGGACCCGGTGAACGCCGGACTCGAATTTCAGCTTGGAGAACACCCCTCGCCCACTGATGGTGGCGATGATTTCCTTGTAACCGCCGGCTTCACCCTCGCTTGCGGAGAGCACTTCCACCTTCCAGCCCTTGGAAGCAGCAAAGCGCTCATACATGCGGAACAGATCGCCGGCAAACAGTGCCGCCTCGGAACCGCCGGTCCCGGCGCGTATTTCGAGGATCGCACTTTTTTCGTCCGCAGCATCCTTCGGCAGAAGCAGGACCTGCATGTCCTTTTCGAGCTCTTCGATACGGCTCTCGATCTCCGGCAGCTCCATTTCCGCCAGTTCGCGCATATCCTTGTCGGTCGACTTGTCGGCAAGCAGCGCTTCGAGATCGGCGGCCTCAGAGATCGCCTTCTCGTATTCGCGAATTTTCTTCACCACCGGCTCGAGCTCGGAATATTCCGAAGCCAGCTTCACATAGACATCCGCAGCAGGCCCGGCAGACATACGCGCTTCGATCTCGCCGAAACGTCTTTCCAACTCGCGCATTTTTTCGACGGGAAGCTTCGCCACCAGTCACTCCAATTATGAAACAGTTCTTTTTAAACGGGAATGGAATGCGTCGCCGCAAAGCGTAACAACACCTCGCGCGCGCTTTCCAGCGAATTATGATCATCCAGCGCCGCGTTCAACTCTTCGGCAAGACTTGCGGCATCGAGCCCGAGCAGCATGGCCTTCACGGGGCCGATCGCCGTCGGCGACATGGAAATCGAACGGAATCCAAGCCCGATAAGAGCCATTGCCGAAAGTGGCTTGCTCGCCATTTCACCGCACAGCGTAACCGAAGTCTGATGCCTTTCGCCCGCCCGCACGATATCGCGAAGCATGCGCAGGAACGGCTTGCCGAGATTGTCGAAGCGATCCGAAACACGGGCGTTGCCGCGATCCACAGCCATCGAGAACTGGAAGAGATCATTCGAACCCACGGAGACGAAATCCACCTCCTGCATCAGCTCATCGAGCTGCCACATCAGCGCCGGCACCTCCAGCATGGCGCCGAACTGCAGCTTTTTCGGCAGCGCATGGCTGAATTTGGAAAGATGCTGTACTTCCTTCTGCAGCAGGTCGCGTGCAGCGCGGATTTCGGATACCTCCGTCACCATCGGCAACATCATGCGCAGTTCTGCACCGGAAGCGGCACGCAGAAGCGCGCGCATCTGCGTGCGCATCAGCCCCGGCCGGTCGAGCGACAGGCGGATCGCCCGCCAGCCGAGCGCCGGATTTTCCTCCTCCTGGCCGCGCATGTATGAAACGACCTTGTCGCCGCCAATATCCAGCGTGCGGAAGGTAACGCTCTTGCCCTTCGCCTGCCGCAGGACGGAGCGGTAGAAGGCCTCCTGTTCCTCACCCTTCGGCATGTTGGAAGCGATCATGAATTGCAGCTCGGTACGGAACAGTCCAATGCCATCGGCACCCGATTCATCCAGCTGCGGCAGATCCACCAAAAGACCAGCATTCATCTTGAGGTTGACCTTCTGGCCATCCTTGGTGATCGGTTCGACATTGCGAAGTGCGCGGAACTGCTCCTGCCGGCGGGCACGCAGACGCACTTTTTCCTCATAGGCGCGTTGCAGATCCGACATCGGACGCAAATGCACCTGGCCGTCATCGCCATCGATGATGATGGGATCGTTGTTTTCGGCAAGCGCGACAATGCCCGTCGCCTGCCCGATAACCGGAATGCCCATGGCGCGGGCCACGATGACGACATGGCTGGTCACCGCGCCATCTTCCAGCACCAGACCACGCAGTTTTTCGCGCGGATAATCCAGGAGTTCGGCCGCCCCCATGGCGCGGGCCAGCACGATGGCATCAAGCGGGAAATCCTGTTCCGGACCACGACCGCCAAAACCGATGAGCTGCCGAAGCAGCCGGTTGGCGAGATCGTCGAAATCATGCATGCGTTCGCGCAGATAAGGATCGGTGAGACGCATCATGCGCGCCTTGGTATCGCTCTGTACTTTCTCGACCGCCGCTTCCGCCGTCAGGCCGTTGCGGATCGCTTCTTCCATGCGTCGCACCCAGCCCTGATCGTGGGCGAACATGCGGTAGGTCTCGAGAACCTCGCGGTGCTCGCCTTCGGTCGGTACGTCACGGCGCTGCAGCATGTCATCGATGGAGAGCCGCAGCGAGCCGATAGCATCGGCAAGGCGACGGATTTCCGTGTCCGCATCTTCGTTCAGCAGGTTGGTAACGACAATGCGCGGATCGTGCAGCACCACATGGCCAAGACCGATGCCTTCGCCATAGGCGTCGCCGTCGATGGAGACGGCACGCGTCAGGTCCAGCTCGACACCGGGGCGTGTGATCTTCTTCAACTCGCCGCTCGCCACTATTTCAGCGATAAGCATCGCGGTTGTCTCGAGCGCTTCAATTTCATCCTCCCGGTATGTTCGGCTGGCCTTGTTCTGGACCACAAGAACGCCAAGAGTGCGACCGGAGCGCAAAATTGGCACGCCGAGGAAGGAATGATAAATTTCCTCACCGGTTTCAGGAAGATAGCGGAATGCGGGATGCGCCTGCGCATCGGAAAGATTGAGCGGCTGGGCGGAAGCGGCAATGGTGCCGACAAGACCCTGCCCCATTTTCAGCTGGGCAAGATGCACGGCATCCTTGTTGAGACCTTCCGTCGCATAAAGCTCAAGCACGCTGTCGGAACGCAGCACATAGACCGAGCAAACCTCCGCCACCATGTTGCCGGCGATCTGACGGACGATCTGGTCAAGGCGGTCCTGCGGTTCAAGGTGCTCCGCCATCATTTCGCGCAGCCGCTTGAGCAGGACGCGCGGACCTGCGGAAAGGTCTCTCATCGCGTTTGCTCCCCGACGCTTCCGATCCGAATGTCATAATATTCGGGAATCAAAACGTCATTTAAAAATTTATAGCGCGAGAAGCGCGTCCCGCAAGGGACACGCTTTCATGAAACGCCACATCGGAAGAACGCAACTCCGAAGAATCGGAGCATCGGGAACCGATGTCTCGGCTTAGCTCTTATCGAGGCCGTAAGCAGAATGCAAAGTGCGAACTGCAAGTTCGGCATAGGCGCCATCGATCAGGATCGAAATCTTGATCTCCGACGTGGTGATCGCCTTGATGTTGATGTTCTTCTCGGCCAGTGCCTTGAATGCGCTGGCGGCAACGCCCGCGTGGCTGCGCATGCCAATGCCGATAACCGAAACCTTGGCGAGGCCGGTTTCGTTCTGGGCAACGTCGAAGCCGATCTGGGCCTTGTTGTCATCGAGAACCTTAAGCGCCTTGGCAACGTCGCCCGAAGGAACGGTAAAGGTCATGTCGGTGCGCGAACCGTCTTCGGAAATGTTCTGCACGATCATGTCGACATTGATGTGCGCTTCCGCCAGAGGCCCGAAGATCGCGGCGGAGACGCCCGGACGGTCGGCCACGCGGCGCAGCGAGATCTGTGCTTCATCCTTGGCATAGGCGATGCCGGTTACGACTTCCTGTTCCACGATTTCATCCTCGTCACAAATCAAAGTACCGGGCGGGTTGATGAGGTCGCCCATGCCCGGCGCATCGGGATCCTCGAAACTGGAGCGAACGAAGGTGCGCACCTTGTGTACCATGGCAAGCTCGACCGAGCGGACCTGCAGGACCTTGGCACCGAGCGACGCCATTTCGAGCATTTCCTCGAAGGCGATCTTTTTCATGCGGCGAGCCTTGGGCTCGATGCGCGGATCGGTCGTGTAGACGCCATCGACATCCGTATAGATGTCGCAACGATCCGCCTTCACGGCAGCGGCAATGGCAACGGCCGAGGTGTCGGAGCCGCCGCGGCCAAGCGTTGCAATGCGGTTATCGGGACCGATGCCCTGGAAGCCGGCAACAACGGCAACCTGGCCCTCGCCCATGCGTTTCACGATATCCGAGCCGTCAATCTCGAGAATGCGGGCGGCGCCATGCGCATTATCGGTGCGGATCGGGATCTGCCAGCCCTGCCAGGAGCGCGCATTGATGCCCATGGATTGCAGCGTGATCGCCAGAAGACCTGACGTCACCTGCTCGCCGGATGCGACAACCGCGTCATATTCGCGCGCATCATAAAAGGAGGCGGCATTGCTCCCCGTAATCTTTGCTGCGTTCTGCACCCAGTCAACCAATTCGTTGGTTTTACCGGACATGGCGGAAACGACCACGGCCACTTCATGGCCGGCATCCACTTCGCGTTTCACATGCCGGGCGACATTGTGAATGCGTTCGAGGTTCGCGACGGACGTGCCGCCGAATTTCATGACAATGCGAGCCATAGCCTTGACCAGTACCATCCCATTTTCCCGCCGGCTCTTTCACAAGACGGACGGACAAGAACAAACCCAGTCGGCTCTTCCTGACAAAGAGCCTCAAGTTGCGGGTCTCTTAGCGAAAAGGCGGGGGCCACGCAATGCCGTTTATGAACCATGCGGTACGCCTTTTTCGGGAGCCTGAACATGCAACAATGGCGCACTGACGCGCCGGCGGGATAAAGCACCCGCAAAAGAGCGTACCGCGGTGCACTGTACAAATCGGCCCATTCGCAGTATGAGCGCGGCAATGCAACCGGCCAGATGGCCGAAATGGCCTGTATCGGCTGCCCCGGAGACTTTAGGATCTATTGGTTTCGGGCGGATGCGGGCAGCTTCATATCCGAAAGACGGTAGATGACAGACACCCAGGGTATCGCCCCGGCGATCGCGCAGGCGTTGGAAAAACGCGGCTATAAAGATTTGACCCCCGTGCAGCAGGCCATGCTTGCGCCGGAACTTGCCGACAAGGACGCGCTGGTTTCCGCGCAGACCGGTTCCGGCAAGACCGTTGCCTTCGGCATCGCGCTTGCGACCACGCTGCTGCGTGACAACACCCGTTTCGGCCAGGCCGCCGCACCCCTGGCGCTTGCCATCGCCCCCACACGCGAACTGGCCATGCAGGTCAAGCGCGAGCTGGAATGGCTTTACGAATTTGCCGGTGTCTCCATCGCCTCCTGCGTCGGCGGCATGGATATCCGCAATGAGCGCCGGGCGCTGGAGCGCGGTGCTCATATCGTCGTCGGCACGCCCGGCCGTCTCTGCGACCACATCAAGCGCAATGCACTCGATCTCTCATCGATCCGCGCTGTCGTGCTCGACGAAGCCGACGAAATGCTCGACCTCGGCTTCCGTGAAGATCTTGAATTCATTCTGGAGGAATCGCCCGAAGATCGCCGCACGCTGATGTTCTCGGCCACCGTGCCGCGCAGCATCGCCAAGCTGGCCGAAAGCTACCAGAAGAACGCCGTGCGCATCGCCACCGCTTCCGAACAGAAGCAGCATGTGGATATCGAATATCGCGCGCTTCTGGTTTCGCCTTCCGATCGCGAGAACGCCATCATCAATGCGCTGCGCTTTTACGAAGCCCGCAACGCCATCGTGTTCTGCTCCACCCGCGCCGCGGTGAACCACCTGACGGCCCGCCTGAACAATCGTGGCTTCTCCGTCGTGGCTCTCTCCGGCGAACTGACGCAGAACGAGCGTACACATGCCCTGCAGGCCATGCGTGACGGCCGCGCCCGCGTTTGCGTGGCGACAGACGTTGCCGCCCGCGGCATCGACCTGCCCGGCCTCGAACTCGTCATCCATGCCGACCTGCCGACCAATTCCGAAACACTTCTGCACCGCTCGGGCCGCACCGGCCGCGCCGGTCAGAAGGGCGTCAGCGCCATCGTGGTGCCGGTCAGCCAGCGCCGCAAGGCCGAGCGCCTGCTCGAAGGCGCCAAGGTCAGCGCCGCATGGGTACACCCACCCTCCGTTGAAGAGATCGTCGAGCGCGACGGCGCCCGGCTTCTGGCCGATCCTACGCTGAGCGAAGCAGTGGCGGATGACGAACGCGATTTCGTGACCAAGCTGCTGGAACAGCATGGCGCGGAAAAAGTCGCCGCTGCCTTCGTGCGCCTTTATCATGCAGGACGTTCGGCACCGGAGGACATTTTTGAAGTCGCGCTTGATAACACCCGCAAGCCGCGCCGCGACAGTTTCGAAACGGTCGAAAACAACGCTCCGCGCCGTGACAGGTCCGATTTCTCCGACAGTGCCTGGTTCTCCCTGTCTGTCGGTCGCAAGCAGAGTGCGGAACCGCGCTGGCTTATCCCGATGCTCTGCCGTTTCGGCAAGATCACCCGCCAGGATATCGGCGCGATCCGCATGCAACAGACCGAAACCTTCGTGGAACTGGCAGCCGACGCCGTCGACCGCTTCACCTCCGCCATCGGCAAGGACATGACGCTCGAAAAGGGCATTCGCCTGAAGGCGCTTGAGGGCAAACCCGAGATGACCGGCGGCTTCCGCGAAGACACGCGGCCGGCCAAGGCCCAGCGGAAGTTCAGCAAGTCCGACAACGCGAGCGCCCCCCGCGATGATCGCAAGGGCGAAGACAAGCCCTGGAAAAAGAAAAAGCCCTTTGGCGACAAGCCGAAATATGAGGGCAAGAAGGACAAGCCATTCGAAAAGCGTGGGCCAAAGCCGACAAAGGGCTGAGGACGCCCTTCGTTTTTAGCTCTTGCAAGAAAATGGGTCCCTTTTTGTGGGACCCAAGCCGGTCGACGACCTCCTCCGTCATGCCGGACCTGATCCGGCATCCAGCCACGACGCGTCTGCGTCGTGAGAAGACCCTTTTGCGATCAAAGACTTGATCGCGCTAGACCCCGGATCAAGTCCGGGGTGACGGAGTGGGGATGCGAAAATTTTGCAATCGATTCAGGTCGACAGATTCAGCAAAAAGCCCCGCTTTCGCGGGGCTTTCTATTTAACGCAATCACAACACCGACAATCAGAATTCGAGCGCGCGATCGCCGTTTTCGTCCTTGATGCGGTTCGGAAGACCGATCTTGTTCAGAAGGTTCAGGAACGGCTTCGGTGGCAGTTCTTCAACGTTTGCCATCTGCTTCACATCCCATTCGCCCGTCGCTATCAACATGGCGGCAGCAACCGGCGGAACGCCGGCTGTGTAGGAAATGCCCTGCGAGCCGACTTCTTCATAGGCTTCCTTATGGTCAGCCACATTGTAGATGAAAACTTCGCGTTCCTTGCCGTCCTTGATACCCTTGACGATATCACCAATGCAGGTTTTGCCGACATAATCGGGCGCCAGCGAAGACGGATCGGGCAGCACGGCCTTGACCACCTTCAGCGGCACGACTTCCAGACCTTCAGCCGTCTTGACCGGCTTTTCGGAGAGCAGCCCGAGGTTCTTCAGCACGGTGAAGACATTGATATAGTGATCGCCGAACCCCATCCAGAAGCGGACATCAGCGCCGTCCATGTTCTTGGACAGCGAATGCACTTCGTCATGGCCGGTCATATAGGCCTTCTGCTTGCCGACGACAGGCAGATCGAATTCCTGGCCGACTTCGAACATCTGGTTGGTCTGCCACTGGCCATTCTGCCAGGAATAAACGACCCCGGTGAACTCACGGAAGTTGATTTCCGGATCGAAGTTAGTGGAGAACCAGCGGCCATGGCTGCCGGCATTGATGTCGACGATATCGACCGAGGTGACCTTGTCGAAATACTCATCCTTGGCAAGACGCGCATAGGCGTTGACGACGCCCGGGTCAAAACCGACACCGAGAATGGCAGTAATGCCCTTCTCCTTGCATTCTTCAGCACGCTTCCACTCGTAGTTTCCATACCACGGCGGCGTCTCGCAAATCTTGGTGGGATCCTCGTGGATCGCCGTATCCATATAGGCAACACCCGTGTCCATGCAGGCACGAAGAACGGACATGTTGACGAAAGCCGAACCGACGTTGATGACGATCTGTACGCCGGTCTTGTTGATCAAGGCTTTCGTCGCCTCGATATCCATCGCGTCAAGCGCATGGGCCTCAAGTTTCACATCTGTCTTGAGGCTCTTCTTTTCGCGTACGGACTCGACAATCTTGCGGCACTTTTCCAAAGTCCGTGACGCAATATGAATGTCTCCCAATACATCGCTGTTCTGGGCGCATTTATGCGCCACGACCTGTGCTACGCCACCGGCGCCGATGATCAGAACGTTCTTCTTCATTTCAGGTGATGCCTCCTTTTCCCCGCAGGGATGAGCTTCGTTGGATGTTGAAACAGGGTTTAAGACAGGCTTTGCTCGAAATCGGCAAAGTCGAATTCACGGACGGCGCGAACCGAGCCGTCGAGTTCCTTGATGGCGATCGTCGGCATCTTCACGCCGTTGAACCAGTTTTTCTTGACCATGGTGTAACCGGCTGCGTCCTGGAAGGAGATGCGGTCACCCACTTTCAGCTCCTTGTCGAAGCGGAAATCGCCGAAAATATCGCCAGCGAGGCAGGACTTGCCGCAAACCATATAGGGATGTTCGCCCTCGTTCGGCGATACCTTGGCGCTCTCACGATAGATCAGAAGATCGAGCATGTGCGCTTCGATGGAGCTGTCGACGATAGCGAGGTTCTTGCCGTTGAACAGCGTGTCGAGAACCGTCACTTCGAGCGTCGTGCTCTTCGTGATCGAGGCTTCGCCCGGCTCGAGATACACCTGCACACCGTATTTTTCTGAGAAGGCACGCAGACGGTCGCAGAACTGGTCGAGCGGGTAATCGTCGCCAGTGAAATGAATGCCGCCGCCGAGGCTGACCCATTCGGCACGCGACAGCAGCGATCCGAATTTTTCCTCGATCTGCGTCAGCATGCGGTCGAACAGGGCAAAATCGCTGTTTTCGCAGTTATTGTGGATCATGAAACCGGAAATGCGATCCATGACCTTGTCGACCTTGGCAACATCCCATTCGCCAAGGCGGCTGAACGGACGTGCGGGATCGGCGAGATCGAAGCTCGAGGAGCTGACCTGCGGATTGAGGCGCAGACCGCGCGTGATGCCGGACGCCTTGTCGGCAAAGCGCTCCAGCTGGCCGACGGAATTGAAGATAATCTTGTCGGCATTCGCAATCACCTCGTCGATCTCGTAATCGGCATAGGCAACGGAGTAGGCGTGGGTTTCACCGCCGAATTTCTCGCGGCCAAGACGGACTTCATAAAGCGAGGAGGAAGTGGTGCCATCCATATATTGCGACATGAAGTCGAACACCGACCAGGTGGCGAAGCATTTCAACGCCAACAGCGCCTTGGCACCGGATTTTTCCCGCACATAGGCAATCTTCTCCATGTTGCGAAGAAGTTTTGTCTTGTCGATGAGGTAATATGGCGTCTGCAGCATCTCGTTTCACATATTGATTGAAGTCAAGGTCGGTCTTGGATGATGGGCCTTATATGATGCTTGTTACAGGAAAACAAATGTCCGGGGGCTAATTCCTTAAAAATGAGGCGCGTCGAGCGGGACGAAGAAAACACATGACGTTGCGGAACCAAGTCGGTGTCGCTGCGTTTCAATCACGGACAGGCGGGTAATTTCTACCGCCGTAATGAAAGTCAAGCGGCGTCAGTCATGGACATGTCGCCATCTCCATCAACGATGTTCAAGAAGGACTTCACTCATGGCAAGCGTGCGTAGCAGCGTTAATGACAAGATCCAGCAATCCCTCGAAAGCGGTGATGCAGCCGATGTGGCCGCGCAGCTCGCCCAGCTTCGCGAAGATCTGGCAAATCTTGCCAAGAGCGTGAAGGCGCTTGGCGTCGGTGCTTCGCATGAACTGAAAGCTCAGGCCGCCCGTGTTGCGGACGATGCCATCTCCGCATCGAGCGACATGGCGGATACCGTGCGCAACGAGATTTCAACGCTGAATGACAATCTGACGGACCAGGTCCAGCGAAACCCGCTCCAGTCGCTCGGCATCGCGGTCGGCGTCGGTTTCGTTCTTGCCCTCCTGACACGTCGATAAGCTCATGCTTGAGGCATTGCTGGTCTATCTGGGGGAGACCCAGCGTGAAGGGCGTGTCGTCACGAGACGACTGCGCTCTGTCATCATATTATCGGTGCTGGCGGGAATATTTTTCCTGATAGCCTTCGTGGCGGCCGTTGTAGCCGGATCGATTTACCTCGCCCGGCACGTCGGCGCAGGCCCTGCAGCGCTGGTCGTCGCCGGATCCGCGTTTCTGCTTGGAGTCATCATGCTTGTGGCGCTCGCCATCCTGAAGCGTCCAAGGGTCTATGCAACAAGGCCGGTCACGCCACTCGCCGCCGCAGCGCCGCTGACGGCGGCGCCGCTTGCTCTTCAGTCGTTGCTTTCACTCGCGATACAGGCGCGCCCCTATGCGACACTTGCCGTCGCCGTCGCAGCCGGGTTTCTCGCCACGAGAGCAGGTACAAAAAAGACCAAGTAACTTCTTGGCTCGCCAGCGACACCAACCGCGCATCCGGCCCATGGATGCGCGGTTTTTTTTATGTTACCCGCGAAGGATAGACTGGTTGATGGCGCACTGCGTCACGCCGCCCTTATTTAAACAAAGTAACATACAGTCTCGGCGCATCCGTAATTTTTTGAAAGGCAATTGATGAAGAAGAAAGTCCTTGTCGTCGGTGGTGCCGGCTATATCGGTTCGCACACGTGCCTTCTCCTCTCTGAAAGAGGGTATGAACCCGTCGTTTTTGACAATCTCTCCAACGGGCATGAGGAATTCGTCCGCTGGGGGCCTTTCGAACAGGGCGATATTCGCGACCGGGCGCGGCTGGACGAAGTCTTCGCCAAACACCGGCCGGAGGCGGTTCTGCATTTCGCGGCACTGATCGAGGTCGGTGAATCGGTCAAGCAGCCCGTGGCTTTCTATGACAACAACGTCATCGGCTCGCTCAACCTGCTTTCGTCCGCCATCGATGCCGGTGTCAATGCCTTCGTATTCTCCTCCACCTGCGCCACCTATGGTCTGCCGGAACAGGTCCCGATCGACGAAACGCACCGGCAGGCGCCGATCAACCCCTATGGCCGCACCAAATGGGTGGTCGAGCAGGCGCTGAAGGATTACAGCGCCTATAAGGGGCTACGCTCGGTAATGCTGCGCTACTTCAATGCCGCAGGAGCTGATTTCGAAGGCCGCATCGGCGAATGGCACAAACCGGAAACCCATGCGATCCCGCTGGCCATCGAGGCCGCACTCGGCCGGCGTCAGGGTTTCAAGGTATTTGGCACGGATTACGACACGCGCGATGGAACCTGCGTGCGCGACTACATCCACATTCTCGATCTCGCCGACGCCCATGTGCGTGCAGTGGATTATCTGCTGGCGGGCGGGGAAACCGTGGAACTCAACCTCGGCACCGGCACGGGCACAACGGTCAAAGAATTGCTGGCAGCGATTTCGGAAGTCTCCGGTCGGCCCTTCCCCGTCGAATATACCGGGCGTCGGGATGGCGATTCGACAACACTGGTGGCAAATAACGAAAAGGCGAAAGAGGTTCTGGGCTGGGAACCGCGCTATTCTCTTTCCGATATCATCAAATCCGCCTGGGCATGGCATTCGTCGCGGAACGCGGGTGAATAAACCAGTCAGTTGATAAAAAGACACCGGCCGACGGCCGGTGTCTCCCGCGGGACGGCGGATGGCGCCTGTTCCCGCTCCTGCCTCCCAGGTATGGGATTTACGGCTTTGTCGCCGAAGTGGTGGTGCTGTCGGGTGCCGCCGGGGTTGCCGCGTTCTGCTCGCTGGTCTTCTGCTCCAGCGTCTTGAATTCCGGCGCTGCCTTCAGCGTTTCCGCGGTTTCGGTCGTCGTCAGGCGAATGGTGCCGTCCTGCGCGTTGCGCGTCATCGTCACCTTGTCCATGGGAACGGCCACGTCCTTGGCGCCGATACCCAGGAAGCCGCCAACACCGATCACCGCTGCAACCAGACCGCCGTCCTGTTCCATGATGAGGTTCGTCACATTGCCGATGCTCTCATCGGCCGCTGTGTAGACAGACTTGCCGATATAGTCATTGGCGCTGATTTGCGTTTCGCCCTGCTCCGTCAGATAGGCTCCGCCGGTGGTCGTGGCTGCGCTGTCATTGGCCGAGGGTGCTGCAGGAGCCATGGGCGTCGCTGGCGGCGTCGCCGGTTCAGTCTGTGCGCTCGGATTTGCCGGCGCGGGCTGCGTCGTGCCCTGAGCGATGGCAAGCGGCGCGAAAGCCGTCGTGCCCATGAGGGCGGCGGTGACGAGGATCGTAAGTTTCTTTGCCATTTCGTACCTTCCTTTCATCGTTCTCAACTGGCCGGCGGAAACATTTTTCCGCTCTTCGACCGGTTCGACTGGCAAACGGCATGGTTGTCCAAATAGTTCCGATTTTTTCAATCACGGCTTTGGGAGATGTCGTGAACCACAACAACCAAAGGTAAGAAATCAGCCATTGCCAATGGGGTATGGCGCGGTATTATCCATGTCGTAACAAAGGGATAAATGCCGGAGTTTTTATATGCCTCGACCCGGCAACAGACTGAAGAACATGATCTCGGCTTTGCGTCGGCGTAGCGCGAATTTTTTCCCGACCGCCTCCATCGGCACCTATCTGGTGGTGATGGCGACCGTCATCACTTTGCCGCTGATCCTTTTCGTCGGCTACTTGATGCTCCGCCTGGAAGCGGAAAAACGCGACGACCTGCAGCGCGAGACGATCGAGGATGTACGGGTCGTCAGTCGCAACATCGATCGCCGTCTGCAGGAAATCGCCACCTCGCTTAATCTGCTGTCGCAATTTCCCGAACTCGAAAGCGGCAATCTCGCCGCCTTTCAGGGACGCGTAGCAGACAGCCTGAAACGGGAGGGTCTTTATGCCATTCTTGCCACCAAGGATGGCCAGCAGCATCTCAACACCCGTGTGCCCTTCGGCAAGCCTCTCGGCAAGGTGCCGGTCGAGGCCGATCTCGCCAAAGCGATAGAATCCCGCCGTATAACGGTATCGAACATTTTTTTCGGCTCAACCAGCAAGGAATGGGTGTTCAACGTTACCATGCCGCTCGATCCGGAACTCGGGTCTGCCGGAGACGCCCTCATCCTGACGCAGAACGCCAGTGACCTGAGCCGGCTCATCTCCACCGAGAACCTGCCGCGAAACTGGGCGGTCGCTATCATCGACGGCACCAATCGTGTCGTTGTATCCACCGCTCCTGACGAGGCGGCGATTGGCAAACCGTTCGTCACCCCGGCCATACTCTCCGAAATGCAGGCCTTCAGCGGCAATTTTTTCGACGGCAAGGGCAATCTTTACGCCTATGCGCAATTGCCTGGCTGGCAGTGGAAAACCGTCATGTGGGGGCCGCTTGCCGCAAGTCAGGCTGCGCTGGTCGATACCTGGCGGCAGATGATGATCGGCAGCCTGGTACTCGTTTTGATTGCTATAGGCGGCGCCTATCTGGTGGGGCGGCAATTGCGCAGCTCGATCCGCGACCTGACCCTCATGGCCGAGCGCATTGGTGAAGGTGAGATCGTCGCGCCGGTGGACACCAAGATAAAAGAGGCCAATCAGGTGGCCATCGCGCTTTCAAACGCCTCCTTCGACAGAAGCCAGTCAGAAGAAAGGCTGCAATTGCTGCTGCATGAGCTGGTGCACCGCTCCAAGAACATTCTCACGCTTGTTCAGGCGATGATACGGCAACTGGGCCGCGAGAATAAAAGCATTCCGGAATTCCAGAAAGAGGTGGACCATCGCCTGCGCGGCCTCGGCATGTCGATCCGGGCCTTGGCGGAAGTTCAGTGGCAGGGCTTGCCAATCCGGAAACTGATCGAGACCCACCTCGATGTTTTTGGCACGGTGGCAGAGCGTTTTGTTCTGGCGGGAGACGATTTCATGCTCTCGCCCGAGGCCGCGCAGAATTTTGGCCTCGTCGTGCATGAGCTTACCACAAATTCCATAAAATACGGCGCTTTGTCCGCGCCCTCAGGCAAAATTACTGTCCGTTGGAAATCGGTTGAAAAAGACGGGCGGCAGATGCTTCATCTTGTATGGACCGAAACGGGTGGCCCCCCGGCGCAGGAGCCCAGCCGCAAGGGTTTCGGGACTACGGTCATCAAGAGGCATGCGGAAGGCGCTTTCGGAGGGAATGTGACAACGGAATATCGTGAAAGCGGTTTCGAATGGGCGCTGGAGGCGCCGATGCGTTACTTCACGCCCAAACGATCCGATCAGGCGGGCTCCCACTAACTAATCGGACCCGCAAAAGTGACGATAAATCGTGAACCGCAAAAAATATACATTTTGCTGGAACCGAATCTCGCCAGGTGTGTTTTTAATGCAGGCCAAGCAATTCCCCCGTCCCCGCCTGAAGCTTGGCCCAGTATAAACGGGTTTCGCCCCTGAAAACCCGTCATTGAAATAGCACGGCTCTCTCTGAGCCGTGCTTTTTTAATGTCTTCTGTAGTGAAAGGCGGCCGAGACGTCCGTCCGGCCGCGTGCGTCGCTTACATATCTGCGACGTCGCCCGAGGGGAATTTCAGCCGATAAACAATGCGCTCCGGAGTAAGCTCATATTCGGCACTTCCTCCCAGAGCGGAGGGAACCACCTTTTCCAGCACGACGCTGCCAAAACTGCCGCGCCTTGCCTCCACCGGTTCCTTCGACGGCGTCATCGGCTCGTTCCATTCGACTATATAGAACTCCCCCTCCTGCCGGCATTGCAGAGATATTGGCGGGTGATAGGCGAGATTGCCGCTGTGGCTGACAGTGTTGACAACAAGTTCGTGAAAGGCGAGCCCGATATAGAGCGCGCCGTTCGGATTGAGCAGCAGGTTTTCGCCCTCCATATGGATGAGGTTCGGATATTCAGGCACATAGAGATCGAATTGCTGGCGCAGCAGCTCGAATATACGTGCCCCCCGCCAATCGGAATCGGTGATGAGATCCTGGCTTTGGGCAAGCGCATGCAGGCGCCCCCGGAATTTGCGCAGGAAATCATCCTTGGTGAGACTGAAACGGGCCGTCTGGCCCGCAAGGCTCTGGATGATCGCCAGCAAATTCTTGGAACGGTGACTGACTTCGCGCAGCAACGAACGCAGAAGTTGCTCGCGTCGCCGTTCCGCCGTCACTTCCCGGATGGTGGTTTTCATCACCATCTGGTTCATCTGATTCAAAGTTGAGTGCACGTGGAACTGGAAGACTCGATCATTGCCCGCGCCCACTTCCAGCATGCCGCGACTGCCAGCCGCGCCCATGTCTTTCTTGAGCTCGGCCAACCGCCCGGACAAATCCTTTCCGAACAGATTTTCATCAGTTGGAGGGGATTCAGCCGGCAGCTTCCAGACATCCGGAAGATTGGCCACGAATATGTAGTCACGGTTGCGGTCCTGGAGCATGACTGTCTCACCCGAATCGAGCAAGGCAAGGACGAGCGAATCGTGAAGTTCGCTTTCGTCCCTCTCCGCGTTATGCCACGCCAGCCGATGCAAATTCATCTCCTTGCAGAAAGTCGCGGGGCAGCCCCACGACCGTAACCGCCAACGCCCGGGCACCAGAGAGGTTCCCGGTCAGCGTGCGGTTTCGGCAAAATCTCACGCCGCGACGCGCGAGCTTTCGTTGAAAAACAGGGCCTGGCTGATGAGCGCTTTCACCATGTCCGGGTTGAAGGGCTTCGTTACGAGGAATGTCGGCTCGGGCCGTTCACCCGTCAAAAGACGCTCCGGGAAAGCCGTGATGAAGATTACCGGGAGGGTGGTCATCTGAAGGATGTCCTTCATCGCATCGAGACCGGAGCTGCCGTCGGCGAGCTGGATGTCGGCCAGGATCATCTTCGGCTGGGTACGATGGAAGAGATCGAGCGCTTCCGTGTGCGTGCGGGCGATGCCCGTCACACGATGGCCGAGATCGGTGACCATCTGTTCGATATCCATGGCGATCAGCGGTTCATCCTCGATGATCATGATATCGGTCGCCACCTGCCGGGCGATTTCAGACGCTGCCTCGTCGATGAGCTTACCGACCTGGTCTTCGGATACCCGCAGAACCTCCGCCGTCTCCGAAGGCGAGAACTCCTCGACGGTTGTCAGGAGGAAAGCCTGGCGGGCAAGTGGCGGCACGGCGGACAAATTGGCGGAAGCGCGTTTTTCCCATCCAGACAGGTTTTCGTCGGCCTTAATATTGATCGTGACGGAACTAAAGATCGATACGAACAATTGATAGAGCGAAACACGATCGCTGCTTGTCTGCGGAAAGATGCTGATATCGGCGATCAGCGCTTCGAGTGTAGCCGCAACATAGGCATCGCCCGTTGATTGTGAGCCGCAAACGGCACGCGCGAACCTGCGCAGATATGGCAGGTGCGGTGCGATGCGTGTAGAAACTGACATGGAATTCTCCCCTTTCATGCGGTCTGCAACGCAAACCCAAGATAGCAACGTGCACATCGCAAAAAAAGTTCCGAACCACCGGAACTATTTTTTTCGCCGCGCATTCTTTGCCATGACAAAAAAGGAATACCGGACGTTATGAGCATATTTCAATCGGACCAAGATCAGCCGGATAATCCGGCCGCCCCCCAGGTCCCGCACTCAGGGCGGGCGGTGATTTCCCGTAAGCTCAGGGAGCTTTATGATGCCGTTCAGGACGAAGGCATCCCTGACAAATTCCTCGACCTTCTCGAAAAACTCGATGAAGCGGAAAGCAGAGCCAAAATCAAGGCTTTGGAGGAATGATGGCGAAAGAGCCGGAGCAGACAGAATACAACTTCAAGCGCGAGATGCTGGCAGCACTGCCCAACCTTCGCGCCTTCGCAATTTCGCTGATCCGTTCGAGGGACCGGGCCGACGACCTCGTGCAGGACACGATCATGAAAGCCTGGGCGAAACAGGACAGTTATCAACCCGGCACCAATATGCGCGCCTGGCTGGTAACGATCCTGCGCAACGAGTTTTATAGCCAGATCCGCAAATCCGGCCGCGAGGTGCAGGACACGGATGGTGTCTATACGTCCCGCATGTCGGTCCCGCCGGAACAGCATGGCTCGGTGGACCTTCAGGATTTCCGCGCAGCGCTCGCGAAATTGCCCGACGACCAGCGTGAAGCCATACTGCTGATCGGAGCTTCCGGCTTCGCCTATGAAGAGGCGGCGGAAATCTGCGGATGCCCTGTGGGCACGATCAAGAGCCGCGTCAGCCGTGCAAGGTTGCGCCTGCAGGAACTGCTGGGCATCGAGAATGAAAACGAGTTCGGTCCCGACGCGCAGATGACAGCCGTCACCGCCGCTGCAACGGCGCGCTGAGAGGACTGGACGCAGAAGGTAACGAACGGGCAGACGCGAGTCTGCCCGTTTTTTCGTCTTCTTTTTAGATGCCGGTTTCCTTGACGGACTGCATGACCACAAAGGTCGACGTGTTAGCGACAGACGGCAGGCTCGAGATTTTTTCGCCCAATACTCTTCTGTATTTGCGTATGTCGCCGGTGCGGACCTTCAGGAGATAATCGAAGGCGCCGGCGATCATGTGGCATTCTTCTACTTCCTTGATCTTGCGTACCGCAGTGTTGAACTCCTCCAGTGCCTTTTCCCGAGTATCGGACAGCTTGACCTCGGCAAAGGCGATATGGTCGACGCCGAGTTTCTGCGGATTGAGCATGGCGCGGAAGCCGAGAATATAGCCCTCATCCACCAGTCGCTTCAGCCGCGTCTGGCAGGGTGTCTTGGAAAGACCTACCTTTTTCGACAGCTGCAGCACGGACATGCGCCCATCCTCGCTGAGCGCCTCGAGAATCTTGAGGTCGAAGTCATCCAAACCGTCTGTTTTCTGACTATTTGCCATTCATTTTCACGCCGAATTGGGACAATAAAAGTTCGTATTGCCTGTTTTATGCTAAAAATAAGGCCATAGCAATTTTCGCGGCAATGATATTGTGAGCGTAGGGATGACGAGCGGCGGGCTGAGGACACGCTGCCGCCGGCAGTCTGTCTTCAACAGCGTTTTCAGGATTTTCAGAATGGCCGATGGTGCAAGCAACGCCGGTGTAGTGACGAGTGGTATTTTCCAGAATTTTGCGCCGCCGGTGCGTGAGCAGACCCTGCTGCGCAAGGCGATCACTGCCGCCTATCGCCGTACCGAAGAAGAATGCATGGCGCCGTTGATCGAGGCGGCGACGGTGACGGCAGAACAGGCGAAAGCCATTCGCGAGACCGCTCGCAAACTGATCGAAGCATTGCGCGCCAAGACCAAGGGCACCGGCGTCGAAGGGCTGGTCCAGGAATATTCGCTTTCCAGCCACGAGGGTGTTGCGTTGATGTGCCTCGCCGAGGCCCTGCTGCGCATCCCCGACACCGCCACCCGCGATGCGCTGATCCGCGACAAGATCGCTCGCGGCGACTGGAAATCCCATATTGGCGGCGGCCGCTCGCTCTTCGTCAATGCCGCCACCTGGGGTCTCGTCATCACCGGCAAGCTTACCTCGACGGTGAACGATAGCGGCCTCTCGGCGGCGCTGACCAAGTTGATCGCCCGGGCTGGCGAACCCGTCATCCGCCGCGGCGTCGATATGGCGATGCGCATGATGGGCGAGCAGTTCGTGACCGGCGAGACGATTGGGGAAGCGATCAAGCGTTCCAGGCCGCTGGAAGAACAGGGCTTTCAGTACTCCTACGACATGCTGGGCGAAGCCGCGACCACCGCAAAGGATGCGGAGCGTTATTACAAGGATTATGAAAACGCCATCCACGCCATCGGCAAGGCCTCTGCCGGGCGCGGTATCTATGGCGGTCCGGGCATTTCCATCAAGCTTTCAGCGCTGCACCCACGTTATGCGCGCGCGCAGGCCGAACGCGTCATGGCAGAGCTTCTGCCCCGCGTGAGATCACTGATGCTGCTTAGCAAAAAATACGATATCGGCCTGAATATCGACGCTGAAGAAGCGGACCGGCTGGAATTGTCGCTTGATCTTCTGGAAGAACTGGCGCTGGACAAGGACCTTGCCGGATGGAACGGCCTCGGTTTCGTGGTGCAGGCCTATGGCCGCCGCTGCCCGTTCGTTCTGGATTACATTATCGACCTTGCCCGCCGTTCGAACCGCCGCATCATGGTGCGTCTTGTCAAGGGCGCCTACTGGGACGCCGAAATCAAGCGCGCGCAGGTGGAGGGGCTGGAAGACTTCCCGGTCTTTACCCGCAAGGTGCACACCGATGTCTCCTACATTGCCTGCGCCCGCAAGCTGCTCGCCGCGCGCGATGTGATATTCCCGCAATTTGCGACCCATAATGCGCAGTCCATGGCGACGATCTATCATCTTGCCGGTCCAGACTTCAAACTTGGCGACTACGAGTTCCAGTGCCTGCATGGCATGGGCGAACCGCTTTACAGCGAGGTTGTCGGCAAGAGGAAGCTCGACCGGCCGTGCCGCTTCTACGCCCCGGTCGGCACCCATGAAACGTTGCTGGCCTACCTCGTCCGCCGCTTGCTGGAGAACGGTGCCAACTCCTCTTTCGTCAACCGCATTGCCGATCCCGCGGTGCCGGTGGATTCCCTGCTGGAAGACCCGGTCGCCATCGTCAAGGCCCATAACGTTCCCGGCGCACGTCACGACCGCATCGCCGCCCCTGCCGACCTGTTCGGGCCGCAACGTAAAAATTCCGCCGGCCTCGATCTCTCCAGCGAAACGACACTCGCTGCTCTCGACAAGGTCCTGAAGGCGGGGGCATCGGCCGAGTGGAAAGCGGCCGCGCCGCAAGCGGGCGGCGCAACGCGGCCGGTTCTCAACCCGGGCGACCACAATGATATCGTCGGATACGTCACCGAACCGACTGAAGCTGATGTGGAAGCGGCCATGCAGCGCGCGGCGTCCTCGAACTGGCCGTCCACCCCTGTGGAAGAGCGCGCCGCCTGCCTGGAGCGCGCCGCCGACGCCATGCAGGCCGAAATGCCCGATCTGCTCGGCCTTGTCATGCGCGAGGCGGGAAAATCCATGCCGAACGCCATTGCCGAGGTGCGCGAGGCCATCGACTTCCTGCGTTATTACGCAGCGGAAGCGCGCAGGAATTTCGCGGCCGGCGAAAAGCCGCTCGGCCCGGTCGTCTGCATCAGCCCATGGAACTTCCCGCTCGCCATCTTCATCGGTCAGGTGACGGCGGCGCTGGTGGCCGGTAATCCGGTTCTGGCAAAGCCTGCTGAAGAGACCCCGCTCATCGCCGCCCAGGGCGTGCGCCTGCTGCATGAGGCGGGCGTTCCGCAAGACGCTGTGCAGCTTCTGCCGGGCGACGGCAAGACGGGTGCAGCACTCGTCGGCTCGCCGCTGACGGCAGGCGTCATGTTCACCGGCTCCACGGAAGTGGCGCGGCTCATTCAGGGGCAGCTTGCCGGCCGGGTTCTGGCGAATGGCCAGCCGGTACCGCTGATTGCCGAAACCGGCGGCCAGAATGCCATGATCGTCGATTCCTCTGCTCTTGCCGAACAGGTCGTCGCCGATGTCATTGCTTCCGCCTTCGACAGTGCCGGTCAGCGCTGCTCGGCGCTGCGCATTCTCTGCCTGCAGGAAGATGTTGCGGACCGCACACTGACCATGCTGAAAGGCGCGCTGCATGAGCTGCGCATCGGCCGCACCGATCGACTCTCGGTTGATGTCGGCCCGGTCATCACCGCCGAGGCCAAGGGCATCATCGAAAAACACATCGAGGACATGCGTTCGCTCGGTCACCGCATCGAGCAGATCACACTTGCGGGAGAAACCGGCAAGGGCACGTTCGTGCCGCCGACCATCATCGAGATGAAGTCCCTTGCGGATCTGAAACGCGAAGTTTTCGGTCCGGTGCTGCATGTCATCCGCTTCAAGCGCGACAATCTCGACCGGCTGATCGATGAGATCAACGCCACCGGTTACGGCCTGACCTTCGGTCTGCACACACGTCTCGATGATACCATCCAGCACGTGCTCTCCCGTGTCGCGGCCGGCAATCTTTATGTGAACCGCAACATCATCGGCGCAGTCGTCGGCGTACAGCCGTTTGGCGGACGCGGTCTTTCCGGCACGGGCCCCAAGGCGGGCGGCCCGCTCTATCTCGGGCGCATGACGCAAAAGGCACCGAAGATCGACCGCATCGCCAGCCAGCAGGATCAGGCCGCCGTCGATCTCGCTCGCTGGCTTGACGAAAACGGCGAGACGGTCGCGGCGGAAGCCGCAAGGCAGGCCGCGGCGCTTTCCGGCCTTGGCTTCGAGACCGAACTGGCAGGCCCTGTCGGTGAGAGAAATGTCTATGCGCTGCATCCGCGCGGAAAGGTTTTGCTGGTCCCGGCAACAGAACAGGGGCTTTACCGCCAGCTCGCGGCAGCGCTTGCGGCCGGAAATGCGGTTGTCATTGACAACGCGTCGGGGCTTGAAAAGTCGATCTATGGCTTGCCGGCAACCGTCACCTCGCGCATCGTCTGGGCGGATGACTGGGCAAAGTCAGGGCCCTTTGCCGGTGCGCTGGTTGAAGGCGATGCGGAGCGTGTGGTTGAGATCAACAGGAAAATCTCGGCTCTTTCCGGTCCGCTGGTTCTCGTTCAGGCCGCTACCACGGAAGCGCTTTCCGGGGAAAGCCAGCCCTATGCGCTGGACTGGCTGGTGGAAGAGGTCTCCGTCAGCGTCAACACCACCGCCGCTGGCGGCAATGCCAGCCTGATGAGCATTGGCTAAAACATGGGGCGGCAGGGTCTTGGCCCTGCCGCGACACCCATTATTACCCTGGAACCTCTCCCCGGCCGAAGAGCTGGTTCAGAACCTGCTCTTCCAGTCTCGCAAACTCCGCCGTGCCATGGCGGCGCGGACGCGGCAGCTTCACATCGAGGTCGAGTGCGATGCGGCCCTCATCGATGACGACGATGCGATCGGCGAGCGCCACGGCCTCGGAAACATCATGCGTGACGAGCACGGCGGTAAATTTCTGCTTGCGCCAGATGCGCTCCAGCAAAAGCTGCATTTCGATGCGCGTGAGCGCGTCGAGCGCGCCGAGCGGCTCATCCAGCGCCAGGATCTGCGGATGGGCGACAAGCGCCCGCGCCAGCGCAACACGCTGCTTCTGGCCGCCGGAAAGCACATAGTGCCATTCCCCTGCCCGGTCTTTCAGTCCCACCTCTTCAAGAATGGCAAGCGCCTGCTCCTGCGCCGCTTCGCCCTTGGCGATACCGGTCAATCCCACTGAAACGTTATTTGCGATACGCTCCCACGGCAGAAGACGCGGCTCCTGAAACATCATGCGGGTGCGGCTTGAGGCATCCTTAGAGACGGTTCCGGTCGTCGGCGTGTCGAGGCCGGCCAGAATACGCAAAAGCGTACTCTTGCCACAGCCGCTCTTGCCGATGATGGCCAGAAACTCGCCTTGCCGCACATCGAGATCGATGCCGCGCAGAACCGGCTTGTCGCCGAAGCTCTTCGTGACGTTGCGGAAGCTGAAGGCAACCTTGCCTTCGGTCGATTTCGGGCCGGGTTCGATCTTTGCCTCCGCTCCTGGCGGCGGGGATGGCTGGGCATCAGGGCGTCTCAACGTCGTCACATTACCGGTCGACATGGGTTACCTCAGACTTTCTTGAAGGCTGGATGCCATTGCAGGAAGATGCTTTCGAGGAAGCGGGCAAAACTGTCGGCCAGCTTGCCGAGAAGCGCATAGATAAGGATCGAAAGAACGACGACGTCGATCAGCAGGAACTCGCGCGCCTGCATGGCCATGTAGCCGAGGCCCGACGAGGAGGAAATGGTTTCCGCCACGATCAGTGTCAGCCACATGATGCCGAGCGCATAACGCAGGCCGGTGAAAATCGAGGGCAGCGCGCCGGGCAGGATCACCCGCCGGAACAGCGTGAAGGGCGACATCCCGTAGGTACGGCCCATTTCCACCAGTTGCGGATCGACGCCCTGGATGCCGAGCAGCGTGTTGATATAGATCGGGAAAAACACGCCGAGCGCGACCAGAAAGAGCTTCGCTTCTTCATCAATGCCGAACCACAGGATGACGAGCGGAATGAGCGCCAGATGCGGAATGTTGCGGATCATCTGCAGCGTCGTATCGGTGAAACTGCGGGAGAACTTCGACAGACCGTTCGCCAGCCCGAAGATGAAGCCGATGGAGCCGCCGATGGCGAAACCGGCGAGTGCACGGGCGGAACTGACACCGATATTGGCGAGGAGTTCTCCCGAGAGCAGAAGCCGCCAGAAGGCTTCGGCGACTGCGGAAGGGGCGGGCAGCACATTGGCGGAAATCACCCCCGCGCGCGCCGCCACCTCCCATCCTGCAAGGATGAGTGCGGGAAGCAGCCAGCCGATGATGCCGCCGAACTCGATGCGCTTACTGCTGCTCACGGCATGTCCCTCCGGCTCAGTTGGTGGCGCCCGACCATACGGCATCCTTGATGCTGATCTGTTTCGGGATCAGGCCGAGACGATAAAAGCGATCCGCCGTTTCCTGCTGGCTGGCGATGATCTTGTCATCGATCTTGGTAATGCCGAATTCCGAACGGTTCGCGGCAAGCGTCTGTGCCTCCAGCGGCACGCCCGTCACCTCATGCAGCGCCGCAGCGACCTTGTCGCGATTGGCGGCGGACCATTTCGCGGCCTCACCGAGCGCATCGATCGTCGTGTTGATGGTGTCGCCATGCGATTTGGCGTAGTCGCGATTGGCGAGGAAATAGGTGCTGACAGCAAGCACATCGCTGGTGCGGGCCAGCGTCACCGGCTTGTATCGGGTTTCGGCAATCGCATAGAAAGGATCCCAGACGGCCCAGGCGTCGATCTTGTCGCTGGCGAAAGCTGCCGCGGCATCGGCAGGACTGAGATAGGTCACCTCGATATCGCTGAATTTCAGGCCGTTCTTTTCCAGAGCCGCGACGAGCAGGTTATGTGCACTGGTGCCTTTGCCAACGCCAACCTTCTTGCCCTTCAGATCGGCAACCGACTTGATGCCGCTTTCGGGTTTGGTGAAGATCGCCTCGCCCTTACCGTTCGAGGGAAGCGCCGCCACATAAACGATGGCCGAACCCGCTGCCTGGCCGAAGATCGGCGGCGCATCACCCGTCCAGCCGACATTGATGGAGCCGACATTCAGGGCTTCCACCAGCGGCGGGCCTGCGGTGAATTCGACCCATGAAACCTTCACGCCCTTGGCTTCGAGCGCCTTTTCGATGACGCCCTGCTGGCGGGCGATAACAGGCAGGCCGGTTTTCTGATAACCGATCTTCAACTCTTCCGCCGCCCCTGCCTGCAGCGGCAGGACGGAGAATGCGGCGGCGGCAAAAAGGCTGGCGGAAAGCGCGCGTCGGGTGATGGCTGGCATTTCATCTCCTTATCACCAGCCCCTCTGGCCGGATCACGATATGGAGCAATGCTATGGTTTTCCATTAAAACGATAGAGAGACGATAATTCAATATCGGCAATGTTGCGGGAATAAAATTTCGCGCAACCACATGTTTTCCGCAAATCATCGCGGAGGCCCTTGTCAGACCCATCAAATAGAAATGCCGGCGCGGAGGAAGCCGCACCGGCATGATGGATCAATTTCTCTTTCGACAACGCGATCGAAAAGTCGATTACTCGATATCGAAGGAAACCCCCTGCGCCAGCGGTAGCGCCTTGGAGTAGTTGATCGTGTTGGTGGCGCGGCGCATATACGCCTTCCACGCATCCGAACCGGATTCACGGCCCCCGCCGGTTTCCTTCTCACCGCCGAAGGCACCGCCGATTTCCGCACCCGACGTGCCAATATTGACGTTGGCGATACCGCAATCGGAGCCTTCCGACGACAGGAAACGTTCCGATTCCTGTATGTCGCGGGTGAAAATGGACGACGAAAGACCGGCGGCAACGGCGTTGTGCGCTTCAATCGCCTGATCGAGATCGCTGTACTTCATGACGTAGAGGATCGGGGCGAAAGTCTCTTCCAGAACGGGGCCAACCTGCTTCGGCATTTCGACCAGCGCCGGTTTCACATAATAGGCATCTGCCGCACCGGTATCCACGCGCCCGCCCCCATTCACCACGCCGCCGGCCGCCTTGGCCGCTTCGAGGGCTTTCTGCATGGCCTCGAATGCCGCCTTGTCGACCAGCGGGCCTACGAGTGCGGAGGTTTCCAGCGGGTTGCCGACGGAGACGGAAGCATAGGCCTTTTTCAGGCGTGGCACGAGCTCGTCATAAACGCTGTCATGCACGAAAAGGCGGCGAAGGGTGGTGCAGCGCTGGCCGGCCGTGCCCATCGCACCGAAGGCGATGGCGCGCAATGCCATGTCGAGATCGGCAGAGGGGCAGACGATGCCTGCATTGTTGCCACCGAGTTCAAGAATGGCACGGGCGAAGCGTTTCGCCAGACGCGGCCCGACATCACGGCCCATGCGGGTGGAGCCGGTGGCCGAAACCAGCGGCACCTTGGGATTATCCACCAATGCCTCGCCGACCGCGCGGTCGCCGATCAGCAGTTGGGACAGACCTTCCGGCGCATCGCCGAAGCGGGCGGCAGCGCGTTCGAAAATGCCCTGCACGGCAAGCGCCGTCAGCGGCGTCTTTTCGGACGGCTTCCAGACGACCGCGTTACCACAGACGAGGGCAAGTGCGGCATTCCACGACCAGACGGCGACGGGGAAGTTGAAGGCGGAGATGACGCCGACGACGCCGAGCGGATGCCAGGTTTCCATCATCCGGTGGCCGGGGCGTTCGGTGGCGATGGTGAGGCCATAAAGCTGGCGGGAAAGACCGACCGCGAAATCGCAGATATCGATCATTTCCTGCACTTCGCCCAGACCTTCTGACGGGATTTTGCCCGCTTCCAGCGACACGAGACGGCCGAGATCGGCCTTGAAAGCGCGCAGTTCTTCACCAAGCAGCCGGATCAGCTCACCACGGCGCGGCGCGGGAACATTACGCCATGCCTTGAAGGCAGCATCCGCCCTGTCGATGACGGCCGCTACGCCCTCGACCGAAACGGTCTTCAGACTTGCAATCCGCTCGCCTGTCACCGGGCTGAAAGAGGCCATGTCGCCGCCAGTGTAGAGATCGCGGGCAACGCCCATCCTCTCGAGCAGGGCGGCGGCTTCCTGTTTCACGTCGAGCTTCGTGGTTGCATCCATATCAATCGTCCTTCTGGCTGAGAGGGAGGAAAGGCCGCCTTGATACGGCGCTTTCAACTCCCGTCGCTCTTCTTTCCCCGGAATTCGTTATATGTTCTGGGAACTCGCTCCGTCGAACTCGGCAAAACCCCGTTCCATTCTTTCCCGTAATCATATATGGGCATTATGACCCTTTTCCAATGAGGAAAGCGGGTAAGTTGATGCGAGAATGGAATGGATCCGCGTAGAAGACTGGTCCCTGACATCGTCACCCTGCAGGCGTTCGAATGCGCCGCACGGCATGGCAATTTTACCCGCGCTGCCGAAGAACTCAACCTCACGCAGAGCGCTGTCAGCCGACAGATCGGCGAACTCGAAGCGCAGACGGGGATGCAGCTTTTCGAGCGTATCCGCAGACGGGTGGTCCTTTCAGAGGCGGGGCGCAAATTCCTGCCCGATGTGCGGCGCCTGTTGCAGCAATCCGAGCAGCTGATGGTGCGTGCGGTTTCGGCGGGAACATCGCATGCATCGCTATCCGTCGCGACGCTGCCGACCTTCGGCAGCCGCTGGCTGATGCCGCGCCTGCACCGCTTCATCGACGCCAACCCGGATATGACGATCACAATCGGCTCGCGCTCGCATCCCTTCGATTTCGACGAGGAGGGCTTCGATCTGGCCATTCACTACGGCCAACCGGTCTGGGCACATGGCACCTGCACATTCCTGTGCGATGAGGTGATCGTACCCGTCGCCAGCCCTGCCCTGCTGCGCCATGCGGCGGTGACGCGGCCTGAAGACCTGACGCGGCAGCCATTGCTGCATGTCACCACGCGCCCGAAACTGTGGACGGAGTGGCTGGAAATGAACGGGGTAATGGCCGAAAATGCCTATCAGGGCAGCCGTTTCGACCAGTTTTCCATGATCATCGAAGCCGCCGCGAGCGGTATCGGTTTCGCCCTTCTGCCGAAATATCTCATCGAGGCAGAACTTTCCTCCGGCCGCCTCGAAATCGTTTTCGATATGCCTTTGCAGACCGACAAGAGCTATTATGTCGCCCTGCCGGAAGGGCGGCAGGACAATGCGCTCGCCCGTGCCTTTCAGGCCTGGCTGCTGGATCAGGTTGGCAAGCCGTTATAGCTGTGCGCATTAGAGGCGATTGCGGAAAAACGGGTTCCAGCGCACCGTGCCGAGCCTGACCTTTTCCCGGATCATTGTCAGCAGCCCGGATGCGGCGATGACGGCGAGCCCGAGTACCGCAATGGCGTCAGGATATTCGTGGAAGAAGGCCATGCCCATCGCGACTGCCCACAGGATTTGCGAATAATGAGAAGGGGCGATCTGGCTTGCCGGTGCAATGCGGGTTGCCACCAGAAGCGTGATCTGCCCTGTCGCCGTGCAAAGCCCGATAAAGGCAAAGGCCAGCAGCTGGTGCAGGTTGGGCATGACAAAATCGGGAATGGAGGCAATGCCGTTGAAGGTGAGGCCGTAGACCAGCAGCACACCCATGATCGAGGTGCGCTTTTCCTTGCCCGCAAGCGAGCGCAAAAGCACGATGGTCATGGCCGCCAGGAAGGCGACGCCTATAGCGGCGATATGCCCAAGTTCCAGCGTCTTGAAACCTGGCCGCACGACGAGGATGACGCCGACGATGCCGGCCAGAACCGCCGCCCAGCGCCAGGGCCCGATATTCTCCTTCAACACCACGGCGGAAAGCACGGTGACGAAGAGCGGTGACAGAAAGATCAGCGCATAGGCTTCCGCCAGCGGAATGGTGGTGAAGGCGTAGATACCAAAAATTCCCGCAAAAAGACCGGAAATGGCGCGCCCGTGCACCGCGAAGGGCCGGCTCATGCGCCAGAATTCGCGCCACCTTTCCTCACGCGGCTTGCTGAAGAAGATGAAGAAGCCGGAAAAGAGAATGCTGAAGAAGCCGATTTCGAAAACGCTGATCTGCGATCCAAGCGACTTGATGGTGGCATCGCCCATGGAAAGGTCGCGTAGGCGAACAGACCGAGCAGAAAACCCTTTTGCATTTAAACGTCCCCGAAAATCGACCGCAACGCAAAGCTTCTCCCAGCCGCGTGGAACGCGGCCCGGACGCCCCCACTCCGGGGGACAGACAGTCTGGCAGATTTTGATCCTCTCCCTATGGCTAGACCCGGCTACCTATGAGTGCAAGCCGGAAAAATCGTAAAATGGTCCGATTGAACGCGACCAGTGCAAATGGCTGCAAGGTGCGGCAAATTTGTCCCGTCACCGCCATCACATCCCCGTCATGGAAAGACGTTAGCCGGTGTTGATCGCGGCGCTTGGCGGCGGGCATGAAGGCGGCTAAATATTATCCTGCGATTTTCACCCGATGATTTCCCCGGCTGATATTGCTGCGTTACCATGGCCTCGCTAACCGAAAGGAAAAAGAATGCGGATTGTGATGATCGGTTCGGGTTATGTCGGCCTTGTGTCCGGTGCGTGTTTTGCAGATTTCGGCCATGACGTGGTTTGCGTCGACAAGATGCCGGAAAAGATCGAAGCCTTGAAAAATGGCCATATCCCGATCTTCGAGCCAGGTCTGGAGACCATCGTCGGCAACAATGCCAAAGCCGGGCGGTTGAGCTTCACCACCGATCTTTCCGCCGCCGTTGCCAAGGCCGACGTGGTCTTCATCGCGGTCGGCACGCCTTCGCGGCGCGGGGACGGCCATGCCGATCTCGGTTATGTCTATGCAGCGGCAAAGGAAATTGCCCATGCGCTGGATCGTTTTACCGTAATCGTCACCAAATCCACCGTTCCCGTCGGCACCGGCGACGAAGTGGAACGAATTATCCATGAGGAAAACCCCTCGGCCGATTTCGCCGTGGTTTCCAACCCGGAATTTCTGCGTGAAGGTGCGGCGATAGAGGATTTCAAGCGGCCGGACCGTATCGTCGTCGGCCTGTCGGATGAACGTGCCCGGCCGGTCATGACCGAGGTTTACCGCCCGCTTTATCTCAACCAGTCGCCGCTGCTCTTCACCACAAGACGCGCTTCCGAACTCATCAAATACGCCGCCAACGCCTTTCTGGCCATGAAGATCACCTTCATCAACGAAATGGCCGATCTGTGCGAAAAGGTTGGCGCCAATGTGCAGGATGTCTCGCGCGGTATTGGCCTCGATGGCCGTATCGGCCCGAAATTCCTGCATGCCGGCCCCGGTTATGGCGGCTCCTGTTTTCCGAAGGATACGCTGGCGCTCGCCAAGACCGCGCAGGATTATGATGCGCCGGTGCGGCTGATCGAAACCACCATCGCCATCAACGACAACCGCAAGCGCGCCATGGGCCGCAAGGTCATCAACGCGGTGGGTGGTGACGTGCGCGGCAAGAAGATCGCCGTGCTAGGCCTCACCTTCAAGCCGAATACCGACGACATGCGCGACAGCCCGGCGATCGCCATCATCCAGACCCTGCAGGATGGCGGCGCGAAGGTGGTGGGTTACGATCCGGAAGGCATGGCGAATGCCCGCCATCTGATCGAGGACATCGATTACGCAACCGGGCCTTATGAGGCTGCGGAAGGCGCCGACGCGGTGGTCATCGTGACGGAGTGGAACCAGTTCCGCGCCCTCGACCTGCCGCGCCTCAAGGCGATCATGAAAAGCCCGGTGCTGGTGGATTTACGCAATATTTACCGCACCGACGAAGTCGCCGCCCATGGCTTCATCTATGCCGCCGTCGGTCGCCCGCAGGAAGGCGGGTCGGATAACGACGCTTGAAGGCGCCGCCATCGCAGTTTCATCAAAAGGTTTTCTGCGTTTCGGTTTAACCGCAGACGCACCAATGGATTCGGGAAATCATCATGCGTTATCTGGTCACCGGCACAGCAGGCTTTATCGGCTTTTACGTCGCCAAGCGTCTGCTCGATGCTGGTCATTTCGTCACCGGCTTCGACGGCATGACGAAATATTACGATGTCAGCCTCAAGGACAAGCGTCACGCCATTCTTTCCCGTTCCAACGGCTTCCGGGCGGAGATCGGCATGCTCGAGGATAAGGATGCGCTGAAGCGCGCGGCCGACGCCGCCGAGCCTGAAATCATCATTCATCTCGCCGCCCAGGCGGGTGTGCGTTACAGCCTTGAAAATCCCCGCGCCTATGTCGATTCCAATCTCCTTGGCTCGTTCAACATGCTGGAGCTTGCCAGAAGCCTTGATGTCAAGCACCTGATGCTGGCATCGACCTCCTCCATCTACGGCGCCAATGAGAAAATCCCGTTTGCGGAAAGCGACAAGGCCGATGAGCCGATGACGCTTTACGCCGCCACCAAGAAGTCGATGGAACTGATGGCGCACAGTTATGCCCATCTGCACAAGCTGCCCACCACCGCCTTTCGTTTCTTTACAGTCTACGGTCCTTGGGGGCGGCCGGACATGGCGCCGATCAAATTCGTCGACGCCATCTCGAACGGCCGCCCGATCGATATCTACGGTCAAGGCAGAATGAGCCGCGACTTCACCTATATCGACGACCTGGTGGAGGGCATCGTCCGACTGAGCGCGGTCATCCCCTCCGAGGAAAACCGCGTCACACAGGAAGGCGTCACCGACACGCTCTCCCACCATGCACCGTTCCGCGTGGTCAATATTGGCGGCGGCCAGCCGGTGGAATTGATGCATTTCGTCGAGACGGTCGAAAAAGCGGTTGGGAAACCGGCGGTCCGCAACATGCTGCCGATGCAGCAGGGTGACGTTCCCCGCACTTTCGCCTCGCCCGATCTTTTGAAAGCTCTTACCGGCTACGTGCCGCAGACGTCGGTCGAAGAGGGCATCAAAGCCCTCGTCGCCTGGTATCGGCAGATGCAATCCTCCGCGCTGCAGGAATAACTACAGCGTTGCCAGCAGGCGATTGGAGATGGTGCCGCCGGACGCGCTCTGCATGGCGATCTTGGTTTCCACTGCCTCTATGATCGTGTCGCTGAAATCCATATCCGTGAGGTCGCGGATATTGGAAAGCCCGCCCGGTGAAAACACGTTCACCTCCAGTATCTTGTCACCGACGATATCAAGTCCGACAAGGAACATGCCGTCCTCCACCAGCTTCGGCCGCACCATTTCGGCAAGCGCCACGATGTCGTCTGTCACCTTCACGGCCTCCGCCGTACCGCGGGCGTGGATGTTGGAACGCAGATCGCCTTTTGCAGGCACACGGCGAAGGGCGGCATATTTGCCGTCGCGCATCAACGGCCGGCCGTTCATCATGAAGAAGCGGATATCGCCGTCCTTAGCAGCCGGCAGATAGGCCTGCGCGATCAGATAACCCTCGAGGCTGACGGCTTCGAAAATCTGGTTGAGATTGGTTTCCTTGCTGGAGCCGATCTTGAAGACGTTCTTGCCGCCGGAGCCCTGCAGCGGCTTGACGATGACGCCTTTTGGATGGGCATCGGCGAAGGCTCGGATTTCATCCACATTGCGCGAAATAATCGTGGTCGGCCGGACGATTTCGGGAAAGCTCTGGAAATAGAGCTTGTTCTGCGCCAGCGCCAGACCTTCGGGATCGTTCAGTACGACGACACCGCGCTGTTCGGCGAGCCGACCGAACAGGATGCCGGCATGGACCGCCCAGGGCCGTGTGGTCTGGTCGAGCGAGGGATCGTTGCGCAGCATCAGAGCATCGACCTCCTCGACATCCATGGTCCGCCGTTCCAGCGTCTTGTCCTGAAGAGCAGCATGAAACGCTTCGGATTTCTTGTATTTCGCCTTCGGCAGCACCGTGGCATGGATCGTCAGGCTGTCATCCGAACGCAGGGTAAAGTCACCCGGCGTCAGATAGATAACCTCATGGCCGCGATTGAGCGCCGCCATGGCCAGCAGGCCGGTTGCAAAATTCGGCCCCTCGGTTTCAATCGAATTGACGAAAAATGCGATACGCATGAAGCCCCTCCTATAATGTCGCGAGTTCGGCAATGGATATTCCCGCCCGGATTTTTTCCAGACGCTCGTTGGCCCTGGCCGGCAGCAGGAATGCGGGCCTGACGCCTGGCGGGCGCAAAAGGCCGCGCAGGGCAAGCTCCTGCATGACCGGGAAATGCTGGGCGGCTATCTTGCCCATCCAGAACGGATCGAGCGCACCGCCCTTGCGCAGATGGTCCAGCACCTCGGCCAGCCCGCGCAGATAGATCGCGTCCTTCGAGAGGCCGCCGCCGCGATAGATGCGCAACGTCATGTTGAAGGCGCCAGCCTCATCAAAACCATGGTCGCGGGTCATGAGCCGGAACGTCTCCACAAAGCTGGCGCCATCCAGCATGGCGGCACAGCCGACGACGCGGGCCGCAATCAGCCGCAGGCGCTCGCGCGTCATTCCGCCAGCCAGATGCTCCGCGAGCACCGCCAGCCCTTCCTGCACGCCCTCATAGCCGGAGAGGCCGGTACGAAAGAGCCTGAGCCCCTGAAACGACCCATTGAAATAGGTGAGGAGATGCACGCCGATCTCATGCGACAGGAGCGCTTCGACACGGCGCTGTTCCATAACGGTGTGCCGGGAAATAAGAAGTTTCTCGCCCGTCACCATCAGACCCGGCGGCAGGTCGTCGCGGATTTCTACCCGTGCCTTGAAGCCCGGCTCCTCGGCCAAGTAGGACTCGACCATCTCGCGCGACTTCCGTGCGACGGCGTAACAATCTACCATCGCGATTTCGCCGCCCTCCTCCCGGCGGGGACAATCCTCCAGCACCCGCAGCGCCAGCGTCAGCAGCGCAGGTTCGACGGCGCCATAGAGGGCGCGGGAAAAATCCGTGAAAGTGCGCCGGTGCAGATTGGCCAGCATCGTCAGTTGCAGATCGATCTCCTGCTGTTTCTCCCGATAGAGATGGTAAAGCACCGGATCTTCCAGATGATCGAAAACAACCGAATACAGCTTTCGCTTCTGCTCCTCGACATCGACGCCCAACGGCCGGTAGAGAAGACGCGGCGCGAACTGGAAGCTGCCGTCCCGAAACTCCTCGAAGGCCCGGCGGGCATTGATTGGCGTGACGGAGAGAAGGAAATCGAAGGACGATACGATATCGTCGATGGACCTGTCTGCGCGCCTGACCGCATCGACGAAGGCCTTGCGGCCGAGCGCCCTGTGGCTGGTCACCTTGAGCGCGTCCATCCCTGCAGAGAATGACGAGAAGGCTTGCAGGCCCGCGTCGAAAAGATCGGCGATCATAGTCTCGCGCAGGCCCGGATAATCGGCACCGGATTCCGGCTGTCTATAGATCGGCGCGAAACGGACACTGATACAGGGAAAGTCCAGTCCTGCATTCTGAAACCGGAGGATCGGGTCGCCTTCCGGCTCGGGCCGGGTGATGCGCGGTGTACGAAACCGCACCTCGGCGTCACACACAGCCTTGATGAATACCCGACGGGCCTTTTGTGTTTCCGGTTCGGCTGTCGCCGAGACGGAGACCTCATAATGCGGTAAGAAGGGTGAATCGTCGGCAAGCAGGATGTCGTGCTCCAACTCACCGATATCGAGCACGATGAAGGCTCCGAAACGCTCCCGCATGGCCGTACCCACGGCCTCGATCAACGGCGCGGCCTCCTGAACGGTCGAAGCAATGAGATAGGAAGCGTGAGCGGCGGCAATGTCGCGCGCGGCAAGATCTTTCGTGCCGCCGGTCAGATGCAGGCACAGGAAAGGTAGTGGCCGGTCGATATGAAGCCGGCCGTCTTTGCCGATATCGCGACGTATCGCCTTGCCTGCCTGGAGGCAGGATGTCACGTCATCCACCAGCTCGGCAGTGGGAGAAGGGACATCACGGGCGGCAGAAACATTCATCGCCGCGACCTCAGACATTCCTCGACAACGGGCTGAAGTGCCGTGATCATGTCCCGTATTTCCGACACTACGCGCCTGTCCGGCTTTCCGGTCCATTCGTCCATAAAGAATTTCTTGAACTCGATAGCGATGGCACAGCCGTTTTCCGCGAAACGCTCGTGGATGAAACGGGTCTGTTCCCCCTTGCCCTGAAACGCCACGTTCTCGCGGACATCAAGACGGCGTCCGGCAATGGTCGCTGAAGCGAAATGATGACCGACGGCGCTGACGATATCGTTCCAGCGGCTGCGGTCCATGGAAAAGGTGCCGATATTGATATCGGGTGCTTCCGCAGGCGTGGTCGGCGGCGCAGCCGGACCCTGCCGGCGATGGTTGTAGGTGTGCACGTCTAGCACGACAAAAGCGCCGTGCCGCCGTTCGAGCGCGGCCAGCGTATTTTCCAGCATCGCGTAATAATCCGCGTGGAAATCCAGAGATTGCCGGACCGCTGCCGGCGCAGGCTCCTGTTTCCATACCTCAAGCCCCCAGGATTGTTCCGGCTTCAGATAGATGGCCTGATCGGCGGCGCGGTTGAGGTCGATTTCGAAACGTGAATGATGCACAATGACGCGGTTGGTCAATCCCGCAATCATGTCGCCGGTGAACGGATCTTCCTCTCTCAGGCGTTGTTCGCCCGATAGGGCCATCAGCCCGGCTATATCAGGCCGTATGCGGTGACCGTCATGGATAGCCGTGCCGATAACCGGCGAATTGCCAAACCCGATCGTCCAGAAGCCCGTATTTTCATCCTTGCCGTCGCTGTGTCTGGCTACCATGCTGCCTCCCCTGCATCAGGGGTAGAACAGCACAAGCGACCCGTTTGTTCCGGCAAAAATTGCGCGCGATTTATTGGGCTGCAGCACGCATGCGCCGTCAAAAAATGCGGAACCATACCGGAAAGCTCACGTTGTTCTGGCAGGAGGGCCGCCGTGTCAAACGGACATGATGGCGCTGAAGAACATCGGGGTTTTTCCGTTTTCTCCCGGTGGCCAACGAAACGGCAGTCGAGCTTCTTACCCATCCGGCGTCCCTCCGTTCCCGATTCCACACACAAGGAGCCGCGACATGGAAAAAACCGAAACGCGCAAACTTGCGGAAGAATATCTGCGGCTCGGCGGCACGCGTCAGGTGATGATCGACGACAACAAGACATTTGTGCGCCAATGGGAGCACGAACCAGCTGCAGCCGAGACATTCTGGCAGACGCACATCGAACCGCTCGACGCGGAACGCCGCAAGGACGTGGAATTTTTCCTCCCCTCCGTGAATTCGGACAAGGAAGATTGAACCCAAAGGAGACAGATATGACTGCTATTAACGCCGCAAAAATCCTGATCCTGGCAACCGACGGCTATGAACGCTCGGAGCTCAGGGTGCCCTACGATCAGCTCAAGGCCAAAGGCGCGGATGTAAAGATCGCCTCTATCAAGGAAGGAGAGATCAAAAGCTGGGATGAAAAGGACTGGGGCGACAGTATTGCCGTCGATCTCCTCGCGAAAAGCGTTCGCCCGGATGATTTCGATGCGCTGGTGCTTCCCGGCGGCCAGATCAATCCGGACGTGCTGCGCCATGACGAAGACGCCATGCGGGTGGTCCGCGATTTTCTGAAATCCGGCAAGGTGGTAGCGGCCATCTGCCACGCGCCCTGGCTTCTGGTCGAAGCCGACGCCCTTCGTGGCCGTGACGCCACATCCTATTGGTCGATCAAGACCGACCTGAAAAACGCCGGCGCCAACTGGAAGGATGAAAAGGTGGTCACCGACAAGGGGATCATCACCTCCCGCAGCCCCGATGATCTTGACGCTTTTGTGGCCAAGATCGTCGAAGAGGTGGAGGAAGGTCGCCACGAGCGCCGTGCCGCCTGATAAGCTCCGCAATTCCTTGTGCCGCCGGCTTCCGGCGGCACTGTTTTGGGAGGAAGTCATGAAAAGCAGATTGCTGGCGAGCGCCGCCGAACGTACCTTCATTCTCGTGATCGAGCCGGATGAAGAGGCATTCGACGCGATCCGCCGCTTTGCACGGACCGAAAACATCAACGCGGCCTCGGTGACGGCGATCGGTGCCTTCTCCACCGCGACGCTTGCGTTTTTCGACCTTTCATCGCGAGAATACAAAGAAATACCCGTGACGGAACAGAGCGAGGTCCTGAGCCTGCGATATTACCCTTGACGAAAAAGATACGCCGAACCCGCACCTGCATGTCGTTCTGGGCTTTGCCGATGGCTCGACCAAGGGCGGGCATTTTCTGAAAGGCGTGGTACGACCGACACTGGAGGTGGTTATCCGCGAAACACCCGCAGAACTGCGACGCAGCTATATCAGTGACTTCGGCATAGCCCTCATCGACCCCGCGAAATAATCCCGCGGAACCGGAAAAACGCCATTGCGTTATCTCTTCACACGGGGGATGGCATGGCGGCGACAATCGATCGGGACGGTGAAGGCGACCACGAGGTCAGACAGTTTCTGACAGGTCTGGCGCGAGGAACGGCGGGCGCATTGCTGTTTGCCCTGCCCATGCTGATGACCATGGAGATGTGGTTTCTGGGCCTTTACATCAGCCCATGGCGGCTCCTGCTGCTTTGCGTCCTCAACCTGCCGCTGCTTCTACTTCTCGCCCGTCGGATCGGATTCGAGAATATTCACTCCTGGAGCCAGGCGGCGCGAGACGCAATAACCGCCTACGGGCTGGGCGTCGCGGTGAGCGCGGCCGCACTTCTGCTGTTCGGTGTCCTCAACGACCAGATTACCGCCTCCAACATCGTCACAAAGGTTGCGTTACAATCCGTTCCCGCGAGCATAGGCGCCCTGCTTGGCCGCAGCCAGCTTGGACAGCATTCCGATGAGCAGGATGAAGAGAAAGGCGAATATTCGGGCGAGACCGGATATCTGCACGAGCTTTTCATGATGGTGGTGGGTGCGCTCTTTCTGAATCTCAACGTCGCGCCGACGGAAGAAATGATCCTCATCGCCTATAAGGTGACCCCCTATCACATTCTCGCCCTGTGCCTGCTGTCGATCGCCATCATGCATGGTTTCGTCTACGCGCTTCATTTCAAGGGCTCGCATCGGCTCCACGAGGGACAGAAATGGTGGCAATCCTTCATCCGCTTCACCCTGCCGGGCTACGTCATCGCCATCGGCATCAGCATCTACACGCTCTGGACTTTCGAACGCCTCGACCACACCTCCCTGTCGCAGATATTGAATGCCGCCGTCATTCTCGGCGTTCCCGCCTCGATCGGCGCCGCCTCGGCCCGGCTGATCCTGTGAGGACATCATGACAATCTCCAAGGATGGAAAACACACGGAAAGTTCCGATCCGCACTGGATCGAATGGGTCACGGGCGCCATCTGCACCCTGCTCGTCGCCGCCATGCTCGGCTGGATCCTCTACGACATCTATCGCTACGAACCGGACGACGCCCGCTTCGAGATCGCCGTGACAGACGTTAACGGTGAGCCGGGGCAATATCGGGTGAAATTCGATATCCGCAATCTCTCAATGACGACGGCGGCGCAGGTGCAGGTGCGCGGAGATCTGCAGCAGGACGGCGGCACGCAGGAAAGCGCGGACGTGACATTCGATTACGTTGCCTCGGAATCGCGCGACAGCGGAACGCTTTTCTTCCGCAACGATCCCGCAGGCGGGAGGCTTGTCATCAACGTCGCCGGCTATACCGAACCGTGACAGTTTTCAGGACCATTTCATGACCGCATCAGACCTGACGAAGGAACGCGACCTCAGGGAGTCAACCCCGCTCTGGGCCGATACGCCGCGGATCAGTGTCAGAAGCGGCAAGACGCCGAAAGACAACCACTACGACACAATCGTTGTCGGGACCGGCATCAGCGGCGCGCTGGTGGCCCACTCGCTGCATCGCCCGGGACGATCCATGCTGATCGTTGACCGACGCGAACCCGTCAAAGGCAGCAGCATGGCAAGCACCGCAATGATACAGCACGAGATCGACACGCCGCTGACGAAACTCCGGACGATGATCGGCAGGGAGGCCGCAGACAGGGCTTGGCAGCGCTCGGCGCGCGCGGTTCTTCGTCTGGAGGAAATCGTCACCTCGCTCAATATTTCCTGCGGCATGAGACGAAAACAGGCACTGTACCTCGCCGGTGACGACATGGGTTCGCGCGCTCTGAAGGCAGAGGCGGATGCCCGCGCAGAAGCCGGCATCGGGGCTGAGTTTCTCGGCGCCGCGCAACTGAGAGAGCATTATGGCTTGGAGCGGACCGCCGCCATCGTCAGCGACATATCGGCCTCCGCCAATCCCGCCCAGTTGACAGCGGGTCTGCTGCGCCATGCCGCGAGCGCTGGAGCGGAAATCGTCGCTCCTCTGGAAATCACCGATCTCAGAAACGTTGGCGACGAAGTAATCGTCGCCACTGCCAACGGGAAAATCCTCTCCGCCGGCAACATCGTATTTTGCACCGGGTATGAGTTCTTGAAAGCGCTTGAAAGCCCGACACACCGGATCATTTCCACCTGGGCGCTGGCCAGCAGAAAAGGACTGGATCTGCCGGACTGGCTGCAAAGCCACATCGTATGGGAGGCGGCAGACCCCTATCTCTATCTGCGAACCGACCGTGAGGGACGAGTGATTGCCGGCGGCGAGGACGAAGAAAATCCTGTCTCCTATCAGTCGAAGAGAAAGCTGGCAGGCAAGACACGAACGATCCACCGCAAGATTGAAAAACTGCTGGGCGTGGATATCGGCGAACCCGATTATCGCTGGGCGGGAGCCTTTGGTACGACCACCACGGGCCTGCCGCTGATCGGCCTCGTTCCGGGCATGAAGAATGTCTATGCGGTGATGGGGTTCGGCGGCAACGGCATCACTTTCAGCCAGATCGCCGCCGAAATCGTGGCCGCCGCCATCAATGGCGGTACCGACCCCGACGCCGATCTTTTTAACTTCCGCTGATGCCGTTCATTCATCCTTGATACCGGTTACCACCTGGATACGGCGAAGCGTCCACAATACGACGATGCCCATTGCTGCGGCGAGCAGAGCGAGCGGCCACATGCCGAGACCGGCCGAGAGGCCGATCGCCGCCGAAAGCCACATGCTTGCGCCCGTCGTCAGCCCCTTGACGTCGCCCTTGGTGTAAACGACCACACCTGCGGCGAGAAAGGCGATACCGGCGGTTACGGCTTCCACCAGTCGGATGGGATCGAGCCGGGCTGCCTCATGCCCTTCCGCCATCGTTTCCATCATATGGATGGTGATGACGCAGAAAGTGACGGCGGCAAGGCCGATGAGCATATTGGTGCGCAGACCAGCGGTGTTTTTGTGAAATTCGCGCTCCAGACCGATCAGGCCGCACAGGATGACCGCGCCGAACACGCGCACCAGCAGCACCTCGAACGGAATGGAAATATTCATGGAAAATTCTTCTGCAAGGCTTTGGGGCACTGTCGCGTCTCCTCCCGGAAATTTCTCCACACTAAGTTCGAAAAGGCGCGATGGTTCCGCACAGCAATATAAACGTTGCGTACAACCGAACCGGAACCATAGGAGCAGCTGAAAGTTTGTTTCCCGTGCGCATGAGCGCACATCGTGCATTTCCACTTCATGGGAGAAGGACCAATGGCCGAGAAGAAACTCGACGACCTGTTTTACGACACGCTGAAGGACATCTACTACGCCGAAAGGCAGATCCTGAAAGCCCTGCCGAAAATGGCGCGGGCGGCGACCGACCCGAAGCTGAAGCAGGCTTTCGAAAAGCACAAGGAAGAAACGCAGGGCCACGTAGAGCGCCTGCAGGAAGTATTCGAGATCATTGGCAAGCGCGCCCAGGGCAAGACCTGCGAAGCCATCCAGGGCATCATCGCCGAGGGCGAGGAAATCATGGAGGATTTCAAGGGCACCGCCGCCCTCGACGCCGGTCTCGTCTCATCCGCCCAGGCGGTCGAACACTATGAAATCGCCCGCTACGGCACGCTGAAGGCCTGGGCGGAAAAGCTCGGCCATACCAAGGCGGTATCGCTGCTCGATGCCACTCTTAAGGAAGAGTCGAAGACCGACGACGCGCTGACCGCGCTTGCCAAGACTTCGGTGAACGCCGCGGCCGAGAAGAAGGCCGCCTGACGCCATCCGCATCGGCTCAAAGAAAAACCGGAATGGTCACCCATTCCGGTTTTTTATTGTCGTCGTAGCCTGAAGTTACGGCAGGGTGTAGGCGATGACGTAGTCGCCCGGTTTGGTCCCGACGGAACCGTGACCGCCCGCAACCATCACCACATATTGCTTGCCGTTTTCCAGTGCATAGGTCATCGGCGTTGCCTGACCGCCAGCGGGCAGGCGCGCTTCCCAGAGCTGCTTGCCGGTGGTGAGGTCATAGGCCCGCAGATAATTATCCACTGCGGCACCCAGGAAGGCTACGCCGCCCTTGGTGATCATCGGTCCGCCAATTCCCGGCACGCCCACCTTGAAGGGGAGCGGCAGCGGGGTCATGTCATAGACCGTCCCGTTCTTGTGCTTGTAGGCCACATCCCCGGTGCGCAGGTCCGCGCCGGCGACATAACCCCACGGCGGCGCCTGGCAGGGAATCTGCAGCGGGCCGAGGAACGGTCCCATGAAAACGCCATAGGGCGCACCGTCATTACGGTTCAGACCCTGCTCGCTGCCCTTTTCGTCCTGACCCTTGGGCGGAATCTGATCGCGCGGGACGAGCTGGGAGGTGAAAGCGAGATAGGTCGGCATACCGAACATGACCTGCCTTTCAGGATCCACAGCCACACTGCCCCAGTTGAAGGTGCCGAAATTGCCGGGATAGATGATCGAGCCGGTCAGTGACGGCGGGGTGTAGCGGCCTTTGTAGTTCAGCTGGTGGAAGCGGATGCGGCAGGCGAGCTGGTCGAACATGGAGACGCCCCACATGTCCTTTTCCTGCAATGGCTCCGGCTTGAACGAGAGGGCCGTTGTCGGCTGCGTCGGCGAGGTGAAGTCCTCGGGGATCGCACCGCCCGGGGCTGGCTCCTCCGTGATCGGCAGAAGCGGCTCGCCGGTGCGCCGGTCAAGAACGTAGATATCCCCCTGCTTCGTTGGCCCGACGAGCGCAGGAACGGTCTGACCATCCTTGGTTATGTCGAGCAACACCGGCTGGGCCGGCACATCCATGTCCCAGAGATCGTGATGAACCGTCTGGCGCACCCAGCGATCCTTGCCCGTATTGATATCGAGCGCGACGATGGAGGAAGAATATTTCTCCACATTCTCGCTGCGGCCCATGCCGAGCTGGTCCGGAACCTGATTACCGAGCGGGACATAAACGAGCCCGAGGCCTTCGTCATAACTGAAGACGGACCAGCTGTTCGGCGAGTTGGTCGTGTAGGTCTCACCGGCCGCAATCGGCTCGGTCTTTTGCGGGTTCCCGGAATCCCAGTTCCAGATGAGCGCACCGCTGTTCACATCGAAAGCGCGGATCACGCCGGACTGTTCCTGCGTGGAGTAATTGTCATTCACCGCGCCGCCGATGATGATCTTGCCCGCAGCAATCACGGGCGGCGATGTCGAATAATAATAGCCGGCGGGATTATATTTCATGCCCTGCTCGAGATGCAGCACACCCTGATCGGCAAAGGAGGTGCAAACCTGGCCGGTGGCGGCATCGAGCGCGATCAACCGTGCATCCGACGTGGGCAGATAGACCCGCTCGGCGCAGGCCGTTCCCGGCGCGGCACCCGGTTCGGCATAATAGGACACGCCGCGGCACGTCTGGTGCTGGCGATCCGGATTGAGGCCGACATTCGGATCGTATTTCCATTTTTCCTTGCCTGTCGCGGCATCGATGGCGATGGCCCAATTATGCGGCGTGCAGATGAAAAGCGTATTGCCGATCTTGAGCGGCGTCACCTGATAGGTGGTTTCGCCCACATCGTCCGGCAGCTTCACGTCGCCGGTCTGGTAACGCCACGCCTCCTTCAATTGCGAAACATTGTCGACATTGACCTGGGTCAGTGGCGAATAACGCTGCCCATAGGGCGTGCGGCCATATTGATGCCAGTCACCATCAGGCACGTTGCCGCCATAGGCCGGCGTCGCGGACGCCGTTTCCTGCGGCAAGGACCCTGGCTGATCATGCGGGTCCTGTGCCATCGAATATCCGGCAACGGCGATGGAAGCGAGAACGGAAAGCGCCAGCGGCCATGCATTCGGCCCATAGCTTAGCCCCGTCGGGCTTGCAAAACCGAGTGGCTTCCTCACCCAGGGCACCAGGAGCCAGAGGCCTATCACAATAATAAAACCGCCGCGCGGGCCAAGCTGCCACCAGTCAAAACCGACTTCCCAGACGGCCCACGCAAGTGTTGCGACAATGAACACGGCATAGACGTGAAGTGCTGCGCGATTGCGCTTGAAGAGCAGAACGGCCGTCAACAGAAAGGCCAGTCCGGAAAGCACATAATAAAAACTGCCCCCAAGCATCACAAGCTGGGAGCCGAAACCGAACAGCGCAAGGCCGATGAGCGTGAGAAAAACTGCAGTGACGGTGACTGCCATGAATGAAACCCCCGATTCCTGTCACTTTGTGTGAAATGAAATCGGGAGCAATATGGTTCCATTCAAACGCCACGAAAAATCATGGCATCTGCGTCACGGGTTCTGCGGCGCCCCCGTGGAGTCCTGCGGGGAGGGGTTTCGCTCCGTTGAAGCCGGCGGCGAAGCACGGCCGTTCGCGGGATTGTTGTCGAAGCTTTCCGAACCCGAGGGCTGCTGCGGGACGGGGGCGTTCTCCGTCTGCGGATTTTGCGGCAGGTTCTCGTCCGGTTCGAAAACCGCGTATTCCACGACAGCCCAGACCACCAGCGCTAACAACACGCTGACGATCAGAATGACAAGAACCGGACGTCCTGTCGATCCTTGCCGTGCCCGTGTGGCCGTCTCCTTTTTCGGAGCATCCCGACCGTCGAGATAGCTGGTATTTTCTCTGGCCATGTCTTTCACTCCCTAAACTCTGTCAATCTAATCCACAGGGAGAGGTTTTGTTCCCGCGAGGGGCCGGCGCATTCGACATGGTGCAATCTGGCCCTTACCGGAAGAGGGCGTCCGGGCCTCTCGGTTATTTCGCGGTCCAGCCGCCATCGATGGAAATGGTGGTGCCGGTGATGGAACGGGCCATATCGCCAGCGAGATAAAGTGCCATTTCGGCGATTTCCTCCGGCTGGATGAAGCGTCTTGTCGGCTGCGGCGCAAGCATCACCTTTTTCACCACATCTTCCTCACTCATGCCGTGTACCCTCGCCTGATCCGCGACCTGCGCGGCCACAAGCGGGGTCCAGACATAGCCGGGGCAGATGGCGTTACAGGTGATGCCGAGTTCGGCAACCTCCAGCGCAACGCTTTTCGTCAGTCCCACCACCGCATGTTTGGTTGCCACATAGGGCGCCTTGAAGGGAGACGCGCGCAAACCATGCGCGGAAGCGATGTTGACGATGCGGCCCCAGCCTCTTTCCTTCATGCCCGGCAAAGCAGCGCGGATGGTGTGAAAGGCGCTGTCGAGAGAAATGGCAACGATGCGGGAAAAATCCGCGAAGTCGAACTCATCGATCGGCGCGACCTTCTGAATGCCGGCGTTGTTGACGAGGACATCGACATGGCCGAATTCCGCAATGACCTTTTCAGGCAGATGCGCGCTTTCTTCATAGTTCGCGAGGTTGGCGGAGAAATAGGCCGGCCTTTGCCGCGCCACTTTCCCTACAGCCTCCAGCGCCTGCGTCGCCTCCTCCACCGTTTCTATGCCATGCACAGCGACCAGATAGCCCGCCTCGGCGAAACGCCTGGCGATGGCAAGTCCGATGCCGCTGGTGGAACCGGTGACAAGCACGGTTTTCGGTTGATCCTCCATGGGCCTAGTCCTTCAGCTGCGGCAGGTTGCGGAAAAGTTCGAGCGCTTCGGGATTGGCGAGCGCATCGGCATTCTTCACCGGCCGACCATGGATGGTGTCGCGCACCGCGATTTCGGAAATCTTGCCGGAGCGTGTGCGTGGGATAGCGCTGACAGCAATGATCCTTGCCGGCACATGCCGCGGCGTCGCCCCCGAACGGATGCGGCTGCGGATGGTCTTTTCCAGCTCTTCCGTCAAGGCAGCACCACCCTTCATGCGCAGGAAGAGGATGACCCGCTGGTCCCCGTCGATATCCTGCCCAACGGCAATGGCCTCCTCTACTTCGGGCACGGTTTCCACCTGCCGGTAGATTTCCGCAGTCCCGATGCGCACCCCACCTGGATTAAGCGTCGTGTCCGAGCGTCCATGGATCACATAACCGCCGGAGGGCCGCAGTTCGGCGAAATCGCCATGCGCCCAGACGCCGGGGAAACGATCGAAGTAGGCGGCCTGATAGCGCGAACCATCCTCATCGCCCCAGAATTTCACCGGCATGGACAGATGCGCATTCCGGCAGACGAGTTCACCGGGGACGCCGCGAACGGAACGGCCCTCATCGTCAAGCGTATCGATATCCATGCCGAGCATCGCGCCCTGCAATTCACCGCGATGAACCGGCTGTAGGGGATTGCCGCCGAGGAAACAGGCGCAGATGTCAGTGCCGCCGGAAATGGAGGCGAGATGCACATCCGCCTTCCAGTCGCGATAGATATAATCGAAGGATTGCGGGATGAGCGGCGAACCAGTGGAGAGAATTGTTCGCAGCGATGAAAGATCATGGCTTTCCCGCGGTTTCAGTCCCGCCTTCAGGCATGCATCGATAAATTTCGCAGACGTGCCGAACGTGGCGATCCCTTCGGCGTCGATGAGATCGATCAGCCGGCCGGGCGTCGGATAGCCGGGATTGCCATCATAGGTGACGAGGGTGGTACCGAGCGCGAGACCGGAGACCTGCCAGTTCCACATCATCCAGCCGCAGGTGGTGAAATAGAAAAAGCGCTCACCCTCCTTGATATCGCATTGCAGTTTCAGCTCCTTCATGTGCTGAAGAAGCAGGCCGCCGCCGGAATGGGTGATGCATTTCGGCTTGCCTGTCGTGCCGGAGGAATAAAGGATCACCAGCGGCGCCTTGACGGGCAGACGGTTGAAGACAATCTCGCCCGCCGCATAAGGCGCAACGAAAGCCGCAAGCGTGACGCAGCCGAGATCAGTAAGGCTTTCGGGAACGGTTTCACCGATCAGAACGATCTTTTCAGGGGCCGCACTTTCCGCCACGGCGCGGATGGTCGGGCCGACGTCGATGCGTTTGCCGGCATAACCATATTCCGGCACGGCGATGATGATTTTCGGGCCGATCTGAGACAGGCGGTCAGAGGCGCCTGCCGGGCCGAAATCCGGAGAGCAGGACGACCAGATGGCACCGATGGCGCTCACGGCCAGATATCCCACAATCGCCTCTATATCATGGGTGACGATCGCCCCGACGCGATCACCTTCCTGCACCCCGGCATGCACGAGCGCCTGCACCATGCGGGACACTGCGTTGTAAAGCCCCTTGCGGCTTATCTCGCGCCTTGTACCATCGTCACGATGGGCGATGATGGCCAACCGCTCATCGGCATCGCGCAGCAGGTTTTCGGCGTAATTCAACCTCGCGCCCGGATAGAACTCAGCCTCCCGGATCGTCGCGCCCGGCTTGAACGCAACGTCGCCGCGCGTGCCGATAATGCCGAGCTCGTCCCACAGCGCATCGTAAAACTCTTCCGGCGCGTCGATGGACCAGCGCAGCAGGCCGGCATAATCATCGGCGGCCTGCCCGTGTATCTTTGCGGTTCTTGTCGCGAAGGCGAAGAGCGCCGAGCGCTTCACCCTCTCTTCCGGCGACACCCACAGAATGTCCGATGGCGCGGCGGCTGTCATGCTCTGCTCCCGCGCAGCATCTCAACGATGGCGGAAAAATCACGCCCGCCCTGCCCGTCGTCAACGAAGCTCTCATAAAGCGCTGCCGCAGCAGCACCGAGCGGTGTGGAGGCGTCAGCACCATTGGCCGCCTCCTGAGAAAGCTTCAGGTCCTTGAGCATCAAGGCTGCGGCGAATCCGGGCTGGTAATCCTTGTTGGCGGGTGATGTCGGCACCGGACCCGGCACCGGGCAATAGGTGGTGAGCGACCAGCATTGCCCGGAAGATGTGGAGGCGACATCGAACAGCGCCTGATGCGAAAGCCCGAGTTTTTCGCCGAGCACAAAAGCCTCGGAAACCGCGATCATGGAAATGCCGAGGATCATGTTGTTGCAGATCTTGGCCGCCTGCCCGTTGCCGCCCCTGCCGCAATGCACGATCTTTTTGCCCATGGCTTCCAGCAGCGGCTTCGCCGCCGAAAAAGCCTCCGCCTCACCACCGCACATGAAGGTCAGGGTGCCGGCGGCCGCACCGCCCGTGCCGCCGGAAACGGGGGCGTCGACCGAAGGGCAGCCGGCGGAAGCGGCCAGTTCATGCGCCTTCAATGCGCTTGCCATATCCACGGTCGAGCAGTCGATAAGGAGCGTTCCGGCAGAGATTTTACCAATCAGATCGCCATAGGCCGAAACGACATGTTCGCCCTTGGGCAGCATGGTGATGACCACATCAACCGCGTTGACTGCTTCGGCAGAATTCGCGGCAACCGGAATGCCCGCCTCCTTTGCCGCTGCACGGCAGGCTTCGGCAAGATCGTATCCCCTGACGGCATATCCCGCCTTGACGAGATTGGCGGCCATCGGCAGGCCCATATGTCCCAGCCCCAGAAAAGCGATGGTCTTCATCGGTAGGTTCCTTTCAGCGATTATCCGCAAGGATCATGTCGGCGGCCTTTTCGGCAATCATGATCGTCGGCGAATTGGTATTTCCGGATGTAATGCGCGGCATCACCGAGGCATCGGCGACGCGCAGCCCGGCGAGCCGGCGGAACTTCAGGCGCGCATCAACGACACTTTCCATATCCGACCCCATGCGCAGCGTGCCGACAGGGTGGAAGATGGTTGTGCCGATATCACCTGCCGCCTTGGCAAGATCATTGTCGTTTTCGAAGGAGGGGCCGGGCCGGTATTCCTCCGGCCTGAAGCGGGAAAAGGCCGGCTGGGCGACGATGCGGCGCGTCAGCCGCATGGCATCTATGGCCACCTTCCGGTCGCCTTCGGTGGAAAGATAGTTCGGGCGGATTTCCGGTTGCATGGCGAAATCCGGTCCTTTCACATGCACTGAGCCACGGCTTTCCGGCCGCAGATTGCAGACGCTTGCCGTTATGGCGGGAAAAGTGTGAACCGGATCCCCGAACTTGTCGAGCGAAACCGGCTGCACATGATATTCCAGATCAGCGGTTTCCTTTTCCGGAGAAGAGCGGGTGAAGACACCGAGCTGGCTCGGCGCCATGGACATCGGCCCGGAGCGCGTCAGCGCATATTCCAGGCCGATCCGCGCCTTGCCGAAGAGCGTCGAGGCCCGCTCATTGAGCGTCAGAACACCGGAGACCTTGTAGACCATCCGCAGCTGCAGATGGTCCTGCAGGTTCTCGCCCACACCCTGAACCTCCGCCACCGTATCGATACCCGCAGCCTGCAACACATCCCCACGGCCGACCCCGGAAAGCTCCAGAACATGCGGCGAGCCGATTGCGCCGGCGGACAGCACGGTTTCGCGCCGCGCCCGCATTTTTTTCAGGACGCCGTCATGATGGAATTCGACACCCGTCACCCGGTCTTCTTCGATGATGAGCCGTTTGACATGGGCCTTGGTCAAAACGGTGAGGTTCTTGCGGCCAAGCACCGGTTTCAGGAATGCTTTCGCCGTGTTCCAGCGCCAGCCCGCCCGCTGGTTGACATCGAAATAACCGGCCCCTTCATTGTCTCCGCGGTTGAAATCGTCAGTCGCGGGAATACCCGCTTCTCCTGCCGCCTTCTGGAAGGCATCAAGCACATCCCAGCGCACGCGGGCCTTTTCCACACGCCACTCGCCCCCGCTGGAATGCAGGTCACTCTTGCCGCGATAAAAATCCTCCGACTTCAGGAAATAGGGCAGGATGTCGTTCCAGCCCCAGCCTTCGCAGCCAAGCTGCCGCCAGACGTCATAGTCCCGCGCCTGCCCGCGCATATAGATCATGCCGTTGATGGAGGAGCAGCCGCCCAGCACCTTGCCGCGCGGATAAATCAGCGCGCGTCCATTCAGGCCAGGCTCTTCCGCCGTCTTGAAACACCAGTCCGTGCGTGGATTGTTGATGCAATAGAGATAACCGACCGGAATATGGATCCAGTGGTAGTTATCGTTGCCGCCCGCTTCCAGAAGCAGCACGCGGTTGTTCGGGTCTTTCGAAAGGCGGTTGGCGAGAACGCATCCGGCGCTTCCCGCTCCGATGACGATATAGTCATATTCGCCCATTCTCTTCTCCACACGCCATCCTTGCCGCGTCGTCCCGAACGCGGGGAGGCTTTTCAGGTTTTTTCAAATTGGCTAGCTGCGGTGCTGAAAGCCGAGTTTCCGCCCCAGCCGGGAAGCATAAAATTCACCGATCAGACCGCGACGGAACACCAGAACGCAGGCCATGAAGACGAGGCCGGTGATGATGGTGACCGGGAAGTCCGAGGTCGCGAGATAGTTCTGCAGGGTCACGACAAGGCCCGCGCCGAAAATCGGGCCGATCATGGTGCCGATGCCGCCGAGCAGCGTCATCAGGATCACTTCACCGGACATCTGCCATGTCACGTCTGTCAGCGTCGCGAATTGGAACACCAGCGCCTTCAGCCCGCCAGCAAGCCCGGCGAGCGCCGCCGACATGACGAAGGCGCCGAGCTTGTAGCGCTGCACGCTATAGCCGAGCGAAATGGCGCGTTGCTCGTTTTCACGGATCGACTTCAGGATCATGCCGAACGGCGAATTGACGAAACGCCAGATGACCAGCAGCGCCAACACGAAGGCGGCAAGCACCGTGTAATAGATATTGAGCGGACCATTGAGATCGAGAATACCGAAGAGATGGCCGCGCGGCACGCCCTGCAGGCCGTCCTCTCCATGAGTGAACGGCGCTTGCAGGCAGAAGAAATAGAACATCTGCGACAAGGCGAGCGTGATCATGGCGAAATAGATGCCCTGGCGGCGAATGGCGAAAAAGCCGATGACGAGGCCGAGAAGAGCTGCCCCCGCCATGCCGATGACGAGGCCGATTTCCGGTGTGACACCCCATTCCTTCACCGAATAGGCGGTGAAATAGGCGGCGCCGCCAAAGAATGCCGCATGGCCGAAGGAAAGCAGCCCGGTATAACCGATCAGCAGATTGAAGGCGCAGGCAAAGAGCGCAAAGCAGAGAAGCTTCATCAGGAAGATCGGATAAACGAACATCGGCGCGGCGATGAGAATGGCAAGCCCGGCCAGAATGAGCACCGTCTTGATGGTTGCTGCCGTCGTCGATACTTCCGTCCGCGGCATTGCGCCGGCTGTCGGGCTATGGGTGGCTTTGGACATATCAGGCGTCCTTTCCGAAAAGTCCGGCGGGGCGGATGAGCAGCACAAAGGCCATGATGACGAAGATGACGATATTGGAGGCCTCAGGGTAGAACACCTTGGTGAGGCCCTCGGCGATACCGAGCATGTAGCCGGTGACGATGGCGCCCATGATCGAGCCCATGCCGCCAACGACCACCACCGCAAAGACGACGATGATGAGGTTTGTGCCCATCAGCGGCGAGACCTGATAGATGGGGGCGGCGAGAACGCCGGTGAAACCCGCAAGGCCGGCGCCGAGCGCGTAGGTGAGCGTCAACAGAACAGGCACATTGATGCCGAAAGCCTGCACAAGGGTCGGGTTTTCCGTCGCGGCGCGCAGATAGGAGCCGAGACGCGTCTTTTCGATCAAGGCCCAGGTGGCGATGCACACGATCAGCGAGATCACGACGACGAAGGCGCGGTAGTTCGGCAGGAACATGAAGCCGAGATTGGTGCCGCCTGCGAGTTCGCGCGGCACCGAATAGGGTTGGCCCGCCGCGCCGTAAAGCCACCGGAACGTGCCTTCCACCACCAGCGCCAGGCCGAAGGTGAAGAGCAGACCATAGAGTGGATCGAGATCATAAAGCCGCGACAGAAGGAAACGTTCGATGATCGCCCCAAACAGCGCGACGACGAGCGGCGTGACGATGAGCGCCACCCAGAAATTGATGCCGAAATATTGCAGGCCGAGAAAGGCGACGAAAGCGCCGAGCATATATTGCGCGCCATGGGCAAAATTGATGACGCGCAGCAGCCCGAAGATGACAGCAAGCCCAAGTGACAGCAGCGCATAGAATGAGCCGTTGATAAGGCCGACCAGCAATTGCCCGAGGAGCGCCTGAATTGGAACGCCGAAGATCATCGTCATGGTTAAACCCCCAGCACCTTGTTAAGCTCGCCCATGCGGGCGGAAAGCTCCCCCACCGGAAAATCGCTGACCATCTGGCCGTGGTCCATGAGGTAGAAGCGATCGGCGATACGGCTCGCAAACCGGAAATTCTGCTCCACCAGAACCACGGTCATGCCGCGGCTCTTCAGCTTCTGCAAAACCTCTCCAATGCGCTGTACGATGACGGGCGCAAGCCCTTCGGTCGGCTCATCCAGCAGCAGCACCTTGACGCCGGTGCGCAGGATGCGCGCCATGGCCAGCATCTGCTGCTCGCCACCGGAGAGCTTCGTGCCGGGGCTGGTGCGGCGTTCGTAAAGATTGGGAAACAGCTCGTAGATTTCATCGAGCGTCATGCCGCCGGACGCGACGACGGGCGGCAGCTTCAGGTTTTCCTCAACACTCAGCGTCGCGAAGATGCCGCGCTCCTCCGGCACGAAACCGAGGCCGTATTTCGCCGTACGATGCAGCGGCACCGGCATAAGATCCTTGCCGCCGAGCTTGATGACGCCCTTGCGGTTGCGGATGATGCCCATGATGGTTCGCAACGTCGTGGTCTTGCCCACGCCATTGCGGCCGAGAATGGTGATGGTTTCGCCCTCGCCGACCGTCAGATCGACGCCGTGCAGCGCCTGGCTTTCGCCATACCAGGATTTCAGGTTGGAGACTTCGAGCATCGCCGCCATATCAAGCCTCCTCCGTGCCCATATAGGCCGTGCGCACGCGCGGATCGGCAGAAACCGTGGCATAATCGCCCTCAGCCAGAATTTCTCCACGCTGCAGAACAGTAACGTGATGGCAGATATCGGCCACGACCTTCAGATTATGTTCGACCATCAGCACCGCGCGGGTCTTTGCCACCTCACGAATAAGCTCGGCCACATGCGAGACATCTTCTCCACCCATGCCCGCCATCGGCTCGTCCAGCAGCAGAACTTTGGGATCAAGCGCCAGCGTAGTCGCGATTTCGAGAACCCGCTTGCGGCCGTAAGACAGATCGGCCGCAAGCGCGTGTTTTTCCCGCGTGAGGCCCACCATGGAGATCAGCTCCTCGGCGCGGGCATTCAGCCTGTCCAACGAAGATAGCGGCAGCCAGAACTGCGTTGCAAGGCTGTTGGGCCGCTGCAATGCCACCCGCACGTTTTCCAGAACCGTCAGATGCGGAAACACCGCCGATATCTGGAAAGACCTGACGAGGCCGAGACGCGCCACCTTGTCCGGTGGCGTCTTTGTTATATCCGTTCCCATGAAGGTGATCGCCCCGCCTGTCGGCTGGAGAAACTTGGTCAACAGGTTGAAAACCGTTGTCTTGCCGGCGCCGTTTGGGCCGATCAGCGCATGGACGCGGGCGTGATGCACGTCGAGATCGACGTTTTTCACGGCTGCGAATGCGCCGAAGGTCTTGGTGAGACCACGCGCCGAAAGAACGACGCGAGGTTCTGCCTGCCCGGCGGGGGCGGGAGCGATCGTCATGAAACTTTCCCCTTTATTCCGTCAGTCTTTTATTGCGTCACCAGCGGGCAACCGCTCTTTGCGGGGTCCATGAAGGCTTCCTTGCCGGGGATGGTGGCGAGAACCTTGTAATAATCCCAGGGCTGCTTGCTTTCGTCAGGCTTCTTCACTTCCATGAGGTACATGTCGTGGATCATCCGACCATTGGCGGCCACATGGCCGTCCTTGGCAAAGACGTCGTTGACAGGCATTTCCTTCATGGCCTTGGCGACGGCGTCTGCATCGTCGGTGCCGGCCTTCTCGATCGCCTTCAGATAATGCAAGACAGCGGAATAGGTGCCGGTGTGAACCATGTTCGGCATGGCGCCGGTTCGTTCCTTGAAGCGCTCACCAAACTTGCGCGATTCATCGTCGCGGTCCCAATAAAAACCTTCCGTCAGTGTCAACCCTTGAGCCGCCTCAAGGCCGAGGCCATGGACTTCTGCAAGCGTGAAGAGAAGCGCTGCAAGGCGCTGGCCACCTGCAACGATACCGAATTCCGCAGCCTGCTTGATGGCGTTGGAGGTGTCGAGACCGGCATTGGCAAGGCCGATAACCTTCGCGCCCGAAGACTGAGCCTGCAGCAGGAAGGACGAATAGTCGGTGGTGGCGAGCGGATGGCGCACGGAGCCCAGCACCTTGCCGCCATTGGCCTTGACGAAATTGGACGTATTTTCTTCCAGCGAATAACCGAAGGCATAGTCGGCTGTCAGGAAGAACCAGCTGTCGCCGCCCTGTTTGACGAGTGCGCCACCGGTGCCGACAGCCAGCGAATAGGTGTCATAGGCCCAATGAAAACCATAGGGGCTGCACTGCTTGCCGGTCAGCTCGGTGGTGGCAGCACCGGTGTTGACGGTGATCTTCTTTTTGTCCTTCGAAAGTGCCTGCACGGCAAGGCCCACCGATGACGAGGTCAGTTCCATGATGGAATCGACCTGTTCGGTGTCGTACCACTGCCGGGCAATATTGGAGGCAACGTCAGCCTTGTTCTGATGGTCGGCGGTCACCACTTCCACCGGCGCACCGAGCACCTTGCCGCCAAAATCCTCAACCGCCATCTTCGCGGCTTCATAGGAGTATTTGCCGCCGAAATTGGCGTAAACGCCGGACTGGTCGTTCAGGATACCGATCTTGACCTTGCCGTCCGAAATCTCGGCGGCATAAGCGGCGGTGCCGGCGGCCAGTGCCATGGCCGTGGATAAAACGATACTCTTGCGCATGACTTCTCCTCCCAGAGATGATTGCGAGCCTCAGATTGTCTGTGCAGCGGTGAACCGAAACCCTGCACATGAATGGCCGCACCGCCCTCCTCAAAGCGGCGCATCCTGAGCGTAGACTTCTCGAATTCGGCCGTTGACACAAGAGCGTGTCATCATCAAATTGCGAACAGGAACTGTTCATTTTTGAACAGAACTCTTGATGGGAGACAATTATGGCCACCCCTTTCACCTGGGACGACCTTCAATATTTCCTGGCCGTGGCCCGCACCGGGCAGCTCTCATCCGCCGCCAGAAGCCTGCGCACCAGCCACGCCACCGTCTCCCGACATATCGACCGGCTGGAATTTTCGCTTAAAACCAAGCTCTTCGAGCGGAACCCGCGCGGGTATGAGCTGACGACGGTGGGGCGGCGACTTGTCGATACCGTCGAGCGCATAGAGGCAGAGGCTGAACGGCTGCAATCGGATATTTCCGAAAGCGGCAGCCTACTGCGCGGCGTTGTGCGCCTCAGCGCTCCTGAAGGTTTTTCCAATTTTTTCTTCGTCGAGAGGCTGAAGGACTTCGCCGCCACCCATCCCCACATCATGGTGGAAATGGTGACGATCCAGCAGATCATGGCGCTTTCCCGAAAGGAGGCGGATGTGGCTGTCACGCTCGATCCGCCGAAGGCCGGTCCCTATATCAATGAACAGATCATCGATTACACGCTGCATATTTACGCCTCACGGTCCTATCTCGCCGGACAGCCGAAAATCACGAAGCGGGAAGACCTGCTCGACCACTTCTTCATCGGCTACGTGCAGGATCTGATCTTTTCACCCGGCCTCGATTACATGCGCGATGTGCTTCCGGGCCTGCGGCCAAATTTCCAGTCTTCGAGCATTTTTGCGCAACTGACCGCCACGCTTGGTGGCCGAGGGCTTTGCATCCTGCCGAATTTCATCGCCGCGCGCTTTCCGGATTTGCAGATGGTGCTTCCGGGTGAGGTCGAGCTGCGGCGAGGTTACTGGCTCACCAGCCATCAGGACTTTGCCAATGTGCCACGGGTGCGCTCCTTGATGGATTTCATCCTCACCACCGCGCGCGCCCACGAAAAGCTCTTTATTCTCAAGCGCGGCCTCATGGTCTGAAGTCGCGATCGTTCACATTTCGGCGACACCCTGTCTTCGTCTCGCAGGTTGGAGGATCTGCGCCGTTGCTTATATGAGGGACAACAACGATGTCGCTGCACTAGCGGACATCCTCCAAATCTGGAAGGTCATTATGAAAAAGATCGGATTCCTATCCTTCGGCCACTGGACGCCCTCCCCCCAGTCGCAGACCCGCTCGGCGGCCGATACGCTGCTGCAGTCGATAGACCTCGCCGTGGCCGCAGAAGAACTGGGGGCTGACGGCGCCTATTTCCGTGTGCACCATTTCGCCCGTCAGCTGGCCTCACCCTTCCCGCTTCTGGCCGCCGTCGGCGCCCGCACGAAAAAGATAGAGATCGGCACCGGCGTCATCGATATGCGTTACGAAAACCCGTTCTACATGGTGGAGGACGCCGGTTCGGCCGACCTCATCGCCGGTGGACGCCTGCAGCTCGGCATCAGCCGGGGCTCGCCGGAGCAGGTCATCGATGGCTGGCGTTATTTCGGTTATCGCCCGGCCGAGGGCCAGAGCGAAGAAGATATGGCGCGTCAGCACACCGAGGTCTTCCTCGAGCTTTTGAAGGGCGAAGGCTTTGCCGAGCCGAACCCGCGGCCGATGTTCCCCAACCCGCCGGGTCTTCTGCGGCTGGAGCCGCATTCCGAAGGCTTGCGCGAGCGCATCTGGTGGGGCTCGAGCTCCAATGCAACGGCAGTGTGGGCGGCAAAGCTTGGCATGAACCTGCAAAGCTCCACGCTGAAGACGGACGAAACCGGTGAGCCTTTCCACGTCCAGCAGGCGCAGCAGATCCGCACGTTCCGGGAAGCCTGGAAGGAGGCCGGACATGCGCGTGAGCCACGCGTCTCCGTCAGCCGCAGCATCTTCGCCCTCGTCAATGATCGCGACCGCGCCTATTTCGGTTACGGTAACGAAGGCGACGACAAGATCGGCTATATCGACGATAAGACGCGTGCGATCTTCGGACGCAGCTATGCCGCCGAACCGGAAAAGCTGATCGAACAGCTGAAGGCCGATGAAGCCATCGCCGAAGCTGACACGCTGCTGCTGACCGTGCCGAACCAGTTGGGCGTCGATTACAACGCCCATGTGATCGAAACCATCCTGAAGCAGGTAGCGCCGGCACTTGGCTGGCGCTAAATCTGGAAAAATCGTATCACCCACACGCCGTCACCCCGGACTTGATCCGGGGTCCAGCGCGATCAAGTCTTTGATCGCGAAAGAGTCTTGTCACGGCGTAGACGCGCCGTGGCTGTATGCCGGATCTAGTCCGGCATGACGGAGGACGTGCTTCCCTCCGTTAAAATCCGGGCTGTATACCGCTGCTCTAGTTCAGCGCCTTGCCGTAACGCGCGAAGCTCTCCGCCAGCGGCGTGGTGCTCGCACCCGGCTGCTCAGGCCGTTTGTAGACACCATCCCGCACCTGGATCGGTTCTTCGAAATGATCCTTGATCCACGGAATATATTCGAGAATGGTCGACGCCGGATGCCAGTAGCTCAGATGCACATGCACCTGGCTCATCTCGCCGGCATGCGGCACGACAGGCAGGCGATGGGCGAGCGCCAGATCGGCAACCTGGATATATTCGGTGACGCCGCCAAGCCGTGTTACATCCGGCTGGACATAAGCGACGGCGCCGGCATCGATGAAGGAACGGAACGCATCCACCGTATAAAGCTGCTCGCCGAGCGCAATCGGGATAGTGGTATTGCGCGCCAGTCGGGCATGGCTTGTCACATCGTCATACCACAGCGGCTCCTCGAACCAGTAGATGTCCAGATCCCTCGCTGCCGCACAGAAGCGCTGGCATGTGGGCAAATCCCATTTGCCGTTGCCATCGATGGCGATGCGGATGGATGAGCCGACGCGTTTGCGGGCGGCAGCAAGCCGGGCGATATCGATATTCGGGTCGTCATGCCCGACCTTGATCTTCAGCCGGGTGAAACCGTCTTCCTCCACCGCCCTTGAGCTGCCCGCAAGCAAATCGTCCAGCGAGAAGGAAAGCCAGCCGATATCGGTATTATAAGCTTCCACTGCCTCCGTGCGTGCGCCGCCGAGATAGTGCCACAGCGGCACGCCTGCCTTTTTCGCTTTCAGGTCCCAGAGAGCCACATCGATCGCAGCTAACGCCAGATGGGTGATGCCGGCCCTGCCGACCCATTGGAGCGAGGGATAACGGGCGAGCTTCATCCAAAGCCGTGAATGCTCCGACGCATCCTCGCCGACGAGCAAGGGCGCGTAACAATCGCTGATGCAGGATGTGATCAGCCTGTCCGACGCCAGATGCGCATGGGTACCGGTGAAACCATAGCCCTCGAGGCCGTCACAGGTGGTGATCTTTGCGCCGACAACACCCCAATGGGTGATGCTGTGGGTGGAATCGGAAATGGAGTCCGATGTCAGCGGCAGGTGCAGGATGAAGGGTTCGACGGCGGTAATTTTCATGATCGGTCATTCCTCGATGCTTGAACGCTTCTGGGGAGGAAAGGCGGAAGTCCCATTCTGAGACACGCTTTGCCGGCTGGGCGGGTGAAATCGCGTCATCTCCCGCGTCCAATGGTTGCAGGAGTCAAACCGTCAGGGGATTGCCGGACCGCCCTCCTCCGGCAGCCGGCTTCCGATGGCAGATAGAGCTAACGGAAAAACGGATTTTGTAAAATAAAAAATTTTTTATTTTTAATATTCGCTCATTGCCTGCTTCGCAAAGCTGGGCGATGATGTGGTCATGAACACACTCGTCAAAGTCACGCTCGCCGAACAGGCGCACCGGGAACTGCGCGCACGCATCGTCAGCGGCAAATTGCGCGGCGGCGAACGTCTGCTGCCAAATGAACTTGCCGCCGATCTCGGCATCAGCCCGACGCCGGTCAAGGAAGCCTGCCTGAAACTCGAGGCGGATGGGCTGGTGGTCAATTCGTCCCGGCGCGGAATGGTGGTGCGCGACTTCACGGTCGAGGATGTGGAGGAACTATACGCGGCCAGGATGCTGCTTGAAAAAGGTGCGGTGGAAGTGGCCTTCGATGCTGGCCAGCTGGACGAAACGCTGCACGCGGCACTGCTGGAAAGCCTCGACAAACACCGCGCCTTCGCCAAAGGTTCGACGCTGGATGAATTGTCGAAAGCGCTTTTTTACGACCGCAGTTTCCACACGACCCTGGTCGCAGCGGCGCGCATTCCGGTCATTTCCGGTTCGCATGAGCGCATTCTAGACCAGACCCACACGGTCTTCGTCTCGATCCTCGGTGATTACGCCCGCTCGGTCGAGGAGCACCAGAATATTGCCGATGCCATTGCCGCCGGCAGCAAGGCCCAGATCATCGATGCGCTGTGGCGGCACCTGGAGCGCAGCCGCCAGAACACGCTGCGTCAGGTCCGATTGCTCAAAGAGGCCGGCGCCTGATCATTTAAAAGACAAGTGGAGGACTGCATGCACGAAAACCCCGGGGTCGCAATTCCATCAGCGCGAGCCGAGACCATCTCATTCCACAGGGGGATTTTGTGCTGATGATGGACCGGCTTTCCGCTAGAACCCTGCCCCGCCTGCCGCACACGGTCACGACCCCTGCCTATGAGCGCATGAAAATCACGCCCGGCATCGTGCATCTCGGCGTCGGCGCCTTTCACCGGGCGCATCAGGCGGTTTTCATCGACGATTGCCTCAATCGCGGCGAAACAGGATGGGGCATCGTCGCCGCATCGCTGCGCAGCCCGGACACCCGCGACGCCATCGAACCGCAGGATAATCTCTACACCTTCTGCCTTCGCGATGGCCAAAGCGAGCGCCTGCGCATCGTCGGCTCGATTCTTGAGACCGTCGTCGCCCCGGAAAACCCGGAACGACTGGTGGAGCGGATGGCCGACCCGCGCGTTCTCATCGTGACCCTGACCGTGACGGAAAAGGGTTACCTGACCAATCTCGCCTCCCGCAGCCTGCTGCGTGACCATCCCGATATCGTCCACGATCTCGAAAACCCGGAGCGGCCGCGCTCGATCTACGGCTTCATCCTTGCAGCGACCCGGCGCAGACGTGCCGAAGGTTCCCTGCCGCTGACGCTGCTGTCCTGCGACAACCTGCCCGCCAACGGCCACGTGCTGCGAAAGCTGCTGCTGGAATTCGCGAGCCTTGCTGATCAGGAACTGGCCTCCTTCATCGAAGCCAATATTGCCTGCCCCTGCTCGATGGTGGACCGTATCGTTCCCGCCACCACGGATGCGGACCGGGATGCGATTTCGGCCACACTCGGCCTCAGCGACGCATGGCCGGTTGTTGCGGAACCTTATTTCCGTTTCGTCATCGAAGACCGTTTTCCCCATGGCAGGCCGGCGCTTGAGAAATCAGGCGTGGAATTCGTCGATGATGTCGAACCTTACGAGCATATGAAGCTGAGGATGCTGAACGGCTCCCACAGCGCCATCGCCGCCATCGGCCAGATTGCCAGCCTTGCGACGGTGGCCGATGCCTGGGCTGAAAAGACCGTGCGCGACTTCATCGACGTCTATTGGCGTGAGGTCGGACGGACGCTGGACCCTGCCGTCGATGGTTCTGAATTCGCAGCCGGCCTGCGGCAGCGTTTCGCCAATCCCTCATTGCAGCACAAGACCATGCAGATCGCCTCCGATGCGTCGCAGAAAGTGCCGCTGCGGATACTTTCACCACTACGAGAATTGCTGGCGGAAAAGGCTGAGTGCGGAGCGGTCATTTTTGCCGTCGCGCTGTGGATCAGGTCCTGCGCAGAGGAAGATGAAAAGGGGCAGCCGATCACCATTCTCGACCCCGCCTTCAGGGAGTGGGATTCGCCGGATCAACTGGCGATGGCTCCGGATGCGGTGGTCGACCGCTTCCTCAGTTTCGAACGCACCTTTGGCAGCGACCTGCCCGCCAGCGAAACCTTTGTCCTGGGCCTGAAAGCCGCCTATCGCAACATTCGCGAGCAGGGCGCTCTGGCGGCAATTGGGCGTTTCCTGAAGTCCTGAAAAAAGAACAGGCCGGAAATCCGACCTGCTCCCAACCCCTTTCGTCAACCGTCAGGCTGTCGCCGCCTGTCTCGCCGCCTTGCGGCGCTCCACGCGGGCGCGAATGGCATCGACATCCGTGATCGGGGTCGCGGCGAAGAGCTGACGGGTATAGGGGTGCTTCGGATCGGCGAAAAGTTCCTCGCGCGTGCCCTGCTCCACCGCCTCGCCCTTGGAGATGACCATCACGTCATCAGCAATGTAACGCACCACGGAAAGATCGTGGCTGACGAAGACGTAGGTCAGTTCGAATTCCTCCTGCAGATCGCGCAGCAGGTTCAAGACCTGTGCCTGCACCGAAAGATCGAGTGCCGAGACCGGCTCGTCCAGCACCAGCAGCGCCGGGTTCAGCATCAGTGCACGCGCAATGGCGATGCGCTGGCGCTGGCCGCCGGAGAACATGTGCGGATAACGGTTGAAATGCTCAGGACCAAGGCCGACCTTGACGAGCATGGCTTCAGCCCGCTCGCGGCGCTCGGAAGCAGGAATTTTCGTGTTGATGATGAGTGGTTCCATCAGCACGTCACCCACCTTCTGGCGCGGATTGAGGCTGCCATAGGGGTTCTGGAACACCATCTGCACCTTGGAGCGCATTTCCGTGCCGGGACGGCGCCTGGCGATATCGACCGGCTGGCCATCGATCTTCAATTCACCGCCGGAAGCCGGATCGATGAGGGCAATGATGCGAGCCAGCGTCGACTTGCCCGAGCCGGATTCACCGACAATAGCGAGCGTCTTGCCGCGCTCGACGGCGAAATCGATGCCCTTCAGGGCCTGCACCATCCTCGCACCGCCGAACAGGCCGCCGGGAACGTGATAGTCGCGGGTAATGCCCTTGCCTTCAACCACGATACTCATCGAACGCCCTCCTTGCCGAAGAAATCGGAGACGGTGGGCAGACGGTCGCCGGTGGCATTTTCCGGCAGGGCCGAAAGCAATGCCTTGGTGTAGGGATGCTGCGGGGCTTCGAAGAGGCTCAGCACATCCGCCTCCTCCATCTTGCGGCCCTTATATTGCACGACGACACGATCGGCGGTCTCGGCAACCACGCCCATATCGTGGGTGATGAGGATCAGCGCCATGCCATATTCTTCCTGCAGCTTCATCAGCAGGTCGAGAATCTGCTTCTGTATCGTCACGTCGAGCGCAGTCGTCGGCTCGTCGGCGATCAGGAGACGCGGCTTGGAGGCGATCGCAATCGCGATCATCACGCGCTGGCACTGCCCGCCCGACATCTGGTGCGGATAGGCTTTGAGCTTGGATTCCGGATCGGGAATACCGACAGCACGGAATAGCTCCAGCGCGCGGGCGCGGGCGGCAGCGCCGCTCATGCCGAGATTGAGGCGAAGCACTTCCTCGATCTGGAAGCCGACCGTGAAGGACGGATTAAGCGAGGCGACCGGCTCCTGGAAGATCATGGTGATCTCATGGCCGATCAGCTTGCGGCGCTCCTGCGGCGACATGGCCAGCAGATTGATGCCGTCAAAGACCATCTCATCGGCGGTAATCGTCGCCGTATCCGGCAGCAGGCCCATGACGGCGAGCATCGATACCGATTTGCCCGAACCGGATTCACCGACGATGGCCAGCACTTCGTGTTTGTCCACGGACACATCAATGCCGTCGACGGCGGTGAAGGCACCGGTGGCGGTGGCGAATTTCACCGTCAGGTTCTTGATTTTCAGCAGGCTCATATCTCAGCTCCGCTTCAGTTTGGGATCGAGCGCATCACGCAGCCCGTCACCCATCAGGTTGATGGCAAGCACCGAGATCAGGATCGTCAGGCCGGGAAGGGTAACAACCCACCAGGCGCGCAGAATGAACTCACGCGCTTCCGCCAGCATCGTGCCCCATTCGGAGGCAGGCGGCTGAGCGCCCATGCCGAGGAACCCGAGTGCGGCCGCATCGAGAACGGCGGACGAGAACGAAAGCGTTGCCTGTACGATCAGTGGTGCAAGGCAGTTCGGCAGGATGGTCTTGAACATCAGCCGGAGATTGCCGGCACCGGCCACGCGCGCGGCCGTGACATATTCACGCCGAAGCTCGCTCATCACCGCCGCACGCGTCAGACGCGCAAAATGCGGCTGATAGACGATGGCAATGGCGATCATCGCGTTGGTGAGCCCCGGCCCAAGGATCGCGACCAGCACCAGCGCCAGAAGCAGCGATGGGAACGCCAGGATGACGTCCATCACACGCATGATGACGGTATCGACCCAGCCGCCGAAGAAGCCGGCAATGAGACCGATGACAATGCCGCCAATGAGCGCGATGGAAACGACAACGATGCCGATGAACAGCGAATATTGCGCGCCGTATATCAGACGGGACAACATGTCACGCCCGACGGCGTCGGTGCCGAAGAAGAAGCCGGCACGGCCGCCTTCCTGCCAGACCGGCGGCACCAGCAGCGCATCGCGATATTGCTGGGTTGGATCATGCGGTGCGATCAGCGGCGCAAAAACCGCGACCAGCACGAGGAGAATAAACACGGCAAGGCCGATGACGGCACCACGGTTCTGACGGAAATAGAACCAGAAATCGGCGATCATCCGGCGGCGGATGGCGGCGTCAGAAAGCCTGACGACCGGAGCTGTGGTCACATCGCTCATTTGTGACGGATCCTTGGATTAATGAGGCCGTAGGTGAGGTCGACGAGCAGGTTGACGATCATCACCAGACCCGCGATCAACAGCAGGCCGCTCTGCACGACCGGATAGTCGCGGCGCGAGATGGAATCGATCATCCACTTGCCGATACCCGGCCAGGAAAAGATGGTTTCGGTCAGGATGGCGCCAGCCATCAGCACGCCGATCTGCAGCCCGATGGTGGTGATGACGGGGATCATGGCGTTGCGCAGCGCATGAATGCCGACCACGCGGGAAGGAGACATGCCCTTGGCACGGGCCGTGCGCACGTAATCCTCACCGAGAACCTCCAGCATGGCTGAACGCGTCTGGCGCGCAATCACTGCAAGCGGAATGGTGGCAAGCACCACCGAGGGCAGGATGAGATGCGACAGGGCCGAGGCAAACGCACCCTTCTGCCCCGAGATCAGGCTGTCGATCAGCATGAAACCGGTGACGGAGGGGAAGAAATACATCAGCGAGATGCGGCCCGAAACCGGCGTCCATTGCAGGATACCGGAGAACATGATGATGAGCAGCAGCCCCCACCAGAAGATCGGCATGGAAAAACCGACCAGAGCCGTCGTCATGGAAATCTGGTCGAACCAGGAACCACGTCTGATGGCGGCGATGACACCGACCGGCACGCCGATGAGCGTTGCGATGATGATGGCGACGAGACCAAGCTCGACCGTCGCGGGAAAGAGCGACAGGAACTCGGTGAGAACCGGCTTCTTGGTGACCAGCGAATTACCGAGATCGCCCTGAAGCAGCCGTCCCAGGAAATGAAGATATTGCTGCCACACGGGCTGGGCAAAGCCGAGCTGTTCGGCAAGCTGCGCATGCCGTTCTGGCGAAATGCCACGCTCGCCCGCCATCAGCAGCACGGGATCGCCCGGCAGGACGCGCACGAAGGCGAAGGCAACGATGGTGATCCCGAGGAAGGTCGGAACGAGATAGAGAAGTTTGCCGAGAATGAACCGGATCATGGCTTTTTCCTGAAAAGACGCGCGGAAGAACAGGGTTCTTCCGCGCGTCCGGTTGTTCGGGGATTACTCCGCGATGTCGACGTTTTCGAAGGTGAAGTCGCCAAGCGGGCTCATGGTGAAGCCGGAAACCTTGGCGGACATGGGAACGAACTGCGTGGAGTGCGCAAGCGTCGCCCACGGAGCCTGTTCCTTGAAGATCACCTGTGCCTGCTCATAAAGCTTGGTGCGCTCGGCAACGTCGGTGGTCTGCTTTGCCTTGGCCAAGAGGTCCGAGAACTCCTTGTTGCACCACTGTGCACGGTTCGCACCGCCTTCACCGGTTGCGGCGCAGGACAGGAGAACGCTAAGGAAGTTGTCCGGGTCACCATTGTCGCCGGTCCAGCCGAGGATGACGGCGCCGTCGCGCTTCGTTTCGGTGGACTTCTTGAGATATTCACCCCACTCGAAGGAGACGATCTCGGCCTTGACGCCGACCTTTGCGAAATCCGACTGGATCAGCTCGGCGGTACGACGGGCGTTCGGCATGTAAGGACGCTGCACCGGCATCGCCCAGATCTTCATCGACAGATCCTTGACGCCAGCGGCTTCGAGAGCCTTCTTGGCAGCTTCCGGATCGTAAGCATCGTCCTTGATGCTGTCGTTGTAGGACCACATTGTCGGCGGGATCGGGTTCTTGGCAACCTGGCCTGCACCCTGGAACACGGCGTCGATGATCGCCTGCTTGTTCATCGCCATGTTCAGCGCCTTGCGGACTTCCGGCTTGTCGAAAGGTGCAACGGTCGTGTTGTAGGCGAAGTAAGCGACGTTCAGGCCCGGCTGTTCATCGAGCTTGAGGTTCTTGTCGGCGCGGATGGTCGCGAGATCAGCCGGAGCGGGGTATGGCATCAGGTGGCATTCGCCAGCCTTCAGCTTCTGCAGGCGAACCGCGGCGTCAGGCGTGATCGCGAAGATCAGGTCGTCGATCTTCGGGGCTTCACCCCAGTAGTCGGCGTTCTTCTGGAAGCGGATGACCGCATCCTTCTGATAGGCGACGAACTTGAACGGACCGGTGCCGATCGGCAGGTTGTTGAAGTCTTCCTTGGTGCCGGCCTTCTCAAGCGTATCGGCATATTCCTTCGACACGATGGATGCGAAAGGCATGGCGATGTTGGCGAGGAACGGCGCTTCCGGGCGGGTCAGCACGAACTTGACCGTGTGATCGTCAACCTTGACGATTTCCTTGATCAGGGACGGCATTTCCATGGAGTTGTAATATTCGTAGGTGATGCCTGCGATATACTGGTTCCACGGGTTCTTCGCGTCGCCCTGGCGGTTGTAGCTGAAGATCACGTCGTCAGCGTTGAATTCGCGGCTCGGCGTGAACTTGTCGTTGGAGTGCCACTTGACGCCCTTGCGCAGGTGGAAAGTATACTCGAGACCATCCTTGGAAACGTCCCACTTTTCCGCAAGGCCCGGCTCTACTTCTGTCGTGCCCTTTTTGAACTCCGTCAGACGGTTGTAGACCGGATGCGCGGAAGCGTCGAAGGTGCCGCCGGCGGTGTAAGGCGACGGATCAAAGCCTTCCGGCGATGCCTCGGAGCAGTAAACGAAGGTCTTCGCCATGGCTGGCATGGCGGAAGTCATCGCAAGTGCAGAAGCGATAAGCAAACTGCGGGTCAGCATTTTCATCTGATGGTCCTTTCCCTCTTTTTCTGAGTTCCTGCGGCCCCCTCCAGGGGCCTACCTCTTCTGGTCAGCGGCGGCACGGGGATGCCCGTCTCGCCGTTCGGTCTTTGCCTCCCGACCAATTACCCGGCGACCGGCTGAAACAACCGGTCGCGGTTCGTTTCCGGTGGGCAGAACCAACGCGGCCCTGCCTCCGTCATGTAAGCGATATCTTCGAGACGAACGCCGCATTCCCCATAAACGCACAGCATCGGCTCGATGGAAAAACACATGCCGGGCTCAAGCGCCGTGGCATTTCCTGCAACGATATAGGGTTCTTCGTGAATATCCAGCCCAAGCCCGTGACCCGTGCGGTGCGGCAGACCGGGAAGCTGATAATCCGGGCCAAATCCGGCCGCCTTCAGACTGTCCCGGGCGGCCTTGTCCACCTCGAAACAGGCGGCGCCAACGCGAGCGGCAGCGAAGGCCGCGGCCTGTGCGTCACGTTCGGCATTCCAGAGAAAACGCTGCCGTTCCGTTGGCTTGCCAAAGACATAGGTACGGGTGATATCGGAACGATAGCCATGAAGAATACCACCGAGGTCGACCAGCACCATGTCGCCCTGGTTCAGCGTCTGCGCATGGGGCACGCCATGCGGATAGGCCGTCGCCTCGCCGAACTGCACCGCCACAAAAAGCGGCTTCATACCAAGGGCAATATGGGCGGCATTGACGAAATCCGCGACTTCCGTGGTGGAGATGCCGGGACGCAGTCCTTCGAACACGGCCTTCTGCACATTATAGCTCGCGTCCATCGCGGTCTGAATAAGGGCGATCTCCGCTGCCGACTTGACCTGCCGCTGGGCGACGATCAAGGGCTGAGCGGAAATGATTCGGCCTTCCAGACGCTGCATGAGCGCGGATGCGAAAACAAAGGGCGTGGCGGGATCGATGGCGACGAAGTGACCTGCACAGGCCAGCGCACCGATACGCCTTGCCATCAGGTCGAACGGGCTTTCATCCTCTTCCCAGGTGGCGACTGCGCCGGGGATACGGATCAGAGTCTGGAGTTTCGGTTCCTCGAAGGTCGGGCTTATATAGATCGGCTCGCCCTCGGCCGGCACCAGAGCACCGTGAATACGCTCGGAAAGGCCAAGCGACAGACCGGTATAATAAGTCAGCGACGACGAAGCGTCGAGCCAGACCGCCTTGATGTTTTGCTGGGTCATTCGCGCCTGCAGGCCACGCAACCGCAACCTGAGCTCGTCTTCAGCGATCGATGAAACCGCGATCGGCTGAAACTGCTTCAGCGCCTCTTGAAAGTCTGCCATTCTCTCCCCGCCGCCTTCGGGCGCACGGACACTGGCGTGCCGGCACCTCCCAAGCGTTCTTTTGCCCATGCTTAACCACAGGGGGAAGGCTAAGCAATGGGGCGGGAGGACGCACCGCCACAAAACTGTGCATATTTATCTAGACATAACGAAATCGTGATCGACGCGAGCCTGATTTCAGCAGTCGTTGCCTTGACGCGGAAATCGAAAATCCCCCGGAAATCCAAGGGAGAAACCAGCCCCTTGTCCACGCGTCGCGTGCAGCCGGGAAACGGACCCCAATCCACCACGTAAAAAAGAGCCAAGAAAAGGAAAAAGCCTGCCGCGGGAGGAGGTGCGGCAGGCTTCAAACTTGATCGGTGATTGGGAGGAGGAGTACCACCGATCCACATCGAGCGACGCTGGGAGGAGGAGTGCGTCGCTTCGATGATTTGAATATAGCGGGATCTGTGATTTTTAACAGAGCAAGTCTCGCAATGCAGCATTGCATTTCTGCATAGCTCCGGAATGACTGCCCGGTTTTTCGGCACAACCTACCCTACCGCGGGAGGTCAGCTCTCCCGGTAGACCTGGAAACCGGCGAAGGACTGGTTGACTGGCATGAGCTCAAGACTGTTGATGTTGATATGTTTGGGCTGAGAGGCGACCCAATAGATGGTGTTGGCGATATCATCGGCCGTGATCGGATTGACGCCCTTGTAGAGATTGTCCGAAGCTTCCTGATTGCCCCCGGTGCGCACCAGCGTAAATTCCGTTTCGCACATGCCCGGTTCGATCGAGGTTACCCTGACGCCCTTGCCGTGCAGATCCGAGCGCAGACCGAGCGAAAACTGCCGCAGGAAGGCTTTGGTGCCGCCGTATACATTGCCGCCCGTATAGGGATAATGCGCGGCAACAGACGAAAGGTTGACGACGATACCTTTACGGTCGATCAGTGTCGGCAGGAGATGGTGGGTGATGTTCAGCAGACCGGTGATGTTGGTGTTCACCATGGTCTGCCAGTCCTTTAGCGGCACCTGCGGCGCGGGGGCCGTGCCCAGTGCCAGACCGGCATTGTTGACGAGGACATCGATGTCTCGGAAGCCCTCCGGCAAGGCGGCAAGCGCTTTTTCGGCCGCGTCCTCATCGGTGATGTCGAAGGCGGCGCCGTAGAAAGCCGATCCGAGTTCGGCCGCCAGTGCCTCCAGTCGTTCCGCCCGACGGCCCGTGCCGATGACCTTCCAGCCTTCTCTGATGAAGCGTCGGGCCGTAGCCTCTCCGAAGCCCGACGTCGCGCCGGTGATGAGGATGGTTCCGCTCATGATGATGCCTCCACTCTATTCGTTTTTTCAGGGTCAATCGGTGTCAGTAGTTTTTCCGCCGCCGCTGCAAGGCAACGCCGGTAGGCCGCGAGATCCGTATACAAGTCCTCATCGGAAACGTCGCCGACAATAACGTTGCCGCCCCGCCGCAAAATCCCGCCGTGCAGCATGAGATTGTCGACCATGTCGAAATTCTCGATCGACAACCCGTCCGGTCCGCGATACCGGCCCGTTTCATCCACGGTGACAACATTGCCGTAATGCGCCTTGATGCGGCTGAAGTGATTGGCCGCGACATTGGTGTAGGCGAACACCGGCTTGCCCAGCGCGCACATGAAGCCCAGCTCGTAGCTCGTTCCCGTGTCGGCGGCGATGCCGCGAAACGGTGTGAGATTGGCAATCACGGCATCCGCTTCAAGCATCATCCGTTCGTCGACTTCATTGATGTTGCAGCCATGACCGATCCTGGTATCCGCCGGCGGGATCTGCAGATCGCCCGGCGAAAGCGGGATGAAGCCGGCCTCCCGCGCCAGTGCTGCCTTGAGGTCGAGCATTTCGCGCGCATTCGGGAGGAACACTTCCGGTCCGGCGAGATAGATTTTCTTTGTCATCGGGAATTCATGCGATTTGTCAGGAAAAGATTTCCGACCCTAACCCGGGGACTTTCGCAAAGGCAAGTGCCAAGGGCGTGCGGCGTGGCGCGGCGGACCGACCGATAAAACGGTATCGTCCCGCTAGTCTTTCCGTTATAGCCGGAGCAGTAGACAGGAATTTCTGGAGCAGGACATGGCAGCACCCATCCGTTATCACGAAGGCGATATTTCCGCCGAAGATGCCGCGCGCTATACCGGCGCCATCGCCATCGATACGGAAACGCTGGGGCTGGTGCCGCGTCGCGACCGCCTCTGCGTCGTCCAGCTTTCGCCGGGCGACGGCACGGCAGACATCATCCGCATCGCCGCTGGGCAGAAAGAAGCGCCGAACCTCGTGCGCATGCTTGCCGATCCCGCCCACCAGAAGATCTTTCACTATGGCCGTTTCGATATCGCCGTGCTTTTTCATACGTTCGGTGTGACGACCACGCCGGTCTTCTGCACCAAGATCGCTTCACGGCTGACCCGCACCTATACGGACCGGCACGGGCTGAAGGACAACCTCAAGGAAATGCTGGAGGTCGATATTTCCAAGGCGCAGCAATCTTCGGACTGGGCAGCGCAAACGCTTTCCCCGGCGCAGCTCGAATATGCCGCTTCCGACGTTCTTTATCTGCATGCGCTGCGCGACAAGCTGACGGCGCGTCTCATCCGCGACGGCCGCCTTGATCATGCCGATGCCTGTTTCGCGTTTTTACCGACCCGTGCGAAGCTAGACCTGCTCGGCTGGGACGAAACCGACATTTTCGCCCATAGCTGAGCGTTTTCGCCTTCGTTTAAACACTGATTTACCAGACTTGCCTATTCTCGGCCGTAACTTTGGGCGGCCGGGGACTTTCCAGATGATTACTCCGCTACAACAGACGGCGGGCATTGCAGTGAGCGACCTCATGCGCTCGATGGTCGAATCCATCGAGGAACGCCAGCGCGAGGAGCAGGAAAAGGCCAACGGCACCAAGAAGGATGATGCGGTCAGAACGAACCCGCAGCCGGATGAAAGCCAGCGCGTCGCCAATGAGAAGATAAGCGCTTATCTCTTCGGTGCCATGAAGCCGGACCCGGATGCCTTCGCCTCGCTTGTTTCCCGCTTTTCCGCCGCCCTCGGCATCACGCAGGACGTGGATGAATCCAATTTTTCCTTCGCACAAAGGCTTCAGGATGCGCTGACCCTGACCCAGGGTTTCGAAAAAACCGATGCGCAGGGAAAAGCCACCACAATTTCCCTCGCCTCCTTCGGTGTTTCGCAGTTGCAGGTCGTCGATGTACTGAACAACGGCGTCAACGCCAAAACCGATCCCATGGCGGCCCTTGCCGCCCGCATCGCCGAGCGTGCCGGCCTCACCGGAACGGAGGAGGATTTTGGCGCGCAGATGTCGGAGGCCATCATGGCCGCGCGGGCGACCTTGCCCATGAACGTCAGTGAACTGGAGGAATCGACCGGTCTCGAGGAGCTCGGCATCTCAGCCAGCGCGATGATCGCCGCCATCGCCAATCCTTACGGAGATCAGGCGCGAGCGGTAAAAGATGCGCTCAATGACAAGGCACAAGGCACTCTCTTCATGACGAGGGAGACCCTGAAGGTCATCCAGCGTCTGGAAGACGTGGCAGATCCGAAGTCTAAGGAAGAATTGCAGGCCGAACGTGGCGAAAAGCGCATTGGCGAAATCAACGATGCGGAAGTGGCAGCCGAACGGGAAGAAGATATCCAGACCCGTGACGCACAGGGCAAGCTTGAGGACGTGCAGGAACTTCAGGACGTCGTGAAGGAGCACATTGACGCCTCCGCCGATGAGAAGGCGGATGGCGCAGCCGGCCAGGGCCCCGCCGACATTTCATCGGAAATCGCCCTGATTTCCGTGCTCGCGGCAACGCCGGCGGAAGAGGCCCCACCTGCTGAAGGCGATAACGAGCCTGAGGGAGCGGATGCGGCCACCACGCCGGCCGATGCGGAAAACGAGGCAGAAAAGCTGCTTGATGCACAGGCCGCTGTCGAAGCTGCCGGAACCGACATCTTGCCGATTTCGGTCGATGAAAACGGCCTTTATGCATTGCTGAAGAAAAAGGCGGCATGATTGCCGTCTGGAACTGTCACGTGAGCGAAACATGATGTGAGTTCAGACATGGTCGATATCTCAGGCGTGTCAGGCGGCGCCATTCACGATGCCGAACCGAACGCGGCCCAGGCCCTTCTTTCCATGGCGGCTCCGCCCCTCGCGCCGGAGGATGCCACCATCATTCCACTGGCTGGCGAAGAAGCGACTATCGCGCCCGCAGAAATCCAGCCGGAGCGAAGCTTTCCGAAAGCGAGCTGGCTGGATGCCATGCCGCCGGAGGCGCTGGAAGTCACGGTGAGCGAACCCGATCGTATCTCCTCCGTCAACTCGGACGACAACGGGCTTTATCGCATGTTCATAGGCGTTTCGCCCTGAGCCGGTCCGGCCGTGCGCAATCACTTGGTTAGCCAAATCTTAATATCTGCAGGCGAGGATTCGGCTTGATGATTCTGTGTGCGCTGAAAAGAGCGGCCTTCGAGCCTATGGTGCACATGGCGCTCCCGCATGAGCGGGCGAGATGACACCTGTATGCCAGCGGCGTGGCGATTTTCAACATTCGAGGCAGATGCGGATCACAGAGCCAATGGGGATTGGCGCTTTCGCAGCCGGCGCCGGCCACCGATAGAAACGGAGCGCAGCATGTTACCGCCTGTATCCAAAGTTTCCGCAGCCGATGCCACCTATGGAGCCTCGCTCGCGCCGGCGCAGCGCGCGCAGCCGAAAGGCGTCGTGCAGCCGCAACCAAGCGCTGCCCTTCCCGAACAGAGCGCCAGCCTTTTTTCACGGGCTGCAGTGGCCTCCCTCGCCGGCGAGTTCCATCTGGCCCGGAGCACCGCAGTCTTGGCGGAAACACTCGGCAAGCTGATGAACCTGCCGCGACGGGACGGCGAAGCCGTCGAAACCTATGTCGGGCGTCTGACGGAAGCCTTACGCGCCCTGCCGCCCGCGCAGCGTCTTGCGCTGGAACAGCAGATTGGCAAAGCACTGCAGGGTCTCAGCCTTTCGATGCTCGCGGAAATCCTGAAACAGCCGACGGGACCGGATGCGGCGCGGCTTGCGCTGCTGATCGAACTATCGCGTTACAGGGGGGCCGATCTGGCTGCGAGGGCGGTGGTCTCCTCCTATCAGCAGAATAATTCCGCCAGTCCGGCGCCCGCCCAGCCCAGGCAGCAGCCGACCGCCGCGAGCCCCAATGCGGAGTTCCGTTCCAATCCGCCCGCGGCAGCGCAATTGCCGGGCTCCACGACAACCGGCCGTCTGTTGCCGCTGCTCACTGGCCCACTCGCTCTCAGCGGTGCGGCAATGAAGGCAACGGTCACGGCGCTGGCCGCGCAACCGGAAGGAGCCGTCCGGCGTTCCGCCGCGCCCGCAAATGCGCCTGACCTGCCAGACCAGCCGGCAAAACCGGAAGGCAGGACGGAAAACACAACGCGTCCGCTTCCGCCGCAGACGGGCAGCATGACAAAAGAAGCGCCGGCAGAGACCCGTCCAGGCAATCCGCCTCGCGCGCAAACCGGCGAAACACGCCCTGCCCTTCCGCCTCGGGAGATGATGAAGACCGAGCAGAAAGACGTCCGCACCGCCTCACCATCAATCTTCGGCCCGCCTGCAACTGATGCAGAGAACGTGGCCAGTCTTGTGCTGGCCGCCGCGGCCGGCAAACTGCCGGCGAGAGCAAGCACGACGCAGCAGCCCCCTGCCATGCCGCAGGGCATCCAGCCGCCATCGCCCGACGATCAGCCAACCGAAAAGTCGGGGCTGATGACGTCCGCTGCCCACCCAACAGGGGAAGAAGCGGAGACGGTGGCTCACCGGCCTGAAGCTCCCTACTCTTCGCGACTCCCGCTGGACACGGAAGCGAGAATGGCGATGATGGAGCAATCCGCTTCGCAATCGCTGATCGCCGCCGCTCTGGCAAAAGACGGTACGCCGCTGCCGCTCGTCGCTTATCCCCCTGCCGATGATGATTACGAATCAGAAGCGCCACCCCGGGGCGGCGGGCCTTTTTCCGACGATGAGGCGGAAAGCGAAAGCGGAGCGGAGTCTGAAAATTCCGGCGATGACGACGGCCTGGAAGAGCGCGTTGCCGCCAATGACGGGATCGACACGCAGGAACGTCCGACGGCGACGGCCGCCGACGACAGCGCGGAGAATTATTACCTCAAGATGAGCGGCGTCCTCTGAACGCCACATTGCCTGCCGGCGGATCGCCCAAGAAAAAACCCGCCGGAAAATTCCGGCGGGTTCTTCATTTCAACGATCTGGACGATTATTCGCCGCGGTTCTTCAGAGCCGCGCCGAGGATGTCGCCGAGCGAAGCGCCCGAGTCGGACGAACCGAACTGTGCGACGGCTTCCTTCTCTTCAGCGATTTCCAGAGCCTTGATCGAAAGCATGACCTTGCGGTCCTTCTTCGAGAAGTTGACGACGCGGGCGTCGACAACCTGGCCAACGGAGAAGCGCTCAGGGCGCTGCTCGTCACGGTCACGGGAAAGATCAGCGCGACGGATGAACGAGGTGAGGTCTTCGTGGTTGACGAGCTTCACTTCGATACCGCCATCGTTGACCGCGGTGACTTCAGCGGAAACGACTGCGTTCTTGCGCAGGTCGCCGGAAGAAGCGGCTTCGCCGACAGCGTCCTTGCCGAGCTGCTTGATGCCGAGCGAGATGCGTTCCTTCTCAACGTCAACGTCGAGAACGACAGCCTTAACGACGTCACCCTTGTTGTACTCTTCGATGACCTGCTCACCCGGACGGTTCCAGTCGAGGTCCGACAGGTGAACCATGCCGTCGACATCGCCTTCGAGGCCAATGAACAGGCCGAATTCGGTCTTGTTCTTGACTTCGCCTTCGACTTCCGTGCCAGCCGGATGGCTGTAAGCGAATGCCTGCCACGGGTTTTCAAGCGTCTGCTTGAGACCGAGCGAGATACGGCGCTTCGACGGATCGACTTCGAGAACGACAACGTCAACTTCCTGGCTCGTGGACAGGATCTTGCCGGGGTGTACGTTCTTCTTGGTCCAGGACATTTCGGAAATGTGGATCAGGCCTTCGATGCCCGGCTCCAGCTCAACGAATGCACCGTAGTCGGTGATGTTCGTGACCGTACCGGAGATCTTCTTGCCAACCGGGTACTTGGCGGAGATGCCATCCCACGGATCCGACTCGAGCTGCTTCATGCCGAGCGAGATACGGTGGGTTTCCTGGTTGATGCGGATGATCTGAACCTTGACCTGCTGGCCAATGTTGAGGATTTCCGAAGGATGGTTGACGCGGCGCCATGCCATGTCGGTGACGTGCAGCAGACCGTCGATGCCGCCGAGGTCAACGAACGCACCGTAATCGGTGATGTTCTTGACGACGCCGTCAACAACCTGGCCTTCTTCGAGGTTCTGAACGATTTCAGAACGCTGCTCGGCACGCGACTCTTCGAGAACCGTACGACGCGAAACAACGATGTTGCCGCGACGCTTGTCCATCTTGAGAATTTCGAAGGGCTGCGGGTTGTGCATCAGCGGGGTAACGTCGCGGATCGGACGAATGTCGACCTGCGAACGCGGCAGGAACGCAACAGCGCCATCCAGATCGACGGTGAAACCACCCTTGACCTGGTTGAAGATGACGCCTTCGACGCGCTCGCCAGCTTCGAACTTGGCTTCGAGCTTGACCCAGCTTTCTTCGCGGCGAGCCTTCTCGCGCGACAGAACGGCTTCGCCGAGAGCGTTTTCAATGCGCTCGACGTAAACTTCGACTTCGTCGCCGACCTTCAGCGTGCCGTCCTTGGACTTCGCGCCGAATTCCTTCAACGGTACGCGGCCTTCAACCTTGAGGCCGACGTCGACGATGGCAACGTCCTTCTCGATTGCCGTTACGATACCCTTGGCAACATAGCCTTCGGCAAGATCGTTGGAGGCAAAGGATTCTTCGAGAAGCGCTGCGAAATCTTCGCGCGTGGGGGTAGATACTGACATGAAATCTCCTGATTGCATCCGCGCAATGGCGAATACAAAAGCGCCGGTGGGCTAGTGTTGTTGATACCCGACCCCATGCCCGCCTTTTCAAAAGGCTTTCCGGCGCAAGGACATGTCTTCGGGCAATTCCTGACTAAACGCAGACGGCAGGAAGCCGTTCCGCGAAAAACCTATCTCTTCAGAGCGGCGTCGATGATCGTGCGCGCGGCCTGAAACGCCGCCTCTATACTCATTTCCGACGTATCTAGCAAGTGCGCGTCTTCAGCGGGTTTCAACGGGCTGTCGGCGCGGCCCATGTCGCGCTCGTCGCGTTTTTTCACCTCGGCGAAAATGGCATCATAATCCGCGGTGCCGCCATTGGCCAGAATCTCATCGTAGCGCCGGCGCGCCCGCACGTCGGCAGAGGCGGTGACATATAGCTTCACTGGCGCATCCGGGCATACTACCGTGCCGATATCGCGGCCATCGAGAACCGTACCCGGCTCCCTCAAGGCAAAACGCTGCTGCGCCATCACGAGCGCGCGCCTCACCGGTGTCATCACCGCAATCCTCGACGCGGCTTCGCCAATATCGTGCCGGGACAGGACGGAGCGGTCGAGCCCCGCAAGATCGACCTCCAGGGCGACCTTCTCCGCCACGGCCTCGTCATCCAGCGGCAGACCCGCGTCCAGAAGCGCCTTCGCTGTCGCCCTGTAGGTCAGCCCGGTATCGAGATGATGAAAACCGTAGGCTTCCGCGATCTTTCGCGACAGGGTTCCCTTGCCCGCCGCAGCCGGCCCGTCTATGGCGATCGTGAAGGTCATTAAGCTTTCCGCCTGTGCATCTGTTATTCATATAATAGAGTGCGACACGCCTTACGATTTATATCAGCATTCCCGCACAGGGGTTGCGCCAAGGCAGGAGGCACCCGAAGTTTGTCTTTGACACGAAAGAGCGCAACGATTAAGGGGACCGGCTATAAATTTTACCGTCTATGCCGGTTTTACGGCGTACACACCGAAACTCATTCGACAATTTGAGGCTTAGACAGTGGCAAAAGCGGAACTTGGTACCAAGCGCACAGACCCCGATACCGGCAAGAAGTTCTACGATCTGAACCGCGATCCGGTCGTTTCTCCTTACACCGGCAAGTCCTGGCCGCTCTCCTTCTTCGAGGAAAGCACAGCTCAGGCAAAGCTCGAGCAGGCTGAAGAAGAGGATGTAGCGGAAGTCGATACCGAAAACACGGAAGTCGAACTCGTGTCGCTGGAAGATGCCGACGGCGACAACAGCGGCGACGATATCCCTGATCTCGGCGACGACGATGACGTCGAAATCGACGACGATGACGACACCTTCCTGGAAACCGACGACGAAGATGACGACGACGACATGTCCGGTATCATCGGCGTATCGGGCGACGACGAAGAAGCTTGATTTTATTCGACAATTCGGCCCGACGACAAAAAAATGACGCCGGGCCGTTTTTTATGCTTGCACTCGTCGGAAAGCCGCAGTAGTAAGCCGCCACCGAACGGAACAACTACCGCTTCGGTTCCCGGAACCGGAAGAAATGCCGGAACCCTTATGGGGCTATAGCTCAGCTGGGAGAGCGCTTGCATGGCATGCAAGAGGTCAGCGGTTCGATCCCGCTTAGCTCCACCAAATTTCCCAAGACAAAATTCATCACGTCAGTAAAATCTGGATCGTGCGACCTTCAGTCCCACCTCACGCGGCCATCTATCGCAATAACGCCCGCACATCCTGTCCGTTGATACGGCATTCCAGAGAACGGAGCGCACCGCTCTCCTCCACCACGCGACATTCGACATATCTGCCGCGCAAAAGGTTCTCCAGCGCTTTGAAGGCATTGAGGCCGCAGGCATAACGGCGGCCGTCCGGGGTGGTGCAGACACGGTTTCTCTCCACCTCCTCCACGCCTGCTAGGCGGAACTCCTCGTTTTTGAAGGTGAAGCGGCTGCTGGAGATAACGCGAAGGCGCTGGTCGGCATGCATCTTCAGCGGGAGGGGATCCGGCGGGGTCGGAACGCGCTCGTATTCCTGCCGGATGGGGTCAACCCGTACGGGCGAGGTGGTCCACAGCTGTTCGGTGTTGGGCGCAAGTCCTGCCGAGGCGGAGGCAGTCTCGCCATTGACAAGCGAGGCAATACGCATGCCGGCTATGGCGACGCCTATGACCAGGACGATCTGAAACAGCAAAATTGCGACCTGCCGGACCATGTCACCGCAACATCAAAAACAATGAACAAAATAACATCGGCCTGACGTTCCCTTGCGAGAGGCCACGGCAGCCCATCACATCAATAGAAGCTTGCCTGCGCTGATATCCCTGACCGTGCCCATGGCCATGATCGGAAGCCGATCGCTGTCGAGGATCACGCGTCCTGTTGTCCGCAGCCAGCGAAAACCACCAGAGGTGAGCTGGATACGGTATTCCTGATCGTAAAACACGCCGTTCGTCAGCGAATTATAGACCGCTTCAGCCACACGCGCCCGGGAGCCGCTTTCGATTTGCGCAATAAAATCCTCTACCGGGATACCGCGGGCGGCCTTTTCCGGACGAACCTCCCGCAGGCGCGCGGCCACGGCATCCAGATAAACCAGATTTTGCCCAATGTTCCAAGTGTAGTAACCCACAAGTGTCTCTTCGAGAGATATGTTCTTCAACATCGGCCTTCAACAGTCTGAGATGCTTGTGGCGGGTCTCTACCATAATGGACGATAAACGGCTAACCACAAGAATTCATTCTTTTGTCTGATATAGTATCTTTTTTGGCCGGTCGCTTATCGACAGGCCATTTCGGCCGCCATGTTGGCGAAGCGATCTTCCTGTGCCAAAGAAGGTGGACCTTGCCGCCACAGATCACAGGAGCCGCCGTGACCATCGGGCTTGCCCATGCCGAACTCATTGCCGTCGTCACCGCCATTACCGGAGATGAACCGCGCGTGATGACCGTTCGGGCGGGGGCGGCGCTTCCTTCGGGACCCTTCGAATTCGGTCACAGGACGCTTCAAAGCGGCTTGCGGGAATGGATTCACGAGCAGACGCATCATCCCGTCGGTTATCTCGAGCAGCTCTACACCTTCGCCGACCGCGACCGAAACAACGATATTCCGGGCGGCAGAACCATCTCCATCGGCTATCTGGGACTTGTCCGCGAACAGGAGGCGATGGACGGCAAACGTCCTTTCTGGCACGGGTGGTACGATTATTTCCCGTGGGAAGACCATCGCCAAGGACGCCCCGCGGTTCTCGCCAGCATCATCGAGAAGCTGCGGGGATGGGCGGATTCCGACCCATCTTGTAAAAACCAGCGCCACTTGCGGGCCGATTTTACCTTCGGCCTCGACGGCGGCGGCTGGAACGAGGAACTCACCCTTCAGCGCTATGAGCTGCTGTATGAGGCGGGGCTAGTTGAGGAAGCACAGGCCGAACCCCGGATCAATTTCGGAAGGCCGATGTTCGCCGATCACCGCCGCATCCTCGCCACCGGAATTGCCCGGTTGAGGGCGAAAATCAAATACCGGCCGGTGGTATTCGAACTGATGGCCGATACCTTCACGCTGCTGCAATTGCAGCGCGCCGTCGAGGCGTTGGCCGGGCTGACGCTGCACAAGCAGAATTTTCGCCGGCTGATCGAACAGCAGCAACTGGTGGAAGAAACCGGCGACATGGCCACGGAAACCGGCGGACGACCGGCAAAGCTTTTCCGCTTCCGCCAGACCGTCCTCGATGAACGCGCCCTTTCCGGAACGAAACTGCCGCTCTCCCGCAATTGACATATGCTCATAATGAGAATATCTCTTCGTTCTAGATATACTCAAAACGAGCATAAATGGGAGAGCATCGTGAACGAGCAGATTTCCGCCGCAAGCCTTTACGACCGCGTCGCCCGCGTCATTCCCAAGGCCGAATGGATGGGTTTCCAGGACGATGTGGAGGCGATCCTTGAGTTGAAGCGCAAGCGTAATGCCGTCATCCTCGCCCATAATTACCAGACACCTGAAATATTTCATGGTGTCGCCGATATCGTCGGCGACAGCCTTGCCCTTGCCCGAAAGGCGATGGAGGTGGAGGCGGATGTCATCGTTCTCGCCGGCGTGCATTTCATGGCCGAGACGGCGAAGCTGCTCAATCCGGGAAAGACCGTGCTCATTCCGGATGTGGCTGCCGGCTGTTCGCTTGCCGATTCCATCACGCCGGAGGATATCACCCTCCTGCGAAAGGCCTATCCCGGCGTGCCTGTTGTGACCTATGTGAACACGTCCGCCGCAGTGAAGGCGGCGTCCGATATCTGCTGCACGTCGGGTAATGCCCGCCAGGTGGTGGAATCGCTCGGCGTGCCGCGCGTCTTGATGCTGCCGGATGAATATCTGGCGAAGAACGTGGCCATGGAAACCAATGTCGAACTGATCGCCTGGCGCGGCCATTGCGAAGTACACGAGCTTTTCACCGCCGATGACATCAGGGAGCTGCGGGAAAGCCATCCCGGCGTGATCGTACTGGCGCATCCCGAATGTCCGCCTGAGGTTGTCGAGGCCGCGGATTTTTCCGGCTCTACCGCCGTGATGTCCGACTATGTCGGTCGTGAGCGCCCCGCCCGCGTGGTGCTTCTGACGGAGTGCTCGATGAGCGACAATGTCGCCGTGCATCACCCGGACGTCGAATTTATCCGCCCGTGCAATCTCTGCCCGCACATGAAACGCATCACGCTCGGCAATATTCGCACAGCCCTTGAGGAAAACCGCCACGAAGTGACTGTCGATCCGGCCATCGCCGCTGCCGCCCGTCGCGCGGTGGAAAGGATGCTGGAAGTATGAGCGAGCGCTTGCCGCAGCAGGACTGGACGGCCATCGTCGGCAACGGCATTGCCGGCCTGATGGCGGCGCTGACACTTGCGCCGCAGCCCGTGCTGCTTCTGACACGTGGTGCGCTTGGCGGCGAAACGTCGAGCGCCTGGGCGCAGGGCGGCATTGCCGCAAGCCTCGGTCCCGATGACAGCGTCGCGCTGCATCTTGCCGATACGCTCGCCGCTGGAGACGGTCTCTGCGATGCGGAAATGGCCGCCGATATCGTTTCCGCCGCCCCTGCTGTCATCGAGGCGCTGGAGCAGGGCGGGGCGCGCTTCGACCGGGACGCCGATGGCAGGCCCATCTTCGGGCTGGAGGCCGCCCACAGCCGAAGGCGCATCCTGCACGCCGAGGGCGACGGTTCGGGCGCGGCCATCGTCAGGGCTCTCGCCGCCGCCGTTCTGCGCACACCGTCGATCACGGTTCTTGAAGGCACCGAAGTGCGCCGGCTGCTGACACAGGACGGCGCGATTGCGGGCCTCGCCTGCGCCGGACCGAAAGGCGGCTTCGTTCTGCCGGCAACGCGGGTGATTCTCGCCACCGGCGGCCTCGGCGGCCTCTACGAGGCCACGACCAATCCTTCCGGCAATTTCGGACAGGGCATCATGCTGGCCGCCCGCGCCGGCGCAATTCTTGCCGACATGGAATTCGTACAGTTCCATCCGACGGCGCTTTCTTCAGCGCGGCGGCCGCTGGCGCTGGTCAGCGAGGCAGTGCGGGGCGAAGGCGCACTTCTCCTCAACGAAAGCGGTGAAAGGTTCATGGCCCCTGTTCCCGGCGCGGAACTCGCCTCCCGCGACGTCGTCGCACGCGCGATAGATCGTGAAATCCTGCGCGGCGGCAGGGTGTTTCTTGACGCCCGCAAGGCCCTTGGCTCCGGCTTTTCCGCCCGGTTTCCTGCAATCGACCTGCTCTGCCGGGAGGCTGGAATAGATCCGGCCCGTGAACTGGTGCCCGTGCGCCCTGCCGTGCACTATCATATGGGCGGCATTGCCACGGACGGCAGAGGCCGAAGTTCGGTGCCGGGCCTGTGGGTCGCCGGCGAGGCCGCCTGCACGGGGCTTCACGGCGCCAACCGGCTGGCCAGCAATTCCCTGCTGGAAGCTGCCGCAATGGGTATGCGTGCGGCGCAGGATATCGCCACCCAGCCCTCGTTCGCACGGCCGAGTACCACCGCTTCTGCAACCCGCACGGTGGACAATCCTGCCGCCGATCCCGCCACCGTCCGCGCCATCATATCCCGACATCTCGGTATCGTCAGACATGCGGCGGGTCTAACCGAGGCGATCCGGGATTTACTGCCGCTCGTGGAGGGAAAGGGCCCGGCATCCGATCCCGCCCTCGTGGGTCTGGCGATCGCTGTTTTTGCCGCCTTGCGGACGGAATCGCGCGGAGCGCATTTCCGCGATGATTTTCCTGGGAAGGATGCGACGGCGACGAGGCGTCGCCTGAGCATGGCAGAGGTGATTGACCTTGCCCATGCCCTTTCCTCGACCAGCCCCTCCTCTTCCAGCTTCGCACGGACCGCCTGACATGACCCTTGCCCCCCTGCCCCGCCTCATCATCGAACCGCTGGTCCGTAACGCCCTTCTGGAAGACCTGGGCCTTGCTGGCGACGTCACTTCTACCGCCGTCATTCCCGCCGATCACCGGTCGGTCGTCGTCATGGCGGCACGCGAAGAGGGTGTCGTCGCCGGGCTTGATGCTGCGGAACTGGCCTTCCAGCTCGTGGACCCGGCCATCACGATAGAGCGGAACGTGCAGGATGGAGCTTCCGTCGCACCGGGCGACACCGTCGCAACGATCAGGGGGCCTTCACGCGGGCTTTTGACGGCAGAGCGTACGGCTTTGAATTTCCTCGGCCACCTGTCGGGTATCGCCTCCGTCACGGCTAAGATCGTCGCGGCCATCGCCGGGACCAATGCTTCGGTCGCCTGCACCCGCAAGACCACACCAGGCCTCCGGGCACTGGAAAAATACGCCGTGCGCGCCGGCGGCGGCATGAACCACCGTTTTGCACTCTATGACGCTGTTCTCATCAAGGACAACCACATCGCCGTGGCGGGCAGCGTGCGTGACGCGATCCGCCGTGCAAAAAAGGGTGTCGGCCATCTCGTCAAGATAGAAGTCGAGGTGGACACGCTTTCACAGTTGCGCGAGGCGATGGATGAAGGTGTCGATGCGGTTCTTCTCGACAATATGACGCCTGAACAGCTGCGCGAAGCGGTGAAAATTGTCGCCGGTCGTGCCATTACCGAAGCGTCCGGGCGCATCACTCCACAGACGGCTGCGGCCATCGCCGCCACGGGCGTCGACCTCATCTCCATCGGCTGGCTGACCCACAGCGCGCCAGTTCTGGATATCGGACTGGATTTCGAGAGCAAAAATTGAAGCCTGCACGCGGCACGGAACAAATTTTCCGCGCCATCGTTATTATCCCGCCTGGGGTCGATTCAAGGCGGGGGGACGTGCGCACAAAGCGGGTCCATATGCCTTTTGACCTCTCTTAGAAAGGAAAGGCCTGTTATGGAAGACGCACAAGTTGGCTGGATTGCAGCAATCATCATTGGCGGTGTAGCTGGTTGGCTCGCCGAACAGTTCATGAAAAGCAATATGGGTGTTTTCATGAACATTATCCTCGGCATTGTCGGTGCCATCGTCGCCAATTTCCTTCTGGGACTGGTGGGCGTTTCGCTCGGCGGCTGGATTGGCTATCTCATTGCCGGTTTCATCGGCGCCTGCATTCTTATTGCCGTCGGGCGTGCATTTCGGCGCTAAGGGGAGGACAGAATGAGCTTTTTCGACAAGATCAAGAACGCGATTTTCGGCAAGGCGGAAGCCGCCCCACAGACTTCGGCTCCGGCCGGCACGCCGACGGGCACTGCCAGCACAACTGCAGCGGCCCCTGCCGCACCGGCTTCACCTGCACCGACAACGGCGGCACCGGCTTCAACCGGCAACGTCGATGTAGCGTCCATCCTGGATGCGGCGGTTAAGAAAAACGGCCAGAAGCTGGACTGGAAGCACTCCATCGTCGACCTTCTCAAAGCCCTCGACCTCGACAGCAGCCTGACCGCCCGAAAGGAACTCGCCAGCGAACTCGGTTACACCGGCGATACCTCGGATTCGGCGACCATGAACATCTGGCTGCACAAGGCCGTCATCAAGAAACTCTCCGAAAACGGCGGCAAGGTTCCGGCCGAACTTCTGGACTGAACCGATAAACGGGAGGCCGCCATGGACGACTATTCCAGCTTGAGGGAGCAGATCGGTCGCGATCTCGACACCCTGCAGGGAACGGAGAACCCGAAATCGATCTTCGAAATCGCCGACGATTACCTTTTGGGAGATCCGGGTCTGAAGCGAACCATCGTCGAAGACATTATCAAGGAAGAAGCGGACAAGCGCGGTATTGCTATCCACTGAAGCAGCGCCTAGCAGGCACCGGCGTTAAAAAAGGGGCGGCATCCGGTTTGGATGCCGCCCCTTTTGTGTCACGCACATCAAACCGCTATCTATGCAGCTTGGCTTCGGCCTTTTTCGCGTTTTCTTCCATCAACTCATACCACATCGCATTCATGACGGCGAAGATGGCGGCGAGAGGCAGGCCGAGCAGCCAGGCGAAGTACCACATGTTCGATCTCCTTCTTTCTTGATCAATAAGCATGACCGCTGTCATCGCGGATCGCCTTTTCATCCACCTTGCCCCACAGCACCCGATAGACCCACGAGGTGTAAGCGACGATGATCGGGATGAAGATGAGGGCGACGACCAGCATGATGAACAGCGTCATATGGCTGGAGGACGCGTCCCATACCGTCAGGCTCGATTTCGGATCGACCGAAGACGGAAGGATGAAAGGAAACATCGTGAGCCCCACTGTCGAGATGATGCCGAAGATTGCGAGCGAACTGGCAAGCAGCGCCATCACCTCCCGGCGCAGCGTCAACAACAGCAATGCGACGAGCGGAAAAAGAAGGCCGAGGGCCGGCGCCAGCATCATCCATGGATGCGCTGCATAATTGGAGAACCAGACCCCGGTTGCAATCTCCACCGTCTTTGACAAGGGATTGGACGGCCCATCGGTCACGACTTCCGAGGTGAAGCGATAACCATCGATACCAAACCACAGAAGAACGCCGCCAAGCGCGAAGAGAACGGTGGTGGCAAGTGCGGCGACGGAGCCGAAACTGCGGGCGCGGGCCGCCACCGGACCATCCGTTTTCAGTACCAGCCATGCGGCGCCATGCATGACCAGCATGGCGACGGATACAAGCCCGCAGAGAATGGCGTAGGGGTTCAGAAGTTCAAACAGCGTTGTCCCGTCATAGAAAATCCTGAGATCGTCATTGAGGTGGAAGGGAACACCCTGCAGTACGTTGCCGATCGCCACGCCGAAGATAAGCGAAGGAACGAAGCCGCCGATGAAGAGCGCCCAGTCCCAGCCGGTGCGCCATGCGGTACTCTCGCGCTTGGACCGATATTTGAAACCGACCGGCCGCAGGATCAGTGCAAACAGGGTGGCGAACATCGCCAGATAGAACCCCGAGAATGACACCGCATAAAGCGGCGGCCAGGCCGCGAAGATCGCTCCGCCACCGAGGATGAGCCAGACCTGATTACCCTCCCAGACCGGGCCGATGGAATTGATGACGACACGCCGCTCCACATCCGTTTTCGCCACGAAGGGCAACAGCGCGCCGGTGCCGAGATCGAAACCGCCGGTCACGGCAAAACCGATCAGCACCACGCCAAGCAGCAGCCACCAGATGATGCGGAGGATTTCGTAGTCGATGAGTTGGTGCAATATCATGATCGTTTACTCCGCAGCGACGAGTTTTTCAGGAACGAGCGGCGCTTCCGGCTGATGGTCCGGATCGGGGCCCTTGCGGATCGCTTTCAACATCAGGCCCATCTCGACGATGAAAAGTACCGTGTAGATGGCGATGAAGCACAGGAGCGTGATGAGGACCGTGGACGCGCTGAGACTGGAGACGGCGGCTGCGGTCGGCAACACGCCCTCGATGATCCATGGCTGGCGGCCGAACTCGGCCACGACCCAGCCCATTTCCGCCGCGATCCATGGCAGCGGAATGGCGAATACCGCCACCTTCAGCAGCAACGGGTAATGATCCAGCCGGCGGCGGGCCGAAAGATAGAAGAAGGTCGCGGTCAGAAGGATGAAGAACATGCCGAGACCAACCATGATGCGGAACGACCAGAAGAGCGTCGGCACATGCGGGATGGTATCCGCCGCCGCCTTGGCGATCTGCTCTTCGCTCGCCTGACGAGGATCGTCCACGTAGCGTTTCAGCAGCAGGGCGTAACCGAGCTCATGGCCGAGTTCCGCGAAGGTGCCGCGCACCTCTTCCGGCAATTCGGCGCCCTTGCCGGTGGCGCGAATCTGCATCAGGGCATCATAGGCCTTGATGCCGTCGCGGATGCGGGTTTTGGCCTGCTCCACGAGATCGTTGATACCGGGAATTTCCGTATCGAGCGAGCGCGTGCCGATGAGGCCCATGACCCACGGGATCTTCACGGCAAAATGTGTCTCGCGCGATTCCTGATCCGGAAAGCCGATGGCGGTGAACGGGGCCGGCGCAGGCTCCGTCTCCCACATGGCTTCGATGGAGGCGAGCTTCATCTTCTGGTGTTCGGTCGAAAGATAACCGCTTTCATCACCCAGCACGACGACGGACAGCGCGGACGCCAGGCCGAATGAGGCAGCAACCGTCATCGAGCGTTTGGCAAGATCGACATGGCGGCCTTTCAGCACATACCAGGCGGAAACGCCGAGCACGAAGATGGATGCCGTGACATAACCGGCGGAAACCGTGTGAACGAACTTCGCCTGCGCCACCGGGTTGAACAGGACTTCAAAGAAGTCAGTTACTTCCATGCGCATGGTCTGGGGATTGAAGGCGGAGCCCGTGGGGTTCTGCATCCAGCCATTGGCGATCAATATCCAAAGCGCTGAGAAATTGGAGCCGAGCGCCACACACCATGTCGCGACGAGATGGCCGAGCTTCGACAGTTTATCCCAGCCGAAAAAGAACAGACCGACGAAGGTGGCTTCCAGGAAGAAGGCCATCATGCCCTCGATCGCCAACGGCGCACCGAAGATATCGCCGACATAATGGCTGTAGTAACTCCAGTTCATACCGAACTGGAATTCCATGACGATGCCCGTGGAGACGCCCAGCACGAAATTGATACCGAACAGGGTGCCCCAGAATTTCGTCATCTGCCGCCAGATTGTGCGGCCGGTCATGACATAGACCGTTTCCATGATGGCGATCACCACCGACAGTCCGATCGTCAGGGGAACGAACAGAAAGTGATAGAGAGCCGTCACCGCAAATTGCAGGCGCGACAGCGCCACTATGTCGAGTTCCATGGTCTTATCCACCTTTTCCGGAAGGCCGGCCTTCCATTTGTAAGACGACGCCGGCTCTCAAAAAAATCTCAGTCCGGGCGCAATGTGTTCAGCACTACGCCGTATTCCGGAGTGCCGCTTTGACATTCATCAAATTGACGCCCCTCTTTCAGCACGACGATGCGGTCTGCGAATTCCGCCTCGCGGCGATTATGGGTGATGACCACGACGGTCCTGCCCTCCGCCGAGGCAAACAGGCGGGCAAGCACGTCGCGGGCGGTCTCGCCGTCCAGCCCTTCCGTCACCTCGTCGAGAAGCCAGAGGGGCTTGTCGGTGAGCAGGAAGCGGGCCAGCGCAAGCCGGCGCGACTGGCCGCCGGAAAGCCCCTGTCCCGCTTCGCCAAGCCTCGCCTCCAGTCGGCCCGGCATGGCCTTGACGTGTTCGGCAAGGCCCGCCGCCGTGAGGACCTCCCACAACTGGCTCTCGGTCGCGGCAGGATTTGCCAGCCTTAGATTGTCGGCGATGCTGTCGCGGAAGATCTGGCTTCTCTGTGTCATAGGGCTGGACGGCAGCGCGCTGACCGTGCCTGCCGACGGCTGCAATTCGCCCGCCAGCAGCTGGATGAGGCTTGTCTTGCCCGCGCCGCTTGGACCGACGATCGCAAGCCTTTCTCCGGCGCAGATCTCAAGCTCGATATCCGTCAGCACTACGTTGCCTTCACGTTCGAGGCGCACGCCATGAAGCTCGGCCGCAATGCCGCCAGCCGGCAGGGGCGGACAGTGCAACGCAGCTGCAGGCGCGAGTCGTGGTGCAATGCGGCGTGCGGAAAAAAGCGTTCGTCCCAGTTCCATCGCCCCACGGCGCAGCGCCGTGAACGGCTCCAGGGCCGCCAGACAGACCAGCAGGCCAAGCGCCGCGGCGGGCGCACCGAGCTTTTCCTGCTCCGCCAGCCAGGCCACGCCGAGAAGCGTCGCGCTCAAAAGTACCGCCGTTGCAACGCCGAAGGAAAACCCGGCATTCGTCTCAATGCGGTTCAAAGCTTCATCGCAATCGAGCAGATAATCATCGGCCCGTTTCACCGCCTCGACCTGTGAGGCAAGCCGGCCGGCCACGAGCAGTTCCGCCTGCCCGCCGACAAGATCCGCCGCGCGAGCGCGTAGCGCCTCCAGACCGACCGCCCTTCGGCGCGAGAATTTCTCCGCCCGCAAAGCTGCACGCACCGCAATACCGAGGCCGGAAGCGACAAGAAACGATGCAGCCAGAAGACCGGCAAGCGGATCAATGAAAGCAAGCCCGATGCCGGTTGCGATCGCCGCAAGGACCGCGACGGCCGCGGGAAGCAGCACACGCAGGTAGAGTGAATCCAGCGCATCGATATCCGCTGTCAGCCGGTTCAAAAGGCGCGCCGGCCTTGCCTGGAGATTTTTCGCCGCCTGCGGCGCGGCAAAACCGCGAAACAGCTTTTCCCGAAGTGCCGCGAGGATGGAAAGCGTGGCCTCGTGGGTCGTCATGCGCTCACCATACCGCGCGGCGGTGCGGGCCAGCGCGAGAAGGCGAATGGCGGCTGAAGGTGCAAAAACGTCGAAAGCATAAGCTGTCGCCGGAAGCAGGCCGGCAATGGCGGTGGCCGTGATAAACCAGCCGGATATGCCAAGCAGACCGATGCCTGCCAGCACTGTGGTCGCCGCCAGAACCGCACCGGCCAGCAACATGCCGCTCCGTGCCGACCAGAAGAGGGCGATAACGGGTTTCAATATGGCGAAGCGCGACATCATGAGGGATCTCCCGATCTCACCGCCGCCATATCCACGACCCTGTCCATGCGCGCGGCCAGCACCGGATCGTGGGTCGCGACGATCAACGTCCTTCCCTTTGCCAGTTGCAGCAGGTTTTCCGTAACGAGTTCGGCCGTCTCGCGGTCGAGATGCGCTGTCGGCTCATCGGCCAGAATGAGCCGTGCGGCGGGGTCGGCGAAGGCACGGGCAATGGCGAGCCGCACCGCTTCACCGCCGGAAATGCCATGGCCGCCATCTCCCACCGGCAGATGCCCGCGGGAAGACGACAATTGATCGAGGCCGGTGCTTTCGAGCGCCATGTCAACCATGCTCCGCGTGATGCCGGCCCGGCCGAAGCGAATGTTCGCCTCCAGCGAGCCGGCTGTGAAAAACGGCTTCTGGCCAATCCACCCGATGGATTTGCGCAGTATGTCCGCCGTCTCATCGTCGAGTACGGTGCCGCCGATTTTTATCGTGCCGCCCTGGGCCTTGGCGAGCCCGGCAACAAGGGAGAGCACCGTGGATTTGCCGCAACCGGAGGGTCCGAGAAGTGCCACTGTTTCACCCGCCCGGACATTGAAATCGAAATTTCGAAGCACGGGCGATGCACCGGGATAGGCGAAGGTCAGGTCATGCATATCCACGGTTGCCGGCGTCGCAACTGTCACGTCCGGCGCGTCCTTGCCCGTGCCTGCAATAGCCGACCCACCCTTCGCCAGATTGTCGAGCGCTCCGAGCGCAGCCTCGCCGGCCGCCCGGTCGTGCCAGACGGCGGACAATTCCCGCAGAGGCTCGAAAAATGCCGGCGCGAGAAGCAAGATGAAAAGACCTTCGGCAAGCGTCAGTTTCTGACCCCACGCGCCGAAATCGAGAAAGCCGAGCAGATGGAAACCGATGTAAACGGCCGTCATGGCGACGCCGAGCGCCGCGAAAAGCTCAAGCACTGCCGATGAGAGAAAGGCGATCCTGAGCACCGCCATCGTTCTCTTCTTGAGATTCTGCGCATCGGCGCTCAGGCGTGTGGCCGTTAGATCGACCGCCTCCAGCGCGCGAATCGTTTCCAGCCCGCGCAGCCGGTCGAGCAGGAAAGCGTTCATATTGCCGGCCTCAACAAGCTGCTTTTCACTGGCGGCCTTGGCCTGCCAGCCAATCAAAGCCATGAACAGCGGAATGGTCGGCATGGCAAGCAAAAGCACCAGCGCCGCGATCCAGCTGAACGGAAGGATGACGAGGGCATATGCCACGGGAACGATCGTTGCCTTCATCCTTGCCGGGTGAAAACGGGAAAGATAGGGCACCAGTGCTTCCGACGTTTCGGCGACGACAGCTGCCACCTCACCGGAAGCCGTTCGCGAGAGGTCGAGCGGGGAGACCCTGGCCAGGGCGTGGAGCGCTTCCAGCCGCCGCTGCGAAAGAGCCGCCCGCGCCATACGGAACGACATGCGCGCTGCGGTTTTTTCCAGAAGGGCCTTGAGGATACCGAGAAGAAAAATGGCGGCAGCCGGCGGCATGAGCGCCATCATTGGCGCACCATCAGCAATTTTTCCGACGGAAAAGGCAAGCAGACCCGCCTGTGGCAACCAGAACAGCGAAACGAGAACATGCAGCAGGGAAGCCGATCTTGCCGCCGCCGGTGCGTGCATTTTTTGCGGGGTGGGCGCTTTATCGGCGCGGGGCTTGCGGCCAGGAATGGAAAAGACCCGCCGCGTACCGAGTGACAGTGCAACCGGCGCGGAACAGCCGTCATCGCGGCTGTCGGCCAAGGGAGGGGTCTGGGCTGACATGGTCATGATCGCCTCAGCCGTCCTTTTTCGCGACGCGGGGCCGACCAAGGGAAACGATCTTGTCCTTGGCCTCCAGAAGCTTGGTGACTTTGGAACCGAGCGCCAGAAGAGAAGCCAGCCGTTCCGTCTCCAGCCTTTTCACATCGTCATACCAACCCGTCAGCTGCTCGATCAGCGTCTTCATCTCATCGATACGCCTCTGCGCATGACGCTCATCTTCGTTTTCCGGCGTTTCCATCAGGATTTCCCGAAGCACGCTGAGGGTCGGATCGATTTCGCGTTTCTTGCGCTCCTCAGCAAGCGTTCGCAGGATGTGCCAGACATCCTCAGGCGTCGTGAAAAAATCACGCCTGTCTCCGGGGAAGTGCTTGAGGATTGCCAGATTCCAGGCTTGCAGTTCCTTGAGGCTCATCGACACGTTGGACCGCGAAATGCCGAGCGCCTCCACAATATCGTCCGCGCAGAGCGGCTGTGGCGATATGTAAAGCAGAGCATAAACTTGGCCGACAGTGCGGTTGATGCCCCAGCGGCTGCCCATCTCACCGAAATGCAGCACGAAGGACTGAACGAGCGGGGAGAGATTGGAAGACATTTCTCTTCTTTCTGAATTTTCAGTAATTTCTGAAATTTCGATAACGCAAAAAACGACTGGCGGCAAATCACCTTTTTGACCTGCGTCAAAATGTGCAAATGGGCAGAGACGACGCTGGTATAGACGGTCCTGGGTGCAGTCCGGGCAAAATATGCGGCAGTTGTGTTGGGGGGTATGACAGGCTGGAGCGTTTGCTGGCGTCCGTCACTTTCCCTCCGTCATTCCGGCCTCGAGCCGGAATCCAGTCAGCCCAAGTCCTTGGGCCGCAAGGACTCTCTCGTCGCGCAGACGCGTGTCGGCTGGATCCGGCTCCAGGCCGGAATGACGTCCCGAAGCAGTCGATGATATCGATAACATCTACGCGAGTCGCCACGACCAAGAATCAGCCCAAAAAAATGGGCGGCGGGATGACCCGCCGCCAATCGAAACGTCGGCGTAGTCGCGCGTAGAAACCTTGCTTACGAAAAAGCGATCTGAACCTTCATGGCGCGGCTGCGGTCGGAAGCGAATTCGAAGGCCGAGATGGCATCGGCGAGATCAACGGTCTGGGTGATGAAAGGTTTGACATCGATCAGGCCCTTTTGCATCAATTCAACGCCGGTTGCGAATTCCTCATGGAAGCGGAAGGAACCGCGCAGATCGAGTTCCTTGGCGGTGATCGCCATCATCGGCAAGCTCATATCGCCGCCAAGGCCAAGCTGGACGATGATGCCGCGCGGGCGAAGCGCCGCGATACCGCCGGCAAGCGCCACGGCGGCGCCTGAGCATTCATAGAGAATATCGAAGGTTCCCTTGTTCGCACCGTAGGCGGCAAGCGCGTCGGGCTCGTCCTTGCTATTGATGACGCGATCCGCACCCGCCTCACGCGCCTTGCCAAGCGTGAAATCGGAAAGATCGGTGGCGACGATCTCAGCTGCACCGGCGCGGCGCGCGGCCAGAATGGAGAGGATACCGATCGGGCCGCAGCCCGTGACAAGCACACGTTTTCCCAGCATATCACCGGCTCGGCGGGTGGCGTGCAGCGTTACCGCCAGCGGTTCCGCCATGGCGGCCTCACCGGCGCTCAGGCCATCGGCCGGCACGCATTGCAGGGCATCGGCCACCAGGACCTCGCGGAAGGCGCCCTGAATATGCGGGAAAGGCATGGCGCTGCCATAAAACCGCATGTTCAGGCACTGGTTGTGCAGGCCTTCCTGGCAGAAGCGGCAGGTTCGGCACGGCCGGGATGGCGAAACCGCAACCAGACCGCCGATCTTCAGCCCATCGACGCCTTCGCCCAGTTCCTCAATTACGGCGGAGACCTCATGGCCCAGCACCATCGGTTCACGCAACCGCACGGCGCCGAAACCGCCATGATTGTAATAGTGCAGATCACTGCCGCAGATTCCGCCCCTGGCCAGACGGAGCCGCACCTCACCCGGTCCCGGCTTTTCCTCCGGCCGGTCTTCGATGCGCACATCCTTTGCCCCGTGGGCGACAATCGCTTTCATGACAACTCCCGTTCAAGCGCGCGCCATTATGGCGCATAAAATTCTTCATCCCATTGCTGCCGCAAGATGCGCCTCGACGCGCCTTGTCAGTTCGCCACCCGCCCGATACGTACCGAAAGCGGGCGCATCAGCCTTGACATCCGCCCTCAAACGGATGAATGTTATCGGTAACATATACTTTCAAGAATGCAATGTCGAGAGACTGGAGGAAACAGTGGGCCTTAATTTGTTCGATCTTTCCGGCCGCCGCGCCCTGATCACGGGTTCGTCCCAGGGCATCGGGTTGGCGCTGGCGCACGGGCTGGCGGAAGCAGGGGCGGAAGTGGTGCTGAACGGGCGCGATGAGGTGAAGCTGAAGGCAGCGGCAGCCAGCATCAAGGGTGCCAGAACGCTTGCCTTCGATGCTACCGATCACGGCGCGGCGCGCGAGGCGATCGACCGTTTCGAAGCGGAGGTCGGCGCCATCGATATCCTCGTCAACAATGCCGGTATGCAACACCGAACGCCGCTGGAGGATTTTCCGGCGGATGCCTTCGAGCGCCTGCTGCAAACCAACGTCGCCTCGGTGTTTCACGCCGGGCAGGCTGCCGCGCGCCACATGATCGGCCGCGGCCGTGGCAAGATCATCAACATTGCCAGCGTGCAGACCGCCCTTGCCCGCCCCGGCATCGCCCCCTACACCGCCACCAAGGGTGCCGTTGGCAACCTGACAAAAGGCATGGCGACGGACTGGGCCAAATATGGACTGCAGTGTAACGCCATTGCGCCCGGTTATTTCGACACCCCGCTCAACGCCGCCCTTGTTGCGGACGAGACCTTTTCGGCATGGCTTGAAAAGCGCACGCCGGCCGGTCGCTGGGGCAAGGTCGAAGAGCTCGTCGGCGCCTGCATTTTCCTGTCGTCCGATGCATCATCCTTCGTGAACGGCCACATTCTCTACGTCGACGGCGGCATTACCGCCTCGCTTTGACACCCCAGGCCCGGATGGCCGGCTGCACCGCCATCCGGGCTTGAACGACGACACCACGACGCTTTGGGAGGAGGCCGTGACCACCATGACCGAGAAGAACAAAGTTGCACTGATCGGCGCAGGCGCCATGGGCGGGGCGATCGGGACACGGCTCATAGAGACCGGCAATCAGCTGACGGTTTTCGATCTGGATGCGGAAAAGGTGGCGGCACTGACGAGCCTCGGCGCGCAGAGCGCGAGCACAGCGGCGGAAGCAGCGTCGATTTCCGATGTAGTCATTCTCAGCCTCAATTCGCCGAAAATCGTTCGCATTGCCGTCTTCGGCAAGGATGGCGTCGCGGCGGGGGCCAAGCCCGGCACGCTCATCATCGACATGTCTTCCATCGATCCGGAAGCCACAAAGGAACTGGCAGCCGATGCCGCCGAAAAGGGCCTGCGCTGGGTGGACAGCCCGCTTTCGGGCGGCGCGCCCAAGGCGCTTGTCGGCCAACTGACGCTTATGGCGGGGGGCAGCGAAAAGGATGTGGCCGATGCGCATCGCGTGCTGCGACATGTGGCCAGCAATTACACTCATATGGGACCCTGCGGCGCAGGGCAGACCACGAAACTCATCAACCAGGTTCTGTGCGGTCTGAACTTCCTTGCTGTAGCGGAAGCGACGCAACTGGCGCTGGACGCCGGCGTCGATGCCGCAAAAATTCCGCAGGCACTGAAGGGTGGCCGCGCCGACAGCGCCATCCTGCAGGAGTACATGCCGCGTTACGTGGCAAGGGATTACCGCCGCACCGGCCGGATCGACAATATGGTGAAGGACCTGAACGGCGCGCAGGATCTCGCCCGACGCACCAACACGGCCATGCCGCTGACGGCTGTTTGCGCCGAGGTGCACCGGATGCTCACGGCAGCAGGGCTCGGTGGAGAGGACCAGGCAGCGCTTATGGAGTTTTTCAGCGGCGCAAAGCGAAGCTTTCCGGACTGATTGACCGGCAGACAGGGGATGGCAGGAGCCTGTTGATACAGTCCCTGCGAGCCATTGCGAAATTGTCTTTCAGCGAAGATGATCAGGCGAATCGGCACGGCAGTGGCCCCGATGACAGCAGACGCATGTATGCAAAGGACAATTTCCCGATGACCACCTCCGCGACAGGCACGGGAATTGCCAGTCTGACCGTTTCCGGAACCGGTTTCATTGCCGAAATCGCTTATCAAGGGGCGACGCTTCTGAGCTGGCGGCCGGTCTCTGCCGATGGCAGCGGAGGCGAAAATCTTGTCGACGGATATTCGACGCCCGCCGAAATGCAGTCCCAAAATGGCGTGAGGAACGGCATTCTCGCGCCCTTCTCCAACCGCATCCCGGATGGTCGGTTTAGTTTTGCCGGGCAGACGCACCGCATTGAGCCGGTGCTTGCCCATGAAGCCCTCGTCTTCCACGGATTTGCCAGAGCCCTGCTCTTCGTCCTCGCCCAGTCATCGGAGGAAAACGGCGCTCATACTCTCATCTTCCGTGCCGAAATATCGCCTGCGGATTTCAGCGGTTACCCTTACCGTCTCGCCATCGAAGTGGAATATCGCTTCGTCGACCATGACGTTAACATCGACATACGCGGCATCAACCGCGACGACCGGCCCCTGCCCTTCGCCGCCGGCTGGCATCCCTATTTCCGCCTGCCTGGCACCACGTCCATCGACGACCTTCTCCTCACTCTGCCTTCGCGAACAGCAATTGAAACAAACGAGTATCTCATCCCCCTGCGAAACCCACAGGGCGGGTTACTCAAACGGAACGACACCCTTTTTCTCCATACCCCGCTGGCCGGGCATGTGGTCGATGCCTGTTTCACCGATCTGATTGCATCCGCAAACGGGCTTTACGAGACGAGGCTCGAAAACCCGCATGACGGTTCAAGCCTGACGGTCTGGCAGGAGCGTGGGCACATGCATGTCTTTACCGGGGATACGCTCGCACGCGAGAGGCGGCGCTCCATCGCGCTCGAACCCGTGGAAACGCCGACCAACGCCTTCAACCAGGCGGAACTCGCGGATGCAATTACGCTGCAACCGGGCGAGACGCGAAGCTTCCGCTTTGGCGTCCGTTTCAAGGCAGCACGCTGATCAAGGTTCGATAGCCCTCAGATATGCGTCGTCGGCAGCGAAGACGACAGTTTCACCGTCTCCATGGAGATATAGGCGGACATGTCGTAAAGCTGCACGCGGCGCAGAATCTGTTTGTAGACCGTGTCGTAATATTCGACATTCGGCAGTACGAGCTTCAGAATATAATCAAAATTGCCGGTGAGCCGGTGAACCTCGACGATTTCAGGGATGGTGCTGACCGCGGCATGGAACCGGTCCAGCCAGTCCTCCGCATGAAGGCCCGTTCTTACCAGCAGGAAAACCGTGGTCGGAAGATTGATCTTCCGCCGGTCGAGCAGCGCCATGGTGCCTGTCACGTAACCTTCCGTTCGTAGCCGCGTGATGCGGCGCGAACAGGCCGATAGCGACAGGGAAACTTCCTCTGCGATATCGGCGAGCGGGGTTTCGGCATTTTCTTGGAGAATCGCAAGGATTCGGCGGTCGCGGTCATCAATCATCAGCGAACAATGCACAGGTTAACGCAAGCGCGCAAGAAATTTGCGACATCAGGACAGAAAGTGCGCAAAGTTTGCATCTAGGCCGCGAAAACTGCGCAAAAACGCATGCCGTTTTCGTTGCGACGATGGCATTCTTACTTTCAATCAAAGTTGAAAGGGAACTCTTATGAAACGGATCGGCCTGATCGGCGGCATGAGCTGGGAATCCACCGCAACCTATTACCGCATGATCAACGAGGCGGTTCGCGACAGCCGCGGCGGTCTGGTCTCGGCCGATATCGTCATGCATTCGCTCGATTTTTCCGAGGTCGTCGCCCTTCAGAAGGCAGACCGCTGGGATGAGGCCGGCGCGCTTCTGGGTGCAGCAGGCGCGCGCCTTGCCAATGCCGGCGCCGATTGTGTACTGATCTGCACCAATACCATGCATCTCGTTGCCGACACCGTTGCGAAAATGTCCGGCGTGGCGCTGATTGACATCATCGACGAGACCGCAGCCGCCCTGAAAACGGATGGACGCAGCAAGCCGCTGCTGCTCGCCACCCGCTACACGATGGAACACGGTTTCTACACCGACCGGATGCGCCGCCACGGCGTCGACGTGGTCGTGCCGGATGCGGAAGACAGGGCCGCCATCCACGACATCATCTTCGGTGAATTGTGCCAGGGCGAGATCAAGTCCTGCTCGCGTGACCGCTATCTTGCGGTCATCGAGAAGGCCCGCGCACTCGGCGTTGATTCCGTCATTCTCGGTTGCACCGAAATTTCCCTGCTGATCGATCCCGACGCCCTGCCGCTGCCGGGTTACGATTCGACCGCCATTCACGCGAAGGCCGCCGTCGGCTTTGCGCTCGGAGACAAGGCATTCGACAGAGCTGCATGAATGTGCCGCCTCTTTGCATATTCCGGTAAACCGGTCTGGCTCGACAGCCTGCTGATCGAGCCGGAAGCCTCGCTGGTCAGCCAGTCCATGGCAGCAAGGGAAGCCAAGACCGTCGTTAATGGTGATGGTTGCGGCCTTGGCTGGTATGGCGAACGCGGAACGCCCGGCGTCTTTCGCGACACGCGGCCGGCCTGGTCAGACGCCAACCTCGCGGCACTTTGCCACCAGCTTCGCTCGGGCATGTTCATGGCGCATGTGCGATCTGCAACGTCGGGCGAAGTCTCGCGCGCCAATTGCCACCCCTTTGCGCATGGGAAATACCTTTTCATGCATAACGGCCAGATCGGTGGCTATGAGCAGATCAGGCGCGATATCGATTCCCTTATCCCCGATGACATCTATGCATCCCGACGCGGCACGGGCGATAGCGAAGCGATCTTCTTGATTGCCGCCGGCCATGGCCTTGAGGTGGACCCGGTCAATGCCATCTCTACCGCGCTGCGGCTTTGCCAGGAAAAGATGATGGCGGCAGGTGTCTCTTCCGCATTGAGATTCAGCGCCGTTCTGATGGATGGTGATTGCGTTCACGCCTTCCGCTGGTCAAGCGATGACAAGCCGCCGACACTTTATTGGCGCGGTCTGGACGAAGGCATTGCGTTGAGTTCGGAACCCTTTTCCTTCGATTGTGCTCCCTGGTGCGCCGTTCCACCAAATACCAGCGTGACGATCCGCGCCGGAAAAATGACGACACAGGCTTTTTTCCTTCCGTAATCCCGGCTTTGCTGGCCGCATTTTCCCGGTTTCGCGGCGTCGCTTCCGTCGACCGGTGCGGCTGCCGCGATGCCTCGTTTATTTTCATTGAATTTTTGCAGCCGCGAAGGCTAGTGTGTGGTCCATGGCGTCGGATCGGAATAAGCACGATTTTCGGCTCGACGCGCAAAACGGAATATTAGAGCGAAACAGATTTCAGGACCGGTGAACCATTTAGAAGTGTTGCAGCCTCTCCCTTTCTTGCACGTTGCCCACCATCGCGACGACCGTGCAAACCCGTTCAGGAACGACCCGTAATGGGCCGGCAATCCCTTCGGCGATCCTCGGAACGCAGAGTAAAAATTCTTATTTTTCATCACCCTAAGCCGTTCAACTTTCCGAAAAAATTGCTGTTGCCACACCTCCATATCGATGCATAAACTGGCATCAGCAAAGGCAACACGGATCGACCTCATCAGACCCTCTCCTCCCACCAAGGTGCTGACCGACCAATGATCAATAATCTCAACGCCGCCGATCTCCCCCGTCCCGCGCCGCGCAGTTCCAACCCGGAAATCATGGCGTCGGAAATCATCGAACGCCTCACCTACCGTATCGGCAAGGACGTCAAGGTTGCCAAGCCGCATGACTGGCTGACCGCGACCATTCTCGTCGTACGCGACCGCATCATCGACAAGTGGATGGAATCCACCCGCAAGGCCTATGCCAACAATTCCAAGCGCGTTTATTACCTGTCGCTCGAATTCCTGATCGGCCGCCTGATGCGCGACGCCATCTCCAATATCGGCCTGATGCATGAAATCCGCGACGCGCTGTCATCGCTCGGCGTCGATCTTGACGTCATCGCCGGGCTGGAGCCGGATGCCGCGCTCGGCAATGGCGGCCTTGGCCGTCTCGCCGCCTGTTTCATGGAATCCATGGCGACGGTTGATATCCCCGCCTATGGCTATGGCATCCGTTACGTGCACGGCCTCTTCCGCCAGCAGATGGCTGACGGATGGCAGGTGGAACTGCCGGAAACATGGCTTGCCCACGGTAACCCCTGGGAATTCGAACGCCGCGAAAGCTCCTATGAAATCGGCTTCGGCGGATCGGTGGAGACAATCGGCGGTTATGAAGATCCGCAGCGTTTCGTCTGGAAACCGGCCGAACGCGTCATCGCCATGGCCTATGACACGCCGGTCGTCGGCTGGCGCGGCACGCGCGTCAATACGCTCCGCCTCTGGTCGGCACAGCCGATCGATCCCATTCTGCTGGCTGCCTTCAACGCTGGCGACCACATCGGCGCGCTGCGTGAAAGCAACAAGGCGGAGAGCCTGACGCGGGTTCTTTATCCTGCTGACGCGACGCCTGCCGGTCAGGAACTGCGCCTGCGGCAGGAATTCTTCTTCTCCTCCGCCTCCTTGCAGGACATTCTGCGCCGCCATCTGCAGCAATATCCGGATTTTACTTCGCTGCCGGAGAAGGTCTCGATCCAGCTAAACGATACACATCCGGCCATATCCATTGCGGAGATGATGCGCCTTCTATGCGATGTGCACGGGCTGGAATTTGATGAGGCCTGGAAGATCACCCAGGGTACCTTCTCCTACACCAATCACACGCTGCTGCCGGAGGCGCTGGAAAGCTGGCCCGTGCCGCTGCTCGAACGTCTTCTGCCCCGGCACATGCAGATCGTCTACGCCATCAACGCAAATACGCTTCTCTTTGCCCGCAAGGAAAAGAAGATGGCGGATCAGCAGATCCGCTCCATCTCGCTCATCGATGAAGGCGGCGAGCGCCGCGTGCGCATGGGCAATCTCGCTTTCATCGGCTCTCATTCGATCAACGGCGTTTCCGCCCTCCATACCGAGCTGATGAAGGAGACGGTCTTTGCCGATCTCCACGGCCTCTATCCTGACCGTATCAACAACAAGACCAACGGCATCACACCGCGCCGCTGGCTGATGCAGTGCAATCCCGGCCTCACCAGCCTGCTTCGCGAAACGATCGGCGACGATTTCCTAGACGATGCGGAAAAGCTGACAGCGCTCGACCGTTTCGCCGACGATGCCGCGTTCCGCGAGAAATTCGCCGAGGTGAAGCGTCTGAACAAGGTGCGCCTTGCCAATACGGTGGCGCAGCGCATGGGCATTCGCGTCGATCCGTCGGCCATGTTCGACATCCAGATCAAACGTATCCATGAATATAAGCGCCAGCTTCTGAACCTCGTGGAAACCGTCGCGCTTTACGACCAGATTCGTTCTCACCCGGAACTGGATTGGGTTCCGCGCGTTAAGTTCTTTGCAGGCAAAGCGGCGCCGAGTTACCACAACGCGAAGCTGATCATTAAGCTTGCCAACGATATTGCCCGGGTCATCAACAACGATCCGGCCGTGCGCGGGCTTCTGAAAGTGGTATTTGTTCCGAACTATAACGTCTCGCTCGCGGAAATCATGGTACCCGCCGCCGATCTCTCCGAACAGATCTCAACGGCCGGCATGGAGGCCTCCGGCACCGGCAACATGAAATTCGCCCTCAACGGCGCACTCACCATTGGCACGCTCGATGGCGCCAACGTTGAAATGCGCGATCATGTTGGTGAAGAAAACATCGTCATTTTTGGCATGACGGCCGATGAGGTGGCCAGAGCCCGTGCAGAGGGTCACAATCCCCGCGCGATCATCGAAGGATCGTCGGAACTGTCGCAGGCCCTTTCGTCCATCGCATCAGGCGTCTTCTCGCCGGATGACCGCTCACGATTCGCCGGCCTGATCGACGGTATTTACAACAGCGACTGGTTCATGGTTGCCGCCGATTTCGACGCCTATGCCGGTGCGCAGCGAGAAGTAGATGCGATCTGGAGTAATCCGGATAGCTGGTACGCCAAAACAGTGCGCAATACGGCGCGCATGGGCTGGTTCTCGTCCGACAGGACGATCCGCCAATATGCCACCGAGATCTGGAGAGCCTGATGAAAAAACCGCTCAATTCGGCCGAAGAAAAAAAGACTGGCGACATCACGAAGGCTGAAATCGAGGCGATCAAGAGCGGTTTGCATTCCAATCCCTTTGCCCTTCTCGGCGTTCACGAAACGCCGGAAGGGTTTTCTGCCCGCTGTTTCATTCCGGGTGCCGAGGAGGTTTCCGTCCTGACGCTGGACGGAAATTTCGTGGGCGAATTGAAGCAGCTGGACCCGGACGGCTTTTTTGAAGGCCCGATCGATATTTCGAAACGCCAGCCGGTGCGTTACCGCGCCTGCCGCGACGATGCCGAATGGGCGGTGACAGACCCCTACAGCTTCGGCCCGGTTCTCGGCCCCATGGATGATTATTTCGTCCGGGAAGGATCGCATCTGCGGCTGTTCGACAAGATGGGCGCGCACCCGCTGAAACTCGAAGGCGTTGAAGGTTTTCACTTCGCCGTCTGGGCGCCGAATGCGCGGCGCGTTTCCGTCGTCGGCGATTTCAACAATTGGGACGGCCGCCGGCATGTGATGCGTTTCCGCAAGGATACGGGCATCTGGGAAATCTTCGCGCCCGACGTCTATGCCGGCTGCGCCTACAAATTCGAGATTCTCGGTGCAAACGGCGAGCTGCTGCCGCTGAAGGCCGACCCCTATGCCCGCCGCGCCGAGTTGCGGCCGAAGAACGCTTCCGTCACTACGTCTGAACTGACGCAAAAATGGGAAGATCAGGCCCATAGGGAGCATTGGGCGCAGGTGGACCAGCGCCGCCAGCCGATCAGCATCTATGAGGTCCATGCCGGCTCCTGGCAGCGTCGTGAGGACGGCACCTTCCTAAGTTGGGACGAGCTCGCCGCCCAGCTCATTCCCTATTGTACGGATATGGGCTTCACCCATATCGAGTTCCTGCCGATTACGGAACATCCCTATGACCCTTCCTGGGGTTACCAGACGACGGGTCTCTACGCCCCAAGTGCACGTTTTGGCGATCCCGAAGGGTTTGCCCGCTTCGTCAATGGCGCTCACAAAGTTGGCATCGGCGTTTTGCTGGACTGGGTTCCCGCACATTTCCCGACCGACGAACATGGACTTCGCTGGTTCGATGGCACCGCACTCTATGAGCACGCCGATCCACGTCAGGGTTTCCATCCCGACTGGAACACGGCGATCTATAATTTCGGCCGCGTCGAGGTCATGTCTTACCTCATCAACAACGCGCTTTACTGGGCTGAAAAATTCCATCTCGACGGCCTGCGCGTCGATGCAGTCGCCTCGATGCTCTATCTCGATTATTCCCGCAAGGAAGGTGAGTGGATCCCGAACGAATATGGCGGGCGCGAAAATCTCGAATCCGTGCGCTTCCTGCAGAAGATGAATTCCCTCGTTTATGGCACCCATCCGGGCGTCATGACGATTGCCGAGGAATCCACCTCCTGGCCGAAAGTGTCGCAGCCCGTTCATGAGGGCGGTCTCGGTTTCGGTTTCAAGTGGAATATGGGCTTCATGCACGACACGCTGAGTTATTTCTCGCGGGAGCCTGTGCATCGCAAGTTCCATCATCAGGAACTGACCTTCGGCCTGCTTTACGCCTTCACCGAAAATTTCGTGCTGCCGCTGTCCCACGACGAGGTCGTGCATGGCAAGGGGTCGCTGATCGCCAAAATGTCCGGCGATGACTGGCAGAAATTCGCCAATCTCCGCTCCTATTACGGCTTCATGTGGGGTTATCCCGGCAAGAAGCTGCTGTTCATGGGTCAGGAATTTGCGCAGTGGAGCGAATGGAGCGAAAAGGGCGCGCTCGACTGGAACCTGCGCCAATATCCGATGCATGAGGGCATGCGCCGCCTCGTGCGTGATCTCAACCTCACCTACCGATCCAAAGCCGCCCTGCACGCCCGCGATTGCGAACCCGACGGCTTCCGCTGGCTTGTGGTCGATGATCACGAGAATTCCGTCTTCGCCTGGCTGCGCACCGCGCCCGGCGAAAAGCCGGTTGCGGTCATCTGCAACCTCACCCCGGTCTATCGGGAAAACTATTATGTGCCGCTGCCCCAGGCGGGGCGGTGGAGGGAGATTCTCAACACCGATGCCGAAATTTATGGCGGCAGCGGCAAGGGAAATGGCGGACGCGTTCAGGCGGTCGATGCCGGCGGCGATATCGGGGCGATGCTCGTCCTGCCGCCGCTCGCCACGATCATGCTCGAGCCGGAAAACTGACAGACAGAGAGGGAGGACACCATGTCGGAAAAAAGAGTTCAGCCTTTGGCGCGTGATGCAATGGCCTATGTCCTCGCGGGCGGCAGAGGCAGCCGCCTGAAGGAACTGACGGATCGCCGGGCAAAACCCGCCGTTTATTTCGGTGGCAAGGCGCGCATCATCGATTTTGCGCTCTCCAACGCGCTTAATTCCGGCATTCGCCGCATCGGCGTCGCCACGCAATACAAGGCGCACTCCCTCATTCGGCACCTGCAGCGCGGCTGGGACTTCTTCCGCCCCGAACGTAACGAAAGCTTCGACATCCTGCCCGCCTCCCAGCGCGTTTCCGAAACGCAATGGTATGAGGGTACGGCAGACGCGGTTTACCAGAACATCGACATTATCGAGCCCTATGGGCCGGAATACATGGTCATCCTCGCCGGCGACCATATCTATAAAATGGACTACGAATACATGCTGCAGCAGCATGTCGATTCCGGTGCGGATGTGACGATCGGCTGCCTTGAAGTGCCGCGTATGGAAGCAACCGGCTTCGGCGTCATGCATGTGAATGAAAAAGACGAGATCATCGATTTCATTGAAAAGCCTGCCGATCCGCCCGGCATTCCCGGCAATGAGGGTTTTGCGCTCGCCTCCATGGGCATCTACGTCTTCCACACGAAATTTCTGATGGAAGCGCTGCGCCGCGACGCCGCAGACCCCACTTCCAGCCGCGATTTCGGCAAGGACATCATTCCCTATATCGTGAAACACGGCAAAGCCGTTGCCCACCGCTTCGCAGATTCCTGCGTGCGTTCGGATTTCGAGCATGGCCCCTACTGGCGGGACGTCGGCACCATCGACGCCTACTGGCAGGCCAATATCGACCTGACGGATGTGGTGCCTGACCTCGATATCTACGACAAATCCTGGCCGATCTGGACCTATGCGGAAATCACCCCGCCGGCAAAATTCGTCCATGACGACGAGAACCGCCGTGGTTCGGCCGTGTCTTCGGTCGTTTCCGGTGACTGCATCATTTCGGGTGCGTCGCTCAACCGCAGCCTTCTGTTCACAGGCGTGCGCGCCAATTCATACTCCCGCCTTGAGAATGCCGTAGTACTGCCGAGTGTGAAGATCGGGCGTCATGCCCAGCTCAGCAATGTCGTCATCGACCATGGCGTGGTCATTCCGGAAGGACTGATTGTAGGAGAAGACCCAGAACTGGATGCCAAACGTTTCCGCCGTACCGAAAACGGCATCTGCCTTATCACCCAATCGATGATCGACAAGCTGGACCTGTAGCGCCGATGAATGTCCTTTCGGTTTCATCCGAAATCTACCCCCTGATCAAGACCGGAGGGCTCGCCGATGTTGCCGGCGCGCTCCCCATCGCGCTCGAAGCCTATGGCGTCAAGACGCGCACGCTGATACCCGGGTACCCAGCGGTGAAAGCTGCCGTGACGAACGCGGTGAAATGTTACGAATTCACCGACCTGCTGGGCGAAAAGGCCGATCTGCTCGAAGGCCGGCACGAGGGACTGGATCTCCTCATCCTCGATTCGCCCGCTTATTACGAGCGCTCCGGCGGGCCCTATCTCGACCAGACCGGCAAGGATTATCCCGACAACTGGAAGCGCTTTGCGGCGCTTTCGCTGGCGGCGGCCCGGATTGCAGCTGGCGAATTTCCCGACTGGCGGCCGGATCTCCTGCACGCTCATGACTGGCAGGCTGCCATGGCGCCAGTCTACATGCGTTATGCCGAAACGCCTGAAATTCCGAGCCTGCTCACCATTCACAACATTGCCTTCCAGGGGCAGTTCGGCGCCAACATCTTCAGCAAGCTTGGGCTACCAGCCCATGCTTTCGGCATGGAGGGCGTGGAATATTATAACGATGTGAGTTTCCTCAAGGGCGGACTGCAGACGGCGACGGCGCTCAGCACCGTCAGTCCCTCCTATGCCGAGGAAATCCTCACCCCGCAATTCGGCATGGGCCTGCACGGCGTTATCGGCAGCCGAGCCCATGTGTTGCACGGCATCGTCAACGGCATCGACGCGGACGTCTGGAACCCGGCAACGGATCATCTGATTCATGACAATTATTCCGCCGCCAATCTCAGAAACCGGGCCCTGAACAAGAAGTCTGTCGCCGAACATTTTCGCATCGATGACGATGACAGCCCGCTGTTTTGCGTCATCTCACGCCTCACCTGGCAGAAGGGCATCGACCTCATGGCCGAAGCCGTGGACGAGATCGTTTCCCTCGGCGGCCGTCTGGTGGTGCTGGGCGCGGGCGATGTGGCGCTGGAAGGTGCGCTCCTGGCGGCCGCATCCCGCCACCATGGCCGCGTCGGCGTTGCCATCGGTTACAACGAACCCCTGTCACATCTCATGCAGGCGGGCTGCGACGCGATCATCATCCCCTCGCGCTTCGAACCCTGCGGCCTCACCCAGCTTTATGCGTTGCGTTACGGCTGCATTCCGGTCGTCGCCCGCACCGGCGGCCTTGCAGACACGGTGATCGACGCCAACCATGCCGCTATCGCCAACAAGTCGGCGACCGGTGTGCAATTTTCCCCCGTCACGCTTGATGGACTCAAACAGGCGATCCGCCGGACCATCCGTTATTATCACGACCCGAAACTATGGACACAAATGCAGAAACTCGGGATGAAATCCGATGTTTCCTGGGAAAAGAGCGCCGGCCTTTACGCCGCGCTTTACAGCCAGCTTATTTCGAAAGGCCATTGAACCAATGATCAAGACTGTTCAGACGAAGCCCTATCAGGACCAGAAGCCGGGCACTTCAGGCCTGCGCAAGAAGGTGCCCGTCTTCGCCCAGGAAAATTACGCCGAGAACTTCATCCAGTCGATCTTCGACGCGCTTGAGGGCTTTGAAGGCCAGACGCTGGTGATCGGCGGCGATGGCCGTTACTACAACCGCGAAGTCATCCAGAAGGCGATCAAGATGGCCGCCGCCGCCGGCTTCGGCAAGGTTCTGGTCGGTCAGGGCGGCATTCTCTCCACGCCGGCCGCATCCAACATCATCCGCAAATACAAGGCCTTCGGCGGTATCGTGCTTTCCGCCAGCCACAATCCCGGCGGCCCCACCGAAGATTTCGGCATCAAATACAATATCGGCAATGGCGGTCCCGCCCCGGAAAAGATCACCGACGCGATCTATGCCCGTTCCAAGGTCATCGACAGCTACAAAATCTCCGATGCCGCCGATATCGACCTCGACAAGGTGGGCAGCTTCAAGGTGGACGATCTGACGGTCGAGGTGATCGATCCGGTCGCCGATTATGCCGCCCTGATGGAAGAGCTGTTCGATTTCGATGCCATCCGTGCCCTCATCGCCGGCGGCTTCAAGGTCGTGGTCGATTCCATGAGCGCCGTCACAGGCCCTTATGCCGTTGAGATCATCGAAAAGCGGCTTGGCGCTCCGAAGGGCTCGGTCCGCAATGCTACACCGCTGCCGGACTTCGGCGGCCATCACCCCGATCCGAACCTCGTCCATGCCAAGGAGCTTTATGACGACGTCATGAGCCCGGAAGGCCCCGATTTCGGCGCTGCTTCCGATGGCGATGGCGACCGCAACATGGTTGTCGGCAAGGGCATGTTCGTCACGCCATCAGACAGCCTGGCGATCATCGCCGCGAATGCCAGACTGGCACCCGGTTACGCGGCAGGCATTTCCGGCATCGCCCGTTCCATGCCGACAAGTGCGGCAGCTGACCGTGTCGCCGAAAAGCTCGGCCTTGGCATGTACGAGACTCCAACCGGCTGGAAGTTCTTCGGCAACCTCATGGATGCCGGCAGGGTGACGATCTGCGGCGAAGAAAGCTTCGGCACAGGCTCCAATCATGTACGCGAGAAGGATGGTCTTTGGGCCGTGCTCTACTGGCTGAACATCGTCGCCGCCCGCAAGGAAAGCGTGAAGGACATCGTCACAAAGCACTGGGCCGAATATGGCCGCAATTATTACTCCCGCCACGACTATGAGGAAGTGGATTCGGACGCCGCCAACACGCTGGTGGCGACCCTGCGCGAAAAGCTCGCGACGCTTCCCGGCACCAGCTACGGCAATCTGAAGGTCGCCGCGGCAGATGATTTTGCCTATCACGATCCGGTCGATCAGTCCGTCAGCAAGAACCAGGGTATCCGCATCCTGTTCGAAGGCGGTTCGCGCATCGTGCTGCGCCTTTCCGGCACCGGTACGGCAGGTGCCACACTTCGTCTCTATGTCGAGCGTTACGAGCCGGACGCGGCGCGTCACGGCATCGAAACGCAGGAAGCGCTCGCCGACCTGATTGCAGTTGCCGATACGATCGCCGGCATCAAGGCCCATACGGGACGAAGCGCGCCGAGCGTTATCACATAAGCTGGCTGCGGCGCTGCTTTCTCCTGAGAGCGCCGGGCACAATACGATGAGTTCACAAAGCAACTCGTTGGAGTGACACGTCCGCCGCCCTGCTCGGCGTCATCCTCGGGCTTGCTCGAGGATGACGGAGGAGGGTTTCCAACCCTCCTATTCTGCCGATACCTTTCAGAAGAGATATTATCTAGCGGAGACAGATAATGCAGACACCTTCCGTTTTCCCCAAAGGCGCGCTGCAGACGGAAAACGGAACGGAATTCACGGTCTATTCCCGGCACGCCTCCCAGATCGATCTTTGTCTTTTCGATACGGCCGGGGAAAAAGAGATGGCGCGCCTGCCAATGGTGCGCGGCGAAGGCGACATTCACGGATTGATCGTCTCCGACGCTGGTCCGGGTACGCGTTACGGCTTTCGCGCTCACGGTATTTATTCGCCCGAACATGGCCTGTGGTTCGATCCCGCAAAGTTACTGCTCGACCCCTATGCCAGGGAGATAGACCGTTCCTTCCGGCATGATCCAGCCCTTTTTGCCTTTGGTCAGGAAACGGGCCACATCGTGCCCAAGGCAATTCTTGCCAGCCATGAGCCGTTCAAGCGCCAACCCCCGCTTTTCACCGAAGGTGGGCTGATTTACGAACTTTCCGTGAAGTCCTTTTCACAGCTGCATCCCGAGGTGCCGGAAGACATCCGGGGCACCGTCGCCGCGCTCGCCCATCCCGCCATCCTCGCCCACCTGAAAAAAATCGGCGTCGACGCGGTGGAGCTGATGCCGATTACCGCGTGGATCGACGAGCGTCACCTGCCGCCTCTCGGCCTTTCCAATGCCTGGGGTTATAATCCCGTCGGCTTCATGGCGCTTGATCCTCGACTCTGTCCCGGTGGCGTGCGCGAACTGCGCGAGACGGTTGCAGCGCTGCATGCGCAGGGCATCGGTGTCATTCTCGATCTGGTCTTCAACCACACGGGTGAAAGCGATATCGAAGGATCGGTTCTATCGCTGCGCGGGCTCGACAATCTCACCGCCTTTCGTCACCCGCCGGGCAAACCGGGGGTTCTGGTCAACGATACCGGCACCGGCAACACGGTCGCCTGCGACCATCCCTATATCCGGCAGCTTATTATCGATTCTCTCAGGCATTTCGTTCTCAGTGCCGGCGTGGACGGTTTCCGCTTTGATCTGGCCCCAGTGCTCGGACGAACGGCCAATGGCTTCGAAATGGCAAGCGAAACGCTCTCGGCCATGCATTCGGACCCATTGCTTTATGACCGCCTGCTAATCGCCGAACCGTGGGATATCGGCCCCGGCGGGTACCAGCTCGGCAATTTTCCGGAAAGCTTCCTCGAATGGAACGATCGCGCCCGCGATGACATGCGCCGGTTCTGGCGCGGGGACACCGGCACGACCGGGGCGCTGGCCGATGCGCTTTCCGGTTCCTCGCCGATCTTTTCCCGCCATGGCCGCCAGCACACCCGCAGCGTCAATTTTCTCGCTGCCCATGACGGTTTCACCCTGTACGATCTCGTCAGCCACGAACATAAGCACAATGAGAAAAACGGCGAGAGCAATCGCGACGGCCACAATGACAACCATTCCTGGAACAATGGTTTTGAGGGGCTGACAGACGATCCCGTCATTGGAGCAGCCCGGATTGCAGATGTGAAGGCGCTGCTTTCCACGCTTTTCGTCTCTCGCGGCGCCCTGATGCTCACGGCGGGCGACGAGGGCGGCCGCAGCCAGCAAGGCAACAATAACGCCTATTGCCAGGACAATGAGATAAGCTGGGTCGACTGGTCATCGCTTTCCCGCGAATTGATCGACCATACGGCCTTTCTCGCTTCATTGCGCAAACGTTTCGACGTGTTTTCGGGGACAGGCTTCTTCTCAGGCCATGGCGATGTGATATGGCTCGCCCCCGCCGGCGAGCCGATGACGACGGCAGACTGGGAAAGGCCAATTGCGCAGGCTTTTGCCATGGTGCTTTCCACCCTCGACCGGGAAACTGGTGCCGACGCTGAACTTGCCGTGCTGATAAACCGCAGCCGTGAGATCGTGCCTTTCACCCTGCCGGGCGATGGCTGGTCCGCCATCGGCACGGATTTCGGTAACCCCGCCTTCCTTCCAGCCCGTTCGGTGGTGTTTTATCTGCGCGGTTGATCCCGTCGCGTCACGAGCCGTATAAGTCGCGGGAGACAATGCGGACGAGGTAACATGACAAAAGAAATTGCGCTGGCCGAGATGAAAAACCACGTTGGCACAGAAATGGGCGTTTCCGACTGGATCACGGTCGACCAGACAATGATCGACAGCTTCGCAAAAGCAACACTGGATGACCAGTTCATCCACACAGATCCGGAACGCGCCAAAGCGGAAAGTCCCTTTGGCGGCACCATTGCACATGGGTTCCTGACGCTGTCTCTGCTTTCGGCCCTGAATTACGACGCCCTGCCGCGCATCCGCGAGCAGACCATGGGCATCAATTACGGCTTTGACGCCATTCGTTTCGTCGCTCCGGTCAAAAGCGGTGCTCGCGTGCGCGGCCGTTTCACCCTGGCGGAGACGCGCTTTCGCGGAGCCTCCATGCTGATGACCACCTACGATGTGACGGTGGAAATCGAAAACGAGAAAAAGCCGGCGCTAACCGCGCGCTGGACCACCATCAGCCAGTTCAATCCGGAGGACAGGCCGGAGGACGCCTGAAACCCACGAGGGAGAGACCGCATGCATGACGAAGCCGTGAGGAATGCGTTTCTCGTTCAGGCAAGAGCCTGCGACAGCCTCGGCTCTCCCTTCACCGCACGGCTTTGCCGCGCCATGGCAACAAGGCTCGACCGCCAGACAGAGGTCGGCGAGCGAATTTTGTCCTGGTCCGGCGATGTCGGCCCATCCGGAGATTCCGTACCGCTGCGGCTGGCCGGCGCCCTGCATGCGCTTGCCATAGAGGAAAAGATCGCGCCGCTCGCCGATATTCCGCCGGAAAACGAAGAAGCGCTCTGGCAGGCATGTGCAAACGCCCTGCGTTTTCATTCCGCCTTCATCCTCGAAAGGTTGCAATCACCGCCGCAGACCAACGAGGTTCGCCGTTCTGCCGTTCTGCTGCCTGGCTTTCTTTCGATTGCGAAAATGACGGGCAAGCCGCTGGTGCTTTCCGAAGTCGGAGCCAGCGCTGGCCTCAACCTGCAATTTGACCGTTACCGATATCGCCTCGGCGATCTCGCCTGGGGTGAACAGTCCGATGTTTTCCTGTCACCGGAATGGCGCGGCGACACCCCCGCCCATGAGCGGATCGACGTCATCGAGCGCGCCGGCTGCGATATCAACCCACTTGATCCGTCATCCGCGGAAGATCGTCTGCGGCTGATGTCCTATGTCTGGGCCGACCAGACCGACAGGCTGGAACGAACGGCCGCCGCCCTGCGCATAGCGATGGAACACGCTCTGCATGTCGAGAAGGCCGACGCTGTCGACTGGCTGCAACGCCGCCTTGCCACGCAATATCCGGGCGCTGCCCATGTCATCTATCATTCCGTCGCCTGGCAATATCTGCCCGATGACCTGAAACAGGCCGGCGAGACTGTGATTGCCGAGGCCGGCGCCCGCGCCACGCCGGACGCCCCGCTTGCCCGGCTGCAAATGGAAGCGGATGCGACGCCCGGCGGTGCTGCAATTATGCTTCAAATCTGGCCGGGCGGCGAAAAGCAGGAAATCGGCCGCGCCGATTTCCATGGGCGATGGGTGGAATGGCGGGGTTGGACAGAGAGTTAAACCGCCACGTCCTCAGCCGCCTCCTGCAGCAGCCCACCGACATAGGTCGCGAAGGAGCGCCAGCACTCCACCCGGAATGTGTCATCCGCCGTGCGCAGCAGGACCACTTCCGCCTTGCCGAAAATAGTGCGTGAACAGCCACCTACCGGGAACCTCGCAAGAGAAAGGTCCTGCGGGCAGCCGGCATTGAGAGCTGCTTCCGCGCCAGCGCCGGAAACGATGATGGCGGTGTTGCGGTGGGAAATATCAGTTGCCGAAAACAGGCCGGAAACGCCGGCAAGCGCCACCATGAGATCGCTTTCGCCCTGATCGATCACCAGCCATTCATCCGGGCCGAGCCACAGAGCGGATCGCAGACCAGAGGTGACCGAGCTTTTCGGGCTGGTCGGCAGGGCAAGACCGAGCGCTTCGGACAGCGCCGGCACGGCGCTGTCGCGTGCCCGTAGCGACAACCGCGAGGCAGAAGCCGCAGGCTTCAGCGATACAAAGGGCGAACCGCCGTGAAAATCCTCAAGCACAGATTTGCGTTTTGCGTGCAGCATATCAGCCATTGAGACGGGCTCCTTCCTTGTCGAGGAAGACCATGTCGGTCACTTCGACGGCAATGGTTTTATCGGCAAGCGGAATATAGAGCGTTTCGCCCATGCGCGCCCTGCCATCCGCCACCAAGGCGAAAGCAATGGAATGGCCGAGATTTTCCGACCAATAGGCTGAAGTGACGTGGCCGAGCATGGTCATTGGCTTTGGCTGGTTCGGATCGGCAACGATCTGACCGCCCTCGTCCGGAACGGTCAGCCGGTCCTTCGTCTTCAGGCCGACAAGCTGTTTGCGGCCGGAGCGCGTTAGATCGGGGCGTTTCAGACCGCGAATACCGACGAAATCCGTTTTCTTTTTGGAGACAGCCCAGGCAAGCCCGGCATCATCGGGCGTCACGGTGCCGTCCGTATCCTGCCCGACGATGATATAGCCCTTTTCGGCACGCAGGATATGCATTGTCTCGGTACCATAGAGGCAGCCGCCGACGGCTTCAGCCCTCTCCCGGATTGCAGACCAGACGGCCGCGCCGTAATCGGCAGGCACATTGATTTCGAAACCGAGTTCGCCGGTGAAGGAGACGCGGAAAAGCCGCGTCGGCACGCCGCAGAACTTGCCTTCCGCCACCGCCATATGCGGAAAGGCCTCCGGCGAAAGGTCGATACCCTCGACGAAAGGCGCGATAACCTCGCGCGCCTTCGGCCCCTGCACGGCAATCACGGCCCATTGTTCGGTTGCCGATGTCAGCCAGACATTGAGATCGGGGAATTCGGTCTGGAGATAGTCCTCCATGTGCTGGAGAACGCGCGGCGCGCCGCCCGTCGTCGTCGTCACGTGGAAACGGTCTTCGGCCAGGCGCCCAACAACACCGTCATCGTAAACGAAGCCGTCTTCGCGGGTCATGATGCCATAACGGCAGCGGCCGGGTTTCAACGTATCCCAGGCATTGGTGTAGATGAGGTTCAGGAACTTCGCCGCATCCGGGCCAACCACCTCGATTTTGCCGAGGGTTGAGGCATCAAACACGCCGACGCTCTCACGAACCGTCTTGCATTCACGGTTGATCGCTTCATGCATGTCCTCGCCCGCCCGCGGGAAGAACCAGGCACGCTTCCAGTTGCCGACATCCTCGAATACCGCGCCAGCTGCCAGCTCTTCGTCGTGCATCGGCGTCTTGCGCGCGGGATCGAACAGCGCGCCGCGTGAATGGTTGATGAGCGTGCCGAAAGTAACCGGCGTATAGGGCTGGCGGAAGGTGGTGAGGCCGACCTTGGGCAAATCCCGGCCGAGCGCTTCCGATGCAATGGCAAGGCCATGCATGTTCGACATCTTGCCCTGGTCGGACGCCATGCCATTGGTGGTGAAGCGCTTGATGTGTTCGACCGAATGCATGCCCTCGCGGACGGCAAGGCGAATATCCTTGGCGCAGACATCGTGCTGGAAATCGATGAAAGCCTTGACGCCGGTGCCCTCGCCTGCACCCTCCGCCGCACCAATCATGCCGCCTGTCCAGGCCCGGGCGTTTTCACCGGAAAACGCCACCGCGCCGCCACCCGCAGCCGCGGCCTCGGCGATCAGCGCCGAAAGATCATCCGTGCCATTGCAGGCGCCGATGGAGACGCAGTTCTGCACATGGATGTCAGGCAGGAAACGCTGGTTAGCCGCGTCAAACTTGAGCTTGCCGCGCGATTGCGAGAACAGATGCACTGAAGGCGTCCAGCCGGCGGAGACAACTAGCGCGTCGATGGCGATCTTGCGCTTGTTCGACCCGCCATTGCGGCCGACCGTCATGGAAGATACGCGCAGGCGGCCGGCGGTATTGTAAACGCTGTGACCCGCCAGCACCTCGATGCCGAGTGCCCGGGCCTCGTCCAGCAGACGCTGGTCCGGATTTTCGCGGCAATCGACGATGGCGGCGATCTGCACCCCGGCCTTCTTCAGATCGAAGGCAGTCTCATAGGCGGAATCATGAGCGGTGTAGACACCGACATTGTGGCCCACGGCGACGCCGTAGTGGTTCAGATAGGTGCGGGCGGCCGAAGCCAGCATGATGCCAGGCCGGTCATTGTTGGCGAAGACCATGTGGCGCTCGATCGCACCGGCCGCCAACACGACCTTTTTGGCGCGGACCTGCCAAAGGCGCTCGCGCGGCTGATGTTTGGCCGGCGTCGCGAGATGATCGGTGACGCGTTCGGCGAGCGCGACAAAATTGTGGTTGTAATAACCAAAGGCGGTCGTGCGCGTCAGAACCCGCACATTGGGCAGGGACTTCAGCTCGGCAAAAACCTTCTGCGCCCATTCATAACCGGGCAGACCGTCGATGACCGCGCCGGCATCGAAACGCAGGGCTCCGCCGACGTCCGCATTCTCATCCACCAGAATGACGCTGGCGCCAGTTTTCGCGGCAGAAAGCGCAGCTGTGAGACCGGCGACACCGGCGCCGGCCACCAGCACGTCGCAATGGGCATAACGTCCGGAATAATGATCCGCATCCGGCTCGCTCGGCGCCTTGCCGAGGCCGGCGGCGCGGCGGATCAGCGGTTCGTAAATCTTGTGCCAGGCGGCCTTCGGCCACATGAACGTCTTGTAGTAGAAACCGGCCGCGAACATCGGCGACAGAAGATCGTTGATGGCGCTCAGATCGAAGGACAGTGACGGGAAACGGTTCTGCGAGGCGATAATCGCGCCGTCGAAGACTTCCTGGACCGTGGCGCGCACGTTGGGCTGCTTGCGCAGGCTGTCACGGGACACGTCTATCAGCGCATTCGGCTCCTCCGGCCCGGCGGACAGGAAACCACGCGGACGGTGATATTTGAACGAGCGGCCGATCAGATGCACGCCATTGGCCAGAAGGGCTGATGCAACCGTATCGCCCTCCAGCGCAGGATAAATCTTGCCGTCAAAGGTAAAGCGCGCGGTTCTCGCCGGCGTGAGACGGCCTGCGCCCTTGATACGATAATCGCCGCTCATTGCCCGGCTCCCTTTTCTGCCGAAAGGACCGTTTCAATATCGGGTTTCGGTTCACCCGCCTTGTAGGTCATCAGGAATCTGTCGCTCACCGAATCGCGGGCGGCGTTGAAAAAGCGGCCGCAGCCGTGAATGTGACGCCAGCGCTCGAAAACGAGGCCCTTGTCGTTGTCGCGGATGAAGAAATATTCCGCAAAGGCCTCGTCGGAAATATCGGCGATGTTTTCCGGCCGGGCGATATGGGCTTCGCCCGCCCAGCGGAATTCCAGTTCGGAACGGTCTTCCCCGCAATAGGGGCAATGGATCAGAAGCATCGTCGCTCCACCTAGAGAGAATTTTCCGGAAGGATCGTTCCGGCGGGTTGGTCACACAGCCGCTTCCCCATGGCTACAAAAGGGGAAAGCCGCTTTAAAAGCTGCTCAAAATTATCGAAGGGGCGCAACGCCGAGGCCCGGCCCATATTGACGATGGCGACCGCCATCATGTCGGTGTCGATCGCGAAGGGATAATCCTGCTCGCCATCCTCATTCTCTCCGACAAAATAGACCATCTTGTCCGCGAGGCTGGGAGCACACAAAAGCAGGCCTTTTTCCGCCGTGAAGGGCCAGTCTTTCTCACCCTGCATCTTCGCAATCTTCTGGCTGCGAAAATCCTCGGCCCCGGGAATGACGCTACCGGCGGGCACGGCCTCGGCCGCGCCTGATATATTGATCGCAAGCATGGCCGCCGCCAGCATCAATGCGCCACCGCGGCAGCGGCAGCCTCATCGATCAGGCGGCCGGTACGGAACCGGTCTAGCGTCAGCCCGGCCGCCAGACGATGCGGTTCACCGCGGGCGATGAGATGCGCGAAGAGATTGGCCGAACCCGGCGTCGCCTTGAAGCCGCCCGTGCCCCAGCCGCAATTGACGAAGAGGTTTGGCACGGGCGTCACGCTCTGGATGGCGGAACGATCAGGCGTGTTATCGGTGATGCCACCCCACTGACGCATCATCTTCACCCGCCGGAAGATCGGAAAAAGCTCGCAGATGGCGTCGAGCGTGTGAGTGATGATCTGCAGACCACCAGTCTGGGAGTAGGAATTATACTGGTCGGTGCCAGCTCCGATCACCAGTTCGCCCTTGTCCGACTGCGAAATATAGGCATGCACCGTGTTGGACATGACGACGCAGGGGAAAATCGGCTTCAGCGGCTCCGAAACCAGCGCCTGCAGCGGGTTGGAATGCAAGGGAACGCGCACGTCTGCCATCTTCATGATGACGGAGGAATGACCGGCGGCCGATACGCCGATCTTCTTTGCGCCGATGAAGCCGCGATTGGTCTCGACACCCGTCACCGCGCCATCAGGCCCGCGGCGAATGCCGGTCACCTCGCAGTTCTGGATGATATGCACGCCGCGGTCGGACGCCGCGCGCGCATAACCCCAGGCGACAGCGTCATGGCGTGCCGTGCCGCCGCGACGTTGAAGGGCTGCGCCATTGATCGGGTAACGCGCATTACCGGATATGTCGAGCGGCGGACAGTACGCCTTTGCCTGCTCCGGCGTCAGCCACTCATTGTCGATGCCATAAAGACGGTTGGCATTGATATGACGGCTGAAGGACTGCCGGTCATGGATATTGTGCGACAGCATCATCACGCCGCGCGCCGAATACATGACGTTATAATTGAGATCCTGGCTCAAGCCCTCCCATAGCTTCAGGGAATGCTCGTAAATATCCATGCTCTCTTCATAGAGATAGTTGGAGCGGATGATGGTGGTGTTGCGACCGGTGTTGCCACCGCCGAGCCAGCCTTTTTCCAGAACCGCGACATTGGTAATGCCGTGTTCCTTGGCAAGATAATATGCCGCTCCGAGACCGTGGCCGCCCCCGCCAATGATGATGACATCATAGTCCTTGCGCGGCTCGGGTGAGGCCCATTGCGCATCCCAGCCCTTATGACCCCTGAGCGCCTCACGCGCCACGGCAAAAACGGAATATTTGCGCATTCGCAATCTGCTCCTCGAGAACCGGCCAGAGGCCTGGAACATAGCCCCGGCCCGTATCATACACATGGCAAATCGGGATGGGAGGCAATATCCATTTTGCGACGCGGCAATGGTTTTGTTTCGACATGGCCGAAAGATTGCGCGACGGCGCGCATTTTGTGGCTGAATATGCGCTACCGGCTGGACTTGCTGCAAATGATCTGTTATTGCACGTCACCAATCGCCCGGCTCAACAGCCGGATGAACCACTTTTTGTTTGCGTGCGAATGCCTTTATTCACACAGCAAGATAACCAAACTAAAGGAACGGGTTTAACGTGCAGGTACTAGTCCGCGACAATAACGTTGATCAGGCGCTCCGCGCCCTGAAGAAAAAGATGCAGCGCGAAGGCATTTTCCGTGAAATGAAGATGCGTGATTATTACGAAAAGCCCTCCCAGAAGCGCGCTCGCGAAAAGGCTGAAGCCGTTCGCCGCGTTCGCAAGCTGGCACGCAAGCGTGCACAGCGCGAAGGTCTGGTTGCTGGCCCCCGCGCAGGCCGTTAATAGGCCGTCTTTTGGACGTTTTTGAATGCTTGTTGGGCGGGGGCGATCAATTCGCCGCCGCTCTTTGTGTTTGTGGCCGGAGAACGCTCTTGAAAACGACCGTGAGACCGGCCTGCGAGGGAACCCACACCGAATGATCGCTGTCGACACCTGTGTTGTGAAAAACGCCGATGCCTCCACGCGCCGGTTGCCATTAAAAAACAACAGAGGGTTCCGCGCTTCTCTGGTCGTCTGCGCCGTGCTTGCCGGTCTTTCCGGCTGCGCGACATCCAACCAGACGGAAGATGTGTTCAGGATCGACCGCGCACAGGGCTCGCAGGAAAACATCGCCTCGCTCACCTCGGTCATCAACGCCAATCCGCAGGATCCTGAGGGTTACAACGTCCGCGGCTCGGCCTACGGCCGCGCCGGCGATTCGCGCCGCGCCATCGAAGATTTCAACAAGGCGCTGCAGCTCAACCCGCGCTTTTACCAGGCCTATGCCAACCGCGCGCTGGTTTACCGCAATAGCGGCCAGCAGCAGCAGGCCCTTCAGGACTACAACGCCGCCCTGCAGATCAATCCGAGCTACGATGTGGCGCTGATCGGTCGCGGCAATCTTTACCGGCAGTCCGGACGCGTCAACGAAGCCTTCAACGATTTCTCCCGCGCCATCGAGCTGGAAACCACCGACGGTCGCGCATGGCACAATCGCGGCCTGATCTACCAGCTGCGTAACCAGCATGCCCAGGCCATCGAGGACTTCTCCAAGGCAATCTCGTTGTCATCGACGTCACCGGAGCCCTATAACGGTCGCGGCCTTTCCTACGTCGCGCTCAATGACGACGAAAACGCCTTCGCGGATTTCAACCACGCCATTTCGCTTGACGGGAATGTGGCGGAATCCTGGGCCAACCAGGCGCTGGTCTATGAGCGACGCGGTGAGATGGCCAAGGCGGCCAAGTCATATGCGCATGCGGCGCGACTCGATCCCAAATACAAGCCCGCACTGGATGGTGTTGCCCGCACGCGCGGCGCCGCTGGCGCCTCCTAAGGCGTCCGGAACCAATAAAAAAGCCGGCTGGTTTATAACCCGCCGGCTTTTTTAATGAAGAAAAAGAACCATCAATGGCTGTCGCGGCGTGCCTCGGGCGCGGCATCCACCGCCCACAATTCAGCCTGCACGGCGTTTTGAAATTCCATGACCTCGCGCCGCATGGCGGCGTCCTCATAGCCAAGCGCCGTCAGACGGGCGGCCAGTTCACGGCACTCCCTGCGCCAGAAATCATTCGCCTCCACACCATGCAGCCGGTCGAGCATGGTTGCACATCGTTTTACGTCGGCAATGCGGTTCTTTGCCGGAAAGGCGATTACTTCTGAACTCGTCGTCACGCGGGCACCCTGCTCTTCGAGGAATCAATACCGACTTTTTAAAGGCGAGATGGTTAACGAAGTCTGCAGAGCCGGCCAGACGCTCCGCAAGGCCCGCCCCGGAGGCGGTTTTAGACTTATCAGAAGCAGGCATCACTGTTGTCTGGCCGACGTCATCGATGCGAATCGGCAGTTACTGAGGAATTTACCAATCAAGATTACCGAAATTTCATGCCGCGGGAGGTAGAAGAAGTATATGTGTGTTGAAACAGCACCGGTCTCATCGTATATTTCCTGCAAAGAAGAAAAATGCCGCAGCGCAGTCAAAAATGGAGAAATCGTTCTCGGGAGGAGAGCAACATGTATGCACCTCGTGTTTTTTTCAGCATGATCGGTGCTTTGCTTGCTTTTGCGGTTGCGACATATTTCATCCACGGCTCCTTCTATACGGCGTTCATTCAGACCCTCATTTGCGCAGTCATTCTGCAAGTCGGTTACTTCGTGGCGATTTTAGTTCTGGTCGCCCGTGAAAAACGCCGGATGCGGGAGACCTTTTCCCGGGACCTCAGCGCTGAAACAATTGCGGCAGACACCGCAAAAAGCGCACCGCCGCATGGGGCAAAGCTGACGGATATGTAAGTTTTTTCGCATCCGCTTTTATTGCATCGCAAAAAATCGCTTGCATCCATATCGCTGACACTTTCTGCTGGCCAAATCCTGAAGGTTCGTCAAAGCAGAAGGACACCCCATGGTGAGCGGTTCACAGCCCATTTGCGTCATCATCGCTGCAAAGAATGCATCTGATACCATCGATATCGCCATTCGTTCCGCCCTTGCGGAGCCAGAGGTCGGTGAAGTCGTGGTGATCGACGATGGTTCCACCGATACAACGAGCGACGTGGCGCATGCGGCGGATGACGGCACGGGCCGCCTGCGGGTGGTGCGATTCGACGTCAACCGCGGGCCATCGGCCGCGCGCAATCATGCCATCTCGATTTCCTCCGCTCCCCTCATCAGCATTCTCGATGCGGACGATTTTTTCTTCCGCGGCCGTTTCGCCGCCATGCTGGCCGATGACAACTGGGACCTCGTGGCCGATAATATCGCCTTCATCCAGCAATCCGTTCCAGGCGCGTCCTCCATGCAGCCGGCCCGCTTCGAGCCCCAGGCGCGGTTTTTGTCGCTGACGGAATTCGTCGAAGGCAATATTTCCAGGCCGGGTGTGGAGCGCGGGGAAACCGGCTTCCTGAAACCGGTGATACGCCGCGCCTTTCTCGACAAACATGCGCTGCGTTATGACGAGGCTCTACGACTTGGCGAGGATTACGAACTTTACGTGCGCGCGCTGGCGGCCGGCGCGCGCTACAAGGTCATCCGTCATTGCGGTTACGGTGCGATCGTTCGCGGCAACTCGCTGAGTGGCCGCCACCGAACCGAAGATCTCCGTCTTCTCTACGAAGCAGACAGGGCGATTCTCGCCGGTTGCCGGCTCTCGGCAGAGGAAACGGCGATCCTGCGCGAGCATGAGAAACACATCCGCGCCAAATTCGAGCTTCGCCATTTTCTCGATACAAAAAAACAGAAGGGTGTGGGCGGAGCGCTGAGCCACGCCCTTGCGCGTCTGCCCGCCCTGCCCGCCATTACAAGCGGTATCTGGAGCGACAAGACCGCCCGCTTCCGCAAAGCGGCGCCGGTGCGGGACGTGCGTTATCTGCTGGACGGCACGCCGGTTTCCTAAGGGAAAAGACAACTCACGACAAATCTCTGCCGTCTTCCCCGGGCTTGTCCCCGGGGATTTGCTTATCCTCTAAGCGTTCAGTCGCAGATGCTCGGGACAGACCCAAGCATGGCGATGCGGCAACGGTGTCCTCAAGCAAAAGCCGCAGAAAATTTTCTGCGACATCCGCTCCTCACCTCTAGAGATAATCCCGCTTCACCGTTTCCAGAACGGCGGCGAAACGCTCCTTGCGTTCCTCCAGTCTGCCATCCGGGCTAAGACGCGGTTCCGCTCGGCTTGCCTGCCAGAGCGCCAGTGTGGAAGGTGCGGCCAGCACCTGCTTGGCAAGCTTCCGCAACGAGCGGGATTGCGTTTCCTGCGGACGCACCATTACATCGCCCTCATGCGCCCGGCCCTCAAGCGCAGAGACGGAATCGGCGGTGACAACGGGGGCGGGCGGTGGGGGGAAGCTCATGCCCCAGAAGCGTGAGCCCTTTTTCGCCGCTTCGGCGCGGGTTGAAACCGGCACATAGCGCGGCTGATATTCGACTCCGACGCTGCCGGCCCAATCGCTCCATTTGAAGCTGTTGATCGATGGTGAAGTGCTGACGGCGACCCACGGCACGCGGAAGGCATCGGCAAGGATTGCACCATGCATGGATTCAGCCACGATGAATTCCGATTGGGCAATGGCGCGGATGACCGCTTTTGCCTCGCCGCGCGGGTCGAGATAGGTAAGTCCTGCCGGTTCACAGACGGTTTCCCACATGCCGAATTCCGCCGATTCCCAATGGGGGACGAAAGTCTTCTTGTGGAGCTTTGGCAGCCCTTTGAAATCAGGCATCTCGGTGACCATCACGGCGGGATCGACAATGCCTTTTTCGGGAGCGAGCCCCAACTTGGCGGCGGTTTTTTCGCCGCGCACACAGCGGATATCCCAGAACTCGGTGCTGGTATCCGGCACCGCGCCATAACCATAGCCGCTGCCGATCACCAGCTTGCGCTGCTTGGCGGGCAAAAGAACGTCGTTGAGCACCGTTCCAACGCCCACGAGCATGACATCGTCATGCACATCGCGCAGGCCCGGAAGCAGAAAGTCCCACAGCCACAGGTTGAGATCGTCACCGAAATTTCCGTGATGAGATTCCCAGTGGTAAGGTTTCATGAGGTCACTCCTGGGTGAAAAACATATAAATTGTTGCGGGCGAAAATTCGCTCATCTGGATCGGACGATTTTTCCGGCGCCGAGTTCGAAAGCGGCGCGCAGCAGTGCCGGATCGCGCATTGCCCATTTCAGGAGCAAACCGAATTCGGGAGCCTTGCGCCGTTTCAGGTTGCCAGCCTGGCTCCAGAGAGCCTGTTTGCGCGCCGTGTTTTTATAGGAAGCGATGGACGCCACATCGGCCGGCCGGCGAGAAAAACGTCCCTCCAGCGTATCGAGCGCCACCCAGGTATTGAACTGCTGGCGCAGGAATTCCGGCGAGGTATTGTCGATGCTGTGGAAGATATTGACGCCCATGCCGCGCATCGCGCCGGCGTCGTCACAGAGCAGTGTCCGCTTCGATGCAAGGATGGAATCGCAGAAAAACAGCACGTCTTCCGCCGCCAGTCTGAGCACCGGATCGAAACGGATCTTCTCGAAAAGAGGACGACCGATCACCATGCAGGAGAGATGCAGGAAGCTCCAGTTCCGCAGCATGACGCTTGCGAGATCCGGCAGCTCGATCACCAGCGGCTTCTCCGAAAGCCGTGCCGCACCCTCATTCTTCTCCAGTTCGGAAATGGCGAAATGATAATAAAATTCGTCACTTGCCTGCATGGACGCCCAGTAGCACTCGCCGCCATAGGTCGTGAGCGCAAAGGCCGCATTCCGCAGATGATCGGGCGTCCAGATATCGTCGGAATCAAGAAAGGCAACGTAGTCGGTGCCATCAGGCACATTGTCCAGACCGGTGTTGCGAGCGCCGCCCGGGCCGGCATTGGCCTGCTTAATGACAAGAATCCGGTCTTTCTGTTCCTGCGAAAGTTCCGCAAGTTCCTGATCGATCGGGTATGGCGATTCGTCATCGACGATGACAAGATCGAAGTCCTGGTAAGTCTGCGCAAAAACCGATGCGAGTGCACGTCCCAGGACACCGTGCTGCTTTTGATAGTAGGGAATGACGACAGTAAATCTTGCCATTGTTTCGCCCCTTGCGTTGATCAAGAAGTGTCGGGCCCGATCCTAAAAGCGGCCCCGATGGTATCGGCAACTCCCAACCGGCTTCCTCCCGCCGGCCTCCAGAAACAGGATGCTTGTATGCCCCCAGCGCCAAATGTAAAGACCATCACCACGAATGTCGGCTGGAGCGTTTTATCAAAAACAGGGACATTCGGGCTTAAATTTGTCACGGTCCCTATTCTTGCAAGGCTGCTTTCCCCGGAGGAATTCGGGGTGGTAGCGGTAGGACTAACGGTTGTACAGTTCCTGACCATGATTGCCGGCGCGGGGCTCACCTCCGCTCTCATCGTTGAGAAGGAAGAGGATATGGAAACGATCCATACCGTCTTCTGGGCTAATCTGGCGATCTCCTGCTCCATGGCAGCCGTCCTCTACATCTGGGCGGAATTTTTCGGCGGACTGCTGGGGGCGGTGGAAAGCGCATACCTGCTGCGCATCATGGCCTTCCTCATTCCATTGCAGCTTGCCGGCGATGTCGCCTATTCGCTGCTGGCGCGACGGATGAACTTCAGCAAGGATGCGCTCTGGAGCATGGCCTCGGAGAGCATCGCAGCGATTGTCGCGGTCGCGCTCGCCTTCATGGGGTTCGGCGTCTGGGCACTTATCATCCAGCTTTTTGCCGCAGCTCTCATCCGTCTCGTCGGGCTTTATGCCGTTTCCCGCTATTGCCCGCGTTTTGTCATGAAGCCACGCCGGCTGGTGCCGCTTCTCGGCTTCAGTTCGGGGCTGATGGGCTCGGAAATCGCCAATTTTGTCACCTTCCAATCGCCGATGGTGGTCATTGCCCGTCACCTGGGTCTGGCGGATGCCGGCGCCTATTCCGCCTCCAACCGTTTCGCCAGCATTCCCAACCAGGTGGTTTTATCCGCCGTCATGGGGGTTCTGTTTCCCGCCTTCAGCCGCATGATGGACGACCCGCAGCGCCGTCGTGATGCGTTGATGTTCAGCACGCAGGTGCTGACCGTACTGCTCGCGCCCATGATGTTCGGTCTCTGGGCCGTGGCCGAGCCGGCCATGCTTGTCATCTTCGGCCAGAACTGGGCCTATGCCTGGCCTGTCCTCGGGCTGCTCGCCCTGTCCAAGGCCATTCTCACACCGTGCAGCACCTTCATCCCGTATCTGAAGGGTGCTGGTTACGGCCGCGTATTGTTCTGGTCGGCGACGATCCGCGCCATCGTCACCACGGTGGCAGTGTGGCTCGCCGCACTTTATGGCACGCTGATCGACGCCATGGTCTGGCTTTGCATCGTGAACGCGGTCACACTGGTCGCTTACTCCTGGGCCGTGTTCAAGGCCAGCGACACGCCTTTCTTCCGGGGCCTTTATGTCAGCAGTCGACCGATGATAGCCGCTTTCGTGATGGCCGTTGCGGTGCGCTATCTGCTTCACCTTCTCGCCGATCGCGTTCCCAATGCCACCCTTCAGGTTCTTATCGGTGCTGCCGTGGGCGGCGCCATCTATGCAATACTGATCCTGCTGACTGAACGTGCCCTGCTGGGAAAAATCCTGGGCATGGTCAAATCACGGCGTATGCCGAATACCGCAACCCAAGGTTAGAAATATCACAGAAAAATGCGCCTCATTTCTGCCGTTAAGGGGCCTTGCCACGGTGATTTTTCTCGCCGTGGCAAGGTGGGTTCGGCGCTCTTTTTGCAGCGCAACATCACGGCAAATGACAAATTCGCACGCTTCAGAGATTTTTAATGAAGCGTGAGTTTAGATAAAATTCATTTATTTCAATCGTTTAATTTTTTCACGCGATAGAAACTGCGCTGACGCCAGACATTCACCCGCAAAATCTAATCTTGTGTTTTTCCCGCGTCGCCACATTTTATCCCAAAGTCGAAACCAGACTTCCCAGTGCGGGCTTAAGTTCGCTCTGGTTGCAACGCGGCGTGGGGAGACGCCGCCCAATAGGGGTGACTGATGTGACTGTCGATCAGAACCTATCCTCCCGTATCAACTTGATGCGCATATTGCTGATTTCAGGAATCGTGTTCGTGCATGTGCCGCACAATGCCGAAACCAGCCCCTTTCTTGGCCTTTACGGCTTTTTCGACTGGCTGCGGGTTTTCCTTGGCGACGCGCTGTTTCGCATCGGCGTGCCCTGTCTCAGCGCCATTTCCGGTTATCTGCTGTTTCGCCGCGGCATGAGCGCTTTCGATTATCCGGCGACGATCCGCTCCAAGACGAAAACCGTGCTGCTGCCATTCCTCTTGTGGAATGGCGCACTGTTTGCCGCCGTGCTGCTGATCCAGCTGTTCGAGGTTGGCGTCGGATATTTTCCCGACCTATGGAACGCCAGCCCGCGCGAAATACTCAGCCATGGTACGGCGCTGGAAGAGCTGCCGGTGAATGTGCCGCTTTATTTCCTGCGCGACCTTTTTGTCTGCATTCTGCTGTCGCCGGTGCTCGCATTTCTGATGCGCCGCTTTGCGCTGCCGACGCTCGTAATCCTGCTGATCGTCACGGCCATGCCAGACCTGAAGATCTTCATTGTCCAGAAAAAATCCATCCTCTTCAGCTTTTCGCTCGGCATCGCGCTTGCGCTGCACCGGGTCGACGTCAAGGCACTTGATCCTTATGCCCTGCCGATCATGTTGTTGACATTTGCCGCGTCGGCCATTCTCGCCACAGGTCTCTATTTTACTGGCCCTGAATTCACATTCTGGCTGAATATGTCGCGCAATCTGCTCGCGGTCTTCGGCGCGCTCGGCTTCTGGGTGTCTTCATCGATCTTGATCCGCAGCCGGCTTGGTCAGAGGCTTGCCGAGACCGGCAGTCTCAGCTTCTGGATATTCTGCGCCCATTATCCGCTGCTGGTCATCATGTGGATGGTCTGGAACAAGGGCGGGCCGGATTTCTATCCCGCTTTCTACATCAGCGCGACGCTTTGCGCCTTCGTCATTTTGGTGATCAGCAATGCCCAGACCCGCAAATACCTGCCGGCCGTCTATGCCGTATTAACCGGAAGCCGCAGCGGCAAAGGCAAGGCAAAGGCCGAATTCGCGGCCAAACGGGCTTCCACGATAGGCCCACCCACATCCGAAACACTTTATTCGCAACGACAGAGGTGAACCAATGACAACATTTGTCACCCGCGTTCAGACACGCATTCTTCTTGCCGCCGCCCTCACTGCAACGGCATTCACGGCCCCCGTTAACGCCCAAGAGGGCAATGGTACGTCCTTCATGGAGAATTTCGACCAGATGGACAGAAGCTTCTGGTACGTTTCTGACGGCTGGAACAATGGCGCGCACCAGAACTGCACCTGGTCGAAGAAGCTGGCAACGGTGGAGAACGGCCAGCTGACGCTGGGCTTCGAGGAAGCCAAGGCCGGCGACCGCAACTTCGCCTGCGGTGAAATCCAGACCAAGGGCCGTTATCGTTACGGCACCTATGAAGCGCGCATGAAGGCCGCCACCGGCCCTGGCCTGAACTCCGCCTTCTTCACCTATATCGGCCCGACCGACAAAAAACCGCACGACGAAATCGACTTTGAGGTTCTTGGCAAAAATACCGGTCAGGTGCAGCTCAACCAATATGTGTCCGCCAAGGGCGGCAATGAGAAGCTGGTGCCGGTGGAAGGCGGGGCCGATGCCGGCTTCAACGACTATGCCTTCGTCTGGGAACCGCAGCGCCTGCGTTATTACGTCAACGGCAAGCTCGTTCATGAGGTGACGGACGCGACGAAAATTCCGCAGAACGCCCAGAAGGTTTTCTTCAGCCTGTGGGGCACCGATACGCTGAAGGACTGGATGGGCAAGTTTGCTTATGCCGGGCCATCGCAGATGGTCGTTGACCGCTTCGCCTTCACGGCGCTCGGTGACAAATGCCAGTTCCCGGAAAGCATTGCCTGCGCTCTGAATTGACCGATTTTTTTGAACCAAATCCTGTGCTGCGGCGTCTTTGACCCGCGAACCGACCGGAACCCTGCATGATCCATATTCTCTACCTCGCGCATGATCTGTCAGACCCCGCCATTCGTCGGCGGGTGCTGACGCTGCTTGCGGGCGGGGCGCGGGTCACGCTGGCCGGTTTCCGGCGCGGACAGAACCGGCTGGCGGAGATCGAAGGCGTCGTACCCGTCGTGCTCGGGGAAACCGCCGACGGGCAATTTCTGCAGCGCATGGCGGCAGTGGCGAAAGCCAGCCTTTCGCTCGGCAGAGTCTTGAACGGAATTCCGGCACCCGACGTCGTTCTCGCCAGGAACCTCGAAATGCTGGCTCTGGCAAAGCGCGCCATGTCGATCTATTCCGGCCGCCCGGCGCTGGTTTACGAATGTCTCGATATTCATCGCCTGCTGCTCAACGAAGGCAAGCCCGGACAGATGCTGAATGCCGCGCAGCGTTATTTCGCACGCGACGCAAAGCTTCTGGTTACAAGCTCCCCGGCATTCGTGGAGCATTATTTCAAGCCCGTGTCGGGCCTCGACCTTCCTGTCCTGTTGCAGGAAAACAAGGTGCTGGCGCTCGACGACACCATTGCCGCCACGCCAAGACCACGGGCGCCCGCGCCCGGCGAACCATGGAAAATCGGCTGGTTCGGCGCGCTTCGCTGCCGCAAATCGCTTGAAATTCTCGCTGAGTTCGCTCGCCGCATGGAAGGCAGGGTCGAAATCATCCTGCGTGGCCGGCCGGCCTATTCGGAGTTTGCTGATTTCGATGGCTTCGTGGCGGCTGCTCCACATGTGCATTTCCACGGACCTTATAAAAACCCCGAGGACCTAGCCGCGATCTACAGCGAGGTGCAATTCACCTGGGCGATCGACTTTTTCGAGGAAGGCCAGAATTCCAGCTGGCTGCTGCCCAACCGGCTTTACGAGGGCTGCCTTTACGGCACTCTGCCGATTGCACTTTCCGGCACGGAAACGGCTCGCTTCATTGAAAAACGCAATATCGGCTTCGTGCTGCAACAGGCGGGCGCTGACGATCTTGCCGCCCTCTTCAACCGGATGACCCCGCAAACCTATGCGGATGCCTTCGACACCCTGTCGGCAACAGACAGGAAACAATGGCTGACCGACCGCGACGATTGCCGTCTGCTGGTGCAGCAATTGTCCTCACTCGCCAAATCCGCTTCCGGCCACGCCCGTGAAGCGCAGTTTTCACCCGTGTAGTGCGTAGGGGGCAAATCATGGAAGGTCCAGGTCATTCCGGCATCAGAACGCTGATCGTCATACCCTGCCTCAATGAGGCGAAGACGATCGAGGGGTTGCTTGTCAAATTCACCGGCGCAATGCAGGGGCGCCTGTTCCGCATCGTCGTCGCCGATGGCGGCAGCACGGATGGAACGCGCGATATCGTTGCCGCCTTTGCGGCAAAGGACGAACGCGTCACGCTTCTCGCTAATCCGAAGCGTATCCAGAGCGCCGGCATCAACCTTGCCGTCGCCACCTTCGGCGAGGATTTCGATTATCTCATCCGCATCGACGCCCATGGCGATTATCCCGATGATTATTGCCAGCGGCTGATCGAGGATGCGGAACGGACGGGTGCGGACTCCGTCGTCGTCGCCATGGATACAGTCGGCCACGGCCTGTTCCAGAAGGCGACTGCCATTGCCCAGAATTCCAAGCTCGGCAATGGCGGTTCCAAGCACCGCGAAGGCGCAAAAGGCCACTGGATCGATCACGGCCACCACGCGCTGATGCGGATCGCGGCTTTCGATGCGGTCGGCGGTTATGATGAGAGCTTCAGCCACAACGAGGATGCGGAGCTGGATTTCCGGCTGCGCAAATCCGGGTTCCGCATCTGGATGACCGACAAGACCCGCATGACCTATTATCCGCGCGCCAGCGTCATGCCGCTCTTCAAGCAATATCTCGCCTATGGCCGCGGCCGGGCGAAGAACCTGTTGAAACATCGCTCAATCCCGAAAATCCGCCAGATGATTCCGCTCGCCGTGCTGCCGGTCTTCATCTTCGCGCTGCTGTCGCTGGTGCATTGGGCAGCCCTTATTCCGCTCGGCCTCTGGATTGCCGCATGTGTGGGTTATGGCTTGTGGATGGCAATTGGTCAGAAAAATCCATACGGCCCGCTCGCCGCCTTTTCGGCAATGGTGATGCATCTGGCCTGGTCCACCGGCTTCTGGCTGGAACTCCTGAAATTCCGGGGAAGAAAGGCTGTCTCATGACCGACAACACCGTCACCGGCACGCAATATCTCAAGACCGTCGATATCGGCATCTGCACCTACAGACGCCCGGCGCTTGTCGCCACACTTCTGTCACTCTTCGAGCTGGATGTGCCTGAAGGCGTGAAAGTTAGGCTGATTGTCGCCGATAATGACGAGGAGCCCAGCGCAAAGGCAAGCGTCGATCGCCTGCGCGAAACCGCCCCCTTCGAGATCACCTATGTGCATTGCCCGAAATCTAATATTTCGATTGCCCGCAATGCCTGCCTGTCGGAATGCAAGGCGGATTATCTCGCCTTTATCGATGACGACGAAACGGCGCCGCCACACTGGCTGGCCGCGCTTCTGGAAAAGGCCGACGAGACCGGTGCAGAAACCGTTCTCGGCCCCGTCACTGCGGTTTACCGGGACAACGCGCCGGGCTGGATGAAACGCGGAGATTTCCACTCGACCGTTCCGGTCTGGGTCAATGGCGAGATCATCACCGGTTATACCTGCAACACGCTGCTCAGGATGGAAGCGCCATCGGTAAAGGGCCGGCGCTTCGCGCTGGCGCTTGGCCAGAGCGGCGGCGAAGACACACATTTCTTCTCGCATCTCCACGCCGCCGGCGGCCGTATCGTCTTTGCGGAAGACGCTGTCTTGTCGGAGCCGGTTCCGGAAAATCGGGCAAGCTTTCTATGGCTTGCCAAGCGCCGGTTCCGTTCCGGCCAGACCCATGGACGGGTGCTGGCTGAAAAGAAACCCGGTGCGCGCCGCGTCGTCCAGGTGGTGAAAGCTGGTTCGAAAGTGCTTTATTGCGCTCTTTTTGCCGCCTTGAGCGGTTTCAATGCTGTACGCCGCAACCGTTATGCGTTGCGAGGCGCGCTGCATATGGGTTCGATGAGCGGCGCCTTCGGTGTGCGCGAAATCCGCCAATACGGTGCCGTGGAGGCGACCTGATGGAAAACCTCACCTCTTCGCCAGACATCAGCTTCGTTATCGCCGCCTTTAATGCCGCCGATACGATTGAGGCCGCCGTTCAAAGCGCGCTCGATCAGCAGGGCGTGACGCTGGAAGTGATCGTCGTCGACGACCGCTCCGCAGACGATACAATTCCCTTTGTTGAAGCGATCGCCGCAATCGATCCGCGCGTGCGGCTGCTTGCGCTCGAAGAAAACCGCGGTCCGGGCGGCGCCCGCAACGCCGGCATCGAGGCCGCGACGGGGCGCTGGATCGCCGTGCTCGACTCCGACGATGTCATCCGCCCGGAGCGCTCCGCCTGCATGATGTGCCGGGCGGAAGCCGCCAACGCTGACATCGCTGTCGATAATCTCGATGTCGTCTACACCGATGGCCGGCCGATGGAGACGATGTTTCCCGAAGAGTTTCTGGAGGAACGGCCTGTTCTCACGCTGGAGGACTTCATTTCCTCCAACATCCTGTTCCGCTCCACCTTTAACTTCGGCTACATGAAACCGATGTTCCGGCGCGATTTCCTTAATAACGAAGCACTGCGCTTCCGTGAGGATATCCGCATCGGCGAAGACTATATTCTTCTCGCCTCGGCGCTTGCCGCTGGCGGCCTCTGCGTCATCGAACCGAAGCCGGGTTACATCTACAATATCCGCGAAGGTTCGATTTCCCGTGTCCTCGAACTTCATCACGTCGAAGCGATGATGCGGGCGGACGAAGAATTCCTGAGCCACTACACCTTGCTGCCGGCCGCCATGGACGCGCAGCAGGCGAGAGCCCGCAGCCTGCGGCTGGCGCATAATTTCTTGACTTTGGTGGAAAACATCAAGCGCCGCTCGGTACTCGGCGCCTTGAAGACCACAATCCGAGATCCTGCCGTGCTGGGGCACCTGAGAATGCCGATTGCAGTGCGGCTGAGGAGGCTGCGGGACGCCGTGTTTGCGCCCGCGGCGAATACAGGGGTGAAAAGGCAGATTTCATAAAATTTGCGCGCGGACCATGTCTGCGCGGGGACTGGGGACAGATCAAACCTTGATGAAGGAGAACGCGATGGACCTGAAGAGAACTGTCAGAAAAGCCGTCATTCCGGTAGCCGGCAACGGCACGCGGTTTTTGCCCGCCACCAAGGCGATGCCAAAGGAAATGCTGACGATCGTTGACCGGCCGGTCGTTCAATATGCCGTGGATGAAGCCATGCAGGCCGGCATTGAGCACATTATTTTCGTCACGAGCCGCAACAAGACCGCCATCGAAGACTATTTCGACAGCGCACCTGAACTCATCAACACGCTGACCCGCTCCGGCAAGACCGTGCAGGTGCTGCAGCTGGAAAAGATGCTGCCGGTTGCCGGCACCGTCAGCTATACCCGCCAGCAGGTGCCGCTTGGCCTCGGCCATGCCGTCTGGTGTGCGCGTGAACTGGTGGGCAAGGAGCCTTTTGCGCTGCTGCTGCCTGACATGGTCTCCTATGGCGCGCGAGGCTGCATTGCCGGTCTGATGGAGCTTTACGATGAAGTCGGCGGCAATATTCTCGGTGTCGAGGAATGCCTGCCGGAAGAAGTTTCGTCCTATGGCGTCGTCGGCGTCGGCCAGAAGGTCAATCACGGCTTCGCCGTGACCGAAATGGTCGAAAAGCCGGAACCATCCAGGGCGCCTTCGAATTATTACCTGAATGGCCGTTATATTCTGCAGCCGGAAATCTTCGATATTCTCGCCAAGCAGGAGCGCGGCGCGGGCAACGAAATCCAGCTGACCGACGGCATGAAGCGGCTCGCCGAAAAGCAGGCCTTCCATGCGCAGAAATATAGCGGCCGCACCTTTGACTGTGGCAGCAAGCAGGGCTTCATCGCCGCCAACGTCGCCTTCTCGCTGCTGCGCGCCGACATGGAAGCGCAGGTTCTCGCTTCGGTGAAAGAACTGGTGGCAAACCACGAAAGCCGCGTGCAGGCGGCCTGACTTTCATCGCGCCGCCGGGGGAGGCGGCCGGCGCACCAATAACGGGAGGCGGGAAGGCGAGAGTTGCTCGGCTTCCCGCGTACCATTTTTAATTCACAAGGTAGGTCCATGCACCACAAGACCTTTAAATCCAATATCGGTTTTCCGGAGTCCGGCAAGGATTCCGACACGTTCATCGACCTCGACCGCCTGTGGGCCGCCGTGGTGCGCCGTGCCAACGTCATTGCCGCCTCCGTCATTGCCGCCGTAGTTTTGGCCGGACTTTACCTGGTGCTTGCGACCCCCGTTTATACGGCGATGACGCAGGTGCTGCTCGATGAAAGCCTCTCCCGTTATGCGGAAGAGGAATCGCCTGTGCCCGCTGCCCAGATCGTCGACAACCGCATTGCCAGCGCCGTGGAAATCCTCAAATCCAAGGAAATGGCGCTGACCGTGGTGGACAAGGCCAAGCTTGACGAGAACGACACCATCGTCAATCCGCCGATGTCGCCGGTCGAGCTCGTCAAATCCTCCGTGCGCGGTATCCTCGATCTCGTCCTGCCGGGCGATCCGCCGGTCTCCGAAGCCGCAATCCGCGCCGGGCGCCGCGAAAAGGCTGCCGCCGTGCTGCAGCAGTCGCTGACTGTGGAGCGGGTCGGTCGCAGTTCCGTCATCGCAATCTCCACCCGTTCGACTGACCGCCAGCTGGCCGCACACATCGCCAAGACCTACGCGCAGGCCTATCTCACCGAGCAGCTGAACGCCAATTTTGACGCCAGCGAGCGGGCCTCTGTCTGGTTGCAGGAACGCCTGACCGACCTTAACCAGCGCGCCCAGGCGGCAGAGCTTGCGGTGCAGAAATTCAGGTCCGACAACAATATCGTGTCCTCGCGCGGCGAACTGATGTCGGAAGGCCAGCTTGCCGATCTCAATGGCCAGCTGATTGCGGCACAGGCGGATGCCGCGACGGCCTCCGCCCGTTACAATCAGTATAAATCCATCATCGACCGCGGCCCGGAAACGGCCGTCGACAACGCCGTCGTCTCGGCCCGTGATACCGACAATTCCGTTATTCAGGATCTGCGCAAGCGCTACATCACCATTTCCGACCGGCAGCGGGGCATTGTGCAGCAGTTCGGAGCAGACCATCCGCAGGCAGCCGCGCTGGACGCCGAGAAGAAAGAAGTGGCGCAGCAGATCTTCCAGGAACTGCAGCAGCTGACCGGCAGCTTCAAGAACGAATACGACGTCGCAAATTCGCGCGTACAGTCGTTGCGCGACAGTATCGACAAGGTGGCTGGCCGTAATTCGGAAGCCAATATCACCATGGTGCAGCTGCGCGAGCTCGAGCAGCGGGCGACGGCCCTGCGCACCCTCTACCAGTCCTATCTCGGACGCTTCGAAGAGGCTTCGCAGAAGCAGTCGCTGCCGATCGCCAAAGCCCGCATCATCTCCGAGGCCGGTCTTCCCACATCGCCTTCCAGCCCGAAAAAGACCATGACAATGGCGCTTTCGGTCGTATTGGGCCTGATGCTGGGTGGGGGCATTGCGGCACTTCTCGAATTCCGCGACCGCTTCTTCCACACCGGCAACGATGTGCGTGATAACCTGCGCATGCGCTTTCTCGGCTACCTTCCCTTCATCGGCGAAAGGGGTGTGGAAAACGCCAAGACCGGAAACAGCGCCGCAACCCCCGGCGGCGAGAATGCAACGCTTGAGGACAGCGGACAGGTCTCGTTCCAGAAAATGCTGCGCCTCGCCGTTGACAGTCCGCGCTCCAGTTTTGCGGAAACGCTGCGCAACGTGAAACTGACGGCGGATGTCGTCATTCAGGAGCGCCAGTGCCGGGTCATCGGCGTCATTTCCTGCCTGCCGAATGAGGGCAAATCGGTCGTTGCGCTCAACCTCGCGGGCCTGATCGCCTCCACCGGCAAGCGCACGCTTGTGGTGGATGCCGACATCCGCAATCCGGGTCTCAGCCGCATGCTGACCACGCGCCAATCCGCCGGTCTGGTGGAGGTCGTGCTTGACGAGGTGCCATGGACGCAGGCGGTGAAAGTGGACACGCGCACCAAGATGGGCATTCTGCCGGTTTCGACCAGCAACCAGTTCGCCCATTCAAGCGAATTGCTCTCCTCTTCCGGCATGCGCAAGTTTATCGACTCGGCTCGCGAGGCCTGCGACTACATCATCGTTGACCTTGCACCCGTTGTGCCCGTCATCGACGCCAAGGCCTTTGCGCCGCAGGTGGACGGCTTCGTCTTCGTCACCGAATGGGGCAAGACACCGATCCAGATGGTGCAGAACCTGATGGCCAACGAACCGCAGATCGCCAACAAGACGCTCGGCATCGTGCTCAACAAGACCGACATGACGGAACTGCAGCGTTATGCCGGACCTGGCGGTTCGGAGCATTACCACGAGTCGTTCTCGGCCTATTACGGCGATGCAAAGCCGCCGGTGAAAGAAGATGCGTAGTGGCAGAGATTTAACAGGCCGGTTGCATCCACACTCCGTCACTCCGGCCCCCGAGCCGGAGTCCAGCCAGCCCAAGTCCTTGAGCTGAAAGAAGTCTTGGCGCCGCGCAGACGCGCGGCGGCTGGATACCGGATCTAGTCCGGCATGGCGGAAGAATTACAAATTCCCCCATTCCACCCATGGCATTACCCGCCGAAATTGCGCATTGATGGCGTCACGCAAAAATCGCAAGCAGGACCAATGCCATGTCTTCACCAATCGCCTTTGTTTCACGGATGAATGCAGAGACGGAGGCCGTTTGGAAACAGGCGCTGCGCGCCGCCATGCCGGAGGAGGAGATCCTCTCCTTTTCCGAATTGACGGATGAGCAGCGGCGGGCAGTGGAATTTGCCATTGTCGCCAATCCCGATCCGGCCGATATCGCCGCTCTTCCGGGCCTCTCATGGATCCACAGCCTGTGGGCGGGCGTGGAGCGGCTGGTGCTGGAACTGGGCAGCAAGGCTCCCCCCATCGTTCGGCTGAAGGACCCGGAACTTTCCCGCGTCATGGCCGAAGCGGTGCTGGCATGGACCTATTATCTGCAGCGTGACATGCCCGCCTATCGCGAAAATCAGCGAAAGGCGCTCTGGCAGGAACTGGATTACCGCCACCCCGGCGAGATGACCATCGGTCTCCTGGGGCTCGGAGCACTCGGCGCGGCCGCGGCGGAGCGCCTTATCCATGCCGGCTTCAACGTCGCAGGATGGAGTCGTTCGGCCAAAACAATCGAAGGCGTGGAAACGTTGACCGGCGATGCAGGGCTGCAGGCATCGCTGGAAAAAAGCGACGTTCTCATCTGCCTTGTGCCGCTTACCGATGCGACGCGCGGTCTTCTCAATGCCCGCCGTCTCGCCGCAATGAAACAGGGCGCGGCAGTCATCAATTTCGCCCGCGGCGCCGTCATCGTCGCCGATGCGTTGATAGCGGCACTCGATTCCGGCAAGCTCTCGCATGCCGTACTCGATGTCTTCGAACAGGAGCCACTCCCTGCGGCTTCGCCATTTTGGCAGCACCCCAAAGTTACCGTCCTGCCGCATATTTCCGCGCCGACAAGCCGGGAGAGTTCGGCGCGGATCGTGGCTGGCAACGTCCGCACATGGCGGGAAACAGGCAAGCTGCCGGAAACCGTCGACATGGACCGCGGTTACTGAGCCGGCATCAAGGCGGCCTATTCGGCCGCCACCGGCCTGGCCGTATGGGCCTTTTCTACGGCGGCAATGATCTGCTGTTCATCGTAGGGCTTGGTGAGCAGGACTGCGCTTTCCGGCGCCCCCTCCGGCAGATGGCTGTCGCCCGTCGCAAAGACGATGGCAAGACCCGGCCTGCGGCGCAAGGCCTCCACCGCCAGTTCACCGCCCTTCATGTCCGGCAGGCCGATATCTGTAACGAGAACGTCGATCTGCTCCGATTCGATAACCTTCAGCGCCTGCGCCGCGTTGCCAGCCTCAACAACGGCAAAGCCGCTCTCCGAAAGCATCTCCATGGAATTCATCCGGATCAGCTCGTCATCCTCGACCAGAAGAACCTGGATTGACCGCTCCCGGTTGTCGACCGCCATGGCGGGTTCGGGGATTTTCGAAGAACCAGGCCGCGCCCTCGACAGCGAAACCTGCTTGCGGTTGGCTATGACGTGGCGGATGCGCCGCGCCAGCGCTTCACGCGTATAGGGTTTGGATAGCAGTTCCACACCTGCATCCAGCTTGCCGCCATGCACGATGGAATTTTCGGTGTAACCCGAGGTGAAAAGAACGGCGAGATTGGGCAACCGCTCCTGCGCGCGACGCGCCATTTCCCGACTTTTCAAGGGGCCTGGCATCACGACGTCGGTGAAGATGACATCGATCGGAATGCCGCTTTCCACCACCGTCAAACCCGCCTGTGCGTCGCGTGCGGTCAGCACCCTGTAACCGAGATCGCTCAGAGTTTCGACGACAGTACCGCGCACTTCTTCATCGTCCTCAACCACGAGGATCGTCTCCGTCCCACCTTCGACAGGGCCGTTATGCACCACGACCTCCCTGTCCTCATCGGCTGCGGAACGCGGCAGATACATTTTCACCGTGGTGCCCTGCCCCACCTCGCTATAGATGTTCACATGCCCGCTGGACTGTTTGGCGAAACCATAGACCATGGAAAGGCCAAGGCCCGTGCCCTTGCCCTCGGGCTTGGTCGAGAAGAACGGTTCGAAGACCTTTTCGAGTATCTCCGGCGACATGCCCGAACCCGTATCGGTGACCGCGAGCATCACATATTGCCCGGCCGTGACCTCGGAATGTTTGCGGGCGTAATCGCGGTCGAGAACCGCGTTGGCTACCTCGATGGTGAGCTTTCCGTGGCCTTCCATGGCATCGCGCGCGTTGATCGCGAGATTGAGAAGCGCGTTTTCCACCTGGTTGGGGTCGGCATAGGTGTTCCAGAGGCCACCTGACGTGATGACCTCCACCTCGATCGCCTCACCAAGCGAGCGGCGAAGCAGGTCATCCATGCCGGTTACGAAACGGGCAATATTGATGACCCGCGGCTCCAGCGCCTGGCGGCGGCCGAAGGCCAGAAGCTGGCTCGCGAGCTTCGCGCCACGCTGGACGCCCGCGAGCGCATTCTCCAGCCGGCGCTCCGCACGTTCATTGCCGATCACATCTTTCGACAGCAATTGCAGATTGCCGGCGATCACCTGCAGTAGATTGTTGAAATCATGCGCCACGCCACCGGTCAGCTGACCGATGGATTCCATTTTCTGCGCCTGCTGAAGGGCCTTTTCGGTCTGACGGCGCTCCGCCATTTCAGCTTCGACCCGGGCTTCCAGCCCTTCATTCAGTTGCCGGAGCTGCTCTTCCGCCCGGATGCGATGGCGAATTTCACGCTCAAGGTTGCTCGCATGTTCCTTGAGGGTGTCTTCGGCACACCGCTGCTCGGTGATATCGGTGTGAACGCCGACCCATTCGGCAATAGCACCTGACTTGTCGAAAATCGGCACGCCGCGGATCGCGAAAGTACGATAGACGCCGTCATGTCTGCGCACGCGATGTTCCCAGATATAGGTCGATTTTTCCGCGACCGCCTTGTTCCAGCTATCGACTGAACCCTGCCTGTCTTCTGGATGAACGGCGTCCGCCCAGCCAAAGCCCTGATATTCTTCGGGCGTCTGGCCCGTCAACGCCGCCCATGCCGGCTGCTCACCCAGCATCCTGCCTTCGGCACTGTTGGTCCACAGCACGCCGTGCACGGCCTCCACCGCCGCGCGGAAACGGTTGTTGCTGATGAGGATTTCCTGCTCCGAGCGCTTCCGCTCTTCGATATCGATGATCAGGACATAGATGCCGTCGACGGAGCCATCGGCAATGTAGCGCGGAACATACCTGATTTCAGCGGCGCGCTTGGTGCCATCCGGTCTGCTGATGACGGTATCCGAAACGATCTTCTCACCGGCAAGCGCCCGGTCGAGATAGGCCTTGCGCGCATCGAAAAATGCCTCGCCGACAATCTCGGGAACGCTGCGGCCGATGACGTCTTCACCACTTCGGCCGAACCATTCGAGATAACCGTCATTGGCAAATTTATAGATGTAATCGCGATCGACATATCCGACCAGAATGGGCAGGGCGTTGGTGAGCCGGCTCAATTCCTTGCGGCTCTGCTCCATAGCCTCAACGGCTTTCACCTTGTCGGTATTTTCGAGCACGGTGCACAATACGCCATCAACCGTGCCACCTTCATTATAGATCGGCGTGTAAAACAGGTCGAAGATCACCTCTTCCGGTATGCCATGTCGCATCAGCGTCATTGGCTGGTCGCGATATGCCAACACTTCACCGCGAAAACCGGCTTCGAGAATGCGGCTGTTCCAGTCCCAGATTTCCGGCCAGATGCCGGGTACCGTGCCGCCCAGCGCCTGCGGATGGTAATTACCGGCGATCTCCGCATAACCGTCATTGTAGATCATCACATGATCGCGGCCCCACATCAGCACCTGCGGAATAGGTGAATTGACGACGGAATTGGCTTTTTGCCTCAGATTTTGCGGCCAGTCGCAAATCGAACCAAGCGATGTCTTCGACCAGTCGAAGCGGCGCACAAGCTCACCCGTTTCACCGCCGCCGATGGGCCATACCGGGGCAGCACGAAGATTGGTCATTCAAAATCACCACAAAAATCGAGAAGAAATCTCCCGTAATACAGAACGGGATAAAAGTCCAAGAGAACAGAAACTTCGCCTGATTGTTCCCAGACATTTCAAAAAAATGAAAAAGTTCCCTCGCTTGTGAAATATCGTTGATGCGCCGCTAAACAACTATATGTTTCAATATCTTAATTCCGAAATTTTCGCTAATATGGCCCTGCGATCGCGCCTTCGTCCGGCGAATGGCATCCTCAATACGCCAGAAATTGCCGCAAACGGGATGGCGACAAAGGATTTATTAAGCCTCAATAAGGGTGCTGGCGGTCGCGGTGCCGTCAGCGCCCGGGTCATCGCCACACCGCGACCAGAGGGAACAACAATGAAAATACTTTTGGGTGCCACAATTCTTTCCGCCGGCTTCGCCTTTTCAGGCAGCGCAGCCTATGCCGCCGACTGTGGAAACGTAACAATCGCCAGCATGAACTGGCAATCCGCTGAAGTTGCCGCCAACCTGGACAAATTCATTCTCGAAAAAGGCTATGGCTGCTCCGCCGAAATCGTTACCGGCGATACGGTGCCGACACTGACCTCCATGGCCGAAAAAGGCCAGCCGGATATCGCACCTGAGGCCTGGGTCAGCCTGCAGCCGGAAATCGTCAAGCAGGGTCTGGAAGGCGGCAAAGTGGTCGCGGCCGCAAAAATCCTTTCCGATGGCGCTGTTCAGGGCTGGTGGATTCCGAAATACGTCGCTGACGCCAACCCCGATCTCAAAACAATTCCTGATCTTTTCAAGCATCCCGAGCTCTTCCCATCGCCTGAAGACAAGTCCAAGGGTGCTGTGTTCAACGGCCCGCAGGGCTGGGGCGGCACAGTCGTCACCGCGCAGCTGTTCAAGGCGTTTGGCGGCGAGAAGGCCGGCTTCACCCTCGTGGACACCGGCTCTGCCGCAGGTCTCGACGGCTCCATCGCCAAGGCCTATGAAGCCAAGCAGCCCTGGGTCGGCTATTACTGGGCGCCCACCTCCCTGCTCGGCAAATACGAAATGGTGAAACTTGGATTCGGCACTGAGTACGACGCGGCCGAATGGAAACGCTGCACATCCGTCGCCGATTGCGCCGATCCGAAGCCGAACGCCTGGCCGATCGATGACGTACAGACGCTGGTCAGCAAATCCTTTGCCGATCGTGCCGGTCCGGCAATGGATTATCTCAACAAGCGCGCCTGGACCAACGCCACCGTCAACAAGCTGATCGCCTGGATGACGGATAATCAGGCCACCGGCGAAGACGGCGCCAAGCAGTTCCTGAAGGAAAACGAAGCCCTGTGGAAGGGCTGGGTCTCGCCCGAGGTCGCGGAAAAGGTCAAGGCCGCCCTTTAAAAAGCGCGCCCTGACATATCTGCCCGGCAACCGGCGTCTCCCGCGGCGACGCCGAACCGCATCGGCTACCCGGCTTTGGCTGATAACGATGCGCCGGTTCAACAGAGCGTTCCGCCCATGCGTCCAGTTGGCCGCGCGGCGCTCTGGCGATTTTACTCCCGGAGTGCGGAGGACATCGATCCCCGCCTCCGGTTCGTCATGGAGAACAGGATATGGAATGGCTTTTCAAATTTCCGACCATGAATGACGATGCTCTGCGCGCGCTGAAAAAAGTCATCGACGAGGGGTTCCGGGCGTTCACCCGAACCTATGGCGGCGCAATCGAGGGGTTGTTCACCCCACTCCAGAGCTTCCTCATCTGGGCGGAAAGGCTTTTGATCGGCGCCCCCTGGCCGGTCGTTATTCTTATTGTCGGCGCTCTTGCCTGGTTCGGCAGCCGCAGCGCCACCATTGTTTCGCTCTGTTGCGGCATTCTCTTCGCCATCGGCTGGTTCGGCATGTGGGAAGACACGATGAAGACGGTTTCGATGATCTTCGTCTGCGCCGTGCTGTCCATCATCGTCGGCCTGCCCATCGGCATCGCCATGGCACGGTCCAACCGCCTGCAGAACGTGATCAACCCCGTTCTCGATGTGATGCAGACGATGCCGAGTTTCGTCTATCTTATTCCCGTCGTCATGCTGCTCGGCATCGGCCGTGTGCCAGGTGTCATCGCCGTCGTCATCTATGCCATTCCGCCGATGATCCGGCTCACCAATCTCGGCATCCGCATGGTCGACCGTGACGTTCTGGAGGCGGCCGATGCCTTCGGCTCCTCCAAACGCCAGAAACTTTTTAAAGTTCAGCTGCCGCTCGCGCTGCCCACCATCATGGCCGGCATCAACCAGACCATCATGATGGCGCTTGCCATGGTCGTCATCGCCTCCATGATCGGCGTGCAGGGCCTCGGCCAGCCGGTGCTGAAGGCCATCGCCAACCAATATTTCACGCTCGGCGTATTCAACGGGCTCGCCATCGTCGGCATCGCCATCATTTTCGACCGCATCAGCCAGGCCTATGGCCTTCGCCTGCAAAAACACCGGGAAGTGGCGCATGGCTAGTCAATCGATCGAAATTCGCAGTCTTTACAAGATTTTCGGCTCCAAAGCGGGGGATCATGTCGAAGCCGTCAAAGCCGGCATGTCCAAATCGGAACTCAACGCCAAGCACGGCCATGTGCTCGGCCTGCGTGACATCAACATCACCATGCCGGGCGGGCAGATCACCGTTATCATGGGCCTTTCCGGCTCCGGCAAATCCACGCTGATCCGCCATGTCAACCGGCTGATCGACCCGACCGCCGGTGAAATCCTCTATGGCGGCACAGACGTGTGCAGCCTCAACGAAGCGGATCTTCTGGAATTCCGCCGCCACAAGACGGCGATGGTGTTCCAGAAATTCGGTCTCCTGCCCCACCGCAACGTGCTGCAGAATGTCGTCTACGGCCTTGAGGTGCAGGGCGTCGACAAGCGCGAGCGCGAAGAAAGGGCAGAGGTCTGGATCAGGCGGGTCGGCCTGGAGGGCTTCTCCAACCATTACCCCAACCAGCTCTCCGGCGGTATGCAGCAACGTGTGGGTCTCGCCCGGGCGCTCACCAACAATGCCGAAATCCTGCTCATGGACGAGGCCTATTCGGCCCTCGATCCGCTCATCCGCGTCGACATGCAGACGGTGCTGCTGGAACTTCAAAAGGAGCTGAAGAAGACCGTGGTCTTCATCACCCACGATCTCGACGAAGCGCTGCGGCTGGGTGACAAGATCGCCATTCTGCGCGACGGCGAAATCATCCAGCAGGGAACGGCCGCCGAAATCGTCATGTCGCCGGCGGATAGTTATATCGAGGCCTTCGTGGAGGAGGTCAACCGCGGCCGCGTCATTCGCCTTGGTGCCGTGGTGCAGCCGGAATTTGCCGGCCAGTCCCGCCTTCAGCTCGATGCGGATATGACGGTTGAAGAAGGCCTGCGCGCGCTGGTCCGGGAAAATGTCAGCAGCGCCACGGTCGTCGGAGAAAACGGCAAGGCGCTTGGTGCAATCACCACCGATGCCATCATGCGCTGCCTCGTCCGAACCGCACATGGTGAGGAAGCAGGCATGGCTGAACGTTTGTCAGGCTGAGCCTTCGAGCCACGCGGCCATGCCCTTTGCGGCCGCCTTGCCGGTGGCGAAACAGGCGGTCAGGAGATAACCGCCGGTGGGCGCTTCCCAATCCAGCATTTCCCCGGCAGCAAATATGCCGGGGAGCTTTTCCAGCATGTAGTTTTCATCAAGGCCGTTCCACGCGATACCGCCGGCGGACGAAATTGCCTCGGCAATCGGCCTCGTCCGCAGAAGCGGAATCTCCGCATGTTTTATTCTCGCGGCGACGAATTCATCCGGCATGCCCGCGATATCGGGAAATATTTCCCGCAGGAGCCCGACCTTCACGGCCGATAAGCCGGCCGCCTTGCGCATGCGGTTTACAAAGCTCTCTTTCCGTCCGAGTTTCGCCAGATCGCCGCTGAGGCGTTCCACCGTACGTCGCGGCGCAAGATCGATTGCGAGCGACGCTTTGCCCGCCTCGTCCAGCCGGTCGCGCAGCGCGGCGGAATGGGCGTAGATCACGCTGCCCTCAATACCATGCTTCGTGATGACGAATTCGCCCTGAAAGGCTCCGGCTGGCGAAATGGTGATTGTGGATTTCACCGCTTCACCCGCAAAACGCTCACGGAAGACATCGCTCCAATCAACGTCAAAACCGCAATTGGCAGGGCGGAATGGAGCGAGCTCTACACCCCTGGCCGCAAGCACCGAAACCCATGCGGCATCGGAGCCCAGACGCGGCCAGCTTGCGCCGCCGAGTGCCAAAAGAGTGGCGTCGGCCTTGACGGCAATCTCGCCCTCCGGTGTCGCGAAAACCAGGTGCTTGCCGGAAAAACCCGTCCAGCGATGCCGCGTCCTGATGGGCACCCCCTGCGCCTCCAGCCGGGCGAGCCATGCCCGGAGCAACGGCGAAGCCTTCATGACGGTGGGAAACACCCGGCCCGAAGTGCCGACGAAAGTTTCCTGCCCCAGCCCCTGCGCCCAGTCGCGCAGCATATCCGGCGTGAAATCATCGAGAGCGGCGCGCAGCCTCGGTTCCGCATCGCCGAACCGGTGGCGGAAACTCTCGTAGTCTTCGGCATGGGTGATGTTGAGACCGGATTTTCCGGCCATCAGCAATTTGCGCGCCACGGTCGGCATCGCCTCGAACACCGTCACGGCATGGCCTGCAGCCGAGAGCATCTCTGCCGCCATCAGCCCCGCCGGTCCGCCGCCGATAATTGCGACCTGCCTCGCCTCGCCCAAAACCCTCTCCATTGCCATCTTCACCGTTGAACGCTTTATAGCGATTTCCGCAGGCGAATATATGCGATATTGAAGCGCCCATGTTCACGCTCGACCGCCCCGTCACCTTTTCGCAGGATATCAAAAAAAGCCGCTTCATCGCCTTTGCGGCGCCGGTGACGGGTGAAGAGGACGCGAAGAACTTTCTTGCAGCGCATTCCGATCCCGATGCAAACCATAATTGCTGGGCGTGGCGAGCGGGTCAGACCTATCGTTTTAGCGATGACGGCGAACCCTCGGGAACGGCCGGTAAACCGATCCTTCAGGCTATCGACGGTCAGGCACTCGACAATGTCGCGGTTCTCGTCATCCGCTGGTTTGGCGGCATTCTGCTCGGCAGCGGCGGGCTGATGCGCGCTTATGGCGGCACGGCGGCGGCCTGTCTTCGCCTCGGCGAGACGTCACCGGTCATCGCTTATGTCAGCGCCACGCTGAGTTGCCCTTTCTCAGACCTAGCACTGGTGAAATCACGCCTTTCCGCCACGCCGAACCTGCGGCTTGAGAGGGAGGACTTTACCGGCACCGGCGCGGATATGGTGCTTTCGGTTCCGGCCGAGGAAACGGAACGACTGACCCGGCTCCTCAGCGACCTGACCAGCGGACGCGTCAATCTGCAAATTCCCGACTAGAGTTTTCGCTTTCTTCGAATCGCGAAAACACTCTGACTCTTTTCCGGTCGGAAAACCGGGGCCCATTTTTCCTGGAAATGCTCTAGCGCCTGTCCGAATGCGCAATTCGTGCTAAGGAAGCGACATGTCATCCGAGCTTTCCAACCTCATCTATAATCCGCCACTCGACCCTTGGCTCACCATCGTGCACCGCGATGACGATCTGCTGGTGCTTGATAAGCCGAGCGGGCTGTTATCGGTGCCGGGGCGCGATCCGGCGCTTTCCGACAGCCTCATGACGCGTGTGCAGAAGCAGTTCCCGAAAGCGCTGATGATCAACCGGCTGGACAAGGACACCTCGGGCATCGTGCTGATGTCGCTGAACCGCAGGGCGCACGCGGCAATTGCGTCGCAGTTTGAAAACCGCCAGACGCGCAAATCCTATGTCGCCATTGTCTGGGGAGAGGTTGAGGGAGAGGCCGGAGAAGTGGACCTGCCGCTCGCCATCGATCCCGAAAACAAGCCCCGCCACCGGGTCGACCACGAAAATGGCAAGTCCGCGCAGAGCCTGTGGCAGGTGCTGCAACGACTGCCGCTTCCAGCGACGCGGCTGGCGCTCACTCCCCTCACCGGGCGCACCCATCAATTGCGGGTGCATATGAAGGCGCTTGGCCATCCCATTCTCGGCGATGAATTTTATGCCGAAGGTGAGGCGCTCTCCGCCGCGCCCCGCCTGATGCTGCATGCGCAGGAAGTGGCATTCCGTCATCCGGACGGCCGGGATGTCATCTATACCGTGCCCTCTCCGTTCTGAGGTCGACATGAAGGAACAAAACGATAGTTTCGTGGTGGATTTCGTCGGCGGCGCGGTGGGGCACCGTTTTCGTTCCGGCGAGGGGCGCGGACAGGCATTGCCCAAGGCCGCAGGTTTCACCAAGGGCCGCACGCCAAAAATCGTCGATGCCACGGCTGGCCTGGGGCGGGATGCCTTCCTGCTCGCATCGCTCGGGGCTGACGTCACCCTCATCGAGCGCTCGCCGGAGATGCACGCACACCTCGCTGACGGCATTCGTCGTGCACTGGAAGCGGGCGGCGCTTATGCCGACGCGGCAGCGCGCATGACTCTGCTCCAAGGCGACTCCCGGCATTTGCTGAAAGAACTGTCACCGGAGGTGGTGATTGTCGACCCCATGCATCCGCCGCGCCACAACACGGCGTTGGTAAAAAAAGAGATGCGGGTTCTGAGAGAACTGGTCGGCGCCGACCCGGACCAGGTTGAGCTGATGGAGGCTGCGCTGGAGAATGCGACGAAGCGGGTGGTTCTGAAGTGGCCGCTCCGCGCCGACCCGATGCCGGGTGTTCGCAAGCCATCACATCAGATACTGGGTAAGAACACCCGCTATGATGTCTTCATGATCTTCGGAAAATCCCACGACGAGGATGAATGATCAGCGGAAGTTCGGCTTTCGCTGCGCGTTCATCAGAAGCTCATGCCGCGAGGCGAACTCACCGAACAGCTTTCTGAGCCTGACTTCCTCAGCCTTGTCGAGCCGATAACGGCGGCAGAACTCCGCCACGTTGAGGATCGGCTTGGTTCTGTTCGCGTCTATGGTCTTGTTGTCGATGATTTGCATGGCGCCCTCCGTATAACAGAGGCCAAACGCAGCGCACGGCTCACGGTTCCCTATGAATTCGCATGGATGAGAAAAGAGCGTGACGCCTGCACACGCAATGATCAAGTTTTCTTGAAACTGTCGAAGGAAACGAAATCCTCCCCAAATGGTTTCTTGCGTGACCTAAACGACGGAAGGGAGACCCATGTTCCACAACAACCGATTTCTGAATTCAACGATCCTGTGCGCGATGCTTGCCGTTCCTTTGGCCGGCGCAGCCAACGCACAGCCCGCCCCGGCTGCCGAAACGAAACGGCCGAATGCGCCGGATCAGAAACCGGCTTTTGAGGGCCAGACGCGCGCGCCTCAGGCTGCTGCCCAGCCGAGCATCGAAAAAACCGTCGTCGCCGATGGTCTGCCGCATCTGTGGTCCATGGAATTCCTGCCCGATGGTCGCATGATCGTCGCTGCCAAGGAGGGCGCCCTGCATATCGTCGCTGACGGCAAGGCCGGGCCGGCGATAGAAGGCGTGCCGGAGGTGGCTTCCGATGGACAGGGCGGGCTTCTCGACATAGCGCTGGCGCCCGATTTCGAAACCTCCCGTAAAATCTTCTTCTCCTTTTCCGAGCCGCGTGAGGGCGGTAACGGCACCTCCGTCGCATCGGCCAAACTGACAGAAGACGGTGGAGCGGCGAAACTGGAAGACGTCTCGGTGATCTTCCGCCAGATGCCGACCTATGATGGCGACAAGCATTTCGGATCACGGCTGGTTTTCGGACCGGACAACGAACTTTACGTCACCGTCGGGGAGCGTTCGGATGCCACGCCGCGCGTGCAGGCGCAGGATCTGTCGAGCGGTCTCGGAAAAGTCTTCCGGATTGATGCCGATGGCAAGGCCTTCGAGGGAAATCCCTTCGCCGGACAGCAGAATGCTCTTCCGGAAATCTGGAGCTACGGCCACCGCAATCTTCAAGCCGCGGCTTTGGATGGTCAGGGCCGGCTCTGGACGGTCGAGCATGGGCCGAAGGGCGGCGACGAGCTGAACCTGCCGAAAGCGGGCCTTAACTATGGCTGGCCGGTGATTACCTACGGGGTGGAATATAGCGGCCGGGCGGTTGGCGAGGGTGCAACAGCCAAGGAAGGCATGGAACAGCCGGTTTATTATTTGGACCCCGTCATCGGCCCGTCCGGCATGGCCTTTTACGACGGCGACCAGATTCCCGAGTGGAAAGGGGCCTTCATCGTCGGCGGTCTGGTGAGCCAGGGCCTCGTCATCCTGCACATTGACGGCGATAGGGTTGCGACGGAAAGCCGATTGCCGCTGGAAGCGCGCATTCGTGATGTGAAAGTGGGTCTGGATGGCGCTGTCTATGCCGTGACTGAAGAGCGCGGCGGCGGCAACTCGCAAATTCTACGGATCGCCAAGGCCACCTGAGAAAGCGATGACAGGAACAGCAGGCTGCCGGAACGAAGGCGGCCTGTTTTTCGTTTGCCGCAGCGTGAAACCTGCCGGGAAAAACAATGCCACAGCCGCCAACCCGCCTTCTTGCCAAAATCGGACTTGCCTATGTCAGTGATCAGGAACCGGGTATTTCCCGCGAAAAACGCGGACGCGGTTTCTGTTACCGGCTGCCGGGCGGCGAACTCCTCTGCGATAGTGATGAGCTGAAGCGCATCAAATCGCTCGGTGTACCGCCCGCGTATAAGGATGTCTGGATCTGCATCGACCCGTCGGGGCATCTGCAGGCCACCGGGTTTGATGCCCGCGGCCGAAAGCAATATCGCTATCATCCCGACTGGCATACGCTCAGGGGAGAAACGAAGTTCTTCCAGCTCAAAAGCTTCGGAAGGGCGCTCCCTGCCATCCGCCGTCGCGCCATGGCCGACGTCGGCAAACAGGACCATGGGCAGGAAATGACGCTTGCAGCCCTCACCCTGTTGCTTGATGCCGCCTATTTGCGCGTCGGAAATCGCTCCTATCTTGAGAGTAACGGCACCTATGGCGCAACGACACTGCTCAAGCGCCACGTTTCCTTCGGTGAAACCATTGAACTGCGCTTCGCCGCCAAAGGCGGGCAGAAGGTGAAAAGGCAATTGCGACACCCGCGGCTACAGAAAATCCTGGAGGAGATTGCCGATCTTCCCGGCAAGGAACTCTTCGTCTGGCAGGATAGTGAAAACCGGGTTCACTCCGTCGATTCCAGCGATCTCAACGCATATCTCTCACGCATCGGCGGCCAGGGCACTTCCGCCAAGACCTTCCGCACCTGGGGCGGAACGCTCGCGGCCTTCTGCAACGCCATGGAGCATGTGGCAGCCGGTGAAAAACCGAGCATAAAAGGCATGTGCCAGGCTGCGGCGACCGAGCTTTCCAATACGCCTGCCATCTGCCGCAAGAGCTATGTGCACCCCGCTGTTCTCGATATCGCCACGGAGGAAAAGGCCCAGAAAAAGCTCAGCCGCATCTTGAAGGTCGGGGCAAAACCCGTCTCCGGCCTCAGGGCGGATGAACGACGTCTGCTGGCCTTTTTACCCTGACAGGTCAGCGGCCTCCCACCCATTCCGCCAGTTCGCGCTCGGCCTTTTCCAGCGCGCTGTAATTCAAAAGCTTGCGCAGGAAAGCGACGGTAACGGCGCGGGTTCTAAGATTATACCGGCCCTCCGCCTCGTCATCGCCGGCCGCCTGATGCACGTTCAGCTTCTCGTAGAGGCTTTGCAGCCGGTTCTGCACGCTGCGCAGCGACAGGTTCCGCCGGCGCGCAATCGCCTTGTCCGTGAGGCCCAGCGCGACATCGACAAGGATTTCATATTCGGAATCGGTAAAGCCATGCGCCTTGCCGAGGCTCTTCTCCTGCAGGCCGCGCACTTCCCGGTCGATCACGCATTGCGCCTCGATGAAGATGCTGCGAAGGGCCAGCCGCAGGCGATCATCGGAGGCGGATTTCAGCACATATCCATAGGCGGCACCCTCAGGCACGATGCGGGAAACGCCACGTACATAGGCCTCGTCGGAATAATTGGACCAGAACAGGATGCGGGTATCCGGCCTTTCCTTCCAGATGGTGCGGGCCGCCTCGATGCCGTTGCGCTCGTTCATCTGCAAGTCCATGACGATATGGGCGGCGCGATTTTCCCGCGCCAGCTTTTCGCCGGTTCTACCGTTTGCCGCCTCCAGCACCTTGTCGCATTCCGGCAGGGCGGCTCTTACCGCCTCGTTCAGATAGGCCCGGTGCAGGGCATCATCCTCAACGATGAGCACGTCCATGTCACATCTCCTCCCGGAAATTGAAAGCGCCCGCAGGCAGGGTGACGGTGATGCATGTACCCGCCCCATCACGGTTGCCGCCTCTGTCGAACCGGGCAGAGATCAGCCGCGCCCGCGTCTTCATGTTGCCCATGCCGAGACCGCCGGGGGCACCACTGTCACCGCCGCCATTGCCGTCATCGCTCACCGTCACCCGCAGCCCGCCGTCGATTGCGGCCAGTCTCACGGCAATCGTTTCGGGCTGGGCATGGCGAATGGCATTGTTCACGGCCTCCTGCACGATGCGGAAGAGCGATATGGCCACCGTCTTGTCCAGCCTTTCAACCAGCCCCTCCGTCTCGTCCCTCACTGACCAGTCGATAGCGCATCCGCTGTCGCGCACGGAGCGGTCCACATAGGTCTCGATGGCTTCAACGACGCCGAACAATTGCAGGATCGAGGGCTTCGCCTCCTCGATGATCTCGCGTAGATCCTGCATGCAATGCTGCAGGCTGCGCACCACCGGCTCCAGCATCTCGCCGGAAATATCGGGAGTGTGGCTCATGCGCTCGATACGCCGCGCAAGCCGCGTCAGGTCGGCCAGAGTCTGGTCATGCAGGTCCATGCCGATGCGCTGCCGCTCGGCCTCCAGCGCTTCCGTCAATTGCAGCGCGCCGAGGCGCAGGCCTTCTTCGCGGGCATTGGCGCGCGCCTCCTCGATGGCCGAGCGCTTGGCCTGTTCAGCGGCACGAATGGCGTAGAAATAGGGCGCCAGCAAATCCGCAACGGCGCGGGCATTGGTGACATCTTCCATCGTATAGGCGTTCGACTGGTGCGAGGAGCAACTGAGCGCACCGATGATGTCGCCATGCACCTTCATGGGGACATGCAGGCGGCTGTGCAGGCCAAGTTCGATGATGGGGCTGGAAAATGACCCTTCGAAATGAAAGCGCGGATCGGAACAGGCGTCGCCGCTTAAAAGATATTCGACCGAGCCCGACAACAGCGACCGGATCGGGCTTCCGGTGAGAAGTGCGGGCGGCTGTCGGCTCCAGGCGCTGACCAGACCGCTCTCATAGGCAATGTGATACTTGTCATCCAGCTGCTTGATGCAGACATCCATGTGATCATGCGGGATGATATGGCTGATCTCGGTTGCGACCGCCTGAATGATGGCATTAAACTCCAGCTGCCCGGCGAGCAGCCTCGAAATGCCCATATAGTGATGAAAAAGAGCGCTTTTCGGCGTATCCAGCATGTGCGGACGCCCTCCCAAGCGTCTGCCTCCAATCCCTGCGGCGAAGATTTAACCCATCGGGTCCGCATTCTTCATTCTGCGCCCGGCAGTGGCCTTTCGTCCTGCGGGTTCCCGCAAGCTTTATGCGGAAACCCGCAGGAAGATTGCCGCGATCCGCCTATACAAGCCAAATCTTCTTGGTCATTCTCGCTTCTACTGGGGAAAGGAGCTCCAGTGCAAAGGAATTCCGCCTGCCGCCGAGGAGATTTGCGGCGTGCGAGAATTCCGGGCTCGAAAAGGGCAAGCCACGAGGGAGGAAATCAAATGGCTTTCAGGAAGATGCTTCTGGCATCGGCCGCTGTCGCATGTGCAGCGCTGCCGATCACCGCTCATGCCGATACGTCGGCAAAAAAGATTGCGCTTTCAAACAATTACGCAGGCAATTCCTGGCGTCAGGCGATGCTGACCAGCTGGGACAAGATCACCAAGCAGGCGGTTGCCGACAAGCAGGTGGCCGCAGCTGACGCCTTCACGACAGCCGAAAACCAGGCGACCGAACAGGCGGCGCAGATCCAGAACCTGATCCTGCAGGGTTACGACGCCATCGTCATCAACGCCGCTTCGCCGACTGCACTCAACGGCGCGGTGAAGGAAGCCTGCGATGCCGGCATCACCGTCGTATCCTTCGACGGCATCGTCACCGAGCCTTGCGCATGGCGCATTGCGGTCGACTTCAAGGCCATGGGCGCAAGCCAGATCGACTACCTTGCCAAGGCCATGCCGAAGGGCGGCAACCTGCTCGAAATTCGCGGCCTAGCCGGTGTTTCCGTGGATGACGAAATCCATGCTGGTATTGTCGACGCCGTCGCCAAGAACCCGCAATTCAAGATCGTTGGTTCGGTCAATGGCGACTGGGCACAGGATGTCGCCCAGCGCGCCGTTGCCGGCATTTTGCCAAGCCTTCCCGAGATCGCGGCCGTCGTAACGCAGGGTGGTGACGGTTACGGTGCGGCCCAGGCTTTTGCCGCCGCCAAGCGCCCGACGCCGACCATCGTCATGGGCAACCGCGAAGACGAGCTGCAATGGTGGAAACAGCAGAAGGATGCGAGCGGCTATGAGACCATGTCCGTCTCCATCGCACCCGGTGTTTCGACGCTGGCTTTCTGGGTGGCGCAGCAAATTCTCGACGGCAAGGATGTGAAGAAGGACCTGACGGTGCCCTTCCTGCGCATCGACCAGGCCAATCTCGAGGACAACCTCAAGAACACCCAGAAGGGTGGCGTGGCGAATGTGGAATATTCGCTTGAGGATGCCCAGAAGGTGATTTCCGCGGCGAAGTAACCCGCGGTTCCTGCCTGATCCTGCGGCGCTTTCGAAGGAAGCGCCGCAGTGATGCCTACATTCAATTTCAGATCACTGGCGTAATTGCTCATGAATGACATCATCGAGGCGGAAGAAGTCGTCGCCGCGCGCGGCGTGAAGGTCGTGTTCGGCGCGGTCAGGGCGCTGGATGGGGCCGATCTCGTCATCCGCGCCGGGGAATGCCTCGGGCTCGTTGGCCACAACGGCGCAGGCAAATCCACCATCGTCAATGTCATCAATGGCGGGCTCACACCGCATGAAGGCTCCATTTCCTATCGTGGGAACCAGAACCGCCACGGCATAGCCGCTGCGCGTGCGAGCGGCGTGCGCTGCGTCTTTCAGGAACTCTCGCTCTGCCCCAATCTGACAATCAGCGAAAACGTCCGCATCATGCATGCCGCCATGAACGGGCGGAACTGGCGCGGGCGCGCTCTTTCCATGATCCGCCAGACGCTCGACGAGATTTTTCCCGGCCACGGCATCGATTGCGAACTGACGATTGCCGAGCTTTCGATTGCAGAGAGGCAGATGGTGGAAATCGCCATCAATTTCTGCCGCACGCCTGAAGCCCCGAGGCTGGTCATTCTCGACGAGCCGACATCCTCGTTAGACGCGGGCCTTGCCGAACAGTTGATGGATTATGTCCGGCGTTTTGTGCGCACCGGCGGCTCCGTTCTGTTGATCTCGCATATTCTCGGTGAAATTCTTTCAACCGCCACCCGCACCGTTGTCATGAAGGATGGCCGCGTGGTGGCCAACCGGCCCGCCGCCGAATTCACCACGCGGACGCTGGTGGAGGCCATGGGCAGCGTCGTCAAGCCGCAGGACAGGCAAAAGGGTGAGAGCCGCAAGGCTGGCGAAAAGATGCTTTCCATGCCGGCGCGCCGGGGCGAAGGCCTTGCCTTCGAGGCTTTCCGCGGAGAGATCATCGGCCTTGCCGGCCTCGGCGGCCATGGCCAGACCGAAGCGCTTCTCGACCTCTATCTTGCCCGCAACAGCAGCTGGCTGCCGACGCGCAAGACCGATATCGCTTTCGTCGCGGGCGACCGCAGCCTCAACGGCACCTTCCCGCTGTGGAGCATCCTGAAGAACCTCTCCATCGCGTCGCTGCGGGATATTTCATCCGCGGGCATTGTGGACAGGAGCAAGGAGAGCGAACTGGGCGCGCAGTGGAAAAAGCGCATCGAAATTCGCACGCCCGACATGGGCAACAAGATCCTGTCTCTCTCCGGCGGCAACCAGCAGAAAGTGCTTTTTGCCCGTGCGCTCGCCACCACCGCCAGCACCGTTTTGATGGACGATCCGATGCGCGGCGTCGATATCGGCACCAAACAGGAGGTCTACGATATCTTGAGAACTGAAGCCTCTCACGGCCGCACCTTCATCTGGTACTCTACCGAGATGGATGAAATCCGTCTCTGTGACCGGGTTTATGTCTTCCGCGACGGCGCCATTCAGGCCGAACTGGTGGGCGAGGACATCACTGAACAGAATGTGCTGGCCGCTTCCTTTGCCGGAGAAGACCACGCATGAAACTTTCGGCAAACGCACTCCGCCTCATCATTCCCGCCGCCTCGCTCGCCTTCCTGCTCGCCGCGGTCTTCTACATGCAGCCGCGTGCCATGAGCTACACCGGCTTGAACCTACTGTTCAATCTGGCAGTGCCGATTGCACTCGCCACCATTGCGCAGATGCTCATCATGTCGGTCAACGATCTCGACCTGTCGATGGGCACCTTCGTCAGTTTCTGCGCCTGCGTCACCGCGACCTTCCTGCAAACGACGCCATTCCTCGGTATTGCGATCTTTGCCGGGGCGATCGCGGTTTATGCACTGCTCGGCGCCATCATCCATATCCGCGCCCTGCCCTCCATCGTCGTCACACTCGGCATGAGTTTCGTCTGGGGCGGCCTCGCCGTGCTCATTCTCCCCTCGCCCGGCGGCCAGGCGCCTGCCTTCATCCGCACGCTGATGACGGCGAAACCGCCTTTCGTGCCGATCGCGATCGTCGCCAGTATCCTGATTGCGGTCATCGCCCACTACATCGTCATGCGCTCCTCGTTCGGCGTGTTGATGCGCGGCGTCGGCGGAAATTTCCGCTCTGTCGAGCGTTCCGGCTGGTCAGTCATCGGCATCCGCGCCGCTACCTTTGCGCTGGCCGGTTTCTTCGCGGTGCTCTCCGGTATCGCCCTCGTGGGCCTGACGACATCGGCCGACGCCAATATCGCGCTGCGCTACACGCTGCTGTCGATTGCCGGCGTCATCCTCGGCGGCGGCGAATTCGTCGGCGGAAGAGTATCGCCCATCGGTGCCGTCATCGGCGCGCTGACGCTGACGCTTGCAGGCTCCTTCCTCTCCTTCATGCGGATTTCGCCGGACTGGCAGATTGGCGCGCAAGGTGCAATCCTCATCATTGTGCTGGCATTGCGCATCCTGCTCAACCGTCTCGAAAAGCGGGAGAAAAATCAATGAACGGGCTCTCTTCCCTCACCAGAAAACCGTGGATCTGGTCCTTTGCCGCAACCATTGCGGTTTGGATCATCACCGTGCTCTTCACTGGCGGCGCAAGCTCATTCGGCCTGTCGCACGCAGCACTCACCTTCGCGGCCTTTTCTGTCATCGTCGGCATCGGCCAGATGTTCGTCATCACGCTCGGGCCCGGAAATATCGACCTCTGCGTTCCCGCGACGATGACGCTGTCGGGGACGCTTGCCTTGAAGTTCATGGATGTATCGGACAGCCTCATTCTGCCGGGATTGCTGATCGCCATCCTCATCGGTATCGCCATCGGCATCGGCAATTATGCCCTGATCAAGCTCCTGCGCATCCCGCCGATCATCGCGACGCTCTCCATGAGCTTCATCGTGCAGTCCATCGCCATCTGGTCGAACCGCGGCCTGCGCATCAAGCCGCCGGAAACATTGGCCACATTCGCCACATCGAGTTTTCTCGGCATTCCCAACGTCGCCCTGGTCGCCCTGCTGCTTTCCGTCATTGCATGGCTGCTGCTGGACCGCTCCTTCTACGGACGCTGGATTGCCGCCATCGGCCAGAGCACCTTCGCTGCCCGCATGACCGGCATTCCCGTGGATGGCGCACGCTTCGTCACCTACGCCCTCTGTGCGGTGCTGGCGGCAATTGCCGGTTACCTGCTCGCCAGCTTCTCCGGCGGTGCGGCGCTCAACATGGGCTCGGAATATCTGCTGATGTCCATCGCCGTCGTTGTCATCGGCGGCACGGCGGTGGCGGGAGGGGATTCCAACGTGCCCGGCATATGGGGTGCATCGCTCTTCATGTTCCTGGTGGTCTCGATGCTGAATACCTATGGTTTCGGCGCGGGCATCCGCCTCATCCTCACCGGTCTCATCATCATCTCCGTCATTCTTCTGGCGAGCGGCCCGAAGGCCACGCGCTGACCCCGAACGACAAGCCAAAGCGGACCACGCTCATGACCACAGACAAGACTTCACCTTACGAAATTCACGACGACCGTTTCCGCCACCTGATCGTCGGCAATGCCGAGCTGGAAGAGCTTTATTCGGGCTGCCGCTGGGCAGAGGGACCGGTGTGGTTCGCCGACCTGAACTGCCTGCTTTTCAGCGATATCCCCAATGAGCGCATGCTTCGCTGGGTGCCGGATGGCGGAATCTCGGTTTATCGCCAGCCCTCCAACTTCACCAACGGCAACACCCGCGACCGGCAGGGACGTCTTGTGTCCTGCGAACATGGAGGCCGCCGCGTCACCCGCACCGAGGTCGACGGCTCGATCACCGTCCTTGCCGATAGCTACGACGGCAAGCGGCTGAACTCACCCAATGACGTGGTGGTGAAATCAGATGGCAGCGTCTGGTTCACCGACCCGACCTACGGCATTCTGTCCGATTACGAGGGCTACAAGGCCGAGCCGGAGCAGAAGACCCGCAATGTCTACCGGCTCGATCCCGCTACCGGAAAGATCGACATCGCCATCGACGACTTCGTGCAGCCGAACGGCCTCGCATTTTCGCCTGACGAAACGAAGCTCTACATTGCCGACAGTTCCTACAGCCACGATGTCACCCGACCCCGCCATATCCGCGTCTTCGACGTCGTGGATGGCGTAAAACTCGCCAACGGCCGGGAATTCTGCAATATCGACAATGGCCTGCCAGATGGCTTTCGCCTCGACACGGCCGGCAATCTGTGGACGAGCGCCGGTGACGGCGTGCACTGCTTTGCGCCTGACGGCACACTCATCGGCAAGATCAAGGTGCCGCAGACAGTGGCGAACCTCACCTTCGGCGGGCCGAAAAAGAACCGCCTGTTCATCACCGCGACAAAATCGCTCTATTCGGTCTATGTCGCCGCAACCGGTGCACAGACACCCTGAAATCCGAAAACGCTGGTCTGGCAGGAAGTGGCAAGATCGCTTCAGAGCGCTATAATTGGCCCATGAGTGACGATTCCAACCTTTTCCTGACTGACGATATGGAGTTCGACGGCAAAGCCCCGGCCGTTGAACCAACCAGCCGCATGCTCTCCTGGGCACGCAATTCCGCTCTATACCGGCTGGAACAGCGCATGATGACGGAAAAGCAGCTGCGCGACGCCATCATGCGCAAGGCACGGGAAAAATTCGAGGATATCGGCGCCGCGCAGATAAAGGCGCTTGGCGATTTCGCGGTGCGTTTCGCTTATGAGATCAAGGCGCTTGACGATACAGCCTTTGCGGAAATCACCGTGCGAAGCGGGCAGCGCAGCGGCAAATCGAAACGGGGGCTGGCGCAAAAGCTTCAGCTTAAGGGGATAGACCGGGAGACCGCAGCCGTCGCCCTTCAGGAAACCAACGATCTGGTCGCAGCCATCAATTTTGCGCGAAAACGCGCTTTTGGCCCTTACCGTCGGGTCGAGCTTGATGAGAAGCGCAAGGCAAAGGAGTTTTCGGCATTTGCCCGCAATGGTTTTGGTTTCGAAATCGGGTCGAAGGTTATGTCGATGACGACGGAAGAAGCGGAAGATATTTTGTCAGAAGCACCGCTCTGACGTTATTGCGGCAGCGGACGGGTTTTCAGATAAGCAATGAGATCGGCGATATCACTCTCGCTCCAGAGGCCGAAAAAGCGCATTGCATTTCCCGGGAGCGCCTTCTTCGGACTGGACAGAAATTTCTGCAACTCCTCCTCCGACCAAACCCTGCCTGCCGCTCCAGCATCCTTCAGCGCCTGTGAATAGTGGCTGTAGTCAGCGATGGATGCGATGGGTCTTCCGACCACGCCCATCAGATGCGGCCCCATGCGGGTACGCGGCGCGTCGATGCTGTGGCAGGTGGAGCAGCGGCTGAAAACCTTCTCGCCATGCGCAGCGTCGCCTTCGGAGAAAGCGCCCGACGCCGGGAGGAGGATGAACGCGACCGCGGCCGCGACTTTTTTGATCGGGGACATCATACCCCTGATAATACAACGCCCTCTGCGTCTGACAACGAAGAGGGCGTATTTTGTCATGCGACCTAATGCCCGGCTCTAGCCTCCGGGCATCAGCCGGATCAGTTCATGGCCGTCAGCGTCACCGAGGTGCCGGTGGCGGCGAGGTTAAGGCCAACCTGGCCGGTCACGCTCACTGTCTGCAGCTGGATCGAGCCGGAAGTACCGCCGACGAGAACGTTCGTGCCAACGCCGAGACCGACGGTGACTTCAGCCGTTGCGCCCTGATAGAGGCCGCCGAGCGAACCGCGGTGGTAACCGGCGGTAGGGGCGAAAACGGCCCAGACCAGACGGCCCTGCGTGGTGAAACCAAGGTCAACGCCCATCTTGCGGATAGCGCCGCTATAGTGGTCGGTACGACGTGCGCCGATCGTGGACTGGAAGGTGCAATCCAGTTCCTTGGCCGAGCCGAGAACGTAACCGACGCCGCCGCCGATATCGCAGGTGAGGTAACCGATCTTGACGCCGTTGCGATCGTCCTGCTCCTGCGGAGCCGGTTCGTATCGTGCAAGGTCGGCAGCGAGTGCGGATGCGGTTCCGCCAAGGCCCATCGTCAATGCGGCAAAAGTTACGGCAACAGCCTTTTTCATCTGATTATCTCCTGTTTTATTCCTACCCGCAGCAGCCCTTCTTGCCCTCTCCGGATATTGAATTCCGCACTGTTAACGTTTGTTCCCTGAAATCGATCCAAAACAACTTAATTGGAGGCGATGAAAGCCGAACGGTTAACAATGTCTGATGGCGGTAGGATGCCATTAAGACATTGTTAGGGCGGGAAATGCGTGCGGAATCACCATCAACAGCAAGCGTTGGCGGGCGTGGTTCTGCAGCAACAACATCAGAACGGCAGGGCCACGGGAAGGCCGGTGGCGGCGTGGGTCATCACGTCCATTCGCACGCCATAGATGCGCTCCAGCGTCTCCGGCGTCATGATCTCTTCCGGCGTTCCCCGGGCAATCAACCGGCCGGAATGCAGCGCGACGATCTCGTCGCAGAAGCGTGCCGCCATGTTGACGTCGTGCAGCACGACGATGACGCAAAGGCCTTTTTCACGCGACAGTCTCTGCACCAGCGAAAGCACCTCGATCTGGTGCGCCAGGTCGAGTGCGGAGATGGGTTCATCGAGAAGCAGGCTTTCGGCATTCTGGGCCACCAGCATGGCAAGCCAGACGCGCTGACGCTCGCCACCCGAAAGCGTATCCACCAGCCGGTCGCGGAAGGCAACGGTATCGGTAAGCTCGATCGCCTCGTCCACTTTTTCCTGATCCGCCTTCGTAAACTGGGCCAGGGCGCCGTGCCAGGGATAACGGCCAAGTGCAACCAGTTCTTTGGCCAGCATGCCGGAAGCGGCCGGCGTGTATTGCGGCAGATAGGCGAGCTTTCGCGCAAATTCCCGATTGCCCCAGGCGGCAAGCGCCTTCCCTTCGAAGGACACCCGGCCCGCCGTCGGCTCCTGTATCCGTGCGAGAATCTTCAGCAGCGTGGATTTTCCCGAACCGTTATGGCCGATCAGGCCGATGGTCTTGCCGGTCGCAAAACTGGCCGTCAGCGGCTGCAGCAATGTCCTGCCCGGCACTTCCATGGTGACGCCATCCAGAGAAAAAAGCGGCATATCATCGTAACCGGCCGCGGGCACTGCCTGACCCATGCTTCTCATCTCCATACATCTTTCAAAAAATTCATCATCGCCTGCCTGAAAGCCAGATCAGATAGGGCGCGCCGGCAAGCGCCGCAAAAAGTCCGAGCGGCAGTTCATAGGGAAAGGTCACCGTCCGCGCGCCAAGATCGGAAAGCGCCATCAGCACCGCGCCGAACAGGAAGGAGGCGAAGAGATGGTCACGTGGCGTTGTGAAACCGGAGCGCAGCGCAATATGGGGCGCCATCAACCCGACGAAACTCAAGGGACCAACCAGCAGCGAGGCGGCACCGGTGGCAATGCCGGCCACGGCGATGACGGCGGTTCGCGCAGCGCCGAGCGGCAGGCCGAGGGAGAGCGGCACATCCCGCCCAAGCGGCAGGATCGTCAGCCAGCGCGTGACCGATAACGCTCCCGCCAGAAGCACGATGGAAAGAACGGCGAGAAAGATCGCCGAAGCCGGCGTTGCCGTCGAACCCGAGCCGCTGAGCCAGGCGAGGATCTGCCATGCCCGCTGGTCGCCAATGGCAAGCAGCGCCGAAAGCACCGCCGAGCAGAGCGAACTGACGGCAATGCCCGCGAGCAGTATCTTTTCCGGCGGGAGGTGTCTGCGCACGGCGAAGAAGAGCACAAGGATCATGACGACCGCCGAGCCGATGCCGGCGCCGCAAAACAGTTCCAGCAGGCCTGCTGCCGGAAAAATGGTGATGGCGACGGCAAAACCGAGGCCCGCACCGCCGCTGACGCCGATCACCTCCGGGCTCGCCATCGGATTGCCTGTCAGTCGCTGCAAAAGAGCACCCGCCATCGCGAGAAGACCGCCAGCGGCCATGGCGGCCAGCAGCCGGGGCCAGCGGAACGGCAACAGGCTTTGCAGATCGTCCGCCTTCAGCATTTCCCAGCCATCCGGTCCCTTGCCAACGGCGAGTGCGGCAGACACCAGCACCGCCATGATGGCCAGTGCAGGCAGCAGGGACGTAAGCCGGCGTCTTGTCGCAAGCTCGACGCCTTCACCGCGCTGCACGTCTGTCGGCCGGATTTTCGGCAGGAGCCACAGAAGCAGCGGACCGCCGATCAGGGCCGTCACCGCTCCCGTTGGAAAAACTTCCGCCGTCGTGCTTGCCAGAAGCTGGACCAGACTATCGCAGAACCATAGAAGCAGACCGCCGAGCAGCGGCGAAACGAACAGAACGGAAGACGAGCGCCGCACGCCCAGCGCCCGGGTGAGTGCCGGTGCGGCAAGACCGATAAAGCTGACGAGACCGACCGCAGAAGCAACGAAGGCGGCCAGCATGACCGCGACGGCCGCAACCGCGAGCCTGATCGAAAACAGCGATACGCCGAGCGATCGAGCACCGGAATCGCCGAGACCGAGAACCGTCAAAGGCCTTATCAGCAGGCCGGTCAGAACGAGCCCTGCCAGAAGCTGGCAGGTGAGAGACAGGGCGTTCGACCAGTCCTGCTGGCTGAGCGAGCCGCCGTTCCAGACCACCAGAGACATCAGATATTCGCCCTGCGCGAGCGTCAGCGCCGCGGAAACGGAAGCGGCGGTGATGCCGACCAGCAATCCTGACACCACCATGGTCACCGGCTCGAAGGAGCGCCGCCAGCCAAGCAGGAAGACAATACCCGCGGCCGCAGCGGCCCCGGCAAGCGCCACCAGGGCGCGGTTGCCGTCCAGAACAGATGGAAAAAACAGGGTGGCGATGACGATGGCCAGTTGCGCGCCGGCCGAGATGCCGAGCGTCGAAGGATCGGCAATCGGATTGCGGAGCAATTGCTGGAAAAGTGCCCCGGACAGACCGAGCATCGCGCCCGCCAGAACGGAAACCGCCACGCGGGGCATCAGGCTGAAGGCGAAAATCACCTGATCCATCGACAGGTTGGCGGCATCGAACGGTGGACTGGGCCATGCGCTGAACGGCAGCCGGAGCAGCCCTGCATGCAAGGAGAGCCCGCAGGCGAGAGCGAACAGCAGCCCCAGGACAATCTGGAGAGGGCGCGCCGTCACAGGGCTTCCCCCCGCACCGAAAGCGCCTCGGTCAGAAGCCGCGCAAAACGCATGCCGGCGGTGATGCCGCCATAGGGGGCGACATTGGCAAGCGTCACAACGCGGTTTTCCCGCACGGCAGGCAGTGCCCGCCAGATTGCGCTGTTGCGCAACGTTTCCCGTGCCTCGACCGGAATATCGGAGACGACGACGATGCGGGCATCCGGCGAGGCCGCGAGGTTTTCAATCGGGACCGGAGCCGCGAAAGTGAATTGCGAACGATCCACCCAGGCATTGGCGAGCCCCAGCCGGCCAAGAACATCCCCGAACATGCTGTCCGCACCGAAAGCGCGAAAATGCCGCGCGTCGCCGATATTGATCACATAGGTCGGCCGCGCCGCAAATCCGGCGAGGCGGGTCCGCATGGCGTGCAGCGCCGCTTCGGTTTCACCCAGAACCCTGCGCGCCTCTTCGGCCCGCCCGAGCTTTTCACCAAGCGCCGTGACTGCCGCCAGCGCCTTTGCGAAAGGCGGCTCGCCCTTTACGTAAAAGGGCAACGAGAAGACCGGCGCGATAGCTTCAAGCCTGCCGGTGTAGCGGGTGTAGAAGGGCGAGATTAGAATGAGATCGGGTCGGGTCAGTTGCAGGAGCTCGAAATTCGGAGCGCCGCGCAGGCCGAGATCGGCGACGGTTTCCGGGATTTCGGGCTCCACCGCACCCGCCCGGAACTGGATAAGCTCGGTCGCCGCCACCGGCATGACGCCAAGGGCCACGGCTGTTTCGAGCATCGCCCAGTCAATGGCGGCAATGCGCGGGGTCGACTGTGCCCGCGTCGCGCCAGCAAAGGCCGCAGCAGCGAGCAGGGCCAAAAACTCCCGCCGTCCCCAAACGGGAGACATCCATCGATCCTTGCGCGTCATGCCCCTGCTGCTTCACTTAGATGTGGCGTTACCAACGATAGGTCAGCTTGCCCATGACCGTTCTTCCGTCACCGTAATAGCATCCGAAAGTGGAGCAACTAGAAATATATTCTTTATCAGTCAAGTTTTGCACCATAAGCGAGGCGCGGTAGCCGTTCTTCTCGTAATGCACGCCGAGATCGAGCAGGGCGAGCCCCTTCATCTCAAAGGTATTGGCGGCATCGCCATAACGTTTTCCAACGTAACGAACACCGCCGCCGACGCCGAAACCTTCGAGCGCGGTATCTTCCGGGAAGGTGTAATCGAGCCAAAGGCTGGCGGCGTGCCGGGGGGTGCTATCAAGCTCGTTCCCATTATTCACACGGCCGGAGACCTCGCTGTCCATGTAGGTATAGGCCGCGCGCAGGTCGAGCCCGTCGACAAGGCTTGCAACGCCTTCAAGCTCTAGGCCTTTCACGTGCGCCTCATCCATCTGCTGCGTCACGCCACCCACCGTCGTTGTGACGTTCTTCTGTTTCAGATCGTAGATCGCCGCCGAAAAGAAACCGTCGAAACCTTCCGGCTGGTATTTGACACCCGCTTCCCATTGTTCACCTGTGGTCGGTTTTGGCGCATCACCGACAGCCGGCTGCGGCACTGGCTCGAAGGAGGTTGCATAGCTGACATAGGGCGCGATCCCGCCATCAAACAGATAGCTGACGCCGACACGACCGGTCAGCTTGTGGTCATCCTTGTCGAGCGTGCGATAGGTGGTGCCATTGAAGGTCGTGCCGCTGGTGCTTGCCCAGTCCTGCCGCAGGCCGGCAGTGATGCGCCAGTTCTCGATCGCCATCTCGTCCTGCGCATAAAGGCCGATCTGGGAAATATCGGTCTTCACATCGGCATAAAGCGTGCGCGAGGTAAGGCTGATCGGCCCGCCATAAACAGGATTGACGGGATTGAGCGGCGTTGCGGCCCAGAACTCGGTTTTGACGTTATTGTCGAAATAGCGGTAATCCAGCCCGACAAGCAGGGTATGATCGATCGGCCCCGTGGAAAAATCCGCCTGGAGGCTGTTGTCGATGTTGAAGGTGTTCAGCAGCTCGTCCTGGAACGTCGCATTGCGACGGATGAGATTGCCTATCATGCCGCCGCTGGTCGAAGACATGCCGAGCGCGCGGTAGGACCAGTCGAAATTGGAATAACGCGCATTCTGACGGAAGGTGAAGGTCTCATCGAAGCGGTGTTCGAATTCATAACCGATATTGGTGAACTTGCGGTTTGATGTATCGAAGGACGGATCACCGACATAAAAGCTGCGGTCCAGCATATTGCCGGGTCTGAAATAGGTCAGCGCCGGCGGCAGGCCGGAGGGCGAACTCGGATTGTCGTGCTGATAGGAGGCAAGAACAGTCAGCTTCGTATCCTCGTCCGGCTGCCATGTGAGAGCCGGCGCGATGAAATAACGGTCGTTCTGCAAATTGTCCGTTTGGGCATGGGCGTTGCGCGCAAGGCCGGTCAGGCGATAGGCGAAACTGTCGCTATCCGCCACCGGGCCGCCAATATCGAACATCGACTGATAATAATCGAAGCTGCCGATCTGCGCACCGACTTCACCGAACCGTTCGAAGGTCGGCCGTTTGCTGCTGAGATTGATAAGGCCGCCGGGATTGCCCTGCCCGTAGAGCACGGAAGCGGGCCCGCGAATGACCTCCACGCGCTCCAGACCGTAGACCTCAAAAGAAGGCGCACCGGCCGTCCGCATCAACCGCAGACCATTGAGGAACTGCAGCTGATTCCCCTGAAAGCCGCGAATGCGCGGCGCATCGAAACGCGGATCGGCGCCGAACGGCTGCGCAACCACCCCCGGGACGTAATTCAGCGCCTCGCCGAGATTGCGGACATCCTGCGCATCCATCTGATCTCTGGTGATGACGGATACCGATTGCGGCGTCTCGATCAGGGATCGCCCTGTCTTGGTGGCGCTGGCGCTGGTTGTTGCCACATAACCCTTCACGGGCGCCTTGGGGTCCTGATTTTTCGCGCCGTCAACGGTGATGGTCTGCAGCACCGTGGTTCCGGCGTCCTGAGCAAGGGCGGAAGCCGGGGCCAGGAACGCCACATAAGCAATGGCGGCGCAGCCACCAGCCAGAATGGAAATGTGTTTGATTTTTCCCTGCACGCCAAAATCCCTCGTCACCCGCACCAGCCATAGGCAGTCATTTACTGGAGAATTAAAGTCATCTTATTACGCAAGGTGTGGATTTCGATCCAATAAGTGAAACTGGATTTTTTCATAATTTTTGGTTATGAAATCTCTCTCCATAATAGTTTGGAATTATTCAAAACCTGCCAAAAAGGCGCTGACAATGGGCAGAAAACCGGCGAACCGGGCTGACGCGTTCGAGCTGCGGCATCTGCGCTATTTCACCACGCTGGTGGACGAGCGCAATTTCGAGCGCGCCGCTGCCCGCCTCGGCATTGCCCAGCCGGGTTTGAGCCAGCAGATCATGGCGCTTGAACAGATCGTCGGCATGCCGTTGCTTGATCGCACAAGGCGGTCGGTGAAGCTCACCATGCCAGGCCAGCTTCTTTACGAGGATGCCCGGAAAATCCTGTCGAATGCCGAGGCGACGCTTGCAACGCTGAAGCGTGTCGGCCGCGGCGAAACCGGGCGCATCTCCATCGGTTATGTCGCCTCCGCCGCCTATTCCGGGTTGATGATACAGTCGATCGCCAGTTTCCGCGCCTCCCATCCCGATGTGGAGCTGCAATTGATCGAGATGGAAATGCGGCTGCAACTGGCCAGGATTGCCGACGGCAATCTGGATTTCGCCTTTATCCGCCCGCCCGCCCCTGTTCCGGAAGGTGTGACAACCCACGTGGTGTTGCGGGAGCCCTTGATGGCAGCGCTGCCGGAAAACCATCCTTTGGCTTTTGCCCCGCAGGTCGATCTGAAAAATCTTTCCGGTGAAACCTTCATCACGCCGCGGCAGCCGCCGGATGTCGGCTTTCATTACAACACCATCGAGGCCTGCAACGAAGCCGGGTTCCAGCCGGCAATCAGCCCGGAAGGCAGGGACTACACGACCATTGTCAGCATGGTGGCCATTGGCCTTGGCGTTGCGCTGGTGCCGCGCTCGCTTGATTGCCTGCGGTTGCCCGGCGTGCGCTACGTACCGCTTGCGGCAAGCGCCACGACGTCGGACCTCGCCATCGCCCACCGGAAAACCGAAGCCTCCCCCGCCGTCAGGGCCTTCATTCTCCACGCCCGCAATTGAGGCGCGTGGAAGGAAATATCCGTGTCGCACCTTGTTCGCCGGGGACGAAAAATCCGCCGCCCTCCGTCGCGCGGAATTGATGGAGCGACAACGGTGCGCCGCAACGCCCGGAATTGCCGGGCAGATGGCTGCCTGCCGGACGTCGTCCCGGCGACCGGGGCAAAAATCTCCTTCCCCGCATCTCCCCGCCGCCCCGGCCCACTGCATAATCGCGACAGATTTCGATTTATGGGAGACAGCAATGGCTGAGATTTACGACCACTACGCCGCCGGCCTCGAATCACCGGCTTCCCACGCTTTTGACGTCGTTCCGGACGATGCAAAGCCGCTTCCTTCCGCCACACGCGCGATCTATGTGGGCAATGGCGGACATCTTTGCCTGACTGTCCTTTCCGGGGCAACCGTGACCTTCCAGAACCTGCCCGCCGGCAGCCTGCTGCCGGTCCGCGCAACGCGGATATTTTCGACGCGCACCACCGCAACCGGCATTGTCGGGCTCAACTGATGGTCTTTCCGCGGCAACAGCGCCACACACACTATGGAGGCAATGCCATGCAACATGACACTTTCATGACAAGCTTTCAGGTTGATGTCAGCAAAATCCTGCATGCGCCATTGACCGGCCCATGCGGCAAACCGGAAAGGGGCGTTTGCGCTCGCTTGTCATTGCCGCCGGCCTATCGAAAATTTGGTGGATCTGGCAGTGGCTCTTTTTACCGCGAAAGCGACGGGAACAACAACTTATCGTCCGGAAATCGGCAGCGTGGCGCTGAGCCTGCTGACGGCGGCTTATCTCCTGTTTTTCACGAACCGGACATTCTGGTCGAAGGTTCATACCTATCTTTCCGCCTATCCGGTCGCCATCGTCGCGCTCTATGTTGCCATGATCGCCTTTTTCGGCGCGCTCATCACGATTTTCTCCGCCAAATATCTCCTCAGGCCGTTTCTGATCGTCCTGATCTTCGCGGCGGCGGCGTCGTCTTGGTTCATGGATCGCTACGGTATCGTCATCGACAGCGACATGATCCGCAACGCCATGGAGACGACGCAGGCGGAAGCGGGCAATCTGATCACGCCCGGCTTTCTCTGGCATATGGCGATTTACGGGCTGGTGCCGTCCCTCGTCGTCGTCGCCGTCCGCATCCGGCACCGGCCGATCCTCGACAAGCTTCTGTGGAACACGATCAGCATCCTGGTCTGCCTTGGCATAACCGGCATCATCAGCTTCGCCAACTCCAAGACCTTCACCACCGCCATTCGCCAGCACAAGGATATCGTCAAGAGCGTCAATCCGTTGTCACCGATCATGTCGACGGTGCATTATTTCACGCAGGCCGGCAAGGAAGTCGATATTCAAGTCAGCCCAATCGGCAAGGACGCCAAAGTCCTGCCCGCATTGGGTAACGTGCATAAGCCACGCATTACCGTCATCGTTGCGGGCGAAACTGCCCGCGCGGCGAATTTTTCGCTGAATGGCTACGGGCGGGAAACCAATCCGGAGCTCAAGAAGCGCGATGTGGTCTATTTCCCCAGCACAACGAGCTGTGGCACCGCGACGGCGATTTCCATTCCCTGCATGTTCTCGCAATTCACACGCTCGCAATATAGCCACAAGAAGGCGCTTGCGAATGAAAATGTCATGGATGTCCTCGTCCATGCAGGGGTCAGCGCGACCTGGCTGGACAATAATACCGGTAGCAAGGACGTCGCCGACCGTATCCCCTATTTCGACCTGCCTTCCACCAATGACAGCCGCTTCTGCACCGGCGGGGAATGCCGTGACGACATCTTTTTCGACAAGCTCGATGCCTGGCTTGATAACGTCAAGAAGGACAGTGTCATCGTGCTGCACCAGATGGGCAGCCATGGTCCGACCTACTACCTGCGTTACACCGACGAGTTCCGCAAGTTCACGCCGGACTGCCGCACCGCCGAGCTTGGCAATTGCAGCGACGCCGAAATCGTCAACTCCTACGACAACACGCTTCTTTATACCGACCACTTCCTCTCGACCGTGATCGACAAGTTGAAGGCGCGTTCCGACAAGCTTGCAACAGGCATGATCTACGCCTCGGACCACGGCGAGTCGCTTGGCGAAAACGGCGTCTACCTGCATGGCGCGCCCTATCTCCTCGCGCCCGACCAGCAGACCCATGTGCCGTTTCTCGTGTGGTTCGATGACGATTTTGCCAAATCCATGGGACTGGACAAGGCCTGCCTTGTGAAAAGCGCGGCAGAGGGCGGGCGCTCGCACGACAATTATTTCCACAGCATCCTTGGAATGATGAACGTCTCCACCTCGGTCTACGATCCCTCGCTCGATGTCTTCAGCGGCTGTACCCAACGCCGGACGAGCTGAACAGACAGTGCTTGACGCTTATCCGGAGAACAAGATACGCAAGACGACGCGATAGAGGGAGTTGTCTTGCGGGTTCTGCTTGTTGAAGACGATCATGTGCTGGGGGAGGCGCTGCGGGACCATGTGGCCGCGGCGGGTCACGCTGTCGACTGGTTCAAGACGCTGGGCGACGCCATGGCGGCGACGCTGACGATGGGTTACGGCCTGATCCTGCTCGACATGCGACTGCCTGACGGCGAGGGCATCACCCTTCTGCAAAGCCTGCGCAAGCGCGACGACGCCACGCCGGTCATCATTCTGACGGCGCATGACCAGGTCTCCGACCGGATTGCCGGGCTCAATGCCGGCGCGGACGATTATCTGGTCAAGCCTTTCGATCTCAACGAACTTTCAGCACGCATGCTGGCGGTCTCGCGTCGTTACGAGGGGCGTTCCGCCCCCGTCATCCGCCTGCCCGGCATCGAGATCAACCAGGTAGCGCGCAACATCACGGTCGATGGCACGGCGCAGACGCTCAGCGCCCGCGAATGGGCCGTGCTGGAGAAACTGGTCGAGCATCCCGGCGCAGTCGTCTCGAAAGCGCAGCTGCACGATACCCTGTACGAATTCGGCGCGGAAATAGAGAGCAACACGGTCGAAGTCTATATCAGCCGGCTGCGCAAGAAAATCGGCCATGACCGCGTCGAGACGGTGCGTGGCGTTGGCTACACGATAAAATAGACGAACCCCAGGCAGATACAGATGGCCAGACCGACCAGCATGACCCGCAAACTCGTGATGGCGCTGACTAGCGTTGTCGCCATATCATGGCTTCTCGCCTGCGGTTTGGGCGTCATGGTGATGCAGGACGAGTTCGCTGAGATTTTCGATGCCGGTCTCGAGGAAACCGCGGAAAGACTGCTGCCGCTTCTGCTCGACGACCTGCGTGAGAACAATACCGCCCCGGCCTCGCAGAAACTCAACCAGTCGGCGGAGGGAGCGGAATATCTGACCTATCAGGTTCGCGACCGAGAAGGCCAGGTCGTGCTGCATTCGCATGACAGTTCGACGGAGCCTTTCGAAGTCTCTCTCGACCCCGGTTTTTCAGAAACATCGTCGCAGCGCATCTTCACGGTCGCCTCACCCGACGGCAACTATTTCCTGCAGGTCGCCGATGCCTTCGCAAATCGCCGCGAGGCAATCGTGGAGGCAGGCACCGCGCTGGTGTTGCCCGTGCTCATTCTCATTCCTGCCAGCATTTTTGCGGTCATCCTCGTCGTGCGGCGAACGCTTCAGCCGGTGCAAACCTTACGCGACGAAATCGGCAAGAAGGACGGCGGCAATCTCGCTCCGCTTGCAACTCAACCCTTCCCGCCCGAACTGCACCCCATTGCGCGATCGGTCAACCTGCTGCTTGGGCGGCTGCGCTCGACAATCGACGCCGAGCGGGAATTCACCGCCAATAGCGCCCATGAATTGCGAACCCCGATTGCCGGTGCGCTGGCGCAGGCGCAGCGGCTGCACGCCGATATCCCCCCGGAGCTTGCGCCACGCGTTGAAAACATCGAAAAATCCCTGCAGCACCTCGCCCACCTCGCTGAGAAACTGCTTCAGATGTCCCGGGCTGAAGCCAGGATCGGGCTCACGGATAAGACAAGCGATCTCATCCCCGTGCTCGAACTCGTTATCGACGATATGAGCAGGACGGCGATAGGGGCGTCTCGCATCCGCTTCACCAATCGCTGTGAAGGCGCCCTGTCCGGCAGGATCGGTCCGGATGCCTTCGGTATCATCATCCGCAACCTTCTCGAAAATGCGTTGATTCACAGCCCGCCGAAAAGCCCCGTGCAGGTGATTGCGGAAACAGATGGCGCGATCCGCGTCGTAAATGCCGGGCCGACCGTCGATCCGGTGTTGTTGCCCAAGCTGACGACACGTTTCACCAGAGGCCATTCTACGGCTGACGGCACCGGGCTCGGTCTGGCTATCGTCAAAAGCCTGGTGGAACAGACCGGCGGAAAACTGGTGCTTTCCTCTCCCGCAGAAGGTCAGCAGGACGGTTTTGAAGCCCGCGTGATCATTCCCAGCGAAGCCGCCTGAACGCAAAAAAGAAAAAGCCCCGCCGGAAGGGCGGGGCTTTGCTGGTTTTTGTGTAAGCCGATCAGTCTTCGTGGATATGGCTGTGGTCGCGCGTGTCGCGCATCTTCACGTAAACCACCAGCGACAACGCGATCATGATCGTCACATACCAGAAGAACCAGTTCTCGTGGCCGATCTGCTTGAACTTCAAGGCTACGAATTCCGCCGTTCCGCCGAATATGGTGTTTGCCAGCGCATAAGGTAACGCCACGCCGAGCGCGCGAATATGGGCCGGGAACATTTCCGCCTTCACCACCGCATTGATCGAGGTATAGCCGGTGACGATCAGCAGGCCGATCAGCACGAGGCCGAAAGCCATGATCGGATCGGTTGTGGTCGAAAGCGTGCTGAAAATGACATAGGTGAACAGCGTTCCCAGAATGCCGAAGCCCACCATCAGCGGTTTACGGCCGATCTTGTCCGACAGCGCACCGGCAAGCGGCTGACACAGCATGAAGACAAAAAGCGCCGCCGTGGTAATTTCCGTGGCGCTTTCCTTGCTGAAGCCCGAGGTGTTGACGAGGAACTTCTGCAGATAGGTGGTGTAGGCGTAAAAGGCGAGCGTGCCGCCTGATGTGAGCGCCATGACCATCAGCGCTTCCCTTGGATAGTGCTTGAACAGCGCCCATCCGCTGGACTTCGGCTTGTCGGCAGCGCCGGTCTTGGCATTTTCGAAGGACTGCGTCTCGACAAGGCCGCGGCGGATATAAAACACCGCAATCGCCAGAAGGCCGCCAATGAAGAAGGGAATGCGCCAGCCCCAGGAGCCGAGCTGTTCCGGCGTCAGGACCCGCTGCAGCACCAGAAGCACCGCCAGCGCAAGGAGCTGGCCGGAAATCAGCGTCACATACTGGAAGCTGGAGAAGAAACCACGGCGGTTCTTGCCGGCCATTTCGCTGAGGTAAGTCGCGCTTGCGCCATATTCGCCGCCAACGCTGATGCCCTGCAGCAGCCTTGCAAATACCAGAATGGCGGGGGCGGCAATGCCAATCGTTTCGTGGCCGGGCGTAATCGCGATCAGCAGCGAACCGAGACACATCAAGGTGACGGACAGGGTCAGACCCGCCTTGCGGCCCTTGCGGTCTGCATAGGTGCCCATGAACCAGGCCCCGATGGGCCGCATCAGAAATCCGACGGCAAAAACGGCAGCGGCACTCAAGAGTTCGGCCGTCTGATTGCCCGAGGGGAAGAACACCGGCGCGAAATAAAGGGTGAAAGCCGAATAGACATACCAGTCGTACCATTCGACGAGATTACCCGCCGATCCGCCGATAATGGATTTCAAACGGGTTTTCTGGTCCGGCGCGGCGGCGGGACCATTTGCCATAATATTCACGGGTTGACTCCAATTCATCTTCGTCTGGAGATGGAAGGGCGAACGGAAGGTGTGATAATTTGTCGCTCCTGTCGAGGGTATATACCCGCCAAGCTGCGATGCGCAAGTTTATACCGCGTTGCAATATTGCCGAAAAAGCAGCCGTGGCGTCTGAAAGACTTCCTCCTCCCCGGCATTTTCGCCACCCGTTTTTATCACGATTGCTGGGCAGAAACCATCAAAGGAAAACTGGACGACCTTGAAGCGCCTTGTAAGCCGCGCTTGCTCAAACTAAAATGTATCAATGATTTACGACATATCCGACATCCAGCTCGAAAAGGTCCTCATCGCCGCCGCCCGCGCGGGCGAAGCGCTGGCGCGGCTGGACGAGCGGATAAGCCGATCGCCGATGAAACAGGGCTTCATCGAAAGGCAGGATTTCACCGACGCCATCTCCTCCATGTGGGTGGACGGCGAACTCGTGCACATGGAAGACCTCGTGCTGCATGACGCCCATATGGATGTGCGTGCGCCAAGCCATGAAATGACGGCGGCACACCGAATCCTCCGCTCGCGGCGGCTGATCTTTGCCAATGCGGCCGGCTGGGCTTTCACTGCACCGGGTCTTTCCCGGCTGCGCGGCAGGGCGTCGCCCGCCGCCGAAGAGATGCTGCCCGCACGGCAGACCGTCGATCAGCCTGCGGGTGAGGAGGCACATGAGGCTGAGACATCGCTGGACGGCGCTTTTTCCGAACTCGACGCCCTTCTGGCGCGAAGCGCAGCCACGCTCGATGCGATCACCACGGGAAACGCGCTTCCGTCGATACACAGGGAGGAAAGCCATGCGCTCATCAACGAGCCTGACTGGGACGAAGACGAACGGCTGAAAGAATGGTGGGACGTGCAGTCGCGGACGGAGGAACTGCCGGCAATTCTGCGCACCGCCATCCTGCTTGATTCCTGGAACATGATAGAGGTGCTCCAGCGCAGCCCCTGGCTTGGGCGGCTTCTGGCCTCGGCTTTTCTGCGCGATGGCGCTGTCACGCCCGATCACCTGCCGGCCCTGAGCGCCGGTCTTCGTGCCATCCCGAGGGAGCGGCGGCACGCCAGGAACCAGACACAGCGCATCCTCGCACTTCTCGACAGTTTTTATGAGGCGGCGCTGGCCAGCATGAAGGAACACGACCGGCTGAGCCATGCGCGGGAGCGGATGATGCGCAAGTTGGCCGGCCGCCGTTCCTCTTCGCGATTGCCCGAACTCGTCGAGCTGGTCGTTTCCCGCCCTGTGGTCTCGGCAGCCATGATCGTGAAGGAACTCGGCACCACGCCACAGGGCGCAATCGGCCTCGCAAACCAGCTGGAATTGCGGGAGGTTACCGGTCGCGGCCGTTTCCGCGCCTGGGGCATGCTGTAGCGGCCCCTTGCAGACTATCCGGAAGGTAAAAAGGACCGTTTCGCAGCCGCTTTCGCATGGAAACGTGCCTCGTCAATTCGGCGATCACGAATCTTAACAAAATTTAACTATTGCGTAGGTCAACGAAGCGGCTATGTTCCTCGCTGCGTTGCAACACCGATTTCTTCTCCGGCAACGCGGTCGCATTCGGCCCGGCAACTTTTCTCTGCCGCCCGCATTTAAGTGTCCATCATCAGGGAGATGCAATAATGACAATTTCAGTTTCACAACCCGATTCCGATCACGAAACCGATGCTCCTTTCGCCAAAAAGGTCCTGGCAGCGCGTAATCTTGCCGGCTATACGATCGAGCAGCTTGCCGTGACCTGTGGCCTCACCACGAGCGAAATACGTGCCCTGGAAGACGGCACGGACAGCGATCCCCTGCGCATCCGGCGTGTTGCCGCCGCGCTGCATATTCCGGTCGAAACCGTTATCTGATCTTTCATATCGATCACGAAAAATCTCAGCGCCGCCGGGAAGATGTTCCCGGGAACATCGAGGCGGCGCACGCAGCCCGGAGGCTGCCGGTTCTTTCGGAACATTTTCCGCATCCGCTCCCTTAACATTTTCGTTATCCGGCACCACATGCAATTCGCGAGCGGGGACGTTCAGCGACATTCGACATGTATCCCGCCCGCCGAGAGCAGCAACAACCTCCGGAATCCTGCCATGACATTTACGCTCGACACCGAAGAACGGGTTTCTTCAGCATTGGCTGAATTGTGGCCGGCGGAGAAAACCGAGACTCTCGACTGGCTGGTCACCGGCACCAAGGACGAACGCTTCATCGACGAAATCTTCGTGGAGCTTTGCAACCGCTTGCGGGCAAGCGGAATTTCGGTGGCGCGCGGCGTTCTGGCTTTCCGTATCCGCCATCCGCAATGGCTGGGCGCGCGGATTTTATGGAAAGCCGGCATGTCCGAAGCCGAGATCGTCACTTATGGCTACGGCTCGGAAAACACCCCCGAATATCTCAACAGCCCGATCAGGGACATTCACCAGGGCGCCAGCGAAATCCGTCATCGCCTGAACGTCGACGCCATCGACGAAGCAGATTACACGATCTATGAGGAGCTGCGGTCGGAAGGGCTGACGGATTATTGCGCCTGGCCTATTGAGCACACGTTCGGCAAACGCCACGTCGCATCGTTTTCCAGCGATCGCCCCGGCGGCTTTTCCGACGAAGAGATCGTCGCGCTGAAAAACCTCCTGCCCGCGCTCGCGCTGGTGAGCGAGATACGCCTGAAGAACAGGATGACACGCACCCTTCTGGAAACCTACGTGGGACCACATGCGGGCGAAAAGATCCTGAACGGCGCTACGACACGCGGCAGCGGCATGACGGTGGGAGCAGCAATCCTGATCTGCGACCTGCGCAATTTCACCCATATTTCCGATCTATGGCCGCGTGACGATGTGATCGAGCTTCTGAACGGTTATTTCGACGCCATGTGTGATCCGATCGAGGAATTTGGCGGGGAAATCCTGAAATTCATGGGCGACGGGCTGCTGGCGATCTTCCCGCTCAGCAACCCGGATGCTTGCGGAAACCTCCTGAAGGCCATTGCCAAGGCGCAACGGAGCCTGATCGCACTTAACGAGATCAACCGGCAAAAAGGCCATGACCCCTTGGGTTATGGCATCGGCGTTCACGTCGGCGATGTCATGTACGGCAATATCGGCTCGAAAACCCGGCTCGATTTCACCGTCATCGGACCCGCCGTCAACATCGCATCGCGGCTTGAGACGCTGACCAAGGAAACAGGGCGCAACGTTCTCTTCTCCGAAGAATTCGTGCGCATGGCTGGCAACGGGACCGGGTTCGAAAGTCTGGGCCCTTGGCTGTTGCGCGGCCTCGAAACCCCGGTCGAAGTTTACGCTCTTCCGCAAAATCCCGCATCGGCGCCCGTCGCCGCCTGATGGGCTGCGCCTGCTGCCCGGCTTGTAACGGCCCATTTTAAGCCGAACGGCATCTCCCCGACACCCTCCGGAGCCGTGATTTCGGCTGCCCTGCGCGACGTCAAATCGCTTGACACGCCATGCCTGTCGATCTAGCAAAATGGAACATATATTCTATATCGAAACATTGTTTGCATTCATATTCTGCCTCTCCGGGAGTGACGGGCGGACGTGTGAAGGAACCGGAGGAAAAATGGTTACGAAATTGGCCCTGCTTGGCGCCGGACGAATCGGCAAGGTCCATGCAAAGGCGATCACCACCGACAGCCGCGCGCAGCTGGTGGCTGTCGTGGACGCCATGGCCGGCGCTGCGGAAGCAATCGCGCGGGAGGCCCGCTGCAAGGTCAGCACAATCGAGGAGGTTCTGGCCGACGAAACGATCGACGCGGTCATCATCTGCACGCCGACCAACACCCATGCGGATCTGATCGAGCGTTTCGCCCGCGCCGGCAAGGCGATCTTCTGCGAAAAGCCCGTTGATCTCGATGTTGCCCGCGCGGAAGCCTGCGCCAAGGTGGTGGAAGAGACCGGTGCGAAGGTCATGCTCGGTTTCAACCGGCGTTTCGACCCGCATTTTCAGGCTGTTCACAAGGCGATCGACGACGGCCGCATCGGCAAGGTCGAAATGGTGACAATCACCAGTCGCGATCCCGGCCCGCCCCCGGCCGAATATATCAAGGTTTCCGGCGGCATTTTCCGCGACATGACCATTCATGATTTCGACATGGCCCGTTTCCTGCTCGGTGAGGAAGTGGAAAGCGTGTTCGCCACCGGTTCCGTTCTGGTCAATCCGGAGATCGGCGCACTCGGTGATTTCGACAGCGCCAGCATCGTTCTGACGACGAAAAGCGGCAGGCAGGCGATTATTTCAAACTCTCGCCGCGCGACCTATGGTTACGACCAGCGCATCGAGGTACACGGTTCGCTCGGTTCGGCAGCGGCCGAAAACCAGCGCCCGGTTTCCATCGAAATCGCCAATGCGGATGGCTACACCCGGCCACCGCTGCATGATTTCTTCATGACGCGTTACACGGCAGCCTATGCTGCGGAAATCACTGCTTTCATTGACAGCATTGAAAATAACACCGCGCCCTCTCCATCCATCAAGGACGGTTTGATCGCGCTGAAGCTCGCCGATGCGGCGCTGAAATCCGCAACGTCGAAAACGGTCGTGACGATCGCCTGAGGTAGCGGCCGTAGCGCCGCGCGTCTTGCCGAACTCTCTGTCCGCCGCGCAATTGTCGACGGCGGACAGCCGTGCCTTTCCCAAGGCCTCGCCAGCGGGCATATCGGGCACATCGTCCAGATCCCACATTGATCCGCGGCGCTCAAATCCACAACAGGCTGCTTCCGGGCTTGCATGGCTGCTATTCGGAAAATAAGGTTGTCTGACAAGGTGCGGCCATAACATATGGCCATATCCATCTCATTCACGCCGAATCCTTTTTTTGCCGGCAAACTCCGGACAGCGGTTTTTCCATGCCATCAGCCAAGACCGGTTTTCTTTATGCGCTTGTCGCCTTCACGATCTTTGCGGCGCAGGATGGCATATCGAAACATCTGGGCAGCGCCTACCCACCGGTCTTCGTCGCCATGTTGCGCTATTGGGCCTTTGCCGTTTTCGTTCTGCTGATGGCGGCAAAGTCTTCAGGCGGCATTCGCGGTGCCGCCATCGCCAATCGCCCCTGGCTGCAGATCAGCCGTGGTGTCCTCCTTGCCGTACAGATCGTCTTTTCGATTTTCTCCTTCGCAATCGTCGGCCTTGCCCACAGCCATTCCATCATCGCTTCCGCCCCGCTCATCGTCGCGGCGCTTTCCGTGCCGCTGCTGGGAGAAAAAGTGGGCTGGCGGCGCTGGTGCGCTATTTTTGTCGGTTTCATCGGCGTTCTCGTTATTCTCAAACCCGATGGCGAAGGTTTCGACAAGAGCCTGCTGATCACCTTCGTCGCCGCATTCATGCTGGCGCTTTATGGTGTGCTGACGCGGCTCGGCAGCCGGAGCGATACGGCCGTGACAAGCTTCTTTTATACCGGCGTGGCGGGCGCGGCCGCCCTGACGCTGGTTGGCCCGTTTTATTGGGTCAGTCTGGCGCCCCATGACTGGGGATGGATGCTGGCCCTGTGCATTACCGGCATGAGCGGCCATTACTGCCTGATTAAAGCCTTCGAACTGGCGGATGCGGCTTCCGTGCAGCCTTTTTCCTATTACCAGCTCGTGCTCGTCTCCATCATCGGCGTCACCATCTATGGCGAGGTCGTGACTTCCAATATGGTGATCGGCGCGGCCATCGTCATAGCAGCCGGTCTTTTCACCATCTGGCGGGAACACATGACCGCACGGAAGGGTCGCCGGCAAGGCTGATATGCTTGCCGGCCGGAGCCGGCCTAGACGAGAGCCGCCTCGCAGCGCAGCAGCATGCCGAAAAGATCCCGCGGCTCATCCGGATCCGCCAGCAGGTCCAACTCCGTATAGAGCCCGGTGGACGGCAGTTTTGAGCGTACATAACGCAGCGCCGAAAAATCCTCAGTCGCGAAACCCACGCTGTCGAACAGTGTGATCTGCCTGTCGTTTGCCCGGCCTTGCTGTTCACCCGTTATGACCCGCCACAGCTCGGTAACGGGGTAATCCGGAGGCAATTGCTGAATTTCGCCCTCAATACGCGTCTGCGGCGGATATTCGACAAAAATGTCGGATCGCAACAGAATATCCCGGTGCAATTCCGTCTTGCCGGGACAATCCCCGCCAACAGCGTTGATGTGGATGCCGGGTCCGACCATGTTGTCAGTCAGGATCGTCGCATATTGCTTGTCGGCAGTGACCGTCGTGACGATATCCGCGCCTTCCACCGCTTCTTCCGCACTGTCGCAGATCTTGATGGCAAGACCCTGCCCGGCGAGATTGCGGGCGCATTTCTCGCTAGCGGAGCGGTCGATGTCAAACAGCCGCAACGTATCGATGCCGAGAATAGCCTTGAACGCCCGCGCCTGGAATTCGCTCTGTGCGCCATTGCCGATAATGGCCATGGAACGGGCGTTTTGGCGGGCGAGATATTTCGCCGCAACGGCGGAGGTGGCGGCAGTGCGCAGCGCGGTCAGGATCGTCATTTCGGTCAGAAGCAGCGGATAACCATTGCCGACATCGGAAAGCACGCCGAAGGCCGTCACGGTCTGGCGGCCCTCCTTCATGTTCTTCGGGTGGCCGTTGACATATTTGAAGCCGTAAAGCGTGCCGTCGCTGGTCGGCATCAGCTCGATGACACCCTCCATCGAATGGGAGGCGATGCGCGGGGTCTTGTCGAAGCTTTCCCAGCGACGGAAATCCTCCTCCACCACATCGGCGAGCTCACGCAGGAACGTGTCGATGCCCACCTTGAGCACCAGCTTCATCATGTGATCGACGCTGACGAAAGGCACGATATTGAGGTTTGGTATCACGGTCATCACATCACCCCTTTCAGCCGGCCCGCGTCGGGCGGTCCATGACCCGCTTGCCCATCAGGCTGGTGGCAAGATCCACCATCAGCGTCGCGGTCCTGCCGCGCTCATCAAGAAACGGATTGAGTTCCACGAGATCGAGGCTGCAGACCAGCCCGCTGTCATGCAGCATCTCCATGACAAGATGGGCTTCGCGGAATGTCGCGCCGCCCGGAACCGTGGTGCCGACAGCCGGCGCGATGGACGGCTCCAGAAAATCGACATCGAGGCTGACATGCAAAAGCCCGTTTGCCGCCTGAACCCGCGCCAGGAATTCACGCAGCAGCACGGCAACGCCATGCTCGTCAATCGAACGCATGTCGTGAACGGTGATGCCGCTTTTTTCCAGAGCGGCCCTCTCGGCAGGGTCGACGCTGCGGATGCCGATCATGCCGATATTCTCTTCCGGAACAGCATGGGAAAGCGGCGGGAAATAACCGGAAAAACCGTCACGCCCGCTGAAATAGGCGACCGGCGTGCCATGCAGATTGCCGCTGCGTGTGGTTTCAAGGGTGTGATAATCTGTATGAGCATCGAGCCAGAGGACGAAGAATGGCCGACCCGTCTCAGCCACGCGGCGCGCCATGCCGGCAACCGTCCCCGCCGAAATCGCATGGTCGCCGCCGAGGAAGATCGGCACGGCGTCCGCGCTTTCGCGATAGGCCGCTTCCGTCAGCGCCTCTGTCCAGGCCACTGTTTCGGAAAGATGGTGTACGGCAGGATTCGGATGGCAAAATTCCCGAAGCGGCGCGGGCGTCACATTGCCCGTATCCACCACCCGATGCCCCAGCTCTTCGAGGGCATGGGCAAGCCCCGCGACGCGATAGGCGCTCGGCCCCATTTCGCATCCCAATTGCCCGGCCCCGATCTGCAACGGCGCACCAACAAGCCTGATATCCATTCCCGTCCTCATTTTCCCGACCGATAACTCCACTAGACCACGGAGACATGGCAGAACGAACATCAAAGATTGGCAATATTATCGAAATAAGCTACCGTTTTGGTAAAATCATTTTATCGAAATGGCAGGTATGGACAAACTCGACGAACGCCTCATCACCCTTCTGCGGCATAATGGCCGGCGCAGCATCTCCGACCTGGCCGTGGAGACTGAAACCTCGCGCGCGACGGTTCGCTCGCGCGTCGAAAGAATGGAAAATGACGGTACGATCATCGGTTATACCGTTATCCTGCGCGCCGACGCCGTGGAGGCCGCAATCCGCGGCATCATGATGATCGAGATCGAAGGCCATGTGACGGACCGCGTTATCCGCACACTCGGCGGTTTTCCGGAAATCTCCGAAATCCACACCACTAACGGCCGCTGGGATCTGATCGTGGAACTGAATGCCGCGACACTTAGCGATTTCGACGCCGTGCTCCGCCGCATCCGCCTCGTGCCCGGGATTACCGGCAGCGAGACCAGCCTGCTGCTCTCCACCCCGCGTTCCACCCGCGCAAGGCTCTGACACAGAGACGAAAGGCAAAAGCAGGATAAAACGCATTTTTCGATTTTTTCGACTTGCGCCCCGGAATAAATCATCTATATGACGACCCACCAAAGCGAACGCGACAACGCGTTTCAGGCTTTTGGGGAATAGTTCAATGGTAGAACAGCGGACTCTGACTCCGTCGATCTTGGTTCGAATCCAGGTTCCCCAGCCAACACCTTAACTCCCTTTACATCCTCGATTTTTGTCTCGTAGCGGATATCATTCCGACGCTACTCGCCCGCGGCGGATATCGCGGCGGCGAGCGCCCTGATGGCTGAGGCGTGGGCCGGTGTGCGCGCGCGGGAGAGAAGCACGATGTCAGAGATTGGCAACGGTGGCAGGCCCAGCTCGGGGCCACGATCCGGCAAGCCTCGGGCGCTGATCTCGCCGAGGGCTGCGATGCCTGCGCCGGCAAGCACTCCTTCCAGAAGCGCAGAACAGCTTCCAGCGGTGAATGCATCGCGCCAGGCGACGCCAGCCTTTCCGAGCTCGGCTATCGCAATATCCCGGACACCACACCCCGCCCCAAGAGAGACGAGCGGAACGGCGCTGTTGGTGCGCGGTCGCCAGTCTGGGGCCACGCGCCATCCCAACCTGTCGGTGCGCAGCACTTCGCCATCGGACCCGCCGCCATTGCGACGGATGATGGCGGCATCGGCCAGTCCGGAAGCGAAGCTTTCCTTCACCCGCCGGGAAAAACCCAAGGTCACATCAATCACAGCATTGGCCGGCAGCGACGCGCGCATTGCTCTTATCGCCGCCGAAAGGCGGGTCCCGATCGCGTGATCGCTGGCCGCCAGTGCAAAGTGCAGCGGTGGCTCGTCACTGAAGTTCAGCGCATCCTCATGTTTGGCCAGCAGCTCGCGGGCCTTCGGCAGAAACACCTGCCCATCCTCCGTCAGCCGAAGGTGGCGTGGCGAGCGGTCGATCAACCGTCTGCCGAGACGCTGCTCCAGCATCTTCAGCTTCTGACTGACGACGGGCTGCACGGTTCCCGCAGCCTCGGCCGCCCTAGTCAGGCTGCCCAGTTCAACGGCGAAAATGAAGAGGCGGACGCTTTCAAGGTCAATCATATAAAATCGCTATGAATAGAATAGTATTCATTATCTTCTCATTATGATGAAATTTACGCAAGGTGGTTTTCGGCAACAAGGAGAAACACCATGCCCATGATCAAAACCCGCTACACCAAACCTCAAGACGCTGACGATCCGAAGCTGGAAATCGCCGCTCTCCTGTCCCGGTTGACTGCGGACATCCTGCACAAAGACCCGGCGGTTACCGCCGTTCTCGTCGAAAGTGCCGATCCCGCCGACTGGATCATCGCCGGATCGAGCGTCGCCGAACAGAAGGTCGGCACATTTTATGTCGAGGTTTCGATTACCGATCACACAAACATCAAGGACGAGACGACCGAATGGGTACGCCGTGTTTATGAAGAGATGAACAGGCTGCTTGGCCCCGTGCACGAAGCAAGCTATGTGCTGGTTCACGCCGTGGATGGCGACACCTATGGTTATGGCGGGCAAACGCAGAACCTGCGGTGGGCGCGCAAGCACGCATGATGGGGGCGGGTTAATAAGAAAAGCCCGCGGAGCAGTGGAACGAGATGGTACTCTATGAACTGGCCGCCGTGGGCGCTGCAACCTGCTGGGCGATAACGGGACTGCTCGCCGCCCGCCCGGCGGGGCATCTTGGTGCGCTTGCCTTCAACAGGACAAGGCAGCTTTTTGTCGCCTCGGTGCTCGGTCTTTACGTCATCGCATCAGGAACCTGGCGGGACCTGCAACCGGATGCGCTGTGGGCGCTGTTGCTTTCCGGCTTCATCGGCATCTTCGTTGGCGACACGCTGCTTTTCACCTGCCTCAACCGGCTCGGGCCACGCCGCTCGGGAATCCTGTTTGCGCTCAATGCTCCCATCGCCGCCGTGCTTGGCTGGGCTGTTCTTGGGGAACAGCTTTCCGTGACAGCCATAGGCGGTATAGGCCTCACCATTGCGGGCGTTCTGCTGGCCATCCTTTTCGGCAAGCGCAAGTCGCAGCTGCACGCATGGGAAAGCGTGAAGGGACCGCTCTGGCTTGGCGTCCTCGTCGGCCTTCTCGCAGCTCTCAGCCAAGCCGTTGGCTCGCTGATCGCGAGGCCTGTGATGGCAGCAGGTATCGATCCCATCGCCGCATCCATGCTGCGGGTGGGCGTCGCCGCAATCTGCCTTACGATGTTGACAATGCTCCCCATCAAGGCCGTAAAACCCAAGGGGCCATTGACGGGCAGCATTTTCCTCCAGACGGCGCTGACCGGCACGATCGCGCTCGGCTTCGGCATGACGCTGCTGCTGTTTGCGCTTTCTGGCGGAAAGGTCGGCATTGTCTCCACACTTTCGGCCACCACGCCGGTCATCATCCTGCCATTGCTCTGGCTTAGAACCGGGGAGCGGCCCGCATCCGGTGCGTGGGTGGGAGCCGCTCTTGTCGTTATCGGCATGGCGCTCGTGTTCTGGCGCTGAAGGCCGCCGCGGGGTTAGATGCGATAAACAACCGCTCCGCCCGTCATGCCCGCGCCGGCTGCCGTCAGAAGCAGATTTTCGCCGCTCGCGAAAGGTCGTCCGCTGTTGGTCATGGACAGCGAAAGCGGGATGGTGGCGGCGGACGAATTGCCGAAGCTTTCTATGGTGCGAACCGTCTTTCCCCGCTCGATACCAAGATTGCCACAGACGGCATCAAACATGCGGGCATTGGCCTGATGCGGTACGAAACGGCCGATATCGGCTGCGGTCAGTTCCGCCTCTTCCAGCACGCGCTGTGAGGTCTCGCTCATCAGCGCCACGGCGCGGGAGAAAACCTCCTGGCCATCGCGCATCGTCATCAGGGCATCTTCGGCGGACATAGCAGCGCAAAAGGGCCGGCTGCTGCCGCCTGCCGCAATCTGGATGAGATCGTAACCGCTTCCATCGGCAACGAGATCGGCCGACAACAGCCCGCGTTTCGCCTCAGGGCTAGGGGTGAGCACCACCGCGCCGGCGGCATCGGCAAACAGGACGGCGCTCGCCCTTTCCGCCGGATTGATGCGACGGCTGAGAATATTGGCAGCGACAACAAGGACGGCGCGGCCATGGGTACGGACAAAACCATCCGCGAGGGTGAGCGCATAAAGAAAACCGGAACAGGCGCCAGCAAGATCGATCGCACCGGAGCGCGTCAAACCGAGCCTGTGTGCCAGCAGCGGCGCGGAAGGCGGCAGAAGATGGTCCGGCGTGGAGGTGGCAAGCAGCGTAAGCGCAATGTTATCGGGATCGATCTTGGCATCCGCCAGCGCCATCCGGCCCGCCTTTTCCGCAAGGCCACTCAGCGTGTCGTCCTTCTCTGCCCAATAACGGGAGCGAATGCCGGTGCGCCGCTCGATCCAGCCGGCCTCCAACCCGAGGTTGGCCTCTATTTCGGCATTGCCGACGCAACGGGCAGGAACGGCATGGCCGAAACCAGCCATACGGGAAGAGCGTGTCTGCATTGTCATGACTTTCGCAACGGTCCTGGCATCTCCCATTTCTAGCTCCCGGCGGCGCGCGAATTTACCGGTGCAGCCTGAGTAACGATCCCGGCAACCTCACCGATGACGTCAAAGGCGCGTGTCAGGTCGTCAGGCGTCGAACAATAGGGCGGCATCAGGTAAAGTACGTTGCCGAGCGGGCGGATGAGGAAACCGCGCTCGCGGAACAACTGGCGCATGCGTGGCCCCGCTGCGGAAAGATACCCCCCAGCCGGCACCACAAGATCGAGCGCGGCGATGGTGCCCGCCTGCCGGATATTGGCGAAACGCCCATCATCTGCAAATCGCCCGATATTATCGCCCAGCGCCTGTTGCACCTGCCCGATGCGCTGGAGAACCGGTTCATCCCGCCAGACCTGAAGATTGGCGACGGCAGCGGCGCAGGCGATCGGATTGGCCGTATAGGAGCTCGAATGGAAAAAGGTTTTGCGACGGTCGGTCGAAAAATGCGCATCGAAAATCTTTGCGCTGCACAGCGTTGCCGCCAGCGGCAGGGAACCGCCTGTGAGCCCCTTGGAGGTGCAGAGAATATCCGGCGAAATTGCCGCCTGCTCACAGGCAAACAGGGTTCCGGTCCTGCCCCAGCCGGTCATCACCTCATCGGCGATGACGAGGCAGCCGTGGCGTTCGGCTATCTGTTTCAGCCCGGCAAGAACATGGGCGCCATAGATCTTCATGCCGCCGGCTCCGAGCACCAGAGGTTCGATCAGCAGGGCGGCAATGCGGCCCGAGCGACAATAGACCTCGAACATATCCAATGTGCGCTGCTCGCTGCCCGCCTCCGGGAAGGCCAGACGGTCGACGCCGAAAAGCAGCGGCTCATAGGCGGCATTGAACACGCCGCGCTCGCCTGTCGACATGGTGCCGATCGTATCACCGTGATAGCCATGCTCCATCACCACGATACGATCGCGCTTTTCACCGCGATTGTGGAAATAACCGAGCGCCATTTTCAGCGCCACCTCCACCGCCGTCGAGCCGCTATCGGAATAAAACACATGGCTTAGTCCGGCAGGTGCAAGCTCGATCAACCCCCGGGCTAACGTCTCGGCCGGTTCATGGGAAAACTCGGCAAAAATAACCTGGTCCAATGTCTCGGTGGCGGCGCGGATGGCCGCCATGATCGCCGGATGCCGGTGCCCGTGGGTGGTGACCCACCAGGATGAAATGGCGTCGAACAGGCGATTGCCATCCTCATCCACCAGAAACGCCCCTTGCGCCGAGACCACATGTTTCATCGGCGGTTCCAGCCCATGCTGGGTGAAGGGATGCCAGACCGGGGAACGGCTCATTCCGGTGCCTCCAGAAAATCAGCGAGATTGAAGTGTTGGGCGAAGGCCTGATGCAGCGCGTCGCTGGTCAGATCCGCCAGGCGTGGCAACCGGCCGAGCGGACGCACCGCGCCTATATTCGAAATGACGCGCTGGTTTTCCTTGTCTTCCTCACCGATGAAAACCACGCCCTGCACCGGAATGGCGCGTTGCCGCAACGCCTCGAGCGACAACAGCGTGTGGTTGATGGTGCCGAGCGCGGTTCTGGCGCACAGAATGAGCGGAATTTGCCAGCGGGCAAAGATATCGACGAAGAGCACGCTCTCCGTCAGCGGTACCAGAAGTCCGCCTGCCCCTTCGATGACAAGCGGTCCATCCAGTCGCGGCGGCTGTAAAAATGCGGGATCGATCGTGGCATTGTCGAGACGAGCCGAAAGATGCGGCGAGGCCGGCGTCTTCAGACGATAGGCTTCCGGCAGGATGTGCGTGTGCGGCACGCCGGCAAGCCTTGCCACCGTCTCGCTGTCGGTTTCTTCCTCAAGCCCTGACTGCACGGGCTTCCAGTAATGAGCCTTGAGGGCATGGGTAAGCGCTGCGGCAAAAACCGTCTTGCCGATGCCAGTATCGGTGCCAGAGATGACAAAACGGGGGCTCACGCCGCGTCCTCCCGCAACGAGAGGGCAAGCAACCCGATCATGGCCGCAATCTGGCTTTCCTCCACATTGAGCGTGATGGCGATGCGCAGCCGCGCTGTGCCTTCCGGCACTGTCGGCGGACGGATCGCCCGCACATCGAAGCCGCCTTGCCGCAGCCGCGCGGCAATCTTCAGCGAGCGTGCATTGTCGCCGATCATCACCGGAAGGATCTGTGAACCGCTTGGCGTCACGCCGAGTTGGCGCTGTAACTCCTCGCCGGTAAAACTGACCAGTTCTGCCAGTCGCGACCGCCGCCAGGGTTCGTCCGCGACGACGCGCAGGGCTTCCCGCACCGCCGCCGCCATCAGCGGCGAAGGGGCGGTGGAATAGATGAACCCGCGGGCGCGGTTGACGAGATAATCGGCAAGAACCGCAGGCAGGCTCAAAAGCGCGCCGGAGGCCCCGAGCGCCTTGCCGCAGGTGTGAAGCGCCACCACATTGCCACGGCCTTCCAGTGCCGCAGCAAGTCCACGCCCACCGGGGCCGAAGACGCCGGTGGCATGGGCTTCATCGACAACCAGAAAACCACCATGCCGTTCGGCAAGATCGGCAAGCGCCGCGAGCGGCGCGCAATCGCCATCCATGGAATATAGGCTCTCGGCAGCGATCCATGGTCGCCCCTTACCGCCCGCCTGCCGCCAGCGGATTATTTCCCGCTCGAATGCCTCGACCTCATTATGCGGCACAGCCACCGCCTTGGCCTTTCCCGCCGCAATGCCATCATGCACGCTGGCATGGATAAGGGCATCATGTAGGACAAGATCGTCCCGCAGCGGCAGGGTGGAAAAAAGCGCGACATTGGCGGCAAAACCGCTGCTGAAATAGATCGCTTTTTCGGCCCCGAAGAACGCCGCCGCTTCCGCTTCCAACGCCTCGTGTTCGGGGTGATTGCCACGCAGCAATCGCGAGCCACCGGCGCCCACCGGCACGCCTCTTGCCATGGCATCAACGATTGCCGCCTTCAGGCGCGGCGCTTCGGCAAGGCCGAGATAATCGTTCGAAGTGAAATCGACCCCCTCGCGCGGTGCAAGCGCACGAAGCCGCGATTTGCGGCTGAGGCCGGCAAGCTTCGCCTCATAGGGGGAGAGCGCCGCAAGGTTCACCGGCAGCCTCCTGCTTCCACAGGCGGCAATTCCATTGGCTTGAGGCCGAGTCGGCGGAAGAGCGCCGTATCGTGATCTTCCCCCGGATTATCCGCCGTCAGCAGCGTTTCGCCGATGAAGATGGAATTGGCGCCGGCCAGGAAACAGAGCGCCTGCGTCTCATCGCTCATCTCGGTACGCCCGGCAGAAAGCCTTACATGCGAACGCGGCATCAGGATGCGCGCAAGCGCGATGGTGCGGACGAATTCGATCGGATCGACAGGATCGGCATTGGCCAGTTTCGAGCCGGGGATCGGGATCAGCATGTTGATCGGAACGCTTTCCGGCGGAGCCGGAAGGTTGGCAAGCGTCACCAGCATCGAAATCCGGTCCTCGACCGTCTCCCCCATGCCGAGAATGCCGCCGGCACAGACTTTGATGCCGGCATCGCGGACATTGGCGAGCGTCACCAGCCGGTCCTCGAAGGTGCGGGTCGTAATGATCTCGGAATAGAACCGCTCTGACGTATCAACGTTATGATTGTAATAGTCCAGCCCGGCATCGGCCAGCCGCTCGGATTGCTCCGGCGTCAGCATGCCGAGCGTCATGCAGGTTTCCATGCCGAGCGCTTTCACGCCTTCGACCATGGCGACCACAGCCTCCATGTCGCGCTCCTTGGGATTACGCCAGGCCGCGCCCATGCAATAACGCGTCGCCCCACCTTCTTTCGCCTTGCGCGCCTCCGCCAGCACCCGCTCGACTTCCATGAGTTTGGAAGCCTTCAGACCGGTCGGATTTCGGGCGGACTGACTGCAGTAACTGCAATCTTCGGGGCAGCCGCCCGTTTTGATCGAAATAAGCCGGCTCATCTGGATTGTATTGGCATCGAAATGACGCCGGTGCACCTGCTGCGCTCGAAACAACAGATCGTTGAAGGGTAAATTATAGATAATTTTTGCCTCTTCGTTGGCGGAATTCGGCTCAGCATCGCTCAAAGCAACCGGTTTTTCGTCAGTCCGCAGCGCCATCTGATCCATACGTCACTCCCAATCCTTTAAATAAATAGATAGAACTTGTTTTTATCTATTTTTTTCCGATGGCATTTTGCAAGCACTTTTTTCTTGAGAGTTTTTTCGACGCGAAATGCAGACACGACCGAGCGGGACAGACAGGCCGCATTTCGAGGGTGGCAATTCCCCACATATTTGACCACGAAAAGATCGAGCAGGCCCATGGCGCGAAACCGTCCGAATTGCTAAAGCTCGGGAATGATATCACTTCGCACCTCCACCAACGGCGACGCGGCGCGCATCCTCGACATATGGAGCAGGGCCGTAGACGCAACCCATGGCTTTCTACTTCCGCAGGATCGCGTTGCGATCGGCGACGAAGTCAGGGCATTTTTGCCGCAGGCGCCGTTGACGCTTGCCGTCGACGAAACAGACCGCGCCCTGGGTTTCATGTTTCTGCATGAAGGCCATATGGAGGCGCTGTTCATCGATCCGGACCATCACGGCGAAGGCATCGGCAAGGCCCTGGTGGAAAGTGCGCTTGCGCTTCACCCGGCACTGACAACCGACGTTAACGAGCAAAACGGCGAAGCACTGGGCTTTTATCGCCGGCTGGGCTTCAAGCCGACGGGACGCTCCGATCTCGACGGACAGGGGCGGCCCTATCCGCTCGTCCATCTTCGATTTCGCCCAACGGAAGAATAGACCGCCGGCGGCGCGGGGATGACAGTGCCATGCACACCATCGCCCATTTCCGAGCCCGCAATTTCTGCGACGGAGCCGCTTTGGGCTGCCTCCTCCCGACTTCATCGCCGAGGCCGATATTACCCGCATCGTCGGCGAAAGGGCCGCATCAGGCTGTGGTCTTTCGCATTAAGTCGGAAGGGCAATCAGTTTCACATCAAGGTTTTCATCAATGGTTATGAACCATATCCATTGACAAATCACGGGACAGCGGCTTTTCTAAAGGCCATGCGTGAAACGTTGCGAGCATCGAAATTGCTGGCCCTTATGTTTAGACTGGTGATGATCCTATCACTGGCTGGCTACAGCGTTTCCACCGTGAATGCCGCAATGCATGGTCCCGACGCCGGCGGAATGCAACACGCTCAATCCGCCACGATGGATCACGGCAAGATGATGGATCATGGCGGCTCGGCGATGATGTCCGACACTCATGGTCGCCACGGCGTCCAGGACCTGCAGGGAATGTCCGACGAGGACGGTGGTGTCAAAAAAACCGCGAAGCCACAATGCTGCGGCGATTTCTGTCTCGGCATGGCGGTTCTGATCGATCACGGCACAGTCGGCACGCCCGTCGTCAGCGGCATCCGCTCCTTCCTCGATGACAGCAAGGCGCTGGGGCAGACCCCGCTTCTTCACCGCCCCCCGAACATCTGAACAGGCAAAGCCCGCCTTGGGCAATGACCGTGCGTGAGCGGCTGTAGCGCCGCTACGCCGTTACATCTCCTGTTCGGAAACGACCCATGAACCCAATTTATATTGTGGTTGCGGCGCCCCTGCTTCTGGGCGGCTGCACAGCCACATCGATGATGAATGACGCCGCCTCCTATGACGACGCGGCAAACCCGACGCTTGCCGTCGCCCCCCTCCGCTACCAAAGCCCGGTCTCGGCTTACACGGCCCGCATGCCGGTCGATCCCAAACCCTGGCGTGACCAGAACGATGCGCAGGCTCCAAAAGGAGACGCATCATGACACCACGTGCATTCAAATTCGGCGCAAAACTGGCAGCCGTTCTATCCATGCCGCTTTTTCTCAGTGGCTGTGTCTCGGCCGCACAATATGCGGCGTCGGATGCTGGGTTCATCAATGTTTCGGCAAAGACATCGGAAGCGACCGGAAAACAGGCCATCTGGGTGCAGAACCGGGTCGAAGCGCAGGCAACACAAGCTCGCGTCAAAACGCTGATGGCGGCCAGCAAGGTCCTTGATGCCGAAACCGCCGTACAGGTTGCGCTGCTGAACAACAAGGGCCTGCAGGCGGCCTATGCCGATTTGGGGGAAGCCGCTGCCACCGCCTGGCAATCGACCATGCTGGTCAATCCGCGGGTCGGCATCGGGCTGACGGGGATCGGCACCCCCGGCCTCAGGGCCTATAAGTCAATCGAGGGTGTGGTCGTCACCAATATCCTGGCACTCGCCACCCTCAAGCAGAACGTGGCGATTGCCGATACCAACTTCCGCAAGGCGCAGCTTGCCGCCGCGCTGAAAACGCTGCAACTGGCGGCAGATACGCGCCGGGCATGGATCAACGCCGTTGCCGCCCTCGAAAATGTCGGCCAACTGGCGCAGGCGCAGACCGCGGCGGACGCCGCCTCTGAACTCGCCAAGAAGCTTGGCGAGGCGGGCTCGCTCAATAAGGAAGGCCAGGCCCGCGAGCAGGTGTTTTATGCCGAGTTGACGGGCCAGATCGCCAAGGCGCGGCTTGAAGCCCGCCTTGCCAAGGAAGAACTGACGCGGCTGATGGGTCTATGGGGAGCGGATATCGAATACGCCATTCCCAACCGCCTGCCGCAGCTTCCAAAAACACTCGCCAAGCGTGACATGATCGAGGCGGAGGCGCTGCAACGCCGCGTCGATCTGCAGATGGCAAAACTCGATCTTGAGGCGACTGCGCGCTCCTTCAAGCTCACGGAAGCCACCCGCTATGTCACCGATCTCGAGTTGCGCTCCGGTTTCGAGACCGAGCGCGAGCTGGAAGACGGCGAAAAGCACAAACAGACGACCGGCAACGCGGAACTGGAATTCGTCATTCCGATCTTCGATTCCGGCCAGGCGCGCATGCGGGAATCCGAGCTCGCTTATATGCGTGCAGCCAATCTGCTGGCGGAAAAGGCGGTCAATATCCGCTCGGAGGCCCGCTCGGCCTATCAGGCCTATCGCTCGAATTACGATATCGCCCGGCATTACCGCAACAGCGTGGTGCCCCTGCGCACCAAGATCGAGGAAGAGTCGCTGCTGACCTATAACGGCATGCTCACCAACACGTTCGAGCTGCTGGCCGACAGCCGCGAGAAGGTCAATTCGAACCTGCTGGCCATCGATGCCAAACGCGACTTCTGGCTCGCCGAAGCCGGCCTCGCTCCCGCCATTTATGGCGGCGGCGCAGGCGCGTCTGGCGGAGAGACCGAGGTTGCCGCCGCTTCCGGCGGCGGTGGTGGCGGACATTGAGAAAGGGAAAGACCATGTTCAATAGAAGACAACTTCTGGGCGTCAGCGCCGCGATGGTCTCCTCGGCGGCCTGGGCGAAAACCTCCAACAGCAGCCTGCCGGAAGCGGCAGTGATGGAAACGGCGGCAACGCAGGCGCCGGTAAAGCCCACCACCGGTCCCGATTATAATCCCGTCGTCACCTTGAATGGCTGGACCCTGCCCTTCCGGATGAACAATGGCGTCAAGGAATTCCACCTTGTCGCCGAGCCGGTGGAACGCGAAATGGCCGAGGGCATGACTGCCCGTCTATGGGGTTACAACGGCCAGTCACCGGGCCCCACCATCGAGGCCGTGGAAGGCGACAGGGTGCGCTTTTTTGTTACCAACAAGCTGCCGGAACATACGACGATCCACTGGCACGGCATGATCCTGCCATCGGGCATGGACGGGGTGGGTGGACTGTCGCAGCCGCATATCCCCGTCGGCAAGACCTTCGTCTACGAGTTCGACCTCTTGAAGTCGGGCACCTTCATGTACCACCCACATTCGGACGAGATGGTGCAGATGGCGATGGGCATGATGGGCTTCTTCGTTGTCCATCCGAAGGACCCCACCTTCATGCCGGTGGACCGCGATTTTGTGTTCCTGCTCAACGCCTTCGACATCAATCCCGGCACCTCCGTCCCCAAAATCATGACGATGACGGATTTCAATCTTTGGGCATGGAACAGCCGGGTGTTTCCGGGCATCGATCCGCTGGTGGTTTCCAGGGACGACCGGGTGCGCGTGCGCGTCGGTAACCTGACCATGACCAACCATCCGATCCACATGCACGGTTACGATTTCGAGGTGACCTGCACGGATGGCGGCTGGGTGCGGCCGGAGGCGCGCTGGCCGGAGGTCAGCATCGATATTCCCGTCGGCGCCATGCGGGCTTATGAATTCGACGCCAAATATGTCGGCGACTGGGCGATCCATTGCCACAAGTCACACCATACGATGAACGCCATGGGACATGACGTCCCCACCTTCATCGGCGTCGACAAAAAAAGCGTCACCGAAAAGATCCGCAAGGTCCGGCCGGAATATATGCCGATGGGCACCGCCGGCATGGCCGACATGGGCGCGATGGAAATGGAAATCCCCGAAAATACCGTTCCGATGATGACGGGGTGGGGCCCGCACGGCCCGATCGAAATGGGCGGAATGTTCTCTGTCGTGAAGGTTCGCGAAGGCATTTCCGCGGGCGACTACGCAGACCCCGGCTGGTACGAAAATCCGCCCGGCACGCAGGCCTGGGAGTGGACCGGCGAATTGCCGGACAGCCAAAAGAACACCGACCCCAAAACGCAGATCACGCCGCATCCGATGAAACACGGCTGAATATGACCCACCCTTACAAACCAAGGAACAATGACATGACCAGACTGAAAATTGCACTGCTTCTCACCACTCTTGCCACGCCAGCGCTCGCATCCGGCACCCACGGCGGCGACCATGAAGCGATGGCGGTGGGCGAACCGGGCGACAAGGCAAAGGTGACCCAGACCATTCAGGTGACGATGAAAGAGACACCCGATGGCAAGATGCTGTTCACACCCGCCAAATTCGAATTCAAGAAGGGCAAGACCGTTCGCTTCGCTGTCAAGAATGCCGGCGAGCTGGACCATGAATTCATCATGGACGAGCAGAAAGCCAATCTGGAGCACAAGGCTGCAATGGCCAAGGCGCCGGAGATGGAACACGACAACCCGAACGCTATCACCCTCGCGCCGGGAGAAAGCGGCGAAATCATCTGGAAATTCACCAATGACGGCATGTTCGAATTCGCCTGCCTGAAACCCGGACATTACGAGGCCGGCATGCGCGGCGATCTCAAAGTGTCCGCCAAGTAACCCACGACCGAAGGAATCTCACCATGAAGACCATCATTAAGATCACCGTCGCAGCCGCACTTCTACTCACCGCTCCATTCAGCGCATTTGCAGAGGAATTCACCAAGGGAACAGTCAAGAAAGTCGATGCTGCCGCCAAGAAGGTCACCATCATCCATGAAGAACTGAAGAACCTCGACATGCCAGCCATGACCATGGTGTTCCGCGTCAAGGACGATGCGATGCTCGAAAAGCTCAAGGAAGGCGCCAATATCGAGTTCATCGCCGAACGCGCCGACGGCAAGCTTGTCGTCGCAAAGGTGAAATAAGGCTGCCATCATCTGCGCAGAAGAAACGGAAGGGGCAGCGGTTTCCGCTGCCCTTTTGATATTAGCGGTCGGATGCCCGACGGGCGTTATTGTTCGGCAAACGGTCTTGTTTCGGCGGAGCGCCGCGCACCATCGCTCTTGCGCGAAAAAGTCGCGTCGATCGCACGCCGATTGTTGATGAACGGCCGATGGAGCAGAAGAAATACCGCAAACATCAAAGGCCATGCAATCAGGACATCCGAGAGGAAATGAGCTCCCATCGCCACCCTGTTCAGGGAGAAAATCACGATGAACGGCGTCAATATTGCGGTGCCGATCAGGCGAAATTTCTCTGGCAGGAGAATGATGAAGGCCAGAAGGGCGATTGCGGAAGCGCTTTCACCGGAAGGAAAAGAGCAGTTTCGGGTGCAGCTGCCACCGAGGGAAAGAACCGGTGTAAAAACCAGCTCTCCCCCGAACTCTGCGAGATGCCGCGGCCTTGCCCTGCCGAACAGGTTTTTCAGGGCATGCACCGCAGCGCCCGGTCCCAGAGCAAAAAAGACGATAATAAGCAGCAGTCTGTGTGGTGGAAAAAGCCGTGGCAAGCCGCGCGAGAAGGGCATTACGACAAGCATGCACACAAGTCCGGACAGCAAGACCCAGGGAAGCCTGCGGTTCAGATCGCGGACGGAAATCAGGAACTCGTCCTCGCCGAGTGTGAAACCTTCCGCCCAGAATTGCCGGCTTACTCCAAGATCGATATCCGGCCTGATCGTAAAGACAATCATCATCGCAAGGGCGACCAGAAGAGCCAGCACAAAGGGACTGCAGGAGGCACGCGCAAATGCCTGACGAACGACAGAAATAAAGTTGACACGAAATTTCGACCGTTGGGTCAAACGCCGCTTTTTGGGGTGGGTTTTATGGGTGAGAGACTGGTGCATGGCCAGTTCTCTTCCGCAGAAATGTCAAGGCTCTGCGGAGAAAGACACAAGAGTGTATGGAAAGGAGTGCCGGTGGGATTCATTCAGGCACAGCGGCTCTTGCCCGATGTTCCGCATCCGCTTAGCGTCCCGGCGCCGCCACGGCCGACACCAGTAAATTTGTGGATTGAGTATGGACAAAGGACTAATTCTAATCGTCGAAGACGACCCCGATATTATTCAGATCCTGGACGCCTATCTCGTTCGCGAAGGATACAGAACCGTCAGAGCCAGCGACGGAGAAACGGCGCTGACCCATTTCTCCATGTTGAGACCTGATCTGGTTCTCCTCGACATTCGCCTGCCGAAATTCGACGGCATCGAGGTTTTGAACCGCATCCGGCGGGAACGGGAGACGCCTGTCATCATGGTCACATCTCTCGCCGAGGACATGGACAAGCTGACGGGCCTTCGCCTCGGCGCTGACGACTACATCGTCAAACCTTTCAATCCGCATGAATTGATCGCGCGGGTGAATGCCGTGCTGAAACGCACGCGGCAACCGGGCTCTGGCGGGGTTTTACGCTTCGGGCCCATTGAGGTGGACACCGAAGCCTATGTCGCAGCCGTCTGCAACGACGGTCAGCGGGCCGTTCTGCCGCTCACGCTTAGCGAGTTCAGGATCCTCGCCCATATGGCGCGTCGTCCCACCCACGCCTTTCAGCGTGCCGATATTCTTGACGCCTGCCTGCCGGAAAGCGATGCGCTGGCGCGCACCATCGACACACACATCGCCAATCTGCGCAAAAAACTGACGGACCATGGCGCCTGCGGTTATCTCGTCTCGGTGCGCAGCATCGGTTATCGGCTGGCAGGGGAGCAAAAACCATGAAGCCTTGGCGGCTCCGCCTGCGGACGATGACGGCGATCACGATCACTACAATGCTCATCTTTGCGGTTGCGTTGGTCTATTTCGGCGTTTCCTGGTATGCCGACAATATTCAGGAGCGCATGATCGCCCAGCTATCGCCGGATGCCTCCAGGGCCTTCTCGGATATAGACCGGGGTGTGATGCCGGACCAGCGTCAGCTTGAGGCCCTTGTCAGGGTTTTGCCGGGCCTCGAGGACGAGGCCGATAACGAGCTTATCAAATCCGTGTTCATTTTCGGATTGCTCGGTGTCTTTCTCTGCAGCTTGCTTGGTTACTTCATCTCTCGGCGCATTGCGGCACCTCTCGGCGAACTTGCCGATGCAGCGCGGCGCATGGCGACCGGCAACTTCAGCGGAGGAGCAGAGATCAGGGGGAGCCACATCGCAGAGGTCGCATTTCTCGTCGACAGTTTCGAGAGCTTGATCCGGGAACTTCAGATGATGGAGCACCGGTTGAAGTTCAACACGATGGCGGTAGCCCATGAACTGCGCACCCCGCTCACGATCCTGCAGGGCCGTTTGCACGGCATTGCCGATGATCTCTTTCCCCTCGACAAGGAAGCCATTCGCCACCTCATCGTCCATGTGGAGGGGCTGGCACGTCTCGTGGATGATTTGCGCACGCTTTCTCTGGCCGAAACCAACAGCCTCGTCAAAGATACCGAGCCACTTGATCTTGCCGCCGAATGCGCGGCCGTGGCGGAGGCGGCACGGCCGCTCATGAACGAAGCAGGCATTGATCTCGAGATGTCGCTGGAGGCAGCATCAGTTTGCGGCGACCGTCAACGCCTTCGGCAGCTGCTGCTGATCCTGATGGACAATGTGCGCCGCTACGCGGCGAGCGGCGGATTTATGCGTTGCTCGACCGGGCTTCAGGACGGGCGCGCCTTCGTCTCGATCGAGGATAAAGGGCCGGGCTTCCCCGCCGGCGTCGAGGCGCACGGCATCGAACTCTTCTGGCGGATGGAACCGTCACGCGCGCGTAAGACCGGCGGGACAGGTCTCGGCCTGTCCATTGCCCGCGCAATCGCACAGGCGCATGACAGCGATCTGCAGATAAAGGCGCGCCCGGACGGCGGAACGATCGTGACCGTCATTTTCCGGGAGGCATCCTGAACTCCACCCTAGTCATGGGCAGGCTTTCGCGCCGGCCCGAAGATCATGAAGCTGATGGCGGCGAGTAGCCATACACTGATGCCGGCATAGAGCATGACCAGGCCGAACCCATCCGCAAGCGCCCGGTGGACAAGCTCTTCCGAAACGCCCTGCGCCGAGGCGCCAGCAGTTCCCGCGGCGATCTTTTCCGCCAGCGACTGCACATGAGACACATCCGGCGCGATCGGCAGGTTCGCCCGAAGCGACGCCCCCACGCCCTCGACCAGAATAAAGCCCATGATCGGAATGTTGATGGCAAGCGAGATCATGCGTGCGCTCATGTCGATGCCCGAAGCCATGCCCGAACGGGCGGGCGAAACCGCGCCCGTGGTCGTGTTGGTAACGGGGGTATTGGTAAGTCCGAGCCCTATTCCCGCGAGGATGCAGCCGGGCAGCATTGTAAGCCAGTTCGCCTCTTCGATACCGCTTCCCAGCTTCATCAGCATGAAGCCGAGGCCGATAGTGAACAGTCCTGCCGGAATGACGAGGCGGGGTTGGTAGCGCAGCGACAGGCGTTCCGCCAGAGGCGGGACCACCAAGGCTGGCAGCGTATAGGCAAGCAGGCCGAGCCCGGCGGTGACGCTGTCATAACCGAGGCCAGCCTGAAACCAGATCGGCAGATAGATCATGAACGGCCAGAAGCTGATATTCATCGCCGCTGAACCGATGATCGCGCCGGAAAAAGGCCGGATGCGGAACACTGAGAAGTCGAACATCGGTCTTGAACTAAGCTTTTCGGCAATCAGGAAGGCGATGAAGCTCGCAGCCGAGGCGCCAAGGATCAGAAGCGCCGCCGGGCTCGCAAAACCAAGCTCGGGTCCCTGTGTGATGAAAAAGGCAAGGCAAAAAACCGACAGCGAAAGCGTGGCCATGCCGGCGATATCCAGACGTGCCGCCTCGGGGTCACGCGATTCTCTCACACCGCCCGAAGCAAGCAGCCACGTCACGATGGCGAGCGCTACGTGAACGAGGAAAACCCATTCCCAGCTCCACAGCGCAACAATGGCACCACCGATGATCGGGCCGAAACCGAGCCCAACGCCCGAGATGATGCCCCACCAGCCGAAGGCCATGCCGCGCTCCCGCGCCGTACGGAACTGGTGCGACAGAATGGCGATCTGGCACACCAGCATCGCTCCGCCGCTCAAGCCCTGAAAGAAGCGCGCGCCGATCAGCACCGGAACATTCTGCGTCATTCCGCAGGCAAGGGAAGACAGGGCAAAGGCAGCAATACTGGCAATAAAGACACGTTTACGGCCGAAGCGGTCGGCCAGCGCACCGGTTGCCATCAGCACCATGGTCACGCCGATGGTATAGGCATTCATGATCCACTGGAGTTGCCGGAAATCCGCGTGCAGTACCTCTTCCAGTGTCGGCAGGATCGCAGGAACGCTGGAGATTTCCAGTCCGAACATAAGAGCGGAGAGACAAACGGCAGCGAGCGCCATGGCGCTTCTGCTACCGGTTTGTTCGGTAATAACAAGGGTCATTCTTCAGCCTTTCTTGGCTCGGCTCGCAACTGTGAAACCGATCTACGAGGCGACAGGCTAGACAAAGCTTGACCATAACTGAATTGGATGATTGGCTATTTCAGAGACAACGAATTGGAATAGTCGACATGAGCACGCTGGATGTGGAGGCCGTCGAAGCCTTTGTTACCATCGCCGATATGCAGAGCTTCACCCGCGCTGCCGAAGCGCTCGGCACCACCCAGGGTGCGATCAGCGTCAAGCTCAAGCGATTGGAAGACAGGCTAGGCCAGCGGCTGCTCGAACGCACACCGCGTTCGGTGCGGCTATCCGCGCAGGGTGCAGTGTTTTTGGCGCCCGCCCGCGAGTTTCTCGCCGCGCACGATCGCGCATTGGCAGGCCTTTCCTCACCGCGCCGTCGTTTTGGCCTCGGCATTGCCGCCCACGTGGCAGGACCGGAGGTGCCAACCCTTCTGGCCCGCCTCAACGACCATGACCCGGGCCTGACGATTGAAGTGCGGATGGACCATTCGCGCTCCCTGCTCGACGCGTTCGACCGTGGGGAAATCGATGCGGCCATCATCAGACGCGAGGACGACCGGCGCGACGGCGAGGTTCTCGGACCGGAGCATTTCGGCTGGTATGCAACCCCGCAATTCGAACATCGTCAGGGTGAACCGTTGCGGCTTGCGGCACTGTCTCCCGCCTGTGGCGTGCGTGATATAGCCACCCGCGCCCTGGACGGGGCTGGCATAGCCTGGACGGAGGTTTTCCTCGGCGGCACATCGTCCATGGTAACCGCGGCCGTTTCGGCGGGACTTGCGATTTCCGCCTTCTCCTCCCGTCTTGCCCCACCCGGCACCGTGGAGGTCAGCCAGCGTTTTGGGCTGCCTTCCCTGCCTTCCACCGAAATCATCATGTTCTCGACCCTGACGGACAGCAGATCGCGTGAGGCGTTGCGAACGCTCGCTGCCGCTTTTCGCGAGCATCGGCCGACCTAAGTGCCGCGGCGTCACAGATAGCCCGACCGCCTGTCGACATTTACCGGTGGAAAATCTAGCATCGCGCCAAACTGGAAGGACCGACCATCTCTCGATCCAGCCGCCACAGTGGAGTATTCATGTCCCTGCCCCAAAAAATCGGTTTTATCGGAACAGGCGCCATCACCGACGCGATGGTACGCGGCCTGCTTGCCAGACCCGCCGCCGTACCACATGTCATGGTGTCCCAGCGCAGCGCGGATGTTTCGGCTGAACTGGCTGCCGATTTTTCGCAGGTGATCGTCTCAAGCGACAATCAGGCGATCGTCGATGGCTGCGATACCGTCATGCTGGCAATCCGTCCCCAGATTGCCGAGGAGGTCATCCGGCCGCTACGGTTCAGGGACGAACAGAAAGTCATCAGCGTCGTGGCTGCGACCAGCCGGGAAGCCCTTCTCGACTGGATCGATGCGGATGTACATCTCACCCAGGCGATCCCGCTGCCCTTCGTCGCCCGCCGCAAAGGCGTCACCGCCATTTATCCCGCCGATAGGGATACGGCAGCAATCTTCAACGTGCTCGGCAATGCGGTGGAATGCGAGACCAAGGCGGAATACGACCTTCTGGCCGCCGGAAGCGCTCTGATGGCTACTTATTTCGGTATCATGCAAACGGCAACGGAATGGTTGGCCGAAAACGGACTGCCGGAAGAAAAGGCGCGTGCCTATCTTGCGCCCCTCTTTGGCGGCCTCTCCGAGGTGGCGGTGTTGGCCGGAAGCAAGGCGGATTTTAACGATATCAGCCGTGAATTCGCCACCAAAGGCGGCCTCAACGAACAGGTGCTCAAAGACTTCGATTGCAAAGGCGGTTCAAAGGCCTTGAAAGATGCATTGAGCCGCGTGCTCGAGCGGATTGCGCGATAGCAGCCGGTGCAACGGTAGGAACAAAAAGGGGCCTTTCGGCCCCTTCTGTTTATGCCTTGCCCGGACGGTTGATCGTCAGGAAGTGGCGCACGACAGGCTTTTCCAGCCCGGAATGATAAGCCAGCACCTTGCCCTGCAAATCTGCATCGGCATTGGAAACCCGCTTGTGCTGGCGAAGATGTTCCGCCCAGGATTCCACCATGAACCATTCGACGATCTTCTGCGGATCGGCGGAGTCTTCCGTGACACCCCAGCCATAGGCGCCATCGCGGCGACGCTCCTGGGAAAGCTCGTCGAGTGCATGCAGGAAAGCGGAGCGGTGATGCTTTTCGACATTATATTCGATCAGGATCAGAACCGGGCCGCGATCATGGGCCACCGGCTCGGCAACGAGCGGTTCCGGCCAATGGTTTGATGGCACCATATCCGCATCACCCGCAGGCAGTTTCAGGCGGTGCATGACAAGGCCCGCAACCAGCAGTCCCGCAGCACCGATCAGCAATGCACCCGGCACACCTGTGGCTTCACCAACAGCACCCCAGCCAAGGCTGCCGGCTGTCATCGCGCCGTTGAAGACGGTGAGATAGACAGCAAGGCCACGGCCACGCACCCAGTTTGGCAGAACTGCCTGGGCGGCCCCGTTCAGCGTCGTTAGAGCGGTGATCCATGCGCCGCCGAGGAACAGCAGGACGATGATGGCAAGCCACTTCGGCGGTGCGAGCGAAAGCGCGGCCATGACCAGTGCAGTAATGACGGCAGCACCGAGAAGCAGGGCATCTGCATCGAAACGGTCGCGCAGCTTCGGCATGACCAGCGCGCCACCGATGGCGCCAGCGCCGACAGCACCGAGCAGGATACCATAGAAGCTGGCGTCTCCGCCGAGCAATTGCCGGGCAACCAGGGGCAGCAGCGCCCAGACGGCGCTGGCGAAAGCGAAGAAGATCGCGGCCCGCAGCAGCACGACATGAAGCGGTTTGCTGGCACGGGTGTAACGAAGGCCCGCCCGGAAAGCGCCGAGGAAACCTTCGGCCAGCGCATCATCAGCGTTCTTTACCCGTGGCCACCACAAAAGGGCGGCGATGACGACGAAGTAACTGGCGACATCGGCGCCATAGGTAAAGGCCGCGCCGAAGGCCGCAAGCAGGATGCCGCCAGCAGCCGGACCGATGGAACGGGCAATATTGATGCCGAGCGAGTTCAGAGCCACGGCGCTCTTGATATCCTCGCGCTTCACCAGTTCCGGTACGATGGCCTGCCAGGTCGGTCCCATCAGCGCCGCACCGATACCGCCGAGGAAGGTGAGACCGATCAGGGCGCTGACGGACAAAAGGCCGGTGTGCGCAAGAACCATGAGGGTGACGCTGACAGAGGCCAGCAACAGCTGAACTGCGATCAGGAACTTGCGGCGGTCGAGAATATCGGTCAGCACGCCGGCCGGGATCGCCAGAAGAAAGATCGGCAGGGTTCCAGCGGCCTGCACCATGGCGACAGCCGCCGGAGAGGCCGAAAGATCGGTCATCAACCATGAACTCGCGACATCACGCATGAAGCTGCCGGTATTGCCCAGCACCGTCGCGGCCCAGAGGACGGCGAAGACCGGTTGTGCAAGCGGAGCAAAACTGCTTGCGGAGGATTTTGCGGCGCTCATTTGCCCGTTCCTTTCGTGAGATCGATTGCAGCGACGACGACAAATGCGCCAGCGAGACCTAGATGTTCAAAGAAGGCATTGGTGGCCATCATGCGGTCCATGCCCGGCGCCATTTCCCAGAAGCGGAGAGCGATGAAGGTGGCGACAAGAGTTAAGCCCGCCAGTGCCAGAGCTCCGGCCCAGCGCAGGAAGCCCGACACAACCAGAGCGGAGGCGGTGAGTTCGAACAGGATGACGACGACGGCGAATGCGGCGGCCGGCTGAAGACCAAAATGGTTCATCTCGGCAATCGCCCCGGGAAAGTCGAAAATCTTCGTCAGCGGTCCCTGAATATAGGCCGAGCAAAGCGCCAGAAGCGCAAGGGTTTTTGTGGCGGGTGCGGCAACGATATCCGCAAGGAAGACCCGAAGGCGAAGGGTTGAAGACGGCTCAGTCATAATGTGCTCCTACTGGCCGTTCGGTTCGAGCGGCGCTGGCGTTCATCTGATGGAGCGATATTGGCGCAAAGGATTACCGCCAACAATTGCATCAATAGTTTCGATATAATTGCGTAATTTGTAATATTCTTTTATCGGCCATTGGTCGTATCCCACGGGCGGCACATGCGCCGCCCGTGGGTGAGTTTCTTTGCCGATGAGGCTTATACCGCCCAGCAGGAGCAGCCCAGGGCACCGAAGAAGCCTTTGAGATCGGCAATCGGCAGCTTCGATGTCCAGGCACCGGCATGGTCGTGACCATGCACACCGCAATCGCTGGCGCAGCCGCAGGTGGAGATGGCCGTGCGGCGCAGCGAGCGGGCGCCGGCGCCATCCGGTTCACCCCAGGCGGCGTAGCCGCCGAACTTGCGCACTGGCGACCAGTCTGGCATGGCCGGCGGAATATTGCTCTCGTCCAGTGCCTTGAAGTCACCGGCGCCATAGACGACCTTGCCACCCACCATCGTCAGTTCCGAGGTAAGGAAGGAGATTTCATCCTCCGCACAGGAGAAGAAGTCCTTGTCCGGCACCACGAGATCGGCGAACTGGCCTTTCTCGATGCGGCCCTTCTTGCCTTCTTCATTCGAGAACCAGGTGACTTTTTCCGTCCACATGCGCAGCGCCGTTTCGCGGTCTAGGCAATTGGCGCGCGGGTAAAGCTGCATGCCGCCAACGGTCTTGCCGGTCACCATCCAGAAGAGCGACACCCACGGATTATAGGAGGCGACGCGCGTTGCGTCCGTTCCAGCCGAAACGTTCACACCCTTATCGAGCATGCGCCGGATCGGTGGTGTGGCTTCGGCCACGCCCTGACCATAACGTTCAACGAAATATTCGCCCTGATAGGCCATGCGGTGCTGAGTGGCGATGCCGCCACCAAGCGCAGCAATACGGTCGATGGAGCGATCGGAGATGGTTTCAGCATGGTCGAAGAACCAGTTAAGCCCTTCGAGCGGGATATCACGATTGACCTTTTCGAAGACATCCAGCGCCCGTGAAATGGTCTCGTCATAGGTGGCATGCAGACGCCAGGGCCAGCGGTTTTCCGCGAGAATCCGGACAACATCTTCAAGTTCGCCTTCCATCTCCGGCGGCATATCGGGCCGCGGCTGACGGAAATCCTCGAAATCGGCCGCGGAAAAGACCAGCATTTCACCCGCACCATTGTGCCGGAAATAATCGTTGCCCTGCTTGTATTTGACCGATTGCGTCCAGTTGAGGAAGTCTTCCTTTTCCTGTTTCGGCTTCTGCGTGAAGAGGTTGTAGGCCAGCCGAACGGTCATCTGGTTCTCATCCGACAGCTTCTGGATCACCTCGTAATCATCCGGATAATTCTGGAAGCCGCCGCCGGCATCGATGACGCCGGTCACACCCAGCCGGTTCAGTTCGCGCATGAAATGGCGGGTGGAATTGACCTGATAGTCGAGCGGCAGTTTCGGCCCCTTGGCAAGCGTCGAATAGAGAATGCCGGCATTCGGCTTGGCGAGCAGCAGGCCGGTGGGATTGCCGTTGGCATCACGGGTGATTTCGCCACCGGGCGGGTTCGGCGTGTCCTTGGTATAACCGACGGCACGCAGCGCCGCGCCGTTCAGCAGCGCCCTGTCGTAAAGATGCAGAAGGAAGACCGGCGTATCCGGCGCGACCGCATTGATCTCCTCGATGGTCGGCAGGCGCTTTTCGACGAATTGGTGCTCTGTGAAACCACCGACGACGCGCACCCATTGCGGGGCTGGCGTTATCGCGACCTGGCGTTTGAGCATGTCCATGGCATCGGCAAGCGAGCGCACGCCGTCCCAGCGCAGTTCCATATTGAAGTTCAGGCCCCCACGCACGACGTGGGTGTGGTTGTCGATCAGGCCCGGCAGAACCCGCTTGCCCCTGAGGTCGATGATCTTCGTTTCCGGCCCGGCAAGGGCCATGACCTCGGTATCGCTTCCCACCTCCAGAAACAGACCATCCTTGATGGCGACTGCCGTTGCATTCGGATTGCCACGATCAAGTGTCGTGACGCGGCCATTGTGAAGGATGGTATCTGGATGCATGGACGAAGCTCCGCTCTTGATGGGATCAGCGGCCTTAGCCGGTGAAAACAGATTCGGAAAGGCGAGACTGGATGCCGCGCCGAGGAAAGTGCGTCGTGTTGGCATCAGCTTCTCTCCCTCTCGATGGGTGCGGTGCCCTTGGCGATATCTACCGTTTCGACACCACCCTTGGGCATATGACCGAACATGTGCGGCTTGATCTGGTTGAACCACGAAACGGCGGCCGGTTCCCTGTCTATGATCGTTCTTGCGAAAGGGATGATCTGTTCTCCGACCAGGATGCCCAGCAGACCGACCAACGCAATGACGGGCGGCGCGGGCGAACGCACATTGAGCAGGCTGTAAACGATGCCGACGAGCAGGCCGGCGCCAAGCGACAGAAGATAGACTTTCATGGAAACCTCCTTTGGATGGATGAAGCCGCGCCGGCCGGGATATTGATCCCGCCGGCGCGTCAGGGTTGAAAGCTTATTTCGCGGGGTTGGGGCCGATGCGCTTGCCGTGCTTGACGCGCTCTGCGCCGCCATGAACATGCGTGACCGCATAATCGATGCCCATGCCGTAAGCGCCTGAATGTTCCTTCACCAGCGAGGTGACGGCGTCATAGGTTTCCTTGCGCGCCCAGTCGCGCTGCCATTCCAGCAGCACCTGCTGCCAGGTGACGGGGATGACGCCCGCCTGCACCATGCGGTCCATGGCATATTTATGCGCATCGACAGAGGTGCCGCCAGATGCATCCGCCACCATGTAGATTTCGTAATCGGCGACATCATGCAGCGCCGAAAGAGCGAAGGTGGTGTTGCACACTTCCGTCCAGAGGCCGGAAACAACGATCTTCTTGCGACCGTTGGCGGCATTCTTCGCCAGGGCATCGCGGACATTCTGGTCATCCCAGGAATTCATCGAGGTACGCTCGAGAATGTCGTTTTCCGGGAATACTGCCAGCAGTTCCGGGAAGGTGTTGCCGGAGAAGCTTTCCGTTTCAACCGTGGTGATGGTCGTCGGAATGTTGAAGATCTTTGCCGCCTTGGCGAGGCCGACGACATTGTTCTTCAGGGTCTGGCGATCGATCGACTGCACACCGAAAGCCATCTGCGGCTGCTGGTCGATGAAGATGAGCTGGCTGTTGGCGGGAGTAAGGACTTCGAGCTTGGACATGGTGGTTCTCCGTTCAGGTGGTGATTGCCGATCGACGGCGGTGAAATTGACGAGGCTTCGCCGGTCAGCTGCCCGGCAGGGGCAGCCGCCTTGAAAGCGTGGATATGATTTCTTCAGTGGATGCGGATCAACGACCCGCTTTATGCCGCAAGGGGAGCGAGGTTCGCCTCGATCTGATTGCGGAAAGGCTCATAACGGCTTGGCAGCTTGAGCGCTTCGCCCAGATGCGCGGTATCCTCGTCACGATCGAAACCGGGTTCGTTGGTGGCAATTTCGAACAGGATGCCGCCCGGCGTGCGGAAATAGATCGCCCAAAAGTAATCGCGGTCGATGACAGCGGTGACCTGATAGCCGGTGTCCATCAGCGCCTTGCGCACGTCCAGCTGCTTCTGACGGTTTTCAACCGCGAAAGCGATGTGATGAACCGAACCGGCTCCCGGACGGGCAAAGGGCGTCTTTGGCAGTGTGGCGAGATCAATCGTATCGGCGCCGTTGCCGCCGGGAATGACGAAGCGGGTTACATCGCCTTCTGCATCGGCGCGCTCATATCCCATGAAGCGAAGCAGTTCCTCGGTCGCCGCCGTATCATTCAGATTGAAGCGCGCGCCGGTAAAGCCGCGTATGGCGTTGTCTTCGGAGATGCCCTCGGCAAGCCATGGAGCGCGGGCATCGTTATCCGTTTCGATCAGCGCGAGTCCATCGCCATCCGGACCGGTAAAACGCAGGCGCTGTGCACCGAAGACCGTATCGGCCTGAAGGCCGGCGGCACCTTTCGTAATGAGACGATCTTTCCAGAAGCCGAGCGAACCCTTGGGGACGGAAAACTGTGTCTCGCCCACTTCGCCGACGCCCGGACGGCCGGCCATCATGTTGGCGAAGGGAAAATACGTCATGACGGTGCCCGGGGTTCCCTTTTCGTCACCGTAATAAAGGTGATAGACGCTTGGCTCGTCGAAGTTAACGGTTTTCTTGACCCGGCGCAGGCCGAGCGTATCGGTGAAGAAGCCGTTGTTCTGCCGCGCATCCGACGCCATCGAGGTAACGTGGTGCAGGCCCTTGATATCCTTGATCATCGTCGGCGCCTTTCGCTGTTGGTATGCCCGTTTCGATGGAGAAAGATGTAACCCGCTTGATTGCATCGCGGAATTGCAATATTTTTCTCGAATGAATTGCGATTTTTGAAATAATAGAGATGAACGATCACAAAGCTCTCAAAACCTTCCTGATGGCGGCCGAAAAGCGCAACTTCGCGCAGGTGGCCCGTGAACTCGGCATGACGGCAGCGGCCGTCACCCGTGCGATTGCAGCACTTGAAGATGATCTCGGCGTGCAATTATTCGTCCGGACCACCCGTCAGGTATCGCTCACGACGGACGGGGCCGTCTTCGCCGCACAGATTCAGCCGCCGGTCGAGGCTTTGGAGAACGCCCGGCGCGATGTTCGCAACGCCCACAAGGCCGACGAGGGACGCCTGAGGATCAGCGCGCCGACATGGCTCGGCAAAACGGTGCTGCCGCCGATCCTGTCGGGCTTCCGGGAACTCTATCCGAAAATGTGCTTCGAGATTTCGTTATCGGACGGCCTGGTCAATATCGTGGATGATGACTACGATCTGGCGATCCGTATCTCGTCCGCCCCATCGGACAAATTCACCATATGGCGCAAGATCAGGGCTGTACCGCGCATATTGGTGGCGGCTCCGGGCAGCCGGTTCGCGCAGATGAAACACCCAGCTGAACTGACGCCTGACGATTGCCTTGCCTACAGCGGCGAGAGCCGTCGGGAGAATTGGGTCTTGTCAGATGGCGGGTCAAGTATCACGATAACGGCAGGTCGTGCGTTCAGCGCCAATAGCGGCGAGGTTCTGGCCGATATGGCTGCGGATGGCGCAGGGGTCGCCTTGCTGCCGGGCTTCAACATCGCACAGCATATCCACAGTGGCCGCCTCGTCCATGTCCTGCCCGGCTGGTCGCCGCCGGAACTCTGGCTGACGCTCTATTATCCGCCCTATCAGGCCCTGCCGCCCCGCATCGCAACTTTCTCGAAATTTTTCGAAGAACAGTTACCAGCCTACATGGTGGCGCTGGAGTAGAACTGCCCGGATCTGCGCATTAATGACGGCGCGGGAGCGGCGCGCTCCCTCGCGGGATCGAGCGCGCGCCTTCTGTTATGCGCCATCTTGCCCAACAATATTGGACCGGGAAGTCACCGGACAACACACCAGTAAAATTCCGCTTGATTAAATACCGACTAGTCTGTATTTAATCAAGCAAGGGAGATTTGATGTGGCAAGGAAACAGAACCCATTAACCAGGCCGGGCCTGCTGGAGGCGGCATTTACCGTCATCCGGACGAAAGGTTACGCCGCGACGACAGTTGACGATGTCTGCGCCAAGGCCGAGCTGTCCAAAGGTGCATTCTTTCACCATTTCTCCAGCAAGGAGGAAATGGCGGTCGCGGCTGCCCAGCACTGGTCGGAGGTAACCGGTGCCGTGTTCGAAACCGCGTCCTATCACGATGCCGCTGATCCACTGGAGCGACTGCTGAACTATGTCGCCTTCCGCAAGCAGTTGATACAGGGCGACTTGCCGGATTTTACCTGCTTTGTCGGCACGATGGCGCAGGAGGTTTACGAGACCAGCGAGGCGATCCGGCAAGCGTGCTGGACCAGCATTTCAGGCCACGCCGAAACACTTGTCAGCGATATCGAAGCAGCCCTGGATCAATACAGGATAACAGAGACATTTACGGCGGAAAGTCTTGCCCTGCACATTCAAGCCGTCATCCAGGGCGCCTTCATTCTGGCAAAAGCGAGCGGGAATCCGCAGCAAGCCGTCGAAAGCCTCGACCATCTTCACCGCTATATCCGGCTGCTGTTCAGCCCGACAATGATCGACCACGTTGAATGACAACGCATCAACAGGAGGAAACCATGCCAAGCGTCATTCGTCTACATCGCGTCTTCGCAACGAAACCCGAAAAGCTCTATCGCGCTTTCATCGAACCGGATGCGATTTCAAGCTGGCTCCCGCCATTCGGGTTCACCTGCACCGTTCATGAACTGAATGCGAAGGTCGGCGGCAATCACCGGATGTCTTTCCGAAATTTCACGACGGGAGACAGTCATTCCTTTGGCGGGACCTATGTTGAACTCGTACCCGGAGAGCGCCTTGTCTACACGGACCGCTTCGACGATCCCAACCTGCCTGGCGAAATGAAAGTCACGGTGAACATGAAGGCAGTCGCATCCGGCACCGAAGTGAATATCGAACAGGAGGGCGTGCCGGATATCATTCCGGCTGATGCGTGTTATCTCGGCTGGCAGGAGTCACTGCGCAAGCTTGCCAAACTCGTGGAACCCGAAATCACGCAATAGCGCTCGACAATGTTCCAAATTGCGAGCGCATGATCTGCCTGCGCAGGGCTTACATGAACTCCCAGCTCCCGGAGGCTCCGGATCTGTCATCGTACGGATATCCGGGCCTCCTTCCTTTCCCCGCTGCTTGGGCAGGGTCTTGCAGCCCGTCCAGAACTAGAACGACCGTACAAAAGGCGGAAGTCCCGACACAGACATGTTAGCAGACCTCTGGCCGGTCAGTCTTCGATAGGAAAGGCGAATCCGGCCTTCACGCGGTCCATGACGACCATTGTCTTGAACCCTTTAATGTCGTGGTTTTCATAAAAGAAGCGGCGGGTGAAGGCCTCGTAGTCCTCCATGTCCTTTGCCGTGATTACCAGAATGAAATCGGCATCACCGGTGACATAATAGCCGATCATGACTTCGCGCGTCGCACGGATCGCCGCCTTGAAGCGATCGACGATGTCCGCGCGCTCCCGTTCCAGCGACACGAGGACGATCATGGTGATGCCCCGTCCCACGGCTTTGGGCGAGATGATCGCCACATCCGCCTCGATCACTCCCTCCTCCCGTAATCGCTTGAGCCGCCTCTGGCAGGCCGTCGGCGAGAGATTGACGATCCGCGCCAGCTCCTCCGACGTCAGACGGTTGTTCTTTTGCACGGCGTCAAGCAGCGCCCTGTCAGCTCGATCAATATTGGTCATGCAGAATTCCTGCGTATTTGGGTAAAATTAGCATTATTCCTGCGTCAAACAGGAAATAAATGCCGGAGATCGATCATGCAGCGACGCTAAGCTCCACGCAAATGAAAACGGAGCATATTCATGAAAGGTATTGCCAGCGCCGCGTTGAAGAACCTTCGCCGGCCCGATCTGATCGAGCATCGCGCCTTTTTGGACGGGGTATGGGTGGAGCGCAGCGAGAGGCTGAGCGTCATCGACCCAGCAGGCGGCGACCATCTCGTGGATGTGACCGCCTGCTCTCTCGATGATGTCGATTCCGCCATAGAGGCCGCCAGCGCAGCCTTCCTTCACTGGCGCGAGACGCTGCCGGTAGAACGCGGCGACATCCTGCGGAGCTGGGGCAGACTGATGCGCGACAATGCGCGCGATCTCGCCATTATCATCAGCGCCGAGCAGGGCAAGCCGTTTGAAGAATCGCTGGGGGAAATTTCCTACGCGGCCAATTTTCTCGACTGGTTCGCGAGCGAAGGCGAGCGATCCTATGGCGAGACAATACCGAGCCACCTGAAAGGTGGCAATCTCTCCGTACGGATGCAGCCGATCGGCGTAACGGCAGCGATCACGCCATGGAACTTCCCGTCAGCCATGATAGCCCGCAAGGCAGGAGCGGCCCTTGCCGCCGGTTGCACCATGATCGTCAAGCCGGCACCCGAAACTCCGCTCTCGGCGCTGGCTCTGGCAAAACTTGCGGAGGAGGCAGGCATGCCGGCCGGCGTATTGCAGGTACTGCCCGGTGAAGCCGCGCCTCTGGCGCGTCGTCTTCTGGAGCATACCGATGTGCGGGCGTTCTCCTTCACTGGCTCGACGGAGGTCGGGCGGCTGCTCCTTACCCAGTCGGCGGCAACCGTCAAGAAAGCGTCGCTGGAGCTGGGTGGTCATGCACCCTTCATCGTATTTGGGGATTCTGATCTTTCTCAAGCGGTGGCGGGGTGCATCAGCGCCAAATTCGCTACATCTGGCCAGGACTGCCTGGCGGCAAATCGCATCTATGTTCAGCGAACGCTCTATGACCGCTTCATCGATCGGTTTGCCGACGCAACTTCCAGACTGACCGTTGGCCACGGCCTTGAACCGGGCATCGACATTGGGCCGATGACACGGCCATCAGTCGCCGAAAAGTGCCGTCAGCAGATCGCACAGGCGCTCTCCGCTGGCGCGCGCCTCGTCTGCGGCGGGCAGGACAGTCCGCTCGGCGGCAATTTCGTAACGCCAACCGTGCTGGCTGATGTGACTGACGACATGCTGATCGCACGTGAGGAAACCTTCGGGCCTGTAGCCGCCATCCTTCCCTTCGATGACGAGAATGAGGTCGTCCGCCGCGCCAATGCTACCGAGATGGGGCTTGCGGCCTATGTCTACACCAACGATCTGGGCCGGGCGATGCGCCTGACCGACCAGCTGGAATACGGCATGGTTGCCGTCAATACGCCGAAATTCACCGGTGCGCCAATTCCCTTCGGCGGCTGGAAACAATCCGGCCTCGGTCGCGAAGGCTCGCGCCACGGCCTGATGGAATATCTTGAACCCAAATATGTCTGCTTCGGCAATCTGGCTGCCTGAAAGGAACCCGCCTATGACCATCGACATCAAAAATATCGCGGAAATGGATCGAAATGCGGTTCTGCACCCCTTCACGCAGCTGAAAGACTTCGCCAGCGGCAAGCTCGGGGAACCGACCATAGTTGAAACCGGCAAGGGCATCCGCATTCAGGACGCCCACGGCAAGCAGTTGATCGATGGCTTTGCCGGTCTTTATTGCGTCAATGTCGGTTACGGTCGCACCGAGGTGGCGGAAGCCATTTCCCGTCAGGCCTATCGGCTCGCCTATTATCATTCCTACGCCGCTCACACGACCGACGAACTGGCGATCCTGTCCGACCGGCTGGTGAAGATGGCGCCCGGCAAGATGAGCAAGGTGTTTTACGGCATGTCCGGCTCGGACGCCAACGAGACCCAGGCCAAGCTCGTCTGGTATTACAACAATCTGCGCGGCAAGCCAGAGAAGAAGAAGATCATTTCCCGCGAGCGGGGATATCACGGCTGCAGCGTGGTTTCCGGTTCCATGACCGGCATGAGCTTTTATCATGACCACATGGACCTGCCGCGCGCTGGCGTGCTGCATACCGGCGTCCCCCACCATTATTGGGGCGCTGAAGCCGGTGAAACCGAACAGGAATTTTCAAAACGGCGCGCCGACGAACTGGAAGAGCTCATTCTGCGCGAAGGCCCCGACACAATCGGTGCCTTTATTGCTGAACCGGTGCTTGGCACGGGGGGTATCACGCCGCCGCCGGAAGGCTACTGGTCGGCGATACAGGATGTTCTCAGAAAATACGATGTCCTGTTGATCGCCGATGAGGTGATTACCGGCTTCGGGCGTACAGGCTCCATGTTCGGCTCACAACATTACGGCATCGAGCCGGATCTGATCACCGTCGCCAAAGGGCTGACATCAGCCTATTTCCCGCTCTCCGGCGCGATCGTAGGAGAGAAAGTCTACAAGGTGATGGAGGACGGCGCTGATCGCGTCGGCGCCTTCTCGCACGGCTACACCTATTCCGGACATCCCATCGGTGCGGCTGCGGCAAACGCCGTGCTTGATATCGTGGAAAAGGAAGACCTGCCGGGCAATGCACGGGCCGTCGGCAACTATTTTCAGGAGCAGTTGAAGGCAAGGTTCGCACAGCTTCCAATCGTCGGCGAGGTGCGTGGCGTGGGCCTGATGGGCGCCATCGAATTCGTGGCGGACCGGGAAAAGAAGACACGTTTTGCACCGGGTCTTGCGGTTGGTGCACGCGTTTCGAAGGCGGCACGCAACGGCGGCCTTATTGCGCGGGCCATGCCGCATGGCGATATTCTGGGCTTTGCACCGCCGCTCGTGACGACGAAGGCGGAGGTGGACGAGATCATCGCCATCGCCGAAGCCGCCGTCCGCAGCGTCATGGATGATCTGGTCCAGGCTGGCGAAAAAATCTGATCACCAGCGAGGCTTTTACCGGACCGGGAACTGCTCGTCTGGACAGCAGGGAGATGACGATTGCGCCTGTTTTGGATGCAATTGTCATCTACGCTGCATAAGGCTTCATCTTTTCACCGAACCGTGCATAATGTCATGAAATCATCTTCGTCTAAAACGAGACAATTTCATGCGCCGTCAAGCCAATCCGCTCAGCCTCGATCCGGTTCCCGCAACGAAACCGGTGGCATGGCGGCCAGTTCTCGCCAAGCAGAAGGGCGAAACGAAACATTCGGCACTGACCGAACGCATCATCGCCGATATCGACGCCGGCGTTCTGAAGCCGATGGACCGCATGCCGACCCATCGCGACCTCGCCCGTGAACTCGGCCTCTCCGTCCAGACCGTCAGCCTCTCCTACAAGGAGGCCGAGCGGCTGGGCTATCTCAGCGGCGAGATCGGCCGAGGCACCTTCGTGAAGACACGGGTGACGGAACGGGCGGGCCGCATGATGCTCGACCACAGCCCGACTGAGGTCCTCGATCTCTCCATTATCCGCGGCGTCTATCTCGACGAGCATGAAAACGCCTCACGCGCCATCCTTCGTGAATTGGCCGATGGTGACAATTCGGGTTTCATGCGCCCCTGCCGGCCGGTGGCCGGCCTCGACAGCCACCGGGAAACCGCCCGAACCTGGCTCACCATGATGGGCGTGACCGCCGGGGCGGAGCGTATCCTCGTCACTAACGGCGCAGCCCACGGCATTTTCCTTGCCCTGAGCTGCATCATTCGATCGAACGACGTGGTTCTCTGCGAGAACCTCACGGACCACGGCATTATCGGCCTGTCGAACATTCTCGGTTTCAGTCTCAAGGGCCTGCCGACCGATGAAGAGGGCGTTTTACCGGACGCGCTGGAGGCCGCGTGTGCATCAGGCGGCGTCAGGGCGCTGGTGCTTATTCCCACCCTCAACAATCCCACGGGGCATGTATCGGGCGCGGAGCGCAGACGGGAGATTGCGACAATTGCCGAACGCTACGGCGTCTTTGTCATCGAAGACGAAGTTTATCGCCCGATCATCGAGGATGATTTGCCATCCATCACTGAAATGCTGCCCGATCTGGGCTTTTTCGTCACCAGCTTCACCAAGACGGTGCTGACCGGGCTGCGCGTTGGTTATCTCGTCGTACCACCCGCCTATTCCATCCGCGCCGCCTCCATCCTGCGTGTATCGAGCTGGAGTGGAACCTATCTCACGGCAGAAATCGCCACGCGCTGGGTAGAAAACGGCACCGCAAGGCGGCTGCTGGACGTCCAGCGCGCTGAAGCGCGCATGCGGCAGAAAATTGCCGCGGACATATTGAGCCACCATATCGCCTCGACCCACTCCCTGTCCTTTTGTGCCTGGCTGAAGGTTCCGCCACGCTGGACTGAGGACGGCCTTGTACGTGCGCTGACGAACCAGAATGTCGCGGTAACCCCATCAGAACCATTCATTGCCGGACCCGGCCATGGCGGCGGCATCCGCATATGCCTCGGCGGCCGCCTCAATCATGCAAGCCTGGCCAAGGCTTTAAACACCGTACGGCAGACCTTCGAGCAACTGCCCCCGGTCTATGATATCGGCTCGATCGGCTGAGGCTGTCGATCGAAAATCATTGAATCATTACAATATAATAATTGACATGATTTTACTTCGCTCACAACATGACAATCATGAAGAGCGAAAACCCGTCCGTATCCGCCGAAAAAAGCCCGCTTCCGGTCTCGCTGGCCGCGATAGAGCAGGCGGCCGCGCGGCTTGCCGGACAGGTGGAGCGAACCCCGCTGGTCCGCTCGGACAATCTGTCCGAAAGCTGTGGCCATCCCGTTCATCTGAAGCTTGAAACCCGTCAACCAATCGGCGCCTTCAAACTGCGCGGCGCGATGAATGCCATATTCTCGCTTGACGATGAGGCGCGCAAACGTGGCCTCGTCACCGCCTCGACAGGCAATCATGGCCGGGCGGTGGCCTATGCGGCAGAGAAACTCGGTATTCCTGCCACGATCTGCATGTCGTCGCTGGTGCCGGCAAACAAGGTGGAAGCGATCCGGGCGCTGGGCGCAGAGATCCGGATCGTGGGCAGGTCGCAGGATGACGCGCAGGAGGAAGTGGAGCGCCTGACCAAAAGCGGCGGCCTCACCGCTATCCCGCCGTTCGATCATGCCGAGGTCGTGGCTGGCCAGGGCACGATTGGCCTCGAAGTCGTTGAAGACATGCCCGACCTCAAGACAATTCTCGTTCCTCTCTCGGGCGGCGGTCTCGCGGGCGGTATCGCCGTCGCGGTGAAAGCGCTAAGCCCAAGCGCGCGGGTCATCGGCATTTCCATGGAGCGAGGTGCGGCCATGCATGCGTCGGTCAAAGCCGGTCGTCCCGTCTCGGTCCAGGAGGAAGAAACGCTGGCGGATTCGCTCGGCGGCGGGATTGGACTGGCGAACCGTGTGACCTTTGCGCTTTGCCAGGCATTGCTTGATGACATCGCGCTGGTTTCCGAAGACGAGATCGCAGCAGGCATCCGCCATGCGGCGCACGAGGAAGGACTGACAGTGGAAGGCGCGGGCGCCGTTGGCTTCGCCGCCGTCCTGTCGGGCAAGGTCAACATCAGCGGCCCGACCGCGATCATCGTATCGGGCGAAAACATCGATCCGGCGCTCCACAAGACCATCATCGACAGGGGAACCGCATGAGCCGCATCACCATCCTGACCGAAAAAGACCTGCGCGCCATCGTTAAGCTCGACCTTTCCGCGGTCAACTGCGTGGAGCAGGCCTTGGGCGCCCTTGCCACCAAAGCTGTCGCCATGCCGCCGATCCTCCGGCTCGATATTCCCGAATTTCGCGGCGAAGTGGATGTTAAGACTGCCTATGTGCCGGGTTTCGACGGCTTTGCCATCAAGGTCAGCCCCGGCTTCTTCGACAATCCGACGCTTGGGCTACCGAGCCTCAATGGCCTGATGATCCTCTTCAGCGCGAGGACCGGGCTGGTGGAGGCCCTGCTTCTCGACAACGGTTATCTCACCGATGTGCGCACCGCTGCGGCCGGTGCAGTTGCGGCGCGGCACATGGCACGAAAGGACGCGTCCGTCGCAACGATTTTCGGGGCGGGCATGCAGGCGCGTCTGCAGCTTGAGGCTTTGACGCTGGTACGCCCGATCAAATCCGTCCGGATCTGGGCTCGGAACCATGACAAGGCTGAAAAGCTCGCAAACGATTTTACCAGGGAACACGGCATCGAAGTTTCCGCGGTGGCCGATCCCGAGGCGGCCGTGCGGCGCGCAGACATCATCGTCACCACGACACCGGCCGAAAAGCCAATCCTGCTCGCCGACTGGCTGGAAGAAGGCCAGCATCTGACCGCGATGGGATCGGATGCCGAGCACAAGAACGAAATCGATCCGGCCGTATTCGCCAGAGTGCGCTATGTCGCGGACAGGCTTACGCAGACCCGCATTCTCGGCGAATTGCATCACGCGATTGCCGCGGGTTACGTCGAGCGGGATCAGTCCTTCGCGGAGCTTGGAGAGGTGATTGCCGGCAAGTCACAGGGCCGCCTCTCGAACGAAGACATCACCTTTGCCGATCTGACCGGCACCGGCGTGCAGGACACAGCCATCGCCAATCTCGCCTTTGCCCGCGCCAAAGACGCAGGCAGCGGCCAAATCATCGAAAACAGCGTAAAAATGGGAGACGCAGCGTGAGTGTAACGCTGAACTTTACGCGCGAGGAATATGCCGCGCGCCTGGCTAAAACCCGGAAAGCCATGGAAAGTGCCGGTATCGACCTGCTTGTCGTCACCGACCCGTCCAACATGCATTGGCTGACGGGTTATGACGGCTGGTCCTTCTACGTCCACCAATGTGTGCTCGTGCCGCCTGATGGTGAGCCGATCTGGTATGGCCGCAAGCAGGATGCCAATGGCGCCAGGCGCACGGCGTACCTCGCCCATGACAATATCATCGGCTATCCCGATCACTATGTTCAATCGACCGAACGGCACCCGATGGACCTGTTGTCGCAGATCATCGAGGAACGGGGCTGGTCAGGCCTGGCGGTCGGTGTCGAAATGGACAATTATTACTTCTCGGCAGCAGCTTTCGCATCACTGAACAAACATCTGCCAAACGCACGTTTCAAGGATGCCGCCGGCCTCGTGAACTGGCAGCGTGCTGTCAAAAGCCCGACCGAACTCGACTATATGCGCAAGGCGGGCAAGATCGTCGAACTGATGCACAAGCGTATCGTCGACGTCGTTGAACCGGGCATGCGCAAGTGCGATCTCGTGGCAGAGATATACGATGCCGGCATTCGGGGCACCGCAGAATTCGGCGGCGACTATCCCGCCATCGTGCCGCTCCTTCCTTCCGGTGCCGACGCTTCCGCCCCGCACCTGACGTGGGACGACAAGCCAATGCGCTCAGGCGAAGGCACCTTCTTCGAAATCGCCGGCGCGTACCGTCGTTATCATTGCCCGCTGTCACGCACGGTCTTTCTCGGCAAACCGACACAGGCATTCCTTGACGCAGAGAAAGCAACGCTCGAGGGCATGGAGGCCGGTCTTTCCGCAGCCAAGCCCGGCAATACCTGCGAAGACATCGCCAATGCCTTTTTTGCCGTGCTGAAAAAATACGGGATCATCAAGGACAACCGCACCGGCTATCCGATCGGACTTTCTTATCCGCCTGATTGGGGCGAGCGCACCATGAGCCTTCGCCCCGGCGACCGCACGGAGCTGAAACCCGGCATGACGTTCCATTTCATGACCGGCCTGTGGCTGGAAGACATGGGGCTCGAAATCACCGAGAGCATCGCGATTACCGACACCGGTGTCGAATGCCTTTCCAATGTACCGCGGCAACTCTTCGTGAAGGGCTGAGACGATGCTGAAGACCGCGCTTCGCCCCTCCCCGATCACGCCCTCCGTCGATTTCTACGGCAAGGGCGTGCAACACGGTCATCTGCGGCTGCCCTACAGCCGCGATGACAGTGCCTGGGGCTCGGTGATGATCCCGATCTGCGTTATCGCCAATGGTGAGGGGCCGACCGCCCTGTTGACCGGCGCCAATCACGGCGATGAGTATGAGGGGCCGGCAGCGCTTTTCGAACTCGCCCAGACGCTCGAGCCGGCCGAAGTGAAAGGCCGCATCATCATTGTCCCAGCGCTCAACTACCCGGCCTTTCGCGCAGGTACACGCACCTCACCCATCGACCGGGGAAACCTCAACCGCAGCTTCCCCGGTCGCCCTGACGGTACCGTGACGGAGAAGATCGCCGACTACGTCACCCGTCATCTGATACCGCTCGCGGATATCGTTCTCGATTTTCATTCCGGCGGCAGGACGCTTGATTTCCTGCCCTATGCAGCGGCGCACGAATTGCCCGACAAAACTCAGGAAAGCCGTTGCTTTGATGCCGTGGCCGCTTTTGCTGCCCCCTATTCGATGAAGATGCTGGAAATCGACGCCGTCGGCATGCTGGACACGACCGTCGAGGAAATGGGCAAGGTCTTTGTCACCACCGAACTCGGCGGCGCCGGCACGGCGAGCGCGAAATCGATCGATATCGCCCGCAGGGGCACCATCAATCTGCTGCGACATGCAGGCATATTGGCCGGTTCACCCGTTGCCGCGCCAAGCCGTTGGCTGGATATGCCCTCCAGCGACTGCTTCACCTTTGCCGAAGACGACGGTCTCGTCGCCTTTGTCCGCGATCTGGGAGACGCGGTCACGGTTGGTGAGACAATCGCACGGGTTTATCCCATCGGGAAAACCGGCCTAGCACCGGTCGATTACCGTGCCTCCATGTCAGGGCTGCTTGCCGCGCGCCACGTACCCGGCCTCATCAAGGCTGGAGACTGCCTTTCCGTCATCGCCACGGTCACGGAGAATACCTAGCCACTAGAACACCGTGAGATCCGAAAACGGGCCACGCAACCCAACCAGAGGAGTTAGAACATGAAGATCACCAAATTCGCCGGCCTTTCCGCCCTCGCCCTTACCATCGGCGTGACGTCAGCCAGCGCGCTCACCGTCGAAGAAGTCAAAAGCCAGGGCTACATTCGCGCCGCCACGGCTAATGAAGTGCCCTATTCCTACATGCAGCCGGATGGCACCTCCGCTGGCATCGGCCCGGATGTGGCCAATGCGGTTTTGAAATCGATGGGCATCGAAGAGGTCAACTGGACGGTGACGCCCTTTGGCACGCTGATCCCCGGCCTCAAGGCCCGTCGCTTCGATTTTGCGGCCGCAGAACAGAATATCTCGCCCGAGCGCTGCAAACAGGTTGCCTTCACCGAGCCGAACTCATCCTATGGCGAAGGCCTGCTGGTGAAGAAAGGTAATCCGAAAAAGCTGACCACCTACGCCGATATCGCAAAGGACCCTTCGTTGAAGGTGGCCGTCGTGTCGGGCGCGAACAATGTCGACTTCCTGCGCGCCGTTGGCGTGAAGGAAGAACAGATCGTCTTCATCCCAGCCAATGCCGATGCCATCCCAACCGTGCAGAGCCGCGCCGACGCCTATGCGGCCACGGAGTTGACGGTTTCGGAACTCGCCAAGGGTCAGGCGAACGTCGAGCAGGTAAAGCCTTTCACCGATCCGGTCGTGAAGGATGCGCCGGTGCGCAACTACGGCGGTTTCGCTTTCCGCCCGGAAGACAAGGAACTGCGTGACGCCTTCAACGCTGCCCTGGTCGAATTCCGCAAGACCGACGACTACAAGAAAATCCTCGCCAAATACGGTCTCTCCGAACAGAGTATCGCGGCAGCGGCCGAAAAGAAGGTCGCCGATCTCTGCGCCGGCAAATAATGCCAGCCGGCGCCCGGGCATAACCGGGCGCCGTTCCTCGGGAATTCGGGAAAACTCCAGATGGACATGACTGCCTATCTGCCGATGTTGTGGCAAGGCGCCGTCGTCACCATGACGATTACGGTGGCAGCACTTGTCGTCGGCACCGTACTCGCTTTTTTCTTCGGCATTCTGCGCGTCGAGGGCGGACCCATCCTGTCGGCAATCGCGCTCTGTTATACGGAAGTGTTCCGCGGCACCTCGCTGCTGGTTCAGCTATTCTGGTTCTATTATGCCCTGCCGCTGGTCGGGCTGAGTTTCGATCCGATCACGACAGGGGTGCTGGTGCTTGCCGCCCACGCCGGTGGTTACGGAGCGGAAATCGTTCGCGGCGCGCTGTCGTCCGTCTCGGTGCAGCAGCTGGAAGCCGCACGCGCACTGAACTTCACGCGTATGCAGACGCTGTTTCGCATTTCGCTGCCGCAAGCTGTCGTTGAGATGATGCCGGCCTTCGGTAATCTCGCCATCGAGACGCTGAAGCTTTCTTCGCTTGTCTCGCTGATCTCGATTGCCGACCTCACCTTCGCGGCGCAGTCGATCCGCAACCTCACGCTCGATAGCGCCAGCATCTATTCGATTACGCTGCTTTGTTATTTCGCGATGTCGTTGATCCTGATGGTCCTCATCCGGGTGATCGAACGCTTCGTGCGCCGTGGCAACGTCTTCCCGCGCACGCGCCATTCGTAAGGATATCTTCTCATGATGTATGGTTACGAATGGGACACGACCACCTGGCTCACCTACACGACCTCCATCCTGCCCATCATTCTGATTGGGCTCACGGTAACGCTGAAGGCGGCCACCGCCGGCTTCGCGATTGCGCTTGTTCTGGGTCTCGTTTTCGCCCTGCTGCGCCGCAGCCGGGTGAAGATGATCTCCTGGCCGACGGCGCTGGTGGTCGAATTCCTTCGCGACACGCCGCTTCTGGTGCAGCTGTTCTTCCTTTATTACGTGCTTCCGGATTTCGGCATCGTCCTGCCGGCGTTTCTGACCGGCGCGCTGGCGCTCGGCCTGCAATATGCGGCTTACACCTCCGAAGTCTATCGCGGCGGCATCGAAGCGGTGCATCACGGCCAGTGGGAGGCGGCGACCGCCCTTAACCTGACGCGCATGCAGACCTACACGGACATCATCATTCCGCAGGCCGTTCCCCGCATTGTTCCGGCCATGGGCAACTATCTGGTTGCCATGATCAAGGAAACGCCGGTGCTTTCAGTCGTCACGGTTCTTGAAATGATGGGGCTTGCCAACATGATCGGCGAGCGAACTTTCGAATATCTGGTGCCGCTGACGCTTGTCGGCCTGATCTTCCTCCTTCTGACCATAATCTGCTCGGCAGGCCTCAGCCGCCTGCAAAGGGCGCTCCCAAAAGCAGGAATACCCTTGCGATGACCAACACCACCAATCAGCCACTCATCGAATTTTCGGATGTCACGAAACGCTTCGGCATTCTGACGGTGCTCGACCAGTTCAATTTCAGCGTGGCAAAGGGTGAAAAAGTCACCCTCATCGGCCCTTCCGGCTCCGGCAAGTCGACGGTCCTGCGCATTCTCATGACACTCGAACCCTTCCAGGAGGGAAAACTGACGCTGGCTGACATGTCTTACCATGAGCCGGGAGGCAAGGGCCCCTTCATGGCCTCGGAAAAACACCTGCGCCAGATCCGCAACCACGTCGGCATGGTTTTCCAGAGCTTCAATCTCTTTCCGCATATGACCGTGCTGCGCAACATCGTGGAGGCGCCGGTGCGTGTTCTGGGTATCGCCCGTGGAGAGGCTGAGGCGCGTGCGATCGAACTATTGAAAATGGTGGGGCTTGCGGACAAGAAAGATCATTATCCGGTTCAGCTTTCCGGCGGACAACAGCAGCGTGTCGCCATCGCCCGCTCGCTCGCCATGCGCCCGCGTGTATTGCTTTTCGATGAGCCGACCTCGGCGCTAGACCCGCAGCTGGTGGGCGAAGTGCTCTCCGTCATCCGCGATCTCGCGCATGAGCACGATCTGACGATGCTGCTTGTCACCCACGAAATGCGCTTTGCCCGTGAGGTATCGGACAGGGTCTGCTTCTTCGACAAGGGGCGCATCTGCGAACAGGGAAAGCCGGAGGAAATTTTTGGAGAGCCGAAAGAAGAGCGGACCCGCGAGTTTCTCTCTTCGGTTCTGCGGTAAGCATGGTTGCCCATAAAAAGCCGACTACGAAAAGCGTCCGCGTTCTCGCACCGTGCCACCGACCGCTGCCATTCTTCACCACGTATCGTAACAGGCGCGCGCACCACCGGCCTTGGTGTGGATTGGCTTTTCCCAATCGGTAATTTCACGCGGTTAGAGAATTTTGAATTCCCGCTACCCTGCGATCATGTCCAGATGCTTTCGGGCGTCAGGATTTCAAAAGGCACGATCCGCTGTTCGACGGAAGACGAATCCGCGTTCTCGATGCGCCGCAACATCACGTCTATCAATTGTTGCGGCATCCTGTCGAGGGGCAGTGGCAGCGAAGCGGTAATCAGCCCCTCATTCAAGCCCTTGCGCGTTTCCGGGCCGATATCGTTGCAGACGATCTTTATGCCGCGCTGTTTCTCTGCAGGCAGCTCCCTGAGCGCCCGCAAGACGCCCGATATGCCGCCGCCATTGACATATACCCCCCTGAGCCCTGGTTCGGCAGCAATGATGTCCCGAATGACGGCATAGGCATTTTCCGGCTCTTCATGGGTCAGCAGTGTTTCCGCTACCTGCAGTTCCGGCGTGTTCTCGCGCATGTAGGAGCGAAAACTGGCATCTGAAACATCCTGGCACTGATAACGGTTGCTGCCGATCAGGGGCACGACCACCCCCTCGCCTTTCACGGTCTGACTGAGGAACCAAGCGGCCGTCCGGCCGCGTTTCCAGCTGTCGGTTCCGACAAAACCCGCCCGGCTCGCCGCTGACAGATCGGACACATAGGTCACCACGGGAACACCTTTGCTCCGCAACTCATCAATGGCCTGGCTCACCAGCGGGTGATCGGCAGTCACAACCGCAATTGCGTTGCAGGACTGCCCCATCTTCAGGAGATTGGCGGAAACGGCCTCCGGTGAAAGATCGTCCTCAAAAACCACGTCCGGCTCGATGACGCTTTCCAGCCTCTGATGTGCGGCAGTGACGATCCCTTCTCCCCAAAGGCGGTAAAGCGGCCGGTGGGATTGCTGCAGCAGGAAGCCCAGCCTGTAATGTGGCAAGGCCTCGCGCCTTCGGTCCTTGATGGTGCCCAGACCATAAAACCCGATCTCCTGCGCCGCCTTGAGAATCTGGTCGATCGTATCCTGACGTACGGCGCTCGAACCGTGCAGCAGCCGGTTGACAGTGGAGATGCTGACGCCCGCGGCTCTCGCAAGATCGGCAATGGTGGGTCGATTCATGGCGCCCTCAATCGTATCATTGATGAATGACATGAAATGATACGAAATGCAACGCCAAATGAAATATAAATTCCATTTCCGCGAAAATGAAAGATATAAATCGGCCTGTCATTCAGGCCCATCGGGAGGATGGGCGGGGAGGAAGCAATGGCATTTTTCAGAAAATCTTTCGCGATACGAACCGCGTCGCTTGTGATGGCGTCCAGTGCCTTTGCGGCCATCCGCCCTCGCCATCCGGTCGAGACATAAGAAGGATCAAGATCAATGAAAATCGCCATCGACCCCCACATGCACCGTTTCACCAGCCTCGATGAGCTGCCCGCCAAAGTTAAGGAGCTAGGTTACGACTGGATCGAACTCAGCCCGCGCGCCGATTTCCTCGAATGGTTCAAGGCGCCGCGCGTGTTTCCCGAACGTATCAGGTCCTTCAAGAAGGCTTTGAAAGACGCCGATGTCGGCATCGCCGCGCTGCTGCCAATGTATCGCTGGGCCTCCAATGATGAAATCGAGCGGCAGGCAGCGGTCAAGCACTGGAAACGCGCTATCGAGATCGCAATCGAACTTGAGGTCGACACGATGAACTCGGAGTTCGGCCGCGGACCGCATCCCGACAAGGGCTCATGTTATTGCTGCCATACGGGTTCGATGATCGAGGCCTGCGAGGATGCATGGTGGCGCTCGATGGAAGAGCTGGTACCGATCTTCGAGCGCGAGAACATCAGCCTGCATGTCGAGCCGCATCCGGAAGACTGGTGCGAAACGCTGCAGCCGGCGCTTGATATCATCCGCACGGTCAACTCCAGGAACGTCAAATTCCTCTATTGCGCGCCACACACCTTCTATTTCGGCGACGACACCAAGGCGATGCTTCGGGAAGCCAAGGACGTGCTGGCCCATGTGCATGTCGGCGACACCTTCAACCACAGGGCAAGTTCTGGGCTCCGCTACATTCTCAACCCGCCCGGTACACAGGCAAGGGTGCACCAGCACCTGAATATCGGCCAGGGCGAAGTGCCATGGGACGACTTCTTCGGCACGCTCGCTGAAATCGGTTTCGACGGCATCATGACCTCCTGCGTCTTCGCCTGGGAAGACAGGGCGGATGAATCGAGCCGGTTCATGCGCGCCAAGATGCAGGACTATATCGACCTCTATTTCAAGAAATAACGCGACAAACCGGTGCTGGTGCCCAGGCAGAACCTGCCTCTGGCTACGCCATTCGAAACATCCGATGGAAAGACGATCGACATGATCAATGGAGAAAGACTGATTTCGCGACCGCTGCGCTGGGCCATGGTGGGCGGCGGCCGCACGGGACAGGTAGGATACAAGCACCGCACCGGCGCCCTGCGCGATGGCAATTACCAGCTCGTCGCCGGCGCCTTCGACCTGGATGCCGAAATGGGCCGCGATTTCGGCGTCAATCTCGGCGTGGCGGCGGAACGCTGCTATCCGGATTACAGGGCACTGATAGCTGGCGAAACCGCGCGCAAAGACGGTATTGACGTCGTCTCCATCGCCACCCCCAACTTTACCCATTACGAGATCACCAAGGCCTGCCTTGAAGCCGGGCTGCACGTCATCTGCGAAAAACCGTTATTCTTCACCGTTGCAGAATGTGACGAGGTGGCGCGACTGGCCGAACAGAAGGGACTGATCGTCGGCGTCACCTATGGCTATACCGGCCATCCGCTGGTGCACCAGATGGCGGCCATGGTCAAAAAGGGGATGCTGGGCGATATCCGCATCGTCGATCTGCAATATACCCACGGCTTCAATGCCGGCGACGATGTGGGCGCTGGCGAGGCCGTCAAATGGCGTACCAATCCCCGTACCGCTGGCCCGACCTTCGTGCTCGGCGATATCGGTACGCATCTCTATTATCTCTCGGAAATCGTGCTGCCGCACATGAAGGTGGAACGACTGCTTTGCGACCGGAAGGCCTTCATCCCGACGCGGGCGCCGCTGGAGGACCATGCGACGGTTCTCATGCATTATGATAATGGCGCACGCGGGCGTCTGTGGGTTTCTTCCGTCAATGCCGGCAATATGGGGTCGCAGCGTTACCGCTTCATCGGTTCCAGGGCGTCGCTTGAATGGTCAGATTCGCGTCCCGATCAGCTGATCTATCAGGTTCAGGGCGAGCCGGAGTGTATCCTGCATCACGGCATGCCGTATCTGGAAGACGAGAGCCTTGCTATCGATCGTATGGGCGCGCTGCACACCGAAGGTCTCGGTGATAGCTGGTCGAACATTTACCTCTGGATCGCCCAGGCAATCGATGCGGCCAATCGCGGTGACAGGGCTTTTCTCAAGACCCATCACTATCCCGGCATCGCAGCCGGCACAGAAGGCGTCCGCTGGCTGGAAAACTGCGTTCGTTCGGCCGATGCCGGTGCCACCTGGGTCGATTTCGCATAATGGATTAAGGGCATTCCGGATCAATCCTCCTCCGGCTGGGTCAGCCTTCAAGTGAAGATTTCACCATATTCACCAAGCGGACAGGCGGCCCTCCATCGTTGCCCTGCAAGCTGCCATCAACCGCTGAGACGTTGCACCGGGCTAGAGAACAGGCCGATGCCGCTGCCGCCATGAGGATCAAATGACCAACCCGATCACCATCACCACCGCTCCCTGCTGCTGGGGCGTCGACGACGTCAAGAACCCGCATCTTCCCCATTGGGAAAGGGTGCTGGACGAAGCGAAAGCAGCCGGTTTCGGCGGTCTTGAACTCGGCCCCTACGGTTATCTGCCGCTCGACCTCAGGCGCGTTTCGCAGGCGCTGGATGAACGAGGCCTCAAGATCGTCGCCGGCACCATCTTCGACGATCTGGTCTCACCCGGAAATCGCGACAATCTGCTACGCCAGACTGAGGAGATCTGCGCGCTGATAACGCGCCTGCCAAAGCCGGAAACCCATGCAGGCCAACGCTTTTCCGCCCCCTATCTGACGGTGATGGACTGGGGCCATGACGAGCGTGATTATGCCGCCGGACATTCTGACCGCGCGCCACGTCTCGATAAAACCGCCTGGCGGGGCATGGTCGAGAACATCCGGGCCATCGCAACGCTCGCCCGGGACAAATATGGCGTGCGCGCCACCTTACATCCCCATGCCGGCGGCTACATCGAGTTTGCCGATGAGTTGCAGCAGATCGTTGAGGACATTCCCGCAGATCTTGCGGGTCTCTGCCTCGATACCGGCCATATGGCCTATTCCGGCATGGACCCCGTCGCCACGTTGCGCCGCTATTGGGATCGCGTCGACTACATTCATTTCAAGGATATCGACGCCGCGGTCTTTCAGGAAGTGATGGCGGAGCGCATCCGCTTCTTCGAGGCCTGCGCCAAGGGCGTGATGTGTCCGATCGGCCGCGGCTCGATTAACTATCCAGCCATCCGCAGCCTCCTGACCGAACTTGGTTATGGCGGCTATATCACCATCGAACAGGAACGCGACCCGCGTAATACTGGCAGCATTCTCGATGATCTGGCAGCCAGCAGGGCATTTCTTGCAAAAAGCGGCTTCTGAACCCGAAGGGCGCGGCCAGCGGCCGCGTCTCCCGTTTTCATACCATGGCTGCCTCAATCTTCAACGATCGTTCGATCATATGCGAGAGCTTTTGAAGCGAGACACTATTCCCGCAACGCCAATATCGCGATGCCATGAAAGGCCGGGGCTACCTGACGACAGAGCCGGCTCTGCGAACTAAACCTCGACAGGCTCGCGGACATCATCCAGCAGAAAGTGCACGATCACATAAGGCGTGGTGTATTTTTGACCGCTATCCGACACGCTTTCGACACTGCCGCCATCGGAGGGATGCCACTTCTGGTAATGGGGATTATTGGCGATCAGCGTAATGGCCTTGCCCGCAAACCTGCCGTTCAACCGATAGCGAGCCTCGGCAAGCGGCCAAATTTTCTCGAAGTCCTGCTGGCTGATACGAACTTTCAAGGCTTTCCTGGAAATGGTTTTTCCCGGCGATCCATCCTCATGTGCCACCGGTGGAATATGCAAGTCGACCTCTTCCGCATCGTCCAGCAGAAAGGCAAATTCATCTGGCCACATCCGTCTCACGTATCGCTCCTCCCAAAGCTTAGCGCCCCACAGCACTCCCATGATAGCGCCTCAGCCGCTACAGGCAATGGCAGAGATGTGTTGTTCCGAACAGACGGAAGCCCGGGATGCAACAGAAACCATACTCATGGATCTGCAATTGAACGCAGGACCCGGTCCAACGAGACGATATTACTTGCTACAAGCCGCATAAGCTATCCGTCTCAGACCGGCTCGCGCTTCAAAGAAAGCCCCGGAGCGCCAAAGGGGTTTACATGACCGCATCACCCGTCTGGATGTCAGCTGACTGCTCATACGCCAGTGCAAATTCAAGGGTTGCCCGGTCACTGCGTGGTGGTCCCACCAGCTGTATACCAGTCGGCAACCCGTTAACCCCGAATCCCGCGGGAACGGCCGCCACGGGAAGTCCAGCCAGCGTGGGACCGATTACGACCTCCATCCAGCGATGATAGGTGTCCATGGCTTTTCCGTCGATTTCGGTCGGCCACGAGAGATCGATATCGAAAGGGAATACCTGTGCACTCGGCATCAAAATAAAATCGTACCGTTCAAACAATCTGCAGAGATACTGGTACCAGGCTGTCCGGACGACGGACGCATTAAAGACATCGGCGGCACTGCACGAAAGCGCGATGTCGAATTCAAACATCTGTTGCCGATTGAGAAGCGACCGTGTTTCCGGCTGGTCATAAAAGGCGCGCAGGCCGTGGGTCACGCTGAAGCTGCGCAACGTCATCCACGCTTCCCAGAGTTTCGGCAGTTCGAAATCCGGCACGAGTTCATCGATATCGCAGCCCATGTTCGCCAGGACGGCGAGAGCCTTGCGATCGACATCCAGAACCCCGGGCTCAAAGGGAAGATATCCACCGAAATCACCAAACCAGGCGACTTTCATTCCCTGTGTCGTTGCAGGACCTCGGATTGCGAGACTTTCGTCCGCCAGGGATAGCGGGTCGCGCCGGTCATAACCTGCCTGTGTTGCGAGAAGCAAAGCGGCGTCCTCCACCGTCTTGCCCATGGGGCCTGAAGTGGCAAGCTGGCCAAGGAAAAGCTCGTTCCCTTTTGGGCCTGGAACCCTCCCAAAACTCGGCCGGAAGCCGACAACGTTGTTGAAGGCGGCAGGATTGCGCAGCGAGCCCATCATATCAGAGCCATCTGCGACCGGCAGCATCCGGCATGCGAGCGCCGCCGCCGCGCCACCGGAAGAACCGCCGGCGCTTCTGGTCCTGTCATAGGGGTTTCGGGTTGGGCCATGGACAGGGTTGGTCGTATGGGACCCAAGGCCAAATTCGGGCGTGTTGGTCTTGCCAATGAAAATCGCGCCGGCGGCGCGAACACGTTCCACATGGAGACTGTCGGCGGTGGAAACAAAATTGTCAAAGAGCGGCGACCCCCAGGAGCACGGCAGGCCCTGAACTTCGGAGAGATCTTTTACCGCCTGGGGAAACCCGTGCATCCAGCCGCGCGAGCGCCCTTCCTCAAGTTCCCGGTCACAGGCGCGCGCCTCCTCCAGCAACTCTGTGCTCGGTCGACGAAAGACGATCGCATTCACGGCTGGATTGAGGCTGTCGATGCGATCGAGATAGGCTTCCATCACCGAGAGGCAGGAAACCTGCCGCAGGTGGATTGCCCTGGAAAGCGCGGCTGCGGAGAGCCGGGTGATGTCGCCTGTCATTACTCTGTCCTCAATCCAGCGTCGCCAGAAGTCCGGCCATCAGCCTGCCGCGATCGATCAGGCTGTCAATTTCGATGTGCTCTTCGAGGGTGTGATAACCTGTGCCACGCAGCCCCAGGCCACAGAGCGTGGCAATGCCGAGCGCGCCCGTAAAATTGCCGTCGGAACCGCCGCCTGAACTGCCGTGGGGAAGGCAAACCCCAAGACTGTCGGCAAGCAAACGAGCCTTTTCGTAAAGCGCCATGGTTTCCGGACGGTCCGGTGGCCAGACGGGTCTGGTGACGCCGCAGGTGACCGAGAACTCCACCTCGTTTTCCACCCCTGACAAATTGAGCATTCGGGCGACACCGGACGCGAGATCGTCATCGGTTTTCGCCATGGACAGCGCCTCGGCCGTGCACAGCGAAGAGACACAATTGACCCATTGCCCGCCATGCATGACGCCAACGGAAAAAGTGCAGTCGTCGTCGCTCATTGCATCTATTTCAATCACCCTGCGGGCCATTTCGCGAATTGCAGACCGCCCGGATTTCGGCGAAACGCCGGCATGCGAGGGTGTGCCACGGGCCACCAGGTTGTAGCGGGCGATGGCATAGCGACCGGTGACCACCCCGTTCTCCTCCCGTGCCGGTTCGGGAACCAACACGTATTTGTTGCGTCGGGCCTCAGCCTCGATCAGGTCCCGCGTCGATGGTGTGCCGATCTCTTCGTCGGGGGTCAGCAAGACGGTGACCGGCAGGCGGGTGCCGATACCCGTGTTCAGAAGCTGCCTCATTGCCTCGAAGACCAGAAAGTTGCCACCCTTCATGTCGAGTATGCCCGGGCCGTAGGCACGTATATCCTCGATACGAAACGGGAGTTCTTTCAGCGTGCCAACCGGATGAACCGTATCGAGATGACCGGAGACGAGAATTCCGGGCGTGTCGCGGGTGTCGCCAAAACGTGCACGAAGGCTGCCGCCAAGTCCCATACGGCCGGGGATTCGTTCTATTGTGCCACCGATTGTTGCGAAATCGGTGGCAGCAAGATCCATCATGCGATCCACGGCTGCAGCATCGAATGTCGGGCTTTCGCATTCTATCCAGGGCCTGAGACGCTTCAGCATGGCGTCTGTATCAAAGGGAAGTTTGGTGAAATCCATAATAGGGGGCTCGTTTCATCGTGACGGGACGCCCGCGCTCAAGGGAGGGAGCAATCCCGATCTTGTGGCAGGGCATGGGCGTCAGGCGGCCAGACGTTTTTCGACGACACGCGCCAGAAGGCTCGCACCAACCGGCAGAATATTGTCATCCAGAACAAAGCCCGGATTGTGCAGCTGTACCGATCCGGCATGGCCAACGGTGCAGTAGACGCCGGGCACCTTGTAGAGCATATCGGCAAAGTCCTCGCTGCCCATGACAGGCTCGTCCTTCGTATAGACAAGATCTGCACCCACGATGTCGCGGGCGGCATCAGCGAAGCCCTCTACAAGTTCTTCCGTATTGATGAGGACGTCGAAAACATTGCGAATGTCTGTTACAATTTCGACTTCGAAAGACGCGGCAAGGCCGGCTGCGATGGTGCGCATACGCTCACGGATCTGTTCATTCACCTCGCGGTCGAGATAACGCACCGTGCCGGAGACTGTCGCCTCTTCCGGAACGACATTATAGGCGGAGCCGGCATGAATCTGCGTGACCGACACCACGGCTGACCGAAGTGGAGAAATGTTGCGCGACACGATCGATTGCAGAGCCGAGACCAGGTGAGTTGCGACAATGACGGGATCCTTGGACCCTTCGGGACGCGCACCGTGGCTGCCGCGTCCCTTGATGTGAAAATCGAAGAAATCAGCGCCGGCCATTGCGGTGCCCGGCTTGATGCCGATCTTGTTCGGCTCCTCGTTCGGCATATTGTGCAACCCGTAGAGCTCGTCACAGGGGAAACGTTCAAACAGGCCGTCTGCAAGCATGGCGCGAGCCCCTCCGCAGCCTTCTTCGCCGGGCTGAAAAATGAATACGGCCGTGCCGGCAAAATTGCGGGTTTCGGCGAGGTATCGCGCGGCACCAAGTAACATGGTCGTGTGACCGTCATGGCCGCAGCCGTGGAAGCGGTTCGCGATTTTCGACGAGTAAGGCAGGTTGGTACGCTCCTCCATCGGCAGCGCGTCCATGTCGGCACGCAGGCCGATGGTACGCCCGCTGCCCTTAGCCCCTTTCAAAACGCCGACAACGCCGGTCTTGCCGATGCCGCGATGCACCTCGATGCCGTAGCTCACCAGCTTGTCGGCAACGATGGCGGAAGTTCGTATCTCCTCAAAACCGATTTCCGGATGACCGTGAATATCACGGCGAAGGGCAGTCATTTCATCGTGCCAGGCGGCAATTTTCTCGATAACGGGCATTGCTGTATCCTTGAATTCAAAAAAGTGACGGATCAGGAGAGGGCGGCAGAGAGAGGGGAGAGGCGGACGCCCGGGCGAAGCCTCCTCCATGGAAGGGCAGCCGGGTCAACGGCCATTGGACCGGGTGCGGCACAAACGAGAATTGTCTCGGCAAACGGTTCGAAATCTGCGCGGAAGTGCACCGAGCTCTTGTTGACGAGAATGCTCGACGTTTCCGGCTCAATGCCGAGATAACGGAACAGGCCGCGGTCTGCCATCTGCACCTTGTGAGAGGCTACGGCTACGCGAACGCCACCGATCCTGAGGCACGCTGAAGGTCCAAGCCGCATCAGGGTGTCGCCGTAGTAGGGACCGGTGACGCGTGTCAACCCGTCGGACAATGCTTCGACGATGAACTCGGCCTCAAGCGGCTCGTCACCGGGAATGCCGGATTTTCCACCGAGCGCGATGCGGATCGTTGCGCCGACGCCTGCTGCCTGTGCTGCCAGCGCAGCCTCAGGGTCATAGAGCAGGCCAAGTGCTGCGTTCTGTGCACCGTTGTCGATGAGAGCCCGCAGCATTCCGGTCGTATCGGAATCGCCACCGGCCCCGGGATTGTCCTGAGTATCCGCAAGCACGACAGGCTTTGCGGCGTTTGCGGCAAGACGTATTGCCTCCTTTACGCCCTCATCAGCGCTGTAGACGCGCCCGGCAAAGGCGGGCTCGCTGGCGTCGATCAGGGCCTTCAGCTCGTCGGCGGCAAGATCAGCTGCTTCCTGCGTCGTTCCATAGGAGAGAACAGTCGCACCGCAATCGTTGAAATCGGCAGCCGGGAAGCCGGGAAAGAAGGAGAGTGAGACAATTGTTTTCTCTTCCTCCAGTCCTGCGAGGCGGGCGTAGATGGATTGCGCCGGCTCCATCTCAGTACATTGCCACGATATGGGGATCAGATAGTCGATCTGACAATAGGACTTCGCAAAACGCTCACCATCCATCAGGCGGTCAAGCAAACCCGCGGCACGTTTGCCAGTCAGGGCCATGTCCACATGCGGATAGGTGCGGTAGCCGATCATGACATCGGCGTCGTCGACCGACCGCCTGGTTATGTTGCCGTGCAGGTCGAGACTGACAGCGACGGGGATGTCGTGGCCGACTGCGCTTTTGATGCGGGCGAGAAGTTCGCCCTCGCCATCGTCCAGATGTTCACAGACCATGGCTCCATGAAGATCGAGGTAGATTCCGTCGACGGGCAGCGCTGCCACGATGCCGGCAACGATCTCACCGGCAATGCGCTCGAAAGCATCCTCGGTAACATGAGCAGAAGGAACGGCGCTTGCCCGCAGTATAGGAACAACTTCCCAGTTTGCTTGCCGGGCGTAATCGAGCGCGCCCTCGATACCGGTATTTGCGCCCCGGACGAGAGCGATCATCTCCTCGCCGCGGCAGAGCGGCAGATGGCCGGATCCCTTCAGAAAGGCGTCATAAGTGGCTTTGGTGGGAGCAAATGTATTGGTCTCATGAATGAAACCGGCAAAGGCGACACGCCGGGACGTCATCGGTCATTCTCCTGGAAATTATGCAGCTTCGGGGGCAAGCGGCCGGAAATTGGCGAAATCCCAATGCCGCCCCGGGGCGGCATCGATAAGCTGGCGGGTGTATGCATGAACCGGACTGGTGAGCACTTCGTAGCCGCTGGCATATTCCACAATGCGACCTTTCTGCATAACGATCACGTCGTCACATATCTGGGCGGCAACGCGAAGATCATGCGTGATGAACAGGATGGAAATACCGAGCTTTTCCTGCAAGTCCGCAAGAAGGTCGAGTACCTGTGCCTGAACCGATACGTCGAGTGCCGACACTGCCTCGTCGGCCACGAGAACCTTCGGGTTCATGGCAACGGCACGGGCGATCGCGATGCGCTGGCGCTGGCCGCCTGAGAACTGGTGAGGATAGCGGCCCACTGCATCCGGGGGCAGGCCGACGATTGCGAGAAGTTCGCGCGCTCGCTTCAGGGCGTCCCGCCTCGGCGTACCGTAATTTACTGGCCCTTCAATGATGCTTTCCCCCACCGTGATACGCGGGTTGAGCGAGCGATAGGGATCCTGAAACACCATCTGGATATGCTGGCGATATGGCTGCAGGGTCCGGCGGGAGAAATCGGCGATTTCCTGTCCGGAAATGCGGATCGAGCCGGAGGTGGGATCGATCAGCCGCATGATACAGCGAGCGACGGTCGACTTGCCAGAGCCGCTTTCACCGACGATACCGAGTGTACGACCCTTCTTCAGTGTGAAGGACACATCCGTCGCGGCTTTTGTTTCGGCCGCGGTTTTTCCGAAAAAGCCTTTTTTGCCATACACCTTCTCAAGCTCCGAGGCCGAGAGCACGACCTCGTCCGAGAGCGCGGGGCGCGGCTCGCGCGGTTGAAGGCTTGGCACGGAAGAAAGAAGCGTGCGGGTATAGTCCATTTCGGGCGCTCTTAAAATCGTGTCGACCGGACCACTCTCGACGAGATTGCCACGGTTCATGACGTAGACGGTGTCTGCAATCTCGGCCACTACGCCCATGTCGTGGGTTATAAAGAGAACGGCGGTACCCTGCTTTTCCTGAAGTTCATTGATGAGCTTGAGGATCTGCTTCTGGGTCGTCACATCAAGGGCTGTGGTCGGTTCGTCGGCGATCAGCAGTCTGGGTTTGAGGATCAAGGCCATGGCGATCATGATACGCTGGCGCTGTCCACCCGAGAGCTGATGGGGATAGGCTGCGAATATCCGCTCGACATCGGGCAGATGCACTTCCCGCATCATCTCAAGAACGGCGATCTTCTGCTCTCTTGCTGAAAGCGTCGTGTGCTCCTGAAGCACCTCGCAAATCTGCCGGCCAACCGTCAGCACCGGGTTGAGTGCTGTCATCGGCTCCTGGAAAATCATGGCAATACTTTTCGAGCGCAGTGCCCGCATGCGGCCGGCGTCGGCCTTGAGGAGGTCTTCACCTTCAAACAGGATTGTACCCCCTGCAGGTTCAAGAGAATTTCGCGGCAGGAGCCCCATCGTAGCGAGCGAGGTCACCGATTTGCCAGAACCGCTCTCGCCCACAAGGCACACAGTTTCTCCGGCTCGGATGGTGACCGAAATGCCGTTGAGGACCGGCACGCTGTCATCGTCTCCGGTCAGGCGGATGACGAGGTTCTCGACGCGCAATACTTCGGACGCGGTGGCGGGATCGAATGCAACAGCCGTCATTTCGCGGCCTCCCTTTTCTTCATGCGCGGATCGAGCAGATCGCGCGCCGTATCACCGAGAAGGTTGATGGAGAGAATGCAGAGCGAGAGCACCAGACCTGGCCAGAAGATCAGTTGCGGATTGATCTGGAAATAGGCGCGTCCCTCGGCCATGATATTTCCCCATGTCGGTATTTCGGTGGAGACACCAGCCCCGAGGAAAGACAGGATCGCTTCTGTAAGGATCGCCGAGGCGCAGACATAGGTGGCCTGCACGATGAGCGGTGCCAGGGTATTCGGCATCAGATGCCGCCAGAGGATTTTCGGAAGGCCCGAACCGGCAGCGATCGCGGCCTCGACGTAGGGCTCTTCGCGTGCAGTCAGCACCACCGAGCGAACAAGACGCACCACACGAGGAATTTCCGGGACGGTAATGGCGAACATGACGGTCCAGATATTTGCCCCGGTGAGCGAAACCACGGCGATGGCGAGCAGCAGGCTTGGAATTGCCATCAGTGCGTCCATGATCCGCATGACCACGGCGTCGAGGAACCAAAAGAAGCCCGAGACCAGGCCGATCCCCAGTCCGACAGCCACCGAGATGACAGTCGCTCCGATACCAATAAAAAGGGAGATGCGAGCCCCGTAGAGCACACGCGACAGCAGGTCCCGTCCGTAGGCATCGGAACCGAGCGGGTAGATATCGCTGGCGGGCTTGAGGCGGGCAGAGGGCGTCATGGCCACGGGATCATGCGGAGCAAGCCATGGCGCGAGAACAGCCATGAGAATGATCAGGGTAAGAATTGCAAGCGCGATGGCAGGGACGAGGACAGCTTGTCCGCGTTTTTTTCTGCCGGCGAAAACGGGCAGCCGCATGGCGGCACCAAATAGCGTGGAATTGGCCATCAGTACCGTATCCTCGGATCGAAGAAGGAGTAGGAGAGGTCGATGAGGAGATTGACCATCACATAGATACCGCTTGTCAGCAGGATCATGCCCTGAATGACAGGGTAATCGCGGGCAAGAATGGCATCGACCGTGAGCCTTCCAATGCCGGGAATGTTGAATACGCTCTCCGTTACCACGACGCCGGAAATAAGCAGTGCGAAGCCGGTGCCGATAATGGTGAGCACAGGAACCGCGGCATTGCGCAGCGCGTGGCGGAACAGGACGGTATTTTCCTTCAGCCCTTTTGCGCGGGCGGTTCGCACATAATCCTCGCCCAGCACTTCGAGCACGGAGGCGCGTGTCATGCGGGCGATCAGCGCGATATAAATGGAAGCAAGTGTGAGGGCCGGCAAAATGGCGCGTTCCGCGAAAGGACCGACGCCTTTGGTGATGCTCCGGAAGCCCTGCACCGGAAACCATTTGAGGTCGATGGCGAAGACCTGGATGAGGATATAGCCGATCACGAAAACCGGCACGGAGAAGCCGACGACCGACACCGTCATGACGGCATAGTCGATCCACGTGCCGTGGCGCCACGCAGCGATGACCCCAAGTGGAACGGCAATCAGCACCGACAGGACGATCGTGACGAGCGCAAGGCTCACGGTCGGTTCGATGTGCTTGCCGATCATCGCAGTGACTGGCGTATTGGAAATCAGCGACACGCCAAGGTCGCCCTGGAGAAGCAACCAGAACCACGAGACGAATTGCACGACGATTGGTTTGTCGAGGCCGAGGGCAGCGCGGATTTTCTCAAGCTGCTCTGGCGTGGCCATGTCGCCGGCGATGATGGCGGCCGGATCGCCGGGCGTTATGCGCAGCAGGAGAAAAACGAAGACGGCGACCGTGATCATTACCGGAACGGAGGCCAGAATTCGGCGGAACGTATAGGCGAGCATAAGCATCCTCACGTCGGTTGGGCAGGCAGGGCAGCGGCATCCGCAGGATGCCGCCATGTTCTTCCACGAGGCTCAGTCTTCTGTTTTCTCGATGTTCCAGAACACGGGAACCGGCGATTCCAGGAAGCCGGAAAGCTGGTTGCGCCACACGGAGGGGTTCTTGTACTGGCCAAGCGGAACGTAGCTGACCTCGTCCATGGCATGGGCCTGAAGCTCGGCGGCCGCAGCCTTCTGCTCTTCAGCTGTCGCCGCGGCGATGTATTTGGCGCGCAACGCTTCCAGCTTCTCGTCTGTCTGCCAGCCAAAAAATCCCTTGGCGCCGCGACCGTTCAACATCGGATTGTTAAGCGGCGTCATGATTTCCGGCACAATCCAGTTGGTGAAGAACATGTTCCAGCCACCCTCAGCCACCGGCTTCTGCGAGGCGCGGCGAGTGACGAGCGTCTGCCAGTCCATGGGCTGAAGTTCTACGTTGAAGCCCGCACTCCTCAGCGCAGCCGCCGCCACGACGGGCTGGGCCTTGACGGTCACGACGTCGGTTGGCTGAAGGATGACAACGGGAGTTCCGTCGTAACCGGCCTCCTTGAGGAGTGCCTTTGCGCTTTCCATATCGCCCGCGCCGGTCAGGCTTTCCGAACCGGCCAGTGCTTCAAGCGGCGTACCGCAGCCGAAGACGGAGCCGCAGATGGTGTAGTAGTCCGGATTGCCGATCAGCGCGTCGAGAACATCCTTCTGGTTCATCGCTTTGAGAGCAGCCTGGCGGATCTTCTTGTTATCGAATGGCGGGTAGAGGAAATTCATGCGGCCCATAGTCTGCGAGCCAAGCGTGTTTAGCGTCTTGACGGTCAGTTCGTCATTGCTCTCGACAAGTGGTAGAAGATCAACCGGCGGAGCTTCGATGTAGTCGATCTCCCCGGACTGGATAGCGTTGATTGCCGTCTGGGCATCGGGCATGCTCAACCATTCCACACGGTCGACCTTGACCACCTTTCCGCCGGCCAGCCAGCTCGCAGGCTCGTTGCGCGGTACGTAATCGGTGAATTTTTCATAGACCGCCTTGACGCCCGGCTGGTACTCGGCCGTGACGAACCTGAAGGGGCCGGAACCGACAAATTCGGTTATGGCGGTATCGGCCGGGGTTGCGGCAATGCGTTTCGGCATCATGAACGGCACGACCGAAGACGGCTTGGCCAGAACGTCGGGCAAGAAGCCGAAGGGTTCCTTTAGCTTGAAAACAAAGGTCCTGTCGTCCGTAGCTGTCAGGCTTTCTGTCTTGTCGAAGAGGACCTGACCGGAGGTGTCCCGTTTGCCCCAGCGCTGAAGCGAGGCAATGCAGTCTTCTGCTGTCACAGGTGTGCCGTCGTGCCATTTCAGACCGTCGCGCAGCGTGAATGTATAGGTCAGCTTGTCATCCGAAACGGTGTAGTCAGCCATCTGGGGCTGCGGTTTGAAATCGGCATCAAGCGCCAGCAGCGTGTCATAGATCATGTAGCCGTGATTGCGCACGATATGAGCGGTCGTGATGATCGGATCGAGAATACGCAGGCCAGAATGCGGTACGGCCATCATTGTTGTGGCCAAGGCATCCGTTCCAAAGCCCGCAACACAGGCTGAAAGGGCGATGATCGCCGCAACGAGCCGGCTTTTTGCCCGGCTTGCTTTTCTGGTCAACTGAGCGTGCATGATTTCGCTGTTCCCTTTTTTGTTTGGCAGGTAGCGACCGAAACGCGCGGGCATTGGCCCGCACGCAAGCGCACGGCACCCTTCCGATCCGGACCGTTTTCGATAATGTCGCTGCGATCCCTCAAAGTTTGCGCAGCGAAGAGCACTTGTACCGCCGCAAAGGTGCGGCGAAACATACGACTGCAATACCTTGCGCAACTGCGGCTGTGAGACCGCAGCGCGAGAGGCTTGCAAGGTTCAGCTTACTGTCACATGGCGAGCATGTGGGCATAGCTGACTATGACGTCATTCCGATTGGCATAGAGTGCAAGGCGTTCCCCTTGGGATTATTTTACCGCGATGCGATTGCTATTCTCGACTATCGATTATAGGTTCGTTGAAAGCCTTGTCAACGATCTTGCTGCGTCGCAAAATGAATTTTACCAAACCCTCAGAAGGATCCGATCACCGGGCCCGCATTGCCGCGCTGGAAAAGGCATTTGCCGTGCTTGAGATGTTCGGGCCGGGAACGCCTGAACTGAGAATTGCCGATGTTGCGAGGCGAGGAGGGATGAACCGGTCCAGCGCCCAGCGTCTGGTCCATACACTTGTCAAATCCCGTTGGCTTGAACGCGACGCACTGAGCGGTGTCCTTTCTCTCGGGCACCGGGCGTGTTATCCCGCACATGTCTATCTTTACAGCAACGAGTTGATCGATCTCGTGATGCCGCTGGTCGTGGAACTGAATGCACGCACCGGCCTCAGCACCGACCTCTGGCTCCTCGACGGCAAGACCGCTGTTACGCTGGCCCGGGTCCCCTCACCCGCCGCATCCCTGGCACTTGCCCCGGTTGGCAGCCGCGTCGCACTTGCCGAGACCGCGCCAGGCCGGGCGCTGTTGTCTCTTATGGATGCCGCAACACTCGATACATTTCTGGCAACATGGACAGGCGACGCGGGTTTGCTGCGCGAGCGGATAGCCTCTGAGCGCAGCGTGGGATTTTCCTTTGACAGTACTGGCGAAGGCAGATCCCGCCAAGTCATTGCGACCGCTTTTCGCGATGCAGCCGGCCAGCCGCTTGCTGCGATTTCGCTTTCCGGTCCTGTAGACACAGAGGCAGCAGGCACGGTGACCGGGCAACTTTGCGAAACCGTCTCACGCATGGGGGAGTTGATGGTGACACGGGCGGTACGCCCGGCCAACCTCGAGCCAAATCCACGCACGCTGTGGCCGCTGGTCGACGACGAGAATGATCCGCTCGCGGTGACCGCAGTTTCCAAAAGCCTGCATTTATTACAGTTTTTCCACCCACAAACGCCGCTGCTCACCCTGACGCAACTTTCACAGCAGACCGGTTTTCCGGTGCCGACTGTCCAGCGCATTACAGATACGCTGGCGGGACTGGGCTATCTGAAGAAAGATCAGCCCAAACGCGCTTTCCATGTCTCGGAGCGGGCGCTTGATCTTCTTTATCGTTTCCAGATGGGAAACGCGTTGCTCCGGTCGGTATGGCCTCGGCTTATAAGGCTGCGGGAAGAATGCGGGCTGCGTTGTTCCTTCTGCATCCTGGATGGCACGGAAATCATCCACCTGCTGCATGTTCAAAGCCGACCGCAACCGGCTTTCAGAACCGCCTATCCGGGCAGGCGACTTCCAGCCGTTTCATCCTCCGGTGGTCGGGCGATCCTGTCGTGGCTGCCACCTGGAGAGATTGACAGAATTCTTTCGGAAAGCCCCGTCCAGCCCGGTACTCCCTTTACCGTTACGAACAAGGATGAAATCCGCACAGAGATTCTGGAGGCAAGCGTTCGAGGCGTGGCTTTCACGGATCGCCAGTCGATCCGCGACGAGGTAAATGTTGCCGCTGCGGTACCAGGGCCAGAGGGTCGTCCGGCGGGAGCCATCGTCGTATCCGCTCCTGTGCACAGCTGGTCTGTCGAGCGGCTTGAGCGCGAAGTCGTGCCCCTGCTGGTGTCCCACGCCCGTGGCGGATAAGACCTGCCTCACCCGATGTTCTGATCCGCATGGGCCTCCCGGGAAGGGGGGCGTCGAGATCAATTACGATCCTGACGGACTGCGTGTGAACATGCAGGCGCTGGTTTCACAGCTTGAGCAGTGACATCGAGCCGAAGCCATAATGATGAGCACCGATAATCGGCGAACCAGTTTTCGACCGACCGTCCATTGCTCCCGACTGCAACTGTCAGCATGAACGTTTCCAGACTCCCTCGGGCAAAGGCAGCCGTCCGAATCTTTAAATGTCGCTCATTGCGCAAAGTTACAATGGCGTCTGCCGCTCCCTCAGCCCGTTAGAAGACCGACACTGGCACCAACGAGCCCCGACCGGACTGGCTGAGCCGCGTTGCAAGGTCACGGAGGGGGCGGGTGATGGAACATCCCTCTGGCTTTAGCCTCCTCAGTCGCCGCGACAGCTCTGCGCCAAATGCGGTCGTTGGCTACATGCACCTTGATGATGTCTTCGATCAGTGTTGGCTGCTCGGCGCGGTGGGCGGCTTGGCACGGTCTGTCTGGCGTGCAATGTTCGCACGCAAAGCCAGTTCAGACGAAGGATGGATTTCATGCGCCTCGACAAGCTTTCCGAACCGATTTCAGCGGTGGCGTCGTGCGCGACAATCCGGCGGTAAACAAGATCGTCTCCGACATGACAGCGCTCGGCCGGCCTGGCCTGCCCGAGGATATCGGCGGGATCATCGCCTTGCTGTTGTCGGACGACAATCACTGGATCAATACGCAGCGAATTAAGGCCTCAGGCGGCATGCGGCTCTGACGCCGCTGCCGCAATCGCAACGATAATTGCCTCGCCGGCCCGACACCTATTTCAGTACGAGGTGTGGTCGGGGAGCACGTCAAGCACCCAAGTCACGCCGAACCGGTCCTTGAGCATCCCATAAAGCAGCGACCAAGGAGAGGCGCCGATGGGCGCTACGATAGTGGCACCATTGGAAAGCCCGTCCCACATCGCTTGGATTTCGGAAACGTCGTTGCCTCGGACAGAGACGAAGAAGGGGATTTCCCCGGGATTATGCGCGATGGCTGACGGCACGTCATAGGCCATTACGTGAAAGCCGGAAGGGGTCGAGACCTGCCCCCAACTGACGAGGTCGGCTTCTGCAGGTCCGATTGTTCCATAAGCTTGAGCGTGGGTGACGATCGTGATGTCACCGCCGGTCACTATTTGGTAAAACTCAAGCGCGGCTCGCGCATCGCCGCGAAAATTAAGGTGAGGCGTAGTGGTTAGTGTCATCTTTTATCTCCTTTGATTTGAAGGTTTGCTGCTGGTCGCAGCATCCTCAGAGCACCGCATGATCGATGTTCACCAGGGTATGGTCACGAGAAGAAGGCAGGCGATTACATTTGCGGTCAGGAAGTAAGGCGCGTTGAGCATCCCGTACTGGAGTGGACGCGGGAAAAGCGGATTGATTGCGATGTTGAAGATCATTGGGACCAGGAAACCGAGCCCGATTAGGATCCCGAGCGTGGTAGCGTCGGCTATGTCGGTCACGCCAAGTGCCTGAATGAGAAAAGCGTCGGCGATCACGGTGATAAACGAGCAAATCAATGGCCCCACGAAGAATATGGGTGTCATGGGTTTGAGTTGTTCCTGCGGCAATTTTTCGCGTCCGGTGACGTAGATATACTGCTTGGGAACCAGAACACCGAAGTAAACACCCCCGAGGAAAAAGAAAGCGAAGGTTCCCGCAAGAACCCCTATCCAGGGTATTTGGGCAAAGGTGGAAAGCATTTTTTTCTCCTTAATTTATGATCTCGCTGCCGTGATAAGAGCATTGCTCCGGCATTTAGGTCTCAGGATTTGCATGGACTAGCGACGGCGAGCGCCGAGGTCCGACAGAGCGGAACTCTGCTTTCTGTAGACAGGGTCCTCCGGCGTCACTGCCAAAGTTGGGGTGGGGCGTGTTGTGAAGGTTACTTTTTCAACCGCGAAGCGCCCTGGCGGCTAGCAATCGTCAGGACGTCGGCGCAGGTAAGGATGGACAAAAGGCGTACAGAGGAAGAATTGCCGAAATTTTGAAGGCTCCTTTTACTGTCTGAGGGCACGCTAAGTCCCTCCCTCGAAGTACGCGGAGGGATGTCCTGAGGCGGCGGCGAAGTCTGCTGGCTTCTAGTCTCGACTAACCTTTCGCTTTCGTCGGAAATCTTTGGGTCGCTTTTTCAAAGCTTTTTTGGGTCTTCCGTGAAACCGGCTCCAAGCAGAGCGGGCAACAGCACGCTGTCGATTGCGCTCGCGATAAAGGCAGCATTGATAGGCTTGCGCTCTATGGCCACACGGTAAGCCACAAGCGAAGGCAAAACCTGAGACATGAGTTCAACATCGATCGACGAGGAGATCTCGCCGCGTGCGATCGCGCGCTCAATTAGCTGCGCATTTATCGCTACCCACGGCCTAGCGCTGGCAGCTTGAGCTATACTTGCGGCCTCCGGCACAGACGCTATGGCCAACATGACCCTGAGCAGTCGCTCGCCGTCAACATCACTGTCAGGAGTTAGGAGTGCCAAAAGATCCTCCCTTAGGCTTCCGGTATCGGGTGTGGTTAATACCGCGCTTCGAATGCTCAGCCGCTCGATAGCTGTCTGGACGAGGTCGACTTTGGATTGCCATCGCCGATAAACAGAAGCCTTTCCCGCTCCAGCCTTGGCGGCGACCATATCCATTGTCATTCCAGCAAACCCACTCTCGGACAGCACCTCAATAGTCGCGTCGAGCAAGGCCTCATCCAGTTCGCTATCGCGCTTGCGGCCAGTCTTGCCGGTCTTATTTGAAGGGATTTGGGACATCTAGGGACCTTACCAAATCGGAACTATTCAGTATCGAAACTACCCATATCCGAAACTAACAAGTTTCGCAATAGGGTTCGGCGGGGCCTGTTCAACCTCACGGATAACGGTCTTCTCGACCTTCTCCATGACGGCGTCTCGCGGGGCGAAGGCGTGAGACACAGCTTTATGACCACGTCTTACAAGTGCTGAGACCGAAGCCCTTCAGCGCTCAGCCGCAAGCTCGGCAGCTCGGATTAGAACGATGCCGAGAACAATTTCAGCGGCGACAAGGCTTCGTTTTGCAAAGGTTACGATGCTGCCATTGCGCGGGTCCGGGCGCACCCAAAGGAATACATACGTAAAGACGCCATCGATAGCGGAATGACCAAAAGCCGATGCCGCGCCATACGGCTCCGGTTCTTGACGAAGAACATTGCGTATAGCCTCTCTCCTGCGGGAGGCGACGGCAAGACAAAACGGCCCATCTCGTCTTGGAATGACTAGTCGGAAATCAACTCTGCGCGCTGGCCGGTTTCGATATTTCCTATTTTGACAGGTTCGCAATAAACCCCGAATGCGCGACCTGCTTTTCTCAATACCGTTCTGAGAATCTCCGGCTGTTCCGGCAGATCAGGCTGTGCGGCAAGGATCATTCCGCACCGTTTTGTGAGGTCTGTCACCTCGACCTCCGCCAGCCCGAAACTAATGACCTTACCGATCCATTGAAACTCAGCAAAACCTGTCACATTACTGGTTTCGAGTAGAATATTTGGCCGAAAGCGCAAACGGTCAACCGTACTGTCCGATGACATTTGTTGAAGCTCGGCCAGTGACGAAGTGGTGACCAAGTGAAGTGCCGATCTCGAGTATCGGTTCTCAACAGTGGGAAGAGAAGGGGCAAGCGGGTCCGCATCGATGTAACTTCCGATACCGACGTCGAACCCGAAATACTTCGAAAGTTCCAGTCGCAATTGAGGATCTTCAATATAGAAATTACACCCATTTGGAAACGTGATCCGCACACCGCCATCATCAATGGCGCTGCGGAGGAAAAGTGCCGGCCGCCATCGAACGTCTTTTTCCGGCGCTGCGGCGAGGCCGGATACATTGTCGAACAGCGCAAAACGCCTGTCGCCGACGATGCCCGCTGGCTCTATTTCTGCGCATTTGCATCGTTCTCCACCAAGCGAGCTTACCGGGAAACGCCAGATCTCAGCGACTTTCCCAATAACGTGTTTTGAGCGAAAAGTGACCGTCATATCTATCTATTCTGTCCGCTATGTCAGGCTGTGAGCAGCAAGTCGGCTGTCGTCGCCCGAATATCGTCGAGGATAGCCTGCGCGGCCGCCTGCCCTAACTCAGCGGCGCTGGTGATACCTTGTACAAAGGGGTTCTTATGCAACAGGAATGGTATTGCCACGCAATAAAGCCGGTTGGATAACAAGCCGGTATCGCGTGGACGATAGCATTCGTCGACCTCGATACCGCCGGTCCTCTTGAAGTTGAGGCCTGTCGTATCGGCTATTAATCCAGTCGAAGCCACGCGCGTGACAGCCGGTTTGACAGCTGCCTGCTTCACGAGCGAAGGAAACGGGAGGTCCCGTGCCGATAACGCCGTTTGGCCGGTAGCATCGATGAAACTTTCGAAGATTTCTTCCGAGCCGGCCGTGGTCACTCTGGCGCCCCGCGCAAGGCCACACGTGTCTATTGCGTAATCCTCTCCCAGCGCGATAATTTCCAACCTGCCAGCGTTTCGAAGCGCAAGCAAACGCTTGATCGAAAGGTGGGGTACGGTCGCATATTCATCGATGAATATACTTTTAAACGATCGGTTGAACCGCGCTAGGTCACGCGTGTCCAGGTGCGGGATTGCTCTGGCGATGATTTCATGTGTGATGAGTATGGCGTAGCGCCAAGGCACAGTGAATCGCTGCTCTGCGTTGCGTTCGACTTCGGCTAGGTTTGCTGCTGCCCAGACAAATGGATCCACTCCCGACCGGCGAGAGTAATATGCGTCAGCAAAGGTGTCTGCCGTCAGGCAATTTAGCCCTATTTCGGCTGCGTAGTCAGGATCGGCGGTCGCGATTTCCCGCTTGAAGAGCTCGAAAACCCTGTCGAGCAAACCGGCAGAGCCAATCTCGATTTCTCCATTGACAGCTTCCTGCGTGCAAACACTCGGTGTCCGGTAGGGAAGCGGGCAATAGAAATCCGCCTCCGGTAACAGTCCCTTGCGGGACATCATCACGGCTGTGAAGTTTTCGTGCCCGGTGGATGCGTGAAACCTCATTGTTCCCGTGTCGTCATAAACAAACGAACCGCAGGATACCGCGACGGTCAAAAGCGCGTCGATACTGCTGAGCGACGTCCCAAGTATCCCAAGCCTTCCATAGCAGGAACTTTTGAGCGCGGAAGCGGGCCACGGAGACGCAAAGTAGCCTGGCTGCACTTCGGTCTTCTCGGGCCAATTATGGCCCGTTGCCATCACGACGTGGTCATAGATCGCGTCGAACTTTCCGTCAGGGCTTTCGGCGCAAATTCGGATATGGTCGACGTCGAGCGATATATCACTGACGCGGTGCCGGGGGCGGATATCGATTTGGTGACCTTTCTCGACTCCATAATCCACAAGCGCACTGAACTGCTCTTGAAAATAATCACCGAGAACCAACCTCGGGTAAAACGCACGCTCGCTGATGGCATCGCGCACAATGGCAAAACGGTTAAGGTAATCGTCTTCCTGGCGAGATAGCCATTCCACCAGTGACAGCGGCAACGGCGGTATCTCGATGCTCGGAATGTTGGAAAGCATGACAGGATCATTTGAGCCGGGAAGATAGGGCGTTCCCTTCCCCGCCAGCATTTCCGCTTCGAAAACAGTAATACTCATTGGGGAAGGAGAATGAATAAGTCGCTGAAGGGAAAAGATTCCGGTAGGCCCCGAACCGATAATGCAAATGCGACTGTTCATGCATACCATCTCCAACGCCACCCTTTGCAGCGCCGGTTTATAACGGTGTGCAGCGCGGACTGTTCCAGTGACGGCAAACTTACATTCGATGGACGCGCCGTGACGCGGCGATTCTGCCAGTGACGCTGGTGTGCAGATTCGCTACGGATAGGATCGCCCGTTCCATCTTGTCACTACGATATCAGAATACCAAATCATGACGGTTAACTCACTGCGGTTTTCATGACAGTCATAGCTTCCTACATCTACCGCCTTGGCCAGCGTGCCGAAGAACTCCCCTTGACTGGCCGACCGTTCCCCGAGAGGGACGGCGAGTTTGCCTGGATCGGTATCACCGACCCGACCGTCGAGGAAATGGCGAGCCTGAAGTCGATGTTTGACCTGCATCCGCTTGCCGTCGAAGACGCACTGAACGGGAGGCAGGTGCCGAAAGTTGAGGTGTACGGCAATCAGCTCTTCGTCATCATCAAGACCGCTCATCTTGAGGGCGACAAGATTGCCTATGGCGAAACCTGTATTTTCGTCGGACGGCACCATGTGATTTCGGTCCGGCATGGTTCGGCACGCTCCCACAAGGAATTGAGGGAGCATCTCGAACAGTCTCCGCAACTCCTCGAACATGGCCCGGACTATGTCCTGCACGGTATCATCGATTTCGTCGTCGACGGTTATCTGCCGATGGTCGAGACGCTGGAGGACAAGGTGCTTGAGATGGAAAAGCACATGCTGATTGCATTTCTCGAAAGGGAGCAGATCAGACGGCTTTTCCGCATGCGACGGCAGGTGATCCGCTTTCAGCGCATTCTGGGCCCGATGGAGGAGGTCGCTGGCAAGCTCGCCAATCTGGAGCTGCCCTGTATTGACGAGAACGCCAAAGCCTATTTTCGGGACGTGCTTGACCATGTACGGCGCGTCGAATTCATGATGTCAGGCTTGCGGGAAGTTATCACTTCCGTGTTCGAGGCCTCGAACCTGCTTGAACAGCAGCGCCAGGGTATGATCACCCGCCAGCTTGCAGCCTGGGCCGCGATCCTGGCTGTCCCAACGGCGATCGCCGGCATTTATGGAATGAACTTCGAGCACATGCCGGAACTGAAATCGGAATACGGCTATTATGTCGTGATCGCCGTAATCATCACCCTTTGCGCGATACTTTATTACCGGTTCAAGAAGACAGGATGGCTGTGATATATCGAGCAACCTTTACTCTCCATTCTGTGCAACGGCCCCAAATCACGGACAACGCTGAACCTGTTCAGGAGTTAAATTGGCTACCGGATTGATCGCATTGTTTGACGACGTGGCAGCGATAGCTAAGGCTGCCTCCGCGTCCCTCGACGACGTCGCAACCCAGACTGCCAAAGCCAGTGTGAAGGCGGCAGGTGTCGTGATCGACGACACCGCCGTCACGCCGGCCTACGTCGTCGGTCTGGCTCCCGCGCGTGAACTGCCGATCATTGGCAAAATTGCGCTTGGATCGCTTAAAAACAAGCTGATCTTCCTCCTGCCCATCGCTCTCGTCCTCGGATATTTCGCTCCCTGGCTCATCACACCGCTCCTGATGATCGGTGGCATATACTTGAGCTACGAAGGCGCGGAGAAGCTACATGAGGCATTTTTCGCTCATGCCCCGGAACACGGTCCGGACGACAACGCGGCGCTTGATGCAACAGATCTGGAAAACCGCAAGGTCGCAGGCGCGATCCGTACCGACTTTATCCTCTCGGCCGAGATCATGGCGCTGACACTGGCTGGTGTCTCCTCCTCCGGCATCTATACCCAGGCAGGGGTCCTGGCGGCGGTTGGCATCCTGCTCACCGCAGCAGTTTATGGCGTGGTCGCGCTCATCGTCAAAGCAGATGACGTCGGATTGCACCTGACGAAGTCCGGGGGACCTTTGTCAAGGACGGTCGGTGCCGGGCTGGTCAAAGGTGTACCGTTTCTTCTCAAGGCACTGGCAATCGTCGGAACGGCGGCGATGCTCTGGGTAGGCGGAAGCATTATCGCACACAGCCTGGCGGGGATGGGATGGCATCAGCCTGAACATCTGATCGAAACAGTCGCATCAAGGATAGAACAAACCCTGGTGATTGTCCCCTCCGTGACGAATTGGCTGGCCACCGCGTTTATTCAGGCAATAATCGGTATAGCGACCGGCGGCGTCGCGATTTTATTGCTGTCGATCTGGACAAAATTCGCGCGGCGTATCGAACGACCCTAGTCGCGTCTCCCGAACTTCTCGATCTATCCATGACGCTCGCCGAGCCACCTCCTCTCGGTGATCGTCGCACGCATTCTCGCCCTTTGCCTGTCGATAATCGTGCAAAGCGAGCGCTCCACAAAAACTCGCGGGCAAGTTTTGACCTGAGACACGTTTAGCGCTCGGTGGTTTGATAGGTCAAAGTCTATATGCGCCGGTTGTCATTTAACCGCGCGCTAACTCTGGGAGCGGGTTTTCTCAAGCAGGGTGAACCGATCCCCGGCCGTACGTTTTGTTAGGTAGATGCGGAGGAGGAAACATGAAGCTCATAAAGATCGGATTCGGTTTGTTGCTGATCTGCGGTGCTCTTTATGTGGTGCTTGGGGAGCAGCTTAGCGGCGCGAGTGCGAATGCGTTCATAAATGCCCGTTTGACGACGATACGCGCTCCCATCGCTGGCAAAATTGAATTGATTTCCAGGCCGCTGGGCGCCCAGGTTGCGCAAGGCGATCCACTGGGCTCTCTTGAGGATCCTCTTGTTGACGGCATCCGTCTCCTTGATCTCGAACTTCAACAGGCCGATGCTCAGACCGAAATAAAAAGGCTCGAGACCGTCGTCACGTCTTTCGATGAATCGATTGATGAGTTGCAGACCCGCGCGGCCATCTATCGTGAGGAAAGAAAACGCCAGCTCGCGGCTCAGGCTCAGTCTGCCGACGCCTCGCGTGCTGCATCCGAGGCACGTCTGAAATACGCGGAACTCAGCCGCGAGCGATCATCACGGCTAAGCGGTCAGGGCATTTCTACCGCACAGTCCCTTGAACAGGCCCAGTCACTTTCCGAGGTTTCCGCGCTGGAGGTCGCAAATGCAAAGGCTCAGGCCGCCGAAATCGTTGTGGCACAGAAGGCGGCCGAGCGGGGAGTATTCCTCGGAGACGGATTTAACGACGCCCCCTACTCCGAACAGAGGATTTCCGAGATCGACGTGCAGCGTCTGGAATTAAAAGCGCAACTTGAGGCGAAGAAACTGGCATTGGCTGCAATTTCCGATCGGCTGGCAAACGAGCGTCTTCGTGTAAACAGACTTTCTTCCTCAGATCTGGTGGCGAATGTGAATGGTGCGCTGTGGGAGTATCTCTCCGCTTCGGGCGAAACGGTCCAGCGCGGTCAGGACCTCATGCGCCTGATCGACTGCGACTCCGCAATTGTGACCTTATCCGTGTCGGAAAGCGTCTACAATTCCCTCAGGGTCGGCGCACCCGCGACCTTTCGCCTTAACCGAAGCCGTCAGGTTCTTCAGGGATCGGTAATCCGCCTTGCGGGTTCCGGCGCGGCTACGATCTATGAAAACATGGCAATAGCACCGAGTCAGCGCCACCTCCAAAGGTACGACGTGGCACTTGATGTGCCGGCTCTGCGGGACGACCCCGACCTTCGGTGCCTCGCAGGGCGCACGGGCAGGGTGTTTTTCGAAACGCGCGCTTTTGACTGGCTGCGAGGACTATGGAGATAGGACTTGGACAGTTTTCTCTATCTTAGCGAACTTCAGTCGAGCTTCGCTCATCTGGCTCTGGCCTTCGGGTGCGCACTCGTCCTGCCATACCTCCTGAACAATCGTAACTGGACCCACAGGACGTTCCTTTTCGCAATCGGAATGGCTTTAGCGGTGCGATATATCTGGTGGCGAGGAACCCAGACCCTGGCCCCGCCCGGCTTCACGCTGGACTGTCTGTTCAGTTGGTCATTCTTTGCTCTGGAAGCATTATCTGTTCTCTCGTCGCTGAGCGCGTTTACAATCCTGACCAGAACCACCGATCGGTCCCCTGAAGTCGAGGAGAATAAATCCTGGTGGCAACCGGATCCGCCTCCAAAAGTCGCGATTCTGATCGCCACATACAACGAGGAGCAAGCCGTTCTGGAACGGACGGTCGTCGGGGCAAAGGCCAGCGATCATCCGGACGTCCAGGTTCTTGTGCTGGATGACGGGCGCCGTGACTGGCTGCGTGACTTCTGCAAGGAGCACGACGTTCGATACCTTCGCAGGCCAGATAACAAGGGCTCGAAAGCCGGCAATATCAATCATGCCCTGGGCGTTCTTGCGCAAGACGATCAACCGCCAGACTTCATAGCCGTGCTGGACGCGGACTTCGTTCCTCACACGGATTTTGTCTCGCGCGCACTTGCGCTTTTCCACGACCAGGAGGTCGGACTGGTTCAAACACCCCAGCACTTCTTCAATCCGGATCCTATCCAGCATAATCTCGGGCTCAGCCGATCGTATCCCGACGAGCAGCGCTTTTTCTTTGACCATTTACAACCAAGCCGCGACGGGTGGGGCATCGCATTCTGCTGCGGCACGTCGTCGGTGATCAGATGGAGGGCAGTGCAGGCCTCCGGTGGGTTCCCGACAGACAGCATCACGGAAGATTTCATGCTGACGCTTCAGTTGCAGGAGCACGGCTATCGGACGGTCTATCTGAACGAAGCGTTGACCGAGGGCCTTGCTCCGGAGGGGTTGAAGGAATACGTCACTCAGCGAGCGCGATGGTGCCTGGGGCTCATGCAGATTGCCCGAGGAAGGCTAGGTCCCTTTTCGCGGAACAATTTGCGGCTGCGGGACCGCTGGAGTGTCGTTGACTCGGTATTTTTCTGGCTCACCACCTTCACATTCCGCATCGCCTCCATGACCTTTCCTCTCTTTTACTGGTTTTTCAACATCACGGTGGTCAACGCATCTGTTCCCGATGTCATCAGCTATTTCGGGGCGTATATGGTGTGGATCCTGTTCGTGTTGAACTTCATCTCGTCCGGAATGGTGATCCCCATCGTCAATGACGTCAGCCAGTTGCTTGGTGCGCTCCCCATATCGAGAGCCGCCATTGTGGGGCTTGTGAAGCCGAAAGGTCACCCTTTCAGTGTTACGGCAAAGGGAGGAGACCGAACCAAAGTCGTTGTCCAATGGCGTCTTATGCGCCCCTTCCTCCTTTTGACGTTTCTGACCGTCGCCGGGGTCCTGATCGGTCTGGTCTCTGACCGTTTCGCGTTCAATGACGCAGGAGACGGGAAGGTCGTTATCCTGTTCTGGACTGTTTACAATCTGGTGATCCTTGCCGTGACGCTGCTGGTCTGTGTCGAGTTGCCACGACGTGAGAAACACTATGCGGACCGTCCCGAGCGGGTCGTAATATCCCTCGGCGGTGCGCTGAAGCGTGTCTGGATGACGGACCTGACGCAGGAAACGGCCCGTCTCAGAGGGGTAGACGCGCCTATAGCTACCCAGATCATCATGAAACTCAAAGAAATCGGAGATTTCACCGCCACGGTGCTGGATCGGACCGACGACGGCCTGGTCGTTGCGCTGGGGTTGGATGAAACACAGTACCAGCTCTTGCTGAAAAGACTTTACGCTGGAGGGAGCGTACCAAGTGTCACGTCAACACGGCTATCGGCGATCATCAAGGATGCCACCACCCGTTTTGCCCGCCAGTAGTGGTCTAGCTTACTTAACCGCCGTCCTGCCGGTCTGCACTTGCCTGCAAGCGAGAAATTGCCGAGCCGATTGTAGCTAGTTCGGAAGTTCTCCTGCTCTCGTAGGGATATACGTTCTGTCCATCCGCAACGGCTTTGGCATTGACGGCGAGGTGATGGAACGGCCGGATAAACGAGACAATGAACAATGACATGAGGAGCAGAAGGAGCAGGGTCAGAAGAGACAAACTAATAAAAAGACCGCTGGAGAAGCTACTGGCCGCATTGCTGAATGCGTTCGCATCGATCCTCGCGACAATGGACCACCCGAACCTCGGTAGGCTTTGGTAGCTGGCCTCGGGAAGCGTGGCTACGAAGTAATTCTTGCCATCAGGCCATAACTCGAGGCTCACGCCGGTGGCACCTGTCCTTGCTCTTCGAAAGCTTGGCAAATCCAGGTTTGAAGGGCTCTCGTTCGTGGACGATATGACAGCCCTGCCCTCGGGATTGACTATGAGGACGTCGACGTCCAGGGCATCACTCAGCTCACGAATGTAGGCTTTTGCCCACTCCAGATTGAGATGAAGCCCAAGAACTCCTGTTACTGACTGACCAACACCGGTTACAGGGGCTGCCAGGTCGAGGAACCGTAACGGCTCCCCACTTTCGGGAGCAGGAAGTTTAGCCGCAAGAAGAACCGCTTCGTGCGCATCCCCGGCGAAGTTGCCCTGAAGCCCCCTCTGAAACCACGGACGGGATGACACGTCGGCGCCGACCAACAGACCGTTTGACGCGACACGGACTTTGCCGTCATTTCCGGCATAACCTGCCCACGACACAACCCGTCCGCTTCCCACGAGCGTTGAAAGATCGTCCTGGATCTCTTCAGGCTGGCTCACCGCAAGCGACCTTCCCAACGTTTCGAGGTTTGTCCATTCTCGATAAAGGGAAGCGGCGAAGGCTGTTTGAACGCCCCGTACCCTGGTTTCCACGGCAGTACGCAGACTTGCCTCCTGGAAACTGAGCATTCGATCGTCAATCACCTTGAACACAATCGCGGCACCGACGAGGATACAGGCAAACATGAAGCCCGCCGTGACTGCACTCAACGATGGCAGGCGACTTTTTGGTTCATTGGACATGGACACCCGCGCGTTTTGTCGTGTCAACCTCGACCGAAACTAGATAACGGCCGGCGGGCGAGCAATCTGCCGATTATCAGGGGTTGTTTTTTCGGCGTGAGGTCGCGAATTCGGATCTGCCAGGCATCGCGACTAACCTCGTTCCTGCACAGAGCCAATGTGACGAGCTTGGAAGGCTTGCATCCCATTGGTGTTGAGGCGAACGACGCATTTCGCCAGAAGCAGGTCGTGCCTGGCTCCGCCCGCCGCGGAGTGAGCGGCGAGGATTTGCAGGCGTGTCACGAGCTCTTGCGACGCCGCGAATTGCGACGGTTGATCAGCGGCTTACGTTATACGACTGTCTGTCAGGCCAGAAACCCGCGTGACCGGGCAGCGTCGAGAGGGGATCAGGGGCCGAGAGCAGCGCGCGAGCAGCATTCGGCGACAAGGGCCGTGCGAGTAGAAAGCCCTGCAGATGATGGCAACCGAGGCTCTCCAGAGCATCGCGCTGCTCCGTTGTCTCAACACCCTCAGCCGTAATCTTCAACCCCTTGGCCCGCGCGACATTGATCATGGCAGTGACGAGGGCCCTGTTGTCGCTTCTGTGGATTTCCTCGATGAATGATCTGTCAATCTTGATGCGATCCACCTCAATCTTTTGAACCCGCGAGAATGACGAATATCCTGTTCCGAAATCATCAATCGCAAATCTGACTCCGGCTGCGCGCAGGGCCGCAATGGTCCGTTCCGATCGGCCGTCCTCTCCGGTAGCTGCGCTTTCCGTTATTTCGATTTCCAGGCGGTTAGCCGAAACCTTCCATTTTTCGAGCGCAGCAATCACGTTCAGCGGATAGGCCGGCGAACACAGTTCCAGCAAGGAGGCGTTGAGCGCGATGTCGATGTCGGGAAAGTGCGCCAGCATGGAACAGGCGTCTTCTAGCACAATGGCTCCGATTTCGTGGATCAAACCGCACTCTTCGGCCAGCGGAATAAACTCTCCGGGGCTTACGTATCCAAGTGTGGGGTGGTTCCATCGGGCCAGCGCCTCGAGGGAACAGAGCATCCCGTCCCGTGCTGAGAAGACTGGCTGATAGAATATCTCTATCTCCGCGCGGCCGTTGACCGCCTTCCGCAGGTCAGCTTCCATAGCCCTTCTCTTGCGAAGCAACTCGTCCATGTGCTCGCCGAATATTGCGTAAGTATTCCTGCCAGCTGCTTTGGCATGATACAGTGCGATGTCGGCCTGACGTATCGCCTCGTTTGCATCAAAGGCGCCGTCCTTTACGGCCACTCCGACGCTGGCACCAATTGTGACTTGCGTCTCCTCGATCTCGAACGGTAATCGAAGGTCGTCCACAATGGCTTTTGCAACATGCTCGGGCTGCAGCAAATCGTTCGATGTGACAAGGACGGTAAATTCATCACCACCGATCCGCGCAACAAGACTGTCGGGCAAAAGGCTCGTGAGCCGCGCCCCGACAAGTGATATCAATCTATCTCCTGCAGGATGTCCAAGCGAATCGTTCACCTCCTTGAACCTGTCGAGATCGATGAACAGCACGGCGTGTGCCTCGTCTTCCCTCGCATTTTGCGCGGCGGTCGCAACTCTCGCATTGAATTCCGATCGATTGGCAAGGCCGGTTAGAGTGTCGTGTGCCGCCTGATACTGCAACTGCTCCTGGTTCGCCTTCAATCGGTTCGACCGTCTCCAGAGGGCGTTTCCGCCGACGCTCGCTGCACTGAATATGGCAAAAAAAGCAAATGCGATCGCGGGAATGGTAGCTTCAAGGACTTGCTGGCCGGGCCTGAACGGCTGCCATTCGAAGTAGCCAACGACCTGTCCGGATGTTGAATGCAACGCAAGATAAGAAAAACGCGGGTCCGTTGGCTGATGAAGGGCAAATCGAAGATTTTCGAACTGGTATTCCTGCCCCACCGTTGCTGCGAGATCTCCGTCCAGAAATCGGACCGCAACATGCAGATTTTCTCGCCCCGGTTGCTGCTCGATATCACCCGTGTCGGAAACGATCGGTTTTATGCTTACGATCGCCGGACGTGAGCCAACGTAGACGATGTCGGCTTCTCCTATGGAGAGCACCTTGCTACTCGTTCCGTCCTGATCGCCTGCGATAAGGCGTTCCTTCAGCTTCGTCGCTAACGGGAGATAGGCGGTCCGCAAACCATCGGCGGTGGACGCGTCATTGTGATCGACAAGAAATTGATAGATCGGATTAAGGTCCGCTGTCAGCACGATTGCTGCATCGTGTCCGAAATAGGTATTCATCCATACGCCGAGATTGGTTTCCATCCAGTCTGGATTACGGGCAAGGGAGTTCGTGACGGCGTCATCCCAGACAGTGGCGCTTTCCTGATCATGAGCAATCGATGACTTGAGTTTCGATACTGTCAAGGCGACCACGTCACGCTGCCTTGCAACTGCGATACCGTCGCTTGCGATCGCCGCAAAATAGAGTGACAAGAGAAGCAGCCCGCAGATGGCGAATGACGCCATGACGGGCAGGCTAAATCTCCAAAACCATTTCGACTGCAGAAGGGTTTGCATCGTTTCATATCCGCCTGTGTTTCGTCCAGACTACGTGACCGAAACTTAAAGCGGCTGGAACCAACATGGTTAAGTCAGGTCGAAATCGCTTTCGTACGGTGCCGCACAAAACGGTTTCGAAAGAGGGATTGCGCTGTCACGGAGCGACTTGGCAATCTCTCCATCGACATGGTTGTAACGATGGTATTTTCATCCAGCAGGAGTAACACCCGGTGCCGGTCCGCTTCCAACTTGGCTTACGATGGCAACCTCTTGCCTTGCCGGCGCCTCAGCCCGACTGCAGAGTTGCCAGACGCGATGAGGCACCAAAATAACAGAAGATTTGGGCGACGGTATTTGTAAGTTCGGGCACGCGCTGCATCCGCTTCTCCTACCCCTGGCTCTGCAGTGGCAATTTTACCTGATGATTTCGTCTCGGTTGCGCTTCCTGGCGATTTGGCCATATTTGTCGGCTCAATAGTCACGGGGAAAGAAAAAATGTCGATAAATGCTAGGTCTCGGGTCGCGGTGGTGATGGCTGCGCTTCTCTTGGGGGCGAGCTCTGCGCTTGCAGAAACAGTGCTACACCGCGGCAATGCCGGCGAACCACAGACGCTCGATCAGGCACAGACCTCCATCAACATCGAGGCCTTCATCGTCAAGGATCTCTATGAAGGTCTGACCATCTATGACGCGACCGGCAAGATCATTCCGGGCACGGCCGAAAGCTGGACGCTGTCTGACGATGGTACCGTTTACACGTTCAAACTGCGCGCCGATGCGAAGTGGTCGGACGGTACACCCGTGACGGCGGAAGATTTTGTCTTCTCTTATAAGCGCGTCGAAGACCCGAAGACCGCAGCGAAATACGCCAATATTCTCTACCCGATCAAGAACGCCGAAAAGATCAACAAGGGCGAAACGCCTGTTGACCAGCTTGGCGTCAAGGCGGTGGATGACAAGACCCTGGAGATCACGCTCGAGCGGCCGACGCCGTTCTTCCTTGAACTGCTCGCCCATCAAACGGCTCTGCCCATTTCCAAGGCGAGTTACGAAAAGAACGGCGCGGATTTCGTAAAACCGGGCGTGATGGTGTCGAACGGCGCCTACAAACTCGAAGCTCATGTTCCGAACGACAGCCTTACTGTGGTCAAGAACACCAATTTCTGGGATGCTGCCAATACCAAGATCGACAAGGTGATCTTCTACCCGGTTGACGACCAGGCCGCCTCCGTTCGCCGTTTCGAGGCGAAGGAAATGGACCTCGCCTACAATTTTTCAGCTGACCAGATCGACCGTCTGCGCAAATCCTATGGCGACCAGGTGCACGTTTCACCGACGCTCGCGACCTACTACTACACCTTCGATACGCGCGAAGCGCCATATGACGACGTCCGCGTGCGCCGGGCGCTATCCATGGCTGTCGACCGCGACTTCCTCGCCAAGGAAATCTACAGCGGCTCGCAAGTTCCGGCCTATTCGATGGTTCCACCCGGCATGGATTCCTACGGTGAGCCCGCCAAGGCCGACTTTGCAACCCTGTCGCAGCTTGATCGCGAAGACGAAGCTCTAAAGCTCATGAAGGAGGCCGGTTACGGTGAAGGTGGCAAGCCTTTATCCATCGAAATCCGGTACAATACCAACCCCAACCACGAACGCGTTGCGACCGCGATTGCCGACATGTGGAAAAACACCTTCGGCGCCAAGGTCTCCCTCGTGAACCTCGACGTTGCCTCGCACTACGGCTACCTCCAGGAAGGCGGCAAGTTCAATGTGGCGCGTGCTGGCTGGGTCGCTGACTATGCGGATGCGGAAAACTTCCTTGCGCTCTCCATCTCGTCCAACAAGACCTTCAATTACTCGAAGTTCAACAACGCCGAGTATGATGCATTGCTGAAGAAGTCCTATGAGGAAAAGGATCCGGCAGCTCGCTCCAAGCTGCTGCACGAGGCCGAAGCAATCCTCATGAAGGAACAGCCGGTAGCGCCGCTTCTGACGCAGGCCGATCTTTGGCTGGTGTCCAACCGCGTCAAGGGTTGGGTGGACAACGCTGCCAATCAACACCTCAGCCGCTTCCTGAGCGTTTCCGAATAAGCAGCACTGGCACGGTGGCCCCGCCACCGTGCCATGCCGGAGCCCAAAAACATGATCTCGTTTATTCTGCGCCGTTTGGCGAGCGCCGTGCCGACGTTGTTTATCGTCGTCACGATCTCGTTTTTCCTGATGCGTTTTGCGCCCGGTGGTCCGTTCAATCTCGAACGTCCCCTCCCCCCGCAGACCATGGAAAATCTGATGAGAACCTATCATCTGGATGAGCCACTATGGCGCCAGTATCTCATCTATCTCGGCAATGCCGTCACTGGCGATTTTGGCCCAAGCTACATCTATAAGGACAACACCGTCGCGCAGCTGATCGGCAAGGGCCTGCCCTATTCGCTCGAACTGGGTTGTTATGCCCTGTTGCTGGCTCTGGTGGGCGGCGTGCTCGCCGGCACGCTCGCAGCACTCAGGCAAAACAGCGCTTTCGATTTCTCGATCATGTCAATCTCGACAGTGGGCGTCACCGTCCCGAACTTCGTCGTGGCCCCTGTTCTCACGCTTGTATTTGCCGTGCTGCTCGGGCTTCTTCCGGCAGGCAGCTGGGGTGACGGGTCGCTACGCTACCTCATTCTTCCGATGATCGCACTTGCGCTGCCGCAGCTTGCGGTCATTGCCCGGCTGACGCGCGGTGCCATGATCGAGGCACTGCGAATGGACCACATCCGCACGGCCAAGGCCTATGGCCTTCCCGCGCGCAGCGTCGTCGTTTTCCACGCCATGCGCGCGGCAATGCTGCCGGTCGTTTCCTATCTCGCTCCCTGCGCCGCCGCGCTTTTGACTGGCTCGGCAGTCATCGAAACGATCTTCACCATTCCCGGTGTCGGCCGCTACTTCGTTCTCGGCGCCATCAATCGTGACTATACGCTGGTGATGGGCACCGTTGTTCTCATCGCCATTTTCGTCATCCTGTTCAATCTAGTCGTCGATATTCTCTACGGCCTTCTTGATCCGAGGGTCAGACATGACTGATAGCCCCGGCACTAACCCTCATTCGCAACAAATCAAAAGCCGCAGCCTGTTCCAGCTGGCAGTCCTGCGTTTCAGACGCAACAAGGCAGCCATGGCGGGTTCCGTCATGTTACTCCTTATCACTCTGTTCTCGTTCGTCGGGCCTCATTTCCTGGCGCACACCTATGATCAGGTGTTTTCCTCCTATGTCTCGGTGGCACCCAGTCTCGAGCCACGCCCTGATGTGAATAACCTTCAGGACGTGATGGAGGGTGTTGCGAGCCGGGCCCGCGTCGAGCTGAAGGAATTTGCCGTTGAAGGCCAGACTTTCACGGCGACCATCACCTCCAGCAGCGCAATCGATCCGCGCGCAACACGCTACTTCGACCGTGCCAATGAATTCAAAAATACCAAGGTGACTGCGACCGAAGACGACGGACGCACGCTGAAGCTGGAAGGCGACGTCAACCGCGAATACTTTTTCTTCGGTACAGATTCCAACGGCCGCGACATGCTTGCGCGCGTCATGCTTGGCGGTCAGATTTCGATTGCGGTCGGTGTCCTGGCGAGCCTCGTTTCCTTGGGAATCGGCGTGGTCTACGGTGCAACAGCGGGCTATATTGGAGGGCGCGTGGACAATGTGATGATGCGCTTCGTCGAAATCCTCTATTCACTCCCCTTCGTCTTTCTGGTTGTGGTTCTGGTCGTCTTTTTTGGCCGCAGCTTCATCCTGATCTTCCTCGTCATCGGCGCGGTGGAATGGCTGGACATGGCGCGCATTGTCCGTGGCCAGACACTCGCCTTGAAACGACGGGAATTTGTCAGTGCGGCGCAGGCTCTGGGGCTAAGCGACTGGCAGATTATCCGCCGTCATATCATCCCCAATACGATCGGGCCCGTTGTCGTTTTCGTGACGGTCGTCGTGCCCAAAGTCATTCTTCTGGAAAGCTTCCTATCCTTCCTCGGTCTCGGCGTTCAGGCGCCGTTGACAAGCTGGGGAGCGCTGATTTCCGAAGGTGCCAACAATATCCAGTCCGCCCCGTGGCTTCTGATATTCCCGGCGATCTTTTTCGTGCTGACCCTGTTTTCGCTGAATTTCGTCGGCGATGGGTTGCGTGATGCACTCGATCCCAAGGATCGTTGACATGAAGACGACAAATGACACCATTCTTTCCGTTCGCGACCTCAAGGTCGATTTCACCACGCCGGATGGCACTGTCCATGCCGTCAAGGGCATCGACCTAGACGTCAAACAGGGCGAAACGCTCGCTGTGGTTGGCGAGTCCGGTTCTGGCAAAAGCCAGACGATGATGGGCATCATGGGATTGCTTGCATCCAATGGCGCCATTAGCGGCTCCGCGAAATATCGCGGAAAGGAACTTCTTGGACTGCCTGTCGGCGAGCTCAACAAAATCCGTGGCGCGAAAGTCACCATGATCTTCCAGGAGCCGATGACCTCGCTCGATCCTCTCTACCGGATCGGTGCGCAGATTGCCGAGCCGATCATTCACCACCGCGGTGGCAGTAAAAAGGAGGCGCGCGCACGCGTTCTCGAACTGCTGAGGCTCGTCGGAATTCCGGAGCCCGAGCGGCGTATAGACAGCTATCCTCACGAGCTTTCCGGTGGTCAGCGCCAGCGCGTCATGATCGCCATGGCGCTCGCGAACGAGCCGGACATCCTAATAGCGGATGAGCCGACCACCGCCCTCGACGTTACGATCCAGGCCCAGATCCTTGATCTTTTGAAGTCGCTGCAGCAGCGTTTCGGGATGGCGATCGTGCTGATCACGCATGATCTCGGTGTCGTCCGCCACTTTGCCGATCGCGTCGCGGTCATGCGACGGGGGGAAATCGTGGAGGCTGGGACCACGGAGGATATCTTCGTGCGCCCGAAGGCGGATTATACCCGGATGCTTCTCGATGCCGAGCCCCGAGGGAACAAGCCTGTAGTCAGCCGAGAGGCTCCGATCGTGCTTTCCGGCCAGAACGTAACGATCGATTACACAATTCCGGGCGGCTTCCTGTCGAAATCGAGCAAGTTCCGGGCCGTTGATGGCGTGAACGTCAATCTTCATCAGGGACAGACGATCGGCATTGTTGGCGAATCCGGGTCAGGCAAATCCACGCTCGGTCGCGCTCTGCTGCGCCTGATCCAGGCCGATGGCCGGATTTTCTTCGGAAAACAGGAAATCACCGGGCTTGATCGAAAGGCCATGCGGCCGCTACGGCGGCATCTCCAGCTCGTGTTCCAGGACCCCTATGGTTCGCTTTCGCCGCGACAGACAGTAGGCGAGATCATCACCGAGGGGCTCTTCGTCCACGACCGGGACCTCAACCGTGCGGAACGGGACAGGCGCGCAATCGAGGCGCTGAAGGAAGTCGGCCTCGATCCCGCCGCCCGCAACCGCTATCCCCATGAATTTTCCGGGGGGCAACGCCAACGTATCGCCATTGCCCGCGCCATTATTCTCAAACCAGAGGTCATCATTCTTGACGAACCCACGTCGGCGCTGGACCGGTCCGTTCAGGGCCAGGTTATCGACCTCCTGCGTGATCTACAGAAGGCCCACGGCCTTTCCTACATCTTCATCAGCCACGACCTGTCCGTCATCAAGGCCATTTCAGATTACGTCATCGTCATGAGAAACGGAAAGATTGTCGAGGAGGGAGAGACAAACGCCATCTTCAACCGGCCTTCGGCTGAGTACACCAGAACACTGATCAAATCCGCTTTTTCGCCCGCCGTCGTGCCGTAGATAAAAAATGGAGCGCACGCAGATCGCAGCGCCGTAGTACCGCCCGTGCGAAACCAGTTGCTTTTGGGCAGGTGCTCATCAGGCTGTGACGTCCGGGACGCGGGCGGCTGGTGCAACATATCGGGGTTAACACCTCCTTCGTGGCTCGATAGTGAGGCACAAGGCTCGCGACTTGTCGGAGCCTGCCGACCGTTGAGAGGTCAATTCGCTCGTTGCGCGCGTAATTGCAACCCCGGTATTGAACGCCGGGCACTATCGAAGGTGCTGATTTCGCAAAAACGTCAGGGCGCCTCGCCATTGCGGACGTGCGAGCTGACGACCACGCGTCATTCCTTAGGAGCACAGGAGCCCGTTATTACCCGCCTGTCGCTGGTCGTCATTTGTTTACTCGCTCTTCGAATGTTCGATGACGTGGAAACGCCAGGAAAGACCGGCAATCGGACCAAGCAAACTTCCGCCCTCATCAGCCGTTGAGCGCCACTCGACCGATCAGAGGCGATCGTCCTCCTCACTCGAGTGATCGATCGCAAGTACGTTGCCTGACATAAACCGGCTTCACCCAAGCGCCGGATTGATCTATCCTGTTAGCAGACATGACAGTCGATGTGCATCCGAACGGCGAGGGTCGCCAAGGCAATGTCCGGCCGCGACGATCTCGCCAAGCGGGCGCGAAAGGTCGATGATCCGCTGAAACTGGTCATCGTGCGCGACACGTGGCTTACGGGGTTCGATGCGCCCTGCATGCACATGATGTATATCGACAAGCCGATGCGGGTCATGGGTTGATGCAGGCAATTGCCCGCGTCAACCGTGTCTTCAAGGAGAAGCCAGGCGGCCTCCTGGTCGATTACATCGGCATCGCCACCAACCTGAAGAAGGCGCTCGCGCAGTATTCCCAGTCCGATCGAGACAAGACGGGGATTGATGAAGAGGAAGCCGTCGCCGTCCTCCTGGAGAAATACGAGATCGTCCGGGGCATGTTCACCGGGCATGACTACAGCCTGGGTGTCACGGGCAAGCCTATCGAGCGGCTGAAGGCGCTGGCGGACGGCATCGACTGGATCTTGAAGTGGCAGCAGGCGGAAGCAGCAAAAGTCGAAAGCCCAGAGATCAAGAAACAGGCGCATCGCCGATATCAGGATGCGGTTTTGGAGCTGAGCAAGGCCTATGCCCTTGCCTCCGCCAGCGATGCGGCAACGGAAATTCGTGATGAGGTGTGCTTCTTCCAGGCCTTTCGCGCCGCTCTGGTGAAAACCACGGCTACCGGCAAGATGTCCGACAAGGCCAAATCAATGGCGGTGGAGCAGCTTCTCAACCAGGCCGTAGCCAATGCCGAGATCGTAGACATCCTGAAGGCTGCGGGGCTGCAGTCGCCCGACATCTCTGTTCTCTCTGACCAGTTCCTGATGGACGTCCAGAAGATGGAAAAGAAGAACCTCGCGCTGGAAGCTCTGAAGAAGCTTCTGAACGGGGAGATCAAGAGCCGGTCCAAAACCAACGTCGTTCAGTCCAAGACCTTCTCTCGACGCCTTGAGGAGGCGGTGGCCCGGTATCATGCCAATGCGATTTCGACGGTCGAAATGATTCAGGAACTGATCGCGCTGGCGAAGGAAATCCAAACGGCGACCGCACGTGGTGATGAGCTTGGTCTCTCTCCGGAGGAGATCGCCTTTTATGACGCGCTTGCTGGCAATGAGACGGCCGTCGAGGTCATGGGTAGCGAACAGTTGCGTGTGATCGCCCACGAACTGGTCGAGAACATGCGGGGCTCAGTCACCGTTGATTGGCAACACAAGGCAAGTGCCCGCGCCAGGATGCGCATCCTAGTGAAACGCATCCTCAAGAAGTTTGGATATCCGCCAGACCTGGAGCAGGAGGCCATACAAATGGTGCGAGCTACTTTTGCATGAGATAAGTCGAGGCTGAAGAAAACGCCACTGCACTCTTTGGTCAACCAAGAGCGCAAAGCGAACTTTTTCGGGGCCTAGGCACGAAGACTTTACCCACGGTGCGACGTTCGCGACACTTATCTAACAGCCAAGCCAACGATGATGATCCTCACACAACAATTATGTGGGTCATTTTGTGGGGCGAAGGCGCAAATTAATTACAACACATTGATAAAATTACGCTTTTTTGCATCAATGGCGGAGAGGGTGGGATTCGAACCCACGATACCCTTGCAGGTATGCCGCATTTCGAGTGCGGTGCATTCGACCACTCTGCCACCTCTCCGCATGCGCGAACGCTTGCGTTGCGCGCTCCTCTTAAACATCAATGGCCGGGCTGACAAGCGGAATTTCGCGTTTGTGTCACAAATTATTCGTCTTGAACGAGCTCACGGAATGGGGTTGGAGTTTGATTGTTTTTGCCGATATTTACTGATGACACGCCTCGGATTTTGCCAGGCGGGTGTGATTGATCGATCAGGTCTACAGTCGCTGATAGCGCCGGAGGATGTCAATGATCCGGTCATCCTGATCAGGATCCGGCAGGAGCGCCGGCTGGCGGCTGGCGCCGACGGAAGGGTCCTGGAGATAAAGCGAACGTTTCACCATGGCCGGCGCGAAACCGAGGGCATAAAGATCTGTGCGGAAAGCCGCATAAATGGCCTGCTGGCGTTCGGCTTCGGCGATGTCGCCGGCGTTGAAAGCATCGAGAATGCCGGCGAGGACGTCCGGAAGTGCGTTGCCAAGACCGGAAATGCAGCCTGCCGCACCGTTCTGCAGCGACCACAGAACGAGATGGTCCGGGCCGGAATAGACCTCGAAGCCGGGCACGTCCTTCGCCACCCGAAGATAGGCTTCGAGCGTCTGCTGTGCACCGCCGGAATCCTTGATGCCGGCGATATTGCCGTGAGTGGCGAGTTTGAGGGCGGTTTCCGGTTCTATGTGGTTCTGGGTGCGGGCGGGAATGTCATAGAGATAGACCGGCGTGTCGACAGCGTCGGCCACCGTCGAGAAATGGCGGATCAGGCCATCCTGCGTACAGGAGATGAAGAAGGGCGTGATGACGGCGATGCCGTCGACACCGATACGGTCGAAGGATCTCGCGAGCTGCAGGGTTTCGAAGGTGGCCGGCATGCCAGCATTCACGATGACCCTGGCGCGGCCGGCCACCTCATCCACCACCTCCTCCGTCAGCCGGATCTTTTCATCATGCGTCAGCGCGGTAAAATCGCCGTTGGTACCGGCGCACATGATGTTGTTGCCGGCGGCTACCTGGCGGCGCACCTGCGCACGCGTCGCCTCATAATTGATGGTTTCGTCTTCATTAAAACAGGTGACGAGCGCAACGAAGGCTTGTTTGCTCATGAAAGAACTCCGCTTGAATTTCCGGTGGCCTGGACAGGCGATGCAGCGTTATGTCCGGCCTCCCTATCGGGGTCGGGGTCGAGACTGGCTGAAAGGAGCGCGCGCGTGTAAGCCTCGCCCGGCGCTTCGAAAATCTGGCGGACGGTGCCGAATTCCACCACCTCCCCGCGCTGCATGACCATGACGTGATCGGCAAAATCCCGCACCACCGGCAGGTCGTGAGCGATGAAGATAAAAGAGAGGCCCATTTCGCGGCGCAGCTTGTCCAGCAGCGCAATAACCTGCGCCTGAACCGAAACGTCGAGTGCAGAAACCGCTTCGTCGCAGATGATCAGCTTCGGCTCCAGCGCCAGCGCCCGGGCAATGGCGATGCGCTGCCGCTGGCCACCGGAAAACTGATGCGGATACCGGCGCATATGATCCGGTGAAAGACCGACCTGCTGCAGCAATTCGGCAACCCGTTCGCGCCATTTCGCCCTCGGCACTATGTCCGGATGGATGACCCAGGCTTCGGAAATCAGCTGGAACACCGTCATGCGGGGATTGAGCGACTGGGTAGGGTCCTGAAACACCATCTGCAGATCGCGCCGAAGCGCATAAAGCTCCGCTGGCGACAGCCTGAACAAGTCACGCCCCTTCCAGACGGCGCTGCCGGCATCCGGCTCATCGAGCCGCAGCAGGATGCGGGCGAGCGTCGACTTGCCGGAACCGCTTTCGCCGACGACGGCGATGGTTTCTCCGGCCATCAGGTCGAAAGAGACACCTTTCAACGCCTCGAAGGCGCCGTAACGCTTGCGCACATTCCGCACGCTGAGCAATGGCTCACCCGTTGCTTTCGGCTCATGCATCTCGCCCCGGCCGGGGGCGGCGTTGATCAGCTTGCGGGTGTAGGGGTGCTGCGGATTGCTGTAAACCTCGCGAACGGTGCCGGCCTCTACCAGAACGCCCTTCTCCATCACCACGACCCGGTCGGCAATTTCGGCGACTACGCCGAGATCATGGGTAATGATGAGCACTGCCATGCCCGTTTCCCGCTGCAGTTCCCTGAGCAGCGAAAGCACTTCCGCCTGCACCGTCACGTCGAGCGCGGTGGTGGGTTCGTCGGCGATCAGAAGATCGGGGCGCAACGCCAGCGCCATGGCGATCATCACGCGCTGGCGCTGGCCGCCGGAAAATTCATGCGGGTATTTCGTCAGCGCCCTGTCAGGATCGGGAATGCCCACACGCGCTATAAGCCGCCTCGCTTCCGCTTCTGCCTCGGCCTTGCCCATGCCATGCGTGGTCATTGCCTCGCGGATCTGCCAGCCAACAGTATAAACCGGGTTGAGATGGCTGAGCGGATCCTGAAAGATCATGGCGATGCGCCGGCCGTTGATCTCGCGGCGCGCCTCGGTCGGCATGGTCAGCAGGTCCTTGCCGTCGAGCAATATTTCTCCACCGCCGATGCGGCCGGGCGGCATGTCGATGAGGTTCATGATGGCCGACGAGGATACCGACTTGCCGGAACCGCTTTCGCCAAGGATCGCCAGCGTCTCACCTCGGTCGATATGGTAGGAGACATCCTTCACCGCATGCACGACACCGCTTACGGTGTGGAATTCCACGGAAAGATTGCGCACCTCGAGAAGATGATCAGCCATTTTTACGGCCCTTCATTTCCAGCCGCCAGCGCTGCACCGGGTCGAGCGCGATGCGCAGCCAGTTGGACAGCAGGTTGAGCGACAGGGTGGTGAGAATGATGGCGAGCCCCGGCCAGAAGGACAGCCACCAGGCATTGGTGAGATATTGCCGCCCCTGCGAAATCATCAGGCCCCAGGTGATTTCCGGAGGCTGAATGCCGATGCCGAGGAAGGACAGCGCGCTTTCCGCGAGCATGACATAAGCGAAATCAAGCGTTGCCAAGGTCGTCAGTGTCGGCAGCACCACGGGCAGGATGTGGCGGAAGAGGATGCGTTTTCCCGAAGCGCCCATGACCCTCGCCGCCTGCACGAACATCCGTTCGCGCACCTCCAGCACCTCCGCCCGGGTGGTGCGAATATAAACGGGAATCCGTGTGATGGCGAGTACCAGCATCAGGTTGAGGATGGAGGAGCCCAGCAGATAAAGCACGATGACCGCAATCAGCAGCGATGGAAAGGACATGATCACATCCGCAAGCCGCATGATGATCTGACCGGTGCGGCTGGAGGAAAAACCGGCGATGAGGCCGAGTACAGTTCCGGTGACGGCGGAGAGAAAAACCGCGCCGGCGGCGATCATCATCGTGTTTTGTGTGGCGGCGACGATGCGCGCGAGAAGCGGGCGGCCGAGTGCATCCGCCCCCAGCCAGAAATACCACTCGCGCTGCCAGTCGAACGGTGCAAGGTTGCGCCCGCGCAGGTTCTGTTTTGTCGCGAGATCGCCGAGCCAGGCCGGGCCGACAAAGGCGAGAATGACGACAATGACGAGAAAGATGGCCGCGCAGAGCGCAAACTTGTCCGCCCACAACATGCGCAGCATGCGGGTTGCGAAAGACGGTTCATCGATGATCTCAGTATCGGCGTTCATAAGGCTCATGGCTGGACGACCTCCTCAGTGCCGGATGCGCGGATCGAGCAGCGCATAGGCGATATCGATCAGAAGGCTCATCAGGAAGATGGCCAACGCCGTGACGAGGATGGCGGCCAGAACGACATTGAAATCCCGCTGAAGGATGGAATCGATCATCAGCTTGCCGACACCAGGGAAACCAAAGATGGTTTCAACCACGACGGCGCCGTTGAGAAGGCTCGCCGCCTGATCGCCGATAACGGTGATCACGGGCAACATGGCATTGCGCAAGGCGTGGATGAAGATGATCGGACCCGATTTCACACCCTTGGCGCGCGCCGTTTTGACATAGGCCGAGGACAGCGCGCCGATCATCGAGCCGCGCACCACCTGCACGATAATGCCGAAGGGGCGTACAAACAGAACCGCGATAGGCAATATCCAGTGCAGCACGGACCCTGTGCCCGACGTGGGAAGCCAGGCCAGGTTGACGGAAAAAACCACGATCGCAACGATCGCCAGCCAGAAATCCGGCACGGATGCCCCGATGAGTGAGATACTCGAAGCGACGCGGTCAAAAAAGCCGCCGGAACGGAACGCCGCGAGCGAGCCGATGATGATGGCCGCCGTGGTGACCAGCGACATGGTGATAACGGCAAGCCAAAGCGTCCAGACGAAAGCCTCCAGCACCACATCCAGCGCCGGGCGCGCCTTTCGGAGAGATTCACCCAGATCACCCGTCATCACATCGCCGGCATAGCGCAGAAACTGCACCATCAGCGGGTCGTTCAAACCGTGCAAGGCGCGAAACTGCTGCTTCAATTCCTCGGACGCTTCCACCGGCAGAAACAGCGCCGCAGGGTCGCCCGTCAGGCGGGACAGGAAGAAAACCATCACGATGAGGCCGATCAGGGAGATCAGGCTCGCAAATGAACGTTTTCGGATGAAGTTCAGCATTGTTGCCTCCGGTTTTTCAATGCGGCGGCGAAGCTTCCGCCGCGCCGCCGCTTCTTCATTGACAGGACGCGGGACCTTATTTGATGCCGATTTCCGAAAGCTGCAGCATCGAGTTGGTGGCAATGGTCGGCTTGAAGTCCAGCCGCTCGGAGACACGGGAGAAACCGACCATGTGGAACAGCAACACATCCGCTACCACGTCATCATGCAGATAGGCGATGAGTTCGGACCAGAGCTTGGCGCGCTCGTCACCCACGGCTGCGGAGGCGCGTTCGATCAGATCGTCCACCTTCTTGTCAGAAAAGCCGGACTGGGTACCCTTGGTGGCATATTTGAAGAACATCGTGAAGGACGGGTCGCCCTTGGAATTGTCATGCATGGCGGCGACGATCTGCGGTCCACGGCCTTCCTTGAATGGCTTCGAATAATAGCTTTCGTGCTCGGCCACTTCCACGAATTTCAGGTCGATCTTGAAGCCGACTTCCTGCAATTGCTGCTGGATCGCTTCCATGATCTCGGTAACGTTCGGGAAATTCGCCGTGCGCGCGATGACGGTGATCGGTGTATCCACCTTTACGCCGGCGGCCTTTGCCTCTTCGAGCAGCTTTTTTGCACCCTCAGGGTCATAGGGGAAGACCTTGACGTCGGGATTCCAGCCGAGCGTGGTCGGCGGAACCAGCGCCGTCGCCAGGACCGCTCCTTCGGGAACCAGCGTGCCGAGAAATGCCTGCCTGTCGATGGCAAGGTTGAGCGCGCGGCGCACCCTGACATCGTTCAAAGGCGCAATATTATGATCGAGGCGCATATAGACCGTTTCACTGTCGAGATAGGAAAAATCGGTCTTAGGATTTGTCGCGTCTAGCTGTGAAATGGAGGGGGAGAGATCGGCCTCGCCAGTCTGCACCATGGCGGCCCGCACCGAGGGATCGGCGCGAAAGAGATAGGTCGCTTCCGTGACCTGCGGCTTCTTGCCCCAATAATCATCACGCGACGTCAGTACGATCTGCTGGCCGGGAGTCCAGTTGGTCAGCTTGTAGGGCCCGGTGCCGACAGGCTCGCGGATGAATTCCATCTTGGTTTCTTCGGGAACGATGGTCACGAGCGACATCAGCAGCGGCAGGATCGGCTGGGCCGGATCCGTCTTGAAATCGATCGTATGGTCGTCGACAACCGTCGGCGTCACCGTCATGCCGCCGAAATAGCGACGGGACTCGCAGGCGTTCTTGTCGCTCATGATGCGCTCGAAGCTGTGCTTCACATCCTTGGCGTCAAAATCCGTACCGTCGGAAAATTTCACGCCCTGACGCAGGTGGAAGCGCCAGCTGCCATCCGAGTTCTGCTCCCATTTTTCAGCAAGGCGCGGCTGAACGCCGTTCTTGCCGCGCACATCAAGCTCGGTCAGGGTCTCACTGACATTTTCCATAATGATACGGCCAATGTTGGAGCGCGTGGCCATGCAGGGCTCAAGCAGGTCCGCTTCTTCCGCCAGCACGATCTTGATCGGCCCCGAAGCTGCAAACGCCGGCGAGCCGGCGGCGCTGAGGGAACCCAAAACAAGGGCGCCCGCAATCAATGACTTCTTCATTCCGTTCTCCTCCCAGATCAGAAATTCAGCAACATGGCGGTGGACCGCAAGAGGCAGTTGAAGGCCCCGTCTCCCGCATCGGGGAGCATGGCGTGCGGATGATCGTCTCCTCCACCCGTCATCAAAGCATCGACGCTATCGCATTTTTTGTCAATTTATTTTTCCTTACCGATTTCAGATCAGTCTCGGTTTATAATTTTTATTGTTGTAAATCAACATATTAGATATAAAACTCCGAATGAATATCACGATATTTTCTACATAATAAACTTGACAACTTTTCGAATATGCCATTTTCATCTGCCCAAGAGGAGATCAAGATGACCCCTGATGACATCGCTCAGGCCATGACCGGAGATATCCACGTCACGTCAGAAAAACGGCGTGAAGCCTTTCTGCCATCGCCCATGATCCAGAACCATGCGAGCTTCCTGCATCTTCTGGACGATGGCGTGCTGCTCTGCGCATGGTTCGGGGGAACGCTCGAGGGAAAGTCGGATATTTCCATCTTCGCATCCGTGCTGACGCCCGGAGCCGGACGCTGGGGAGCGCCGCAGCGCCTCAGTCATGATACGGCCCGCTCCGAACAGAATCCTGTTCTTTTCACCGCGCCGGATGGCGCTCTCTGGCTGTTTCACACCGCCCAGCCCTCCGGCAATCAAGATGAGTGCCGCATCCGCATGGCGAAAATCCATCGTAATCGGTCGGAACCGGAGAAGCTCATTTCAGAGGATGGACGATTTCTCGATCTTCCCAAGGGCTGTTTCATCCGCGCGCCGCTGCGCATCCGCGATGATGGAGCGTGGCTGTTGCCGATCTTCCGTTGCGTTCAGCGACCCGGACAGAAATGGAACGGCAGCCACGATACGGCAGCGCTCGGCATTTCCACGGACGATGGCGAGACATGGACATTGCAGGAATTGCCGGACTCGATCGGCTGCGTGCATATGAGCCCGGTGGCGGGAACGGACGGACAACACTCCGCTTTTTTTCGCCGTCGCCAGGCCGATTTTGTCTACCGCACCGAAAGCAAGGATGGCGGTCGCTCATGGTCAAGGCCGCATCCGACCGATGTGCCGAACAACAATTCTTCCATCGCCGTGACAAGGCTCGGTAGCGGCCGGCTGGCAATGATTTGCAATCCCGTCAACGCCGCCCAGTCGAGCGACCGCCGCGCCTCGCTTTATGACGAACTCGGAGAGGACGATGGCAGGCCGGATGCTGATCCAAGCGGCGGATGCGTGCCCGTCTGGGGGGTGCCGCGCGCACCCGTCACAATCTGCCTTTCCGATGACGACGGGCGCAGCTTTCCGACCCGTATCCTGATCGAGAACGGGCCGGGCACATGTCTGTCGAACGATTCGACGGATGGCCGAAACCTGGAAATGTCCTATCCATGGCTTCTGGAGACACCTGACGGTGCGCTGCACGCAAGCTACACCTATCATCGTCGCGCCATCAAATATGTGCGGCTGGAGCCCGGCTGGGCCGAAACTGCGGACGGGAGAAAAAGATGAGCAATATTATCGGCATCACGATGGGCGATCCTTGCGGGGTTGGTCCCGAGATCACTGTCCGGGCATTTGCTGAAATGTCCGCTTCCGACCAGGCCGCAACGCGGATTTACGGAAACCTCGCCACGCTGGAGGCAGCAAGGCAGGCGCTCGGTCTCGATATCGATCTTGCCCCCCACGTGGCAGACTTGCCCGTTGAGGGTGCGCCTTTGCCCTGGGGCACGCTTTCACCGGTGGCCGGCGACGCCGCATTCCGCTTCATCGAAACGGCTGTGCGGGACGCCGAGGCAGGGCGGATCGGCTGCATCGTCACCGCGCCGATCAATAAGGAAGCGTTGAACCTTGCGGGCCATCATTATGACGGCCACACCGGCATGCTGCGCAGCCTGACAGGTGCCTTGGCCGCTTATATGCTGCTCGCGTCCGAGCGGCTGAAGGTCATTCATGTTTCGACCCACGTCTCGCTGCAGGAGGCCATACGCCGGGCGACGACGGAGCGGGTGCTGGCCACCATTCGCGCCGGCAACGCCCACTTGAAGCGCATCGGCTACGAACGACCCCGCATCGCGGTGGCGGGCATCAATCCGCATTGCGGCGAAAACGGTCTTTTCGGCACCGAGGACGACGATCAGATCGCGCCGGCGGTTGCGGCCGCACGCGCCGAAGGCATCGAGGTACAGGGGCCTGTTTCCGCCGATACCGTATTTCATCGCGCCTATTCAGGCGCTTTCGATCTCGTCGTCGCGCAATATCATGACCAGGGGCATATCCCCATCAAACTCGTCGCCTTTGACACCGCCGTCAATGTCTCCGTCGACCTGCCGATAGACCGTACCTCCGTCGATCACGGCACCGCCTTCGACATAGCCGGCAAGGGCATCGCCAATCACGGCAACATGAATGCGGCCATCGCCTATGCGCGCAAGCTCGTGGCAGGCAAGGGTGGAAAGGGATGAGCACCATGCCTACGGCTCCCATTCTTATCCACCAGCCGCGCAGGCTCGCGGTTGGCGCAGGCACCGTCGCGCAGGTTGGTGACTGGGCCGGCAAAACGGCCTCAACACTGGTAATCGCAACGCCGCTGACGGCAAAATTCGCCGAACGTCTGCAACTGCAGGGGCCCTTTGCCGTCTTCGACGCCATTCCGGGTGAGCCGGATACGATGACACTGGACGCCGCTCTCAATGCGGCGCGCACTGCCAGGCCCGATCTCATCATCGGCCTCGGCGGCGGTTCGGTGATGGATGTGGCAAAGCTTGTCGCCGCATTGTGGAATTCAGATCAGACGCTCGAGGACGTCGCCGGACCTAACAAGGTCGCCCGTCGCGATACACGCCTCGTGCAGATAGCCACCACGGCCGGTACCGGCTCGGAAGCAGGCATCCGCTCGCTAATCACCGATCCCCTCAAGGGCACCAAGATCGCCGTCGAAAGCCCGTATCTGATCGCGGATTTCGCTATTCTCGATCCGGAACTCACCTACTCCGTACCATCGGCCGTAACTGCGGCAACAGGCATCGACGCCATGGCCCATTGCGTCGAAGCCTTTACCAACCGCAAGGCACATCCGATGATTGATGGCTTTGCCCGCATGGGCTTCACGCTGGTCGGGAAATATCTCGCCCGCGCCGTACGTGACGGTTCGGATACGGAAGCGCGGGAAGGCATGATGCTCGCCTCCTATTATGGCGGCATTTGCCTCGGGCCGGTCAACACGGCGGCCGGCCACGCCATCGCCTATCCGCTCGGCACGCGTCTCAGCCTGCCGCACGGGCTGGCCAACGCCATCGTCTTTCCACATGTGCTGGCCTTCAATCAGCCTGCGGTTTCCGCGAAGACGGCGGAAGTGGCCGGAGCGCTGGGGCTTCGTGACCATCTCTCGCCCGGTGATCTGCGCAAGGCAGCAACCGATTTCTGCGCGGCGCTCGGCATCGAAATGTCGCTTGCCAAACACGGAGCAGCCGAGGCCGATCTGACCCGCTATGCCGAGGATGCCCATGCCATCCGCAGGTTGATGGATAACAACCCCGTCGACATGACCCTGCAGGACGTGCTGGGAATTTACCGTCACGCCTACTGAAGCAGAACCGATGCGCGTGACCGCGCATCGGTTCTCGGGCCGTTTACTTGAGCCGCCTAATCTCCGTGCGATGACTCGAAAAGCCGGTCGCGCGATCCTGTCAGGTGCTGCAGCATCAATTGGCGGGCTGAATCGGCATCTCCATCCGCGATCGCCTTTGCGATGGCCTCGTGCTCGGCAAAAACGCGGGTCAGGCCCGAGGCCTCGCGCTTTACGGACATGCCGTGGAATTTCATCCCGACCGCGATATGATCCTTGAGAGCCTCCATCGCGGTGGAGAAATAGCTGTTCCGCGCCGCCCGCGCGATGGCAAGGTGGAACTGATAGTCGGCATCCTCGCGGTGGGACTGGCGGTTGGTCGCATCCCGCATCAGCTCAAGCGCCTTCCTGATGGCCGCAAGTCTTTCGGCGTCATGCCGCAATGCCGCGGCAGCGGCCGCCGCGGGCTCGAGCGTCAGCCTGAATTCGTAGCAATTCAGAAGGTCCGCAACGTTTTCCAGCTGTCCGAAGCCAAGCGGTTCCCGCAAACCGAAGGCCCGGACATAGCTGCCGGAACCTCTGCGGGAGTAAATGAAACCCTGCTCGCGTAATCGCCGTAGTGCCTCGCGAACGACCGGCCGGGACACTTCGAATTCCATGGCGAGTTCATGTTCGGTCGGCAATCTTTCATCCGGCTTGTAGGCGCCGGATTTTATCGCCCGGTGCATCCTTTCGAAAATAATGTCCGGAAGTGCCTTGCGCGCCGTTTCTTTCATCAGCCCCATCTGGTCAGCTCTCTCCAGCATCTGTCGCGCCAAGCATCATTTTCGCGATACGTTTCAATGTGTCAGCTTGCCCAAAACCGCCCGATTTCGCAATGATGCATTGGTTTCCCGCCCAGCCGACACCGAGGCCCGGCAGGCACTCGCCGGCAAGACGCAGCCGCAAAATGCCCATCGCCCGCAGCACCGCCTCGGCCGTTGCCCCACCCGACAGAAGCAGCCTGCCCGCGCCGGCCGTGAAGTGCGGAACGACCCCTTCCGCCAACCGGTCTGAAACTTCAAGCGAAGAAAGATACTCATTCCCCTGGGTTGCCTGAATGAGGGAAAGGTCGACGTCTTCCTCCGCGTCCAGAGGAACGGCACCGTTGGGCGCTTCAATGATCGACACCAGATCCGCGCTCTTGAGGACGTCAATCTGCTCCAACGTAATCGGATCGCGGGAACCGATGACAAAGATCCCCTTTCCAGGTGGAACGGTTGCAACATCGGGCAGGACGCGCGCCGACATCACCGCCGCCAGCGTCTCTGCAAGACCACGCGCGCCAATGAAAAGATCAATCCCTTCAGCCTGCGCGGCAGAAAGGGCCTGCCTGATATCCTCAGTCGTTCGCGTATCGGGTATCGAACAACGCAGGGCATGTCTTCCCAGTTTTTCATCAATCGCGATGGCGGTTTCAACCCCAAAGCCCGAGACGGCGCCGCCGCTGACGATACGTCCGAAATCCGGAATTGCCGGCACGACAAGAGCGCGCCGGAAAGAAATTGCATCCATTTCAGCCGCAATATGTCCCTTCAGGCGGGAATCGATCTTTTTGAACAGGATCGTGTCGGCTGGAACCAGTGCCAGTAGTTCCTGTGTGCGACGTCGGGCCTCGTCCGCCTTCCCATCGCGGCATCCAAGATTGACGCTGAGAACGGCAGGGGCAGCGGCCAGCGCCGCATGCACGCCTTCCAGCCCCGTTGCCACCTCTGTCACCATTCCGCGCCCGGCAAAGGGGGCGGCCGCGTCGAGCGCGCCAGTCAGATCATCGGCAAAAATCAACAGCACGGCATCGCCTTCGAAAAGTTGTAAGGTTTTACGTCGATAAATTTATTTATATTCAATAGATAAATAGATGTGAATAACAAAATTGATCGCACGGACCTTTCAAGTCGCCGGAGAGAAATGGAAAGCAAGATCAGCCATGCCCACCGGTAGCGGGGTGCCAGCAAGGATGACGAACCCTCGCGTCGCTAAACGAAGCGGAAAGGCAGACCGGAGATAAGGGCTTTGACGAAGCGCTTTTTCTGAAAGCGGCCGTTCAGTGAAACACGCGGCAAGAGTGTGGGCTTTTCGAGACTGCCGAGGCCGAGAACCCCCGCCTGTGTGGTGACTGCCGCGGAAAACCCTGCGTCCGATACCGCCTTCGCCTCGCGCTCGCCCACCGCCTTCGTCCAACCATAGGGATAAGAAAAGGAGCGCGGTGTATGGCCCGCATATTCCTCTACCCGGCGCTTCGATTCCGCAATCTCGTAAGCCAGGCGCTCAGCGTCGATCTTGCGCATATTCACATGGGTCATGGTATGGGCGCCGAGATGCACCAGAGGATCCTCCGACAGCGCCCTGAGTTCTGCAGCATCCATGATGAGTTCGTCCACGATGGCAACCGGATCGATTCCACACTGTCGAGCGGCGCGATCGATCCTCTCCACCGCTTCATCTTCGGCGGCACTTTGGACAAAATTTTCCAGCCGCGCGAATGCATCCGCTTTTTGCAGGGGCGTTCCGCATGTGACGTGCTCCGGCCCTGCCCCGAAATCGAAATCGAACGACGCCGCCTTCTGCGTCAACGCGGCGGCGGTCTCCCACCACAGGCCGCGTGTACGCTCGACAAAACCGGGCGTGATGAAGATCGTGTAGGGAATGTTATATTTGCGAAAGATCGGCGCGGCGTAGTCTGCGTTGTTGCGATAGCCATCATCAAGCGTGAAGGCACAAAACGACCGGTCTTCTCCGCTGCCGGCAAGCAGTGCCGGAAGATCATGCAGGTGAACGGGAACGAGACCCGATTCAAGCGCCGCCTGTACGGCCTCTTCGAGGAACTCCGGCGTGACGGACAATTGTACATTGGGCGCAAAAGCCGAAACAGCGCCGCCCGGACGCACGTGGTGAAGCGTGAAGATGACACCTCGCCCGGCAAGCGAAGGGAATGCCGAGCGGACAGCCGGAAGGGAACTCACCTCCAGCCCGGCCCTTATGACGGTGTATTTCACAAGGCGTTTTACCGGCTGCAGAAAAAGTCCCGCCGGTTGTCGCGACGACAGGCCGGGTAATATCCGCTTTTTCAACACCCTGAAGGCTGTCAGCGGCAGGTCGATCAGGCCCGGCAGCGGGTCATTCAGCGCAAATGCAGCCCAACTGCGGACCTTGGCGAGGGACGCAAGATAGTCGGCAGCCCGCACCTCCCCTCTCCGCCCCAGGGTAAATGCAGCAACAAGATCACGGACAAGATAGGACCACGACGTGCCGTTGCGGGCCTTGACCGGCTCGCCGGTCGGCTCTTCGTTGGCGGCACGCCACAACAATGCGCCAAGATCAATGCCGGCAGCAGAACAGAGGCCGAACCACGACCACGGACGCGGATTCACATCGAGAAGTTTCAGCGTCCCGTCCCGGTCATCGAACTTGAATTCCACCTCGACCAGTCCGCTATGACCGGCGGACCTCAATATTGTCCGGGCGGCATCGATCGCCGACGGGTTGTCGACAATCTCGACCCGAGTGCTGGTGTAACCGAAATCGACGGGATACTGACGGATGCGCCGGGCGGTGAATTCCGCCACTGGTTCTCCGTTCAGCCACAGGGCAGCATAGGAGAACTGGTTTCGTCCGCCACCTGGAATGAGTTCCTGCACCACCACATTGCCGGCGCCGATCTCTTCGCTGGCCTCGGCAAAGGCGGCTTTCAGGGCCTCCCGATCTTCGGCGCGGACGACCTTGGCGCGGGCGATCGCAGTATCGCCGCCGCCCATATTTGGCTTGAGAATGACGGGAAACAGCACGTCAAGCGCATCGATATCAGCGGCTGATGCCAGCGCATAGGTCCTGGGAATTCTGACGCCGAGTTCCGCCGCACGCCTGTATAGCAGCGGTTTTTCGCACAGCCATTGCAGCGCTGCCCAGTCCGGCAGAACGATCTTGTAGAGAGCCGAAAGTTCATCGTGATGCTGCGAAACGAGCTGAACCTCACCATCGCCGGATGGGACCAGCAGCCAACCCTTGAGATGATGCCTGTCGGCCATCTGCCGCAGGAAAGACATTGCCCCTGCGTCGTGCGGACCGGCCCAGCGTATTGTCTCCCGCACGAAACGCGACCAGCTGGGCAAGGGTGAGTCATGGGTGAGGTAATAAACAGGCACATTCAGGGCCCCGAGGCTGCGCGCGAGGGCGAGCGTGCCATGAGCGCCGCCGACAATAACAACACCTGGAATGGTCAAAGCCTGATCCCCGTCCTACTCCATATCTTGATCGCAAAAATTGATAAATAAATTCGGTATTTCCGAAATATGGGGGTCGCGGAAAGGCCAAGGCGCTTGCGCTGCCGGTCTCTCCACGATGCGTTCCGGACAGCATCCGGAAGGAAAATCAACGCCTCATACGTCTTTCCGAACCGGGCGCGGCTCACCGTTCTCATCGACGGCGACCATGATGAAGACGGCCTCCGTCACCTTTTCACGCGAATCCCGATAGTGCCGGCGCGTCCAGGCTTCGATCTTGAGCGTGACGGAGGTGCGGCCAATCTTTTCGATGCGGGTATAGACGCACAATGTATCACCGATCTTGACCGGCTTCTTGAAGACGATCTCGTTGACTGCGACGGTGACGGTTCGGCCCCCGGCCACATCATTGGCGCGGACGAAAGCGGCAAGGTCCATCTGCGACATGACCCAGCCGCCGAAAATATCGCCGGCCGGATTGGCATCGGCAGGCATGGCAAGCGTTCTGAGCGTCAGTTCCATATCGGCGGGCGGCTGCTGATCCATCTGTCAAATTCCTTTCACAAACCTCCCGCTGCCGGACTTAAACAACCGCACCCCTTCCGCCAATAGCCGATTTGTCGCGGCAGCCCTTCCAAAACCGCAAGGAATCACAGGGTCATCGTAAGCTTCGGTTAACCATGATGGGGCACGATTCCAAAAAAGCGCGGGGGCGTACAAATGGCCTATGACTGGAGTGGAAACAACACGATACAGCAGCGTTACGATCGTATAGTTCTGGCGGTCGCTAGCGTTGTCGCCATCAGCCTGGCAACAGGTACACTGGCTTTCCGCTCACAGGTGGAGCCGAACCACACCATAAGTATCGCCAAACAACAGCGGCTCAACTCTGAAAAATGGCATTTGCGGCTGTGATACGCCTCGATCGGCACACCCGGCAGCACGACCATTGAGCTATTGCGGGGCGCCGCCATCGCGCCTGTCCGTCCCGTCCTTCTGGGAGACGTGGTCTAGATGGGCGACCGCCGGAGAAAGAATCGACAGAAAAGTCTCGGACCGGCCGATATAAACAATCGCCGCGCCCTCGATCCCGCTCAAAACCCCGGCCAGCGTGTCCTGCGTCTGTTTTTCCAAGCCTTCCAGCAGATCGTCAATGACGATGAATTTCGGTTTCAGCAACAGCGCATTGGCAACCCGGATGCTGGCCTGTTCGTCCGAATCCAGTTTTTTGTCCCAACGGATGTTTTCATCAAGACGAGAGGCCATCTCGCCGAGACCCGATGCGGCGAGCGCCGAAACATAGTCCTCATCCGCAAAGCGCTGGGGTGCACGCGGATAAGCCATGATTTCGCGCAGCGTTCCTGCCGGTAGATAACCGTGCTGAGCAATGAAAAGCGTGTCGGTTTGATCCGGCATCTCTATCCTGCCCTGGCCCCAGGGCCACAGCCCCGCCATAGCTGCGAACAAAAGCCGCCGGTTCACACCCTGCTCGCCATTGATCATCAGCCGTTCGCCCGGCCCGACCTCGACATCCGCCTCATGCAGCATGAACCCGCGTTCAATATCCTGCCCGCCCGCATCGCGGCAGATCGTAACCGACTGAAGACGGATTCTGTCATTTTCCGCACTGCGTTGCAGATCGATCGTCAGGCCGTGCTGTTCCACGCTGTCCATCTGGATCAAAGCGTTCCGGAACACGGAGACACGCTGCAACGTCGCCTTCCAGCTGGCGATCGGCCCGAAATTGTCGATATACCAGCGTAGCGCCGTATTCACCTGATTGAAGGCGCCGACCGCCATCATCAGCCCGCCGAAAGTGAGATTGCCGGAAAAATAGACCGGAGCCGCGATCAGGATCGGCGCCACCACCGCGAGCCAGCCATATCCCGCCGAGACCCAGGTCAGATGTGTCAGCGCCATGGCGAGTCCCCGGATGACACCGAGGACGGCATCGATATCGACGCCAATCCGCCGCCTCTCATTTTTTTCGCCGCGCGCAAGGGCAATGGCGGCAAGATTTTCGCTCGCCCGCATTAACGAAAAGCGAAGCTCAGCCTCTTTGGAATAACGCTCCGCGTTCAGCCCCACCAGCCGATAACCGACGAGGTTGCTGAGCAGGGAAGCGGAACCGGCATAAAGGATTGCCGCCCAGACCATATAGCCGGGGATAGCATAGGTATCGCCGCTGATGGTAATGGCAAAGCCCGCCGAGAGCGACCAGAGGACACCGATGAAGCTGACAAGCAGGATCGTCGCGTTCACAAGACCGATCGAAAGCGCCGTACTGCTTTCGGCGAGGTTGCGGACATCGTCATGGAGCCGCTGGTCCGGATTGATGGCTATCGTGCCGAAACTGGCGAGGCGGGCGGCGCGACCCGGCTTCAGCCACTGGTCCACCATATCCTTGGCAAGACCCTCGCGCATGTTAAGCGCCGTCATCTGGTTGAGCCAGGTCTGAATGACGTTGAGGAGCAGCAACAGCCCGGCGATGACCGCGAAAACCTCGAGCTGATGAAGGAAGGCGTCGAGATCGCGCCGTTCCAGCGCGTTATAAAACGGCGCATTCCATTCATTGAGCCTGATCTGCCCGTAGGCCGTCAGCAATATCACCGTGAGAAGGGCCATCGACAGCAAGATCAGACGGTTGCGCACCGGCGATGTCCAGAAGGCGCGCCCCATCACGCGCAGCTGAGCCGGAAAATCGAGATCGAAGCCCGAAAGGTTAGCCGCGCCCTTGCGCTGATCGTCGCTTACCGATGTTGCCATTCATCCATTCCGAAACGTCAGTGGGCAAAGAAAGCCGGTCGCGATTCTGCGCCTTTCGATGCCAAGCAATAACACGCCGTTCGACCATGTCCACAATGCCGGCGAAATCTCCGCGGCGACAACCTGAAAGCCCGCGCAATTCTTCGTGCAGGCAAATGAAGCGGCTTCGACCAACAATGCGATTGCCCCAGGAAATGATCCTTGCTTTCTTTTCCTGCATTGCACAAAATCCGAGTAATTTCAGAGGGGCGGACAAACCGCATAAGCCGGAAAACCGGGCAAGGCAGATTAATGGCGATCAAAGCGAGCATCTATCATCTGACGCATTATAAATACGACAATCCGGTTCGCCTTGGACCACAGATCATCAGACTGAAGCCCGCCTCACATTCCAGAACCAGCGTCATCAGCCATTCTCTCAAGGTTTCACCCTCCAATCACTTCGTGAACCTTCAGCAGGATCCCTACGGTAATTACCTTGCCCGCTTCGTTTTTCCGGAACCGGTGAGCGAATTCAAGATCGAGGTCGATCTTGTCGCCGATATGACGGTTTATAATCCGTTCGATTTCTTTGTGGAGGAAGAGGCGACAAAGTGGCCCTTCGACTATCCGCAGGAACTGCGCGACGATCTCTCCATCTACATGAAGCCGGAACCGACCGGTCCTCTGCTCGCCGCCTTCATGGCCACTGTCGACCGCACTCCAGGTCAACAGACGGTGGACATGGTCGTCGGCCTCAACGCCCGCCTGCAGCAGGAGATCGGTTACGTCATCCGCATGGAACCCGGCGTCCAGACACCTGAGGAGACGCTTACTTCCGGCAAGGGGTCCTGCCGCGATACCAGCTGGCTGCTCGTGCAGGTCCTGAGGCATCTTGGCCTCGCTGCCCGTTTCGTGTCGGGATATCTCATCCAGTTGACACCGGACCTCAAGGCGCTGGACGGCCCATCCGGCACCGAGGTGGACTTCACCGATCTGCACGCATGGGCCGAGGTTTATATGCCGGGTGCGGGCTGGATCGGCCTCGACCCCACGTCCGGTCTATTGACCGGCGAGAGCCATATTCCTTTGGCGGCAACACCGCATTACCGCAACGCCGCGCCTATTTCTGGCGGCTATTACGGCCATGCCAACACGGAATTCGCCTTCGACATGCAGGTCCGGCGGGTTGCCGAGACGCCGCGCATCACCAAGCCTTTTTCGGACGAAAGCTGGGACGAACTCAATGCGCTCGGCCAGGAGGTCGATGAGGTTCTGAATACCCATGATGTCCGGTTGACCATGGGCGGCGAACCGACCTTCGTTTCCATCGACGATTTCGAATCCGATGAGTGGAACACCGGTGCGGTGGGGCCAACAAAGCGCGAAAAGGCCGACCTTCTGATCCGCCGCCTGCGCGAGCGTTTCGCACCGGGTGGGTTTTTGCATTACGGCCAGGGAAAATGGTATCCGGGCGAAAGCCTGCCGCGCTGGACGTTCTCGCTCTATTGGCGCAAGGATGGCCTGCCGATCTGGCAGAACCCGGCGCTTATCGCCGAGGAGGGCGCGAATACCGGCGCAAAGGCGGAAGACGCGCAGAAACTGCTGGGCGGCATCGCCTCCCATCTCGGCATCGAACGGGAGCTGGTGCTGCCGGCCTATGAGGATCCGGCGGAATGGATCATCAAGGAAGGAAGCCTTCCCGACAATGTTGACCCGTCAAATTCCAAGCTGAAGGACCCGGAGGAGCGAAACCGCATAGCCCGCGTCTTCGAGCGGGGACTGACGACACCGACCGGCTATATTCTTCCCGTTCAGGCGTGGAATGCGCGCGCCGCCGGCAAGCGCTGGATCAGCGAAAAATGGAAGACGCGGCGCGGTAAAATATTCCTCGTTCCGGGTGACAGCCCGGTGGGTTACCGCCTGCCACTGGGCACCCTGCCCTATGTGCCGCCATCCGCCTATCCCTATATTCACGAGGCAGACCCCTCGATCCCTCGCGGTCCGCTTCCCGACGTCTTCACGCCATCGGGCCGCGCCTTGCCCGAAGCTTCTTTCCATGCCAGCGAAGCCGCGGGGCAGGAACGCGTAGAGCAGACGATCGGCGAAATCGGCGGCGCGGTGCGCACCGCCATGTCGGTGGAACCGCGTGATGGCAGGCTCTGCGTCTTCATGCCGCCAGTGGAACGCATCGAGGACTATCTCGAGCTGATTGCAGCAGCGGAGGCGGCAGCGGCCGATCTTGGACTGCCAGTCCACATAGAGGGTTATGCGCCGCCGCATGATGAGCGTATCAATGTAATCCGCGTCGCGCCCGATCCTGGTGTCATAGAGGTCAACATCCACCCCGCTTCAAGCTGGAAGGACTGTGTCGACATTACCACCGCAGTCTACGAAGAGGCGCGCCAGTCACGTCTCGGTGCCGACAAATTCATGATCGATGGCCGTCATACCGGCACCGGCGGCGGCAACCATGTGGTGGTGGGCGGCGCCAATCCCAATGACAGCCCATTCCTGCGCCGACCCGATCTTCTGAAAAGTCTCGTGCTGCACTGGCAGCGGCACCCCTCGCTTTCCTATCTCTTCTCAGGGCTCTTCATCGGCCCGACGAGCCAGGCGCCACGTATCGACGAAGCCCGCCACGACAGTCTCTACGAACTGGAGATCGCGCTTGCGCAGGTGCCGCTGCCCGGTGAAGGCGTTCCGCCCTTGCCATGGCTGGTTGACCGCCTGTTCCGCAATCTTCTGACGGATGTAACGGGCAATACCCACCGCGCCGAAATATGCATCGACAAGCTGTTTTCGCCTGATGGACCGACCGGCCGCCTCGGGCTGGTGGAATTTCGCGGTTTCGAAATGCCGCCGAATGCGCGCATGTCGCTTGCCCAGCAGTTGCTGGTGCGTGCTCTCATTGCGCGTTTCTGGAAAAACCCGGCCGTCGGCAAATTCGTGCGCTGGGGCACGGCACTCGCCGATCGTTTCATGCTACCGCATTATATCTGGGCGGATTTCCTGGATGTGCTTGCAGACCTCAGGGAAAACGGTTTCGACCTGAAGCCCGAATGGTTCACCGCCCAGCAGGAATTCCGTTTCCCCTTTTTCGGGGAGGTGGAATATGAAGGATCAAAGCTGGAATTGCGCCAGGCGCTGGAACCCTGGCATGTGATGGGCGAACAGGGCGCCATCGGCGGCACCGTGCGTTATGTCGACAGCTCCGTCGAGCGCCTGCAGGTGCGGCTCGAAACGTCCAATCCCGCCCGCTACGCGGTGGCCTGCAACGGCCGCGCCGTTCCGCTGACTCCGACGGAAAACCGCAGCGTCGCGGTTGCCGGCGTCCGCTTCAAGGCATGGCAGCCCGCTTCCGGCCTGCATCCCGTGCTGCCCGTCAATTCACCCTTGACCTTTGACATTTATGATACATGGTCGAGGCGATCGATCGGCGGATGCATCTATCATGTTGCTCATCCAGGCGGGCGCAATTACGAGACATTTCCCGTCAACGGCAATGAGGCGGAGGCACGCCGCCTCGCCCGTTTCGAACCATGGGGGCATACGGCAGGGCAATATCCGCTTCGGGCGGAAACCGTGTCGCCAGAATTTCCGCTGACGCTCGATCTGCGCCGGCCTTACGGAGTATAAATTGTCTAAAGCCCCGGCAACGGAACGCAAGACGGAAACGAGCGCGCGACCAAGCGGGCTTGAATATTCGCCCTTGCCTGGCGTTGCCGACGAAATGCTCGATAACAACGGCGCGGTGAGACCGGTCTGGAAGACCCTGCTCGAGGCCCTCTCGCGCATGTCTGAGCGGGAGCTGCATGAGCGTTTTGCCCGCACTGACCGCTATCTGCGCGATGCCGGCGTGTTCTACCGCGATTACGGCAAGGGCAGCAGCGAAAGAAACTGGCCGATCTCCCATATTCCGGTGCTGATCGACGACCGGGAATGGACGGTTCTTGCCGAGGGGTTGAAGCAGCGCGCCAATCTTCTGGAAGCCATGGTCGCCGATTTTTACGGCGAAAACCGACTGGTGAAGGAAGGTTATGTGCCGCCGGCGCTGATTGCCTCGAATCCCGAATATCTGCGCCCCATGGTCGGCGTAAAGCCGGCAAGCGGTCATTACCTGCACTTCTGTTCCTTCGAGATCGGGCGTGGGCCAGATGGCAACTGGTGGGTGCTGGCCGACAGGACGCAGGCGCCCTCCGGTGCGGGTTTCGCGCTCGAAAACCGGGTAGCGACCACGCGTGCGCTCTCCGACATCTATGCCGAAACCCATGTTCACCGTCTGGCCTCGTTTTTTGGTGCTTTCCGCGACACGCTGCAGGCGCAAAGAAAACACCCTGACGACCGGATCGCCGTGTTAACACCCGGCCCGGCCAACGAGACCTATTTCGAACACGCCTATATCGCCCGTTATCTTGGCTTCATGCTGCTGGAGGGCGAAGACCTGACCGTTGTCAATGGCCGCGTCATGGTCAGAACGGTTGCCGGGTTGAAGCCGATCGGCGTCCTCTGGCGGCGTCTCGACGCATCCTATTCCGATCCGCTGGAGCTCAACCAGCAATCCCATATCGGCACGCCGGGCATGGTACAGGCATTGCGCAATGAAGCGCTCACCATCGTCAACGCGCTCGGCAGCGGAATTCTGGAAACGCGGGCGCTGCTTGCCTTCATGCCGCGCATCTGCCGCCACATTCTCGGCGAAGAACTGAAATTGCCGTCCATCGCCACCTGGTGGTGCGGACAGGAGGCTGAACGCCGTCACGTCGCCGGCAATATCGAAGGCATGGTCATTGGCCCGGCCTATTCCCGGCTTCCATTCTTCGACGATAACGGCCAGTCCGTGCTCGGCTCTTCCCTGAGAGAAACTGCAAAGGAATCGATCAGCGACTGGCTTGCCTCCGATGGCCACAGGCTGGTGGGCCAGGAAGTGGTGAAGCTTTCAACCACCCCGGCCTACGTCGACAACAAGCTCGTGCCGCGCCCGATGAGCCTTCGTGTATTTGCCGCCCGTACCCAGGATGGCTGGCAGATCATGCCGGGTGGCTTTGCCCGGATAGGCAGCGGTGACGACGTGTCCGCCATCGCCATGCAATCGGGCGGAAGCGCGGCTGATGTCTGGATCGTCAGCGACAGACCGGTGGAGCGCACCACGCTTCTGCCGGCGGAAGAGAGCTTCACCCGCAACATGCCGGGCAGCCTGCCAAGCCGCGCGGCCGACAATCTCTTCTGGCTGGGTCGTTATATCGAGCGCTCTGAAGGCGCCTTGCGCATCCTTCGCGCCTGGCATGGGCGTTATGCCGAATCCGCTGATCCGCGCCAGCCGCTGCTCGCGCATGTCACGCGGTATCTCGAAGCGCTTGATGTGGAGATGAACGATGCCGTGCCGGAAAGCCTGCTTACCAACATCAACAGCGCGCTTTATTCCGCCAGCAACATTCGTGACCGCTTTTCACCGGACGGATGGCTGGCGCTGAACGACCTTGCCAAGACGGCCCGCCGTTTCCACGCGAAAGTGGCTCCCGGCGACGACGCGACCCATGCCATGACGGTCCTCTTGCGCAAGCTTGCGGGCTTTGCCGGCCTGGTGCACGAAAACATGTATCGCTTTACCGGCTGGCGTTTCCTGTCGATCGGCCGTTATCTCGAACGCGGACTGCATATGACGCGTCTTCTCGGCCATATGACCGGCCCGGACGCGCCAGATGGATCCTATGACATGCTGCTTGAAATCGGCGACAGCGTCATGACCCATCGCCGGCGGTATAACGTCAATACGGCAGGTCTGACCGTGACCGATCTTCTGGCACTCGACCCGCTCAATCCCCGCTCGATCCTGTTTCAGCTGAACGAGATCCGCACCGAGGTGGAGCAGCTTCCAAACGCCTTCGTCAACGGCCAGATGTCGCCCTTCTACCGCGAGACGATGCGTCTGCATTCCGGGTTGGCGGTCATGACGCCGGAAAACATGAATGGCGCGATCTACCGCCAGCTCGAAACCGACATGGAGCATCTTTCCGATGTTCTGGCCCGGACCTATCTCGGATAATCCTATGCTCTATGATCTTTCCCTGCATATGGGTTACACCTACGACACGCCGGCACATGGCGCACGCCACATCATCCGCGTCCTGCCGCTCTCCATCCCGGGTCGACAGCGGCTCGTCGCCGGCTCCATCGACGTTTCGCCGACGCCGGAAGAACGGGCCGTCTTCGAGGATTTCTTTCATCTCTCGGCAACATCGGTGCATCTGCGCGCACCGCATGAAAAGCTCGATATTCGCATGCAGGCGCGGGTGATGGTGGAAGCCCCGGCATTGACGGCGGATTTTTCGCCCGAGCTTTCCCGCCTGCCGCAGGACCTCGCCGGTGTGTGGTCGCTCGATTTCCAGTCACCGCACCACTTTATCGGCGCTAGTCCAAGGATCGGAATGGACACGGCGATATCCGCCTATGCCCGGGAAGTGCTGAAGCCCGGAATGACCATTCGCGAAATTGCGCTCTCTCTGTGCAAACGGATCCATAAGGACTTCACCTATGACGGCGAGGCGACGACCGTTGATACGACACCTGCGGAAGCCTTCAAACTAAAGCGCGGCGTGTGCCAGGATTTTTCGCATATCATGATCATGGCCTTGCGCAGCCTCGGCATTCCCGCCGGTTATGTCAGCGGTTTCCTGCGTACCATTCCTCCGCCCGGCAAGGAACGGCTTGAAGGCGCCGACGCAATGCACGCCTGGGTGCGCATCTGGTGCGGCGAGGCTGCCGGTTATCTGGAGCTCGATCCCACCAACGACATCGTGGCGGGGAGCGACCATATCGTCGTCGGTTATGGCAGGGATTATTCCGATGTCGCCCCCGTTATCGGGGTATTGAAGAGCTACGGCAATCAGCAGATAAAACAGGCGGTCGACGTGATCCCCATCCAGCAATGACACAACTTGTATTATTCCAGACCTTCGCGACGACAATTCTTGAAAATACTTTGAAAGCTGCGTCAATTTGACCACTGCGTAAAATTGAACCGATCACCTTAGCGGATTTTACATCGTTTGCGGGTTTCCTGCGCTCAGTCGAATATTCTAATCGGTGAGCCCCCCTATGACCGCCTCCGCACCTGACAAATTGAAGCGCCGTTTCCTGACCGATAAGAGCGGCAATTTCGGCATCATGACGGCAATCCTGCTGCCTGTCTTGCTCGGTTTTGCCGGTGCCGGCATGGAGTTGGCGAATGTGATGCAGGTGAAAGCGGACATGCAGAACACTGCGGATTCAGCCGCCCTTGCGGCGGCAACCGAGGCGCGGCTGAAAAAGGGCGATCTGACGGATGAGCAGATCAAGGAAATCGCCAAGGGCTTCATTGCCGCGCAGATGGAAAAAAGCCTGACCGAAGAAGAAAAGAAGAAACTGGAGGAGAATTCTCCAACCAGCATCACGACGACGGAAAATGCCCGCGGCAAGACCTACACGATCGAAACCACGATCAACCACCAGGTTCAGCTCAATCCGCTGCTCGGGTTCATTGGCGCAAAAACACTCGATCTTTCGGTAACCGGCACCGCAAAGAGCACCGTCAACAAGGGTGCTCCGATCTCCATGTATCTGGCGCTTGATCGTTCCGGCTCGATGTCGTTCAAGACGGATACCGTCAATGCCGCAAAAAAGTCGTGCCCGAACTATACCGCCAGCAACTGGGGCAAGAGCGAAGCGCAGGTTACGTCCAGCCCCTGCTATGTCAACAAGGCCACGTCGCTCAAAACCGCGGTCGGATTTCTCGTCGCCACATTGAACAAGGCCGACCCGACCTACACTGCCAACGGCAGTTCGCAACTGGTGCGGACAGGTGCCTCGGTCTATACGCACGAGACCTATGCCGCCCAGCCCCTTAGCTGGGGCACGAGCAGTGTTGTCAGCTATGTGGACAAACAGATTCCGGAATTTCCCACCGGCGGCACGGACGCCCGCAGCAGCCTGAACGCCGCCTATAACGCACTCAAGAAAGCCAATCCCGACGAAGCGAAGGCACATAAAACGCAGGGGAACGAATCCTTCGAGCGCTATATTGTTCTGATGACCGATGGCGAAATGACGGGAAACAGCGCCTCGTGGAATTCCAGCATCGACCAGTCGGTGCGCACCACCTGCGAGACTGCCAAGAAAGATGGAATCAAGATTTTCAGCGTCGCCTTCATGGCGCCGGACAAGGGCAAGGCGCTGCTGCAATATTGCGCATCGAGCGCTGACAATTATTACGCCCCTGAAAACATGGAGCAGATCGTAACAGCCTTTGGCGAAATCGCCCGCAAGGCTGCAGGCAGCATAGCCACGCTCACCAACTGATCCGCTTCCGGCGCCGCCGCGCCGGAGCGCCTTCTCCGCTGCATGGCTGACAGAACATGTGCGGCAGGTGACAGCGGCGGCGGCCCGTGGCATAGGAGGGCCGCTCCCATTCACAGGCCCTGTCATGATCCGCATCGAAAACATCAGCAAGTCGAACAGTCACCGCATTCTCTATATCGAGGCCTCCGCCGCGCTCAATCGCGGTGAGAAGATCGGCCTTGTCGGTCCGAACGGTGCCGGCAAGACCACGCTTTTCCGGATGATCACCGGCGAGGAGCAGCCGGACGAGGGTCAGGTCGTCGTCGAGAAGGGCATGACGGTCGGCTATTTCGATCAGGATGTCGGTGAAATGTCCGGCCGCTCGGCCGTGGCCGAGGTTATGGAGGGTGCAGGCCCGGTCAGCGAGGTCGCGGCGGAGCTTCGGGAACTGGAAGCCGCCATGTCCGATCCCGACCGGATGGACGAGATGGACGCCATCATCGAACGTTACGGCGAAGTGCAGGCGCGGTACGAAGAGCTTGATGGTTACGCGCTGGAAGGCAGTGCGCGTGAGGTGCTGGACGGGTTGAGCTTCAGCCAGGAGATGATGGACGGCGATGTTTCCAAGCTTTCCGGCGGCTGGAAGATGCGCGTCGCGCTTGCCCGCATCCTTTTGATGCGGCCGGACGTGATGCTGCTCGACGAACCCTCCAACCATCTCGATCTTGAAAGCCTGATCTGGCTTGAGGATTTCCTGAAGAATTATGACGGCGCGCTGCTGATGACCTCGCACGACCGGGAATTCATGAACCGCATCGTGACCAAGATCATCGAAATCGACGGCGGCAGTCTCACCACCTATTCCGGCGACTACGGCTTTTACGAACAGCAGCGCGCGCAGAATGAAAAGCAGCAGCAGGCACAGTTTGAACGCCAGCAGGCCATGCTCGCCAAGGAAATCAAGTTCATCGAACGTTTCAAGGCGCGCGCCTCGCATGCCGCGCAGGTGCAGAGCCGCGTGAAAAAACTCGACAAGATTGATCGCGTCGAGCCGCCACGCCGGCGCCAGACTGTTGCTTTCGAATTCGCGCCGGCGCCCCGCTCGGGTGAGGATGTCGTGGCGCTGAAGAAGGTGAACAAGGCCTATGGCAGCCGCACCATTTATGGCGATCTCGACTTCATGGTGCGGCGCAAGGAACGCTGGTGCATCATGGGCGTCAATGGTGCAGGAAAATCAACGCTGTTGAAGCTCGTGACCGGCACGGCGGAACCGGATTCCGGCAAGGTTACCCTCGGCGCCAGCGTCAAGCTCGGTTACTTCGCCCAGCACGCCATGGATGTTCTTGACGGTGACAGCACCATCCTGGAATGGCTGGAAGAGCGCTTTCCAAAGGCGGGGCAGGCACCGTTGCGCGCCCTTGCCGGCTGTTTCGGTTTTTCCGGCGACGACGTGGAAAAACGTTGCCGCGTTCTTTCCGGCGGTGAAAAGGCCCGTCTCGTCATGGCTGCCATGCTGTTCGATCCGCCGAATTTCCTCGTGCTGGATGAGCCAACCAACCATCTCGATCTCGACACCAAGGAAATGCTGATCAAGGCCCTCTCGGATTATGAAGGCACGATGCTGTTCGTTTCGCATGACCGTCATTTCCTGGCCGCCCTTTCGAACCGGGTTCTGGAACTGACGCCCGATGGTATCCATCAATATGGTGGCGGGTACACCGAATATGTCGAAAGCACCGGACAGGAAGCCCCGGGCCTTCACAGCTGAGCCATCTGCCGAACGCACCGCCCTGTGACGGCAGCTTTCTTTTGGAGACTGGAGAAGCAGATGCGGATCGTGGTTTACAGCGCCAAGCCCTACGACCGGCAGTTCCTTGACGCTGCCGCCCACCCTGGCATGAAGATGCAATATTGCGAAGCGCGCCTGTCTGCCGAAACGGTGGCGTTGGCGGAGGGAGCGATGGCGATCTGTGCCTTCGTCAATGACGACCTGTCCGGACCGGTGCTCGAGAAACTTGCGGCAATGGGTGTGCGACTTGTCGCCCTGCGATGCGCCGGGTTCAATCAGGTGGACCTTCAGGCCGCCGAAAAGCTCGGCCTCACCATTGCGCGCGTGCCGGCCTATTCGCCTTATGCGGTGGCGGAACACACCATGGCGCTCATCCTGTCGCTCAACCGCAAGATTCACCGCGCCTATAATCGCGTTCGCGAGGGAAATTTCGCACTTGACGGGCTGCTTGGCTTCGATCTTCACGGGAAGACGGTTGGTGTTGTGGGGACGGGAAAGATCGGAGCGATCTTCACGCGTATCGCGGCCGGCTTCGGCTGCCGTCTGCTCGGCCACGATATCCGCCAGAATCCGGATTGCGTGGCGCTGGGCATGACCTATGTCACGCGAGAGGAGCTGTTCCGCGCGTCGGACGTACTCACACTGATGTGCCCGCTGACACCGGAGACCCGCCATCTCATTCGTAGCGAAACGCTGCCGCTGCTGAAAAAGGGCGTAATGCTCATCAATACCAGCCGCGGCGCCATCATCGACACGCAGGCCGCGATTGCCGGATTGAAAGACGGCACAATCGGTTCCCTCGGCATTGACGTCTACGAGGAGGAAGCCGATCTCTTTTTCGAGGATCTGTCCAATGACGTGTTGCGCGATGACGTTTTCGCGCGGTTGTTGACCTTTCCCAATGTTCTGGTAACCGGTCATCAGGGTTTCTTCACACAGGAAGCACTCACAAACATTGCGGTCACGACAATCGCCAACATTGCGAGCTTTCTTGATACCGGCAAGGCGCTGCATGCCGTCTCGAGGACCTAGGTCGCCGGGATCGCTAACCGCCTGAGAACTGCAAAATTCGCCCCGGACGCAATTGCCCGCCCCTGAGACCCGGTATAGGTTCACTCGATCTTTTTCGAGCTTTCAAAGCTGACCGGTCGGGCAACAGATGCAACTCAAAGACTGCTATAATTTCCACGATTTTCGCCGCATGGCCAAACAGCGTCTTCCCGGACCGATCTTCAACTACATCGACGGCGCTGCCGATGACGAGGTGACGTATCGACGAAACACGGCCGCCTTCGAAAAATGCGATCTGGTTCCGGACGTGCTGCGCGGCGTTGCCGATGTGGATATGTCTGTCACCGTCATGGGGCAGAAGCTGTCAATGCCGGTCTATTGTTCCCCGACGGCACTTCAGCGCCTCTTTCACCATCAGGGAGAACGGGCGGTTGCTGCGGCGGCCGGCAAATTCGGCACGATGTTCGGCGTGTCCTCTCTAGGCACCACAAGTCTGGAGGAAGCGCGCCGGATCAGCGGCGGGCCGCAGGTCTATCAGTTTTATTTCCACAAGGACCGTGGCCTCAACCGCGATATGATGGCGCGCGCAAAAAGCGCCGGTGTGGAAACCATGATGCTGACGGTGGACAGCATCACCGGCGGAAACCGCGAGCGCGACAAGCGCACCGGCTTTGCCATTCCCTTCAAGCTCAATCTTTCCGGCATTGCGCAATTTGCCATGAAGCCGGCATGGGGCATCAATTATCTGACCCATGAGCGCTTCAGCCTGCCGCAACTCGACGATCACATCAAGATGGACGGTGGAGCGCTCTCCATCAGCCGCTATTTCACCGAAATGCTCGATCCTTCCATGAATTGGGAGGACGTGGAGCAGATGGTGCGCGAATGGGGCGGACCTTTTTGCCTGAAAGGCATCATGTCGGTGGACGACGCCCGGCGTGCCGTCGAGATCGGCTGCAGCGGCATCGTGCTCTCCAATCATGGCGGCCGCCAGCTTGATGGTTCCCGCAGCGCTTTCGACCAGCTGGCCGAGATCGTCGATGCGGTCGGTGACCGGATTGACGTGATGATGGATGGCGGCATTCAGCGTGGCACCCATGTACTAAAAGCCCTGTCTCTGGGGGCAAAAGCCGTGGGGCTTGGCCGCTATTATCTTTTCCCGCTTGCCGCTGCAGGCCAGGCGGGGGTCGAGAGGGCCTTGGAAACAATGCGTATCGAAATCGAGCGCGGCATGAAGCTGATGGGCTGCACAACTGTCGAGCAGTTGACCCGCCGCAACCTTCGGTTCCGGGACTAGGGAAGCGTTCCACGATCTCAGGGCAGGTCAAAGCCTGCCACTGCCACCGCAGACCATTTCAGCCGCGTTTCGTTGATGTTCTTGAAGCGCAAGACCGATGTTCCAGGTGAGCGCCAGGGATACCAGCACGCAAATGCCACCGGAAATCAGCGAACGATGGCGCCTGGCGCCAGACAGAAACAGCCAGCCGATGACGGCATAGGCCAAAAACGCCGGCATAGCAGCGACAAGAACCGATAGGGGGCCGTCGCAATCGATAGCCTCGATACCGACGGCGCGATATTCATTTGGCGTTCCCACAAGCCCGAGGGCGGCGACGGGGAACATCGCAACCAAAACGGCATAACGGAAAAAGCGGGGCGTATCGGGCATATCTGCTCCCTGACCGGATTATTGACCTCCCTGGTGCGGCCAAGAGACGCTTTATCGGTGCATGGAAGGAGGATCGCCAATATTTGCCAAGAAAGCCAGTCCTTATGCCGAGATGGCCTTGGCAGACCGTTCCGCATGTGCATATGGTTGCATGATGCAACCATATTGGATTAACCATGCCTGAACAGCCCCTTCCCATACACGATATCCGCTCCATCTCGCGGCGGCTTGTTCGCGAACTCGGCTTTATGGGAGGAGATTTTGCCGGCACTGATCTGCCGCCCTCCGCCGTGCACGCGCTGATCGAGATCGAGGCGTGCCCGGGCATCACAGCTCGGGATCTGGCGAAGTTGCTCAGGCTGGAGAAATCGAGCGTCAGCCGAATGCTTCGCAAACTCGTCCTTTCAGGAGACCTCCTGGAGGAGACGGATATCGACGATAGCCGAATCAAACGGCTCCGCCTGACCAAACCCGGGCACAATAGGGTGGGAACCATTCACGCCTTCGCAAATTGGCAGGTATCGAGCGCCTTAACACGGATCGGCCCGGCGCAAGCTCTCACGGTTCTGGAAGGGCTACGCCTTTATGCCGATGCGCTGGGAGACAGGGGCGATGTCGCGGCTCCCGCCGTCGAGGTCATCGAAGGCTACAGGCCAGGGCTCATCGCTCGCATCACACAGATGCATGCGCTTTATTACGCCCGGACATCCGGCTTCGGCCAGCGTTTCGAATCCGTTGTAGCAGAGGGCCTCGCGGCTTTTTGCAACCGGCTGGACAGTCCGAAGAACGCGATCTGGCTTGCAATGCGCAGCCAGCAAATCATCGGCTCCATCGCGATCGACGGCGAAGATCTCGGAGCGGATATTGCGCATCTGCGCTGGTTTATTGTCGACGACGGTGTGCGCGGCAGCGGTGTCGGACGCAGACTGCTCGAAACAGCACTGGCCTTTGTCGACAAAAATGGCTTCGCCGCAACCCATCTCTGGACATTCAACGGTCTCTCGACCGCACGCCACCTTTACGAGACCCATGGTTTTACATGCGTCGAGGAATATCCGGGCAGCCAATGGGGAAGCGAGGTCTTGGAGCAACGCTTTGTCCGGCGGCGGCCCGGTTGATCGTCTGCACGTGGTGCACTTTCAGGTTCGCGCCAGCCGCAAGGCGCTCCAGAAGCCACGCAACTGCGCGGTCAACTCCGCATAAAGACCATAACGCCGCGCATAATGCGAGACTTGCGCAGCATCCGGCTGGTAGGCATTCGCAACCCGTGTCATCGCCGAAACCGCCTCCTCATAATCGGGATAAAGTCCAATCGCCACGGCCGCACCAATGGCAGCACCGAGCGCACCTGTCTCGCGGGCCTCCGCGACACGCAGCGGAATTTCCAGGACATCAGCCATGATCTGCGGCCAATGCTGGCTGCGGGAACCGCCGCCGGACATCACGGCGCTTTCCACCGGCAAGCCCGCTTCGCGCAAGACGCCGATGTGGCGGCGATGCTCAAAACACACACCCTCGAACAGGGCGCGTAACATGTGCCCTTCACCATGCCATCCCGCGAGGCCGTAAAAGCCGCCGCGAAATTCCGCACCCAGCCGCGAGCCGAAAATGAACGGATGGAAGAACGGATCGTCGGCGCGCGGGGTAACGGAGCCGACCAATTCGTTGCAGCGCTCGAAGGCGTGGTCGCCGTGGTCACCGCGAACACGATGCACGTACCATTCGAGATTGGCGGCGGAGGTGGCGCTGGATTCGATATTGACATAGCGGTTGCGGCCAAAGGTCGTAACCATGAAGACATCGGGACTGATGACCGGCCTGTCTGCGAAAACCTGGTTGATGCTCCAGGTGCCGGCGATGATCGAAGCTTCCCCGGCATTGATGACGCCCGACCCCATGGCGCTGGAGACCACATCGAAGAAACCGCCGATGACGGGTGTGCCTTCGGATAGCCCCGTCATACCCGCAGCCTCGCCCGTCACCTGGCCGACGATGTCGGCCGATTCCACGCGATGGGGGAAAAACGCGAACGCGTCCTCGATATCGTAAAGAGACAGAAGCTCGCGGTCGAGTCGCGCTTCCGGCAAAGCCAAAAGTCCCGCGCCGCTGAGATCGGAAATATCATTGGCAAGGAGGCCCGTCAGGCGGAAATTGACGAAATCCTTGCAGAACAACACCGTGCCGGTCCGGGCGTAAAGATCGGGTGCATGTCGCTTCACCCAAGCCAAAAGGCTCGGGGTTTGCGCAGGCCATGGCCGCTGCAGGCAGCGGGCCTGCAATTGCGCTCCGCTTTTCCCGTCAAGCTCGGCCGCCACATCGGCGGCGCGGCTGTCGAGCGACTGGATGCCGATCAGGGGCTGTTGTTTCTTGTCTAGAAGATAAAGACCATTGCCATGGCCGGCGCAGCCTACCGCGAGGATGCTGCGAGGATCGACAGCCGCTTTTACCAGAAGCTGCCGGATCGCCTCGCAACCGTTGCGCCACAATTCCTCGAGATCGCGCTCGACATAGCCGGGCTGCGGGAATGTCGACTGTCCGTCGATCGCGTGTTGCGCAACCTGTCGGCCCGCCGTGTCGAACAGCACGGCCTTGATGACCGTGTTGCCGACATCCAGACCCAATATGTGATTTTTGTCAGCCACGATTATAGATATCCCATGCTTCCTCACCACCCGCACCCTGATGGATGATGGCCATCAACGCCGCAACAACGGCCTTGGGATTGTCCTGCTGGTAAATATTGCGCCCGTAAACCATGCCGTTTGCACCTTCGGCCACCAGAGCCGCCGATTTCGCCAATACATTGCGCAAGTCCTCACGCCCCCCGCCCCGCACCAGCACCGGGCACCGCGCCGCCTCGATCACCCTGTGAAAGTCCTGCGGGTTACTGGTCGGATCGGCCTTGATGATATCGGCTCCCATTTCCGAGGCAAGACGAACCAGCGTAACGATTTTTTCGGCATCGCCATCCACCTGATAACCGCCGCGCACATCATTCGGCAGCATGACCAAAGGTTCGATCATCAGCGGCATCCCGAAACGATGGCAATCGGCGCGCACGCGGCTGATGTTTTCAACACATTGACGAAAGAGCTCAGGTTCGTCGGGCAGCATGAACAGGTTCACGACGACGCAGGCGGCATCCATTTCCAGCGCGCCGATGATCGGGTCATGAGAATTCTGAAGCTGCGACCACATGGTCCTGTGGCGTGTTGAGTTATAGGGGTTGCCCATGTCGATGCGCATGACGAGCGCCGGCTTGTCGCGCTCCGGCCGCTGCTGCAGCAGGTCTGCCTGGCCGTAGGCCATCTGGATGGCGTCGGGGCGAGCCTCTACCAGCCGGTCCACGGTCTGCGACATATCCTCCAGCCCGACGAGGAAGCTCGGCTCGTTACAAACCCCGTGATCGATGGCCACATCCAGACAGCCGCCATTGCGGAACAGCCTGTTCATGCGCGCCTTCTTCGAAATCCGCATCATCATGCATTCTCCTTGCATCTGTGTTGAAGCATTGCCGGCGTGACCCCGTAAAAGGTCTCCAGCTCGTGAATGAGCCGCTGACGTTCCGCTGACGCCTGATTTGGCAGCCAGCCCAACTCGCGCGCTGCGACGGCGAGCATCGCGTCGATCAGATCGGCATCGATGACGCCGGTGATGGCGAGCGTCGTGCGACGCAGGACGAGATCGGTCAGGTGCCGCACCTGTTCGCAACGGATGAGCCAGACCACTTCCGCTGCCGTGATCGGCGATTTTTCTGAAAGCCGCACGTCATCCGAACGATCCCGGCAAAAACCCATCAGCTCAAACGCGCGGGAGCCGTAAGCCAGGGCCAGATGCTCCGCCCGGTCTTCGGCAATCGAAAACTCCTCCGACAACAAGGCAGGCAGGCCGCCTGCACCGGCCGGAAAATTCCTGCCGCCGCCGATTGCGCGGTCCATGGTGCCGGTCAGTCGCTTTCGTCCAAGAAAGGCCAGAACCTCGTCGGTCACCTGTTCGCCAAAAGCTCTGAAAGTGGTCCACTTGCCGCCGATCATGCAGAGCTGCGGCGGATCACCCGCAACGCGGTGGATGAAATGGCTGCGGGATATTTTCCCGGTGAAGGCGGCATCGCTTCGCGGCAATGGGCGTATACCGCTGAAACTGAAGACGATGTCGGAGCGATCGATGGCAATCTGCGGAAAGACCTGCCGGATCGCGTCCAGAATGTAGCCCCGTTCCTCGGGCTCGCAGCGCACCCGCTCGGGCCGATCCACCTTGATATCGGTCGATCCCGCAAGAACCCGGTCGAGATAAGGGAAGAGGATGCAGACCCGGTTGTCCGTGTTTTCAAAGAAAATCATGTGGCCGTTCAGCGCCTTGAGAAGTTCCTCATTGGCAAGGATCAGATGCGATCCCTTGGTGCCTGAAACGGTGGGTTTTGCCCTGTCCGACGCCGGGCCATCGGCCAATACGTCGATCGTCTCGTCGATCCAGGCTCCCGTTGCATTGATGATGATCCGGGGCCGTATCGGCAGGATTTCGTCCGCTTCCTCCGTCCGCAGACCATATTCATCGCCCACACGGACGAGTTCGGCATAGTTCAGTGCAACGCTTTGCGGCGCATCCGACTGGCTGTCGATCAGAAGCTCCAGAGCAAGCCGTTCGGGCTGGCTTATCCAAGCATCGTAATAGGTGGCGGAATATCTGATCTCCGGTGTCAGATCCGGCCAATGCTGCAAAGTATCGGCCGCGCCGCGAAAGACGTGACGGGGCAGGATGCGGTTTTTGCGAGTGACGAAATCATAGAGCATCAGACCCGCCTTGATGGCGAGCGCGCCCCGGCTTGCGGGTTTCCCACCGGAGCCGGCAAAGGTTGCTGCCGCATTGAACAGGCCGCTGAAAGTCGAAAAAATCGGGATCGTGGTCGGCAGCGGCCGAACCATATGCGGTGCGAGCCTCAGAAGTGCATCGCGCTCCCGCAGGGATTCGGCCACCAGGCCGAATTCGCCGTTTTCTAGATAACGCAGGCCGCCATGGATCATCCGCGAGGGAGCAGCGCTGCAGCCCGAGGAAAAATCGCTGCGCTCGACCAGAAGAACTCTCAGCCCCTGCAGGGCAAGATCACGATAGGCGGCGATGCCATTGATACCGCCGCCGATGACCACGGCGTCGAAATCACCGTCTTGCCGGATGCGATGGAGAGCGTCCTCGCGAAAACTGGGCATAGGAATACCGTTCGCTGGCGATGACCAGCGTCCCAATGTTGTTGAACGTTAAGCGACGTGAGAAAGGGAACGAAATTATGCGATGTGCGCCTGAAACCCCGTTCCAGCTACATAATCAGGTATCGAGACCCACGAGATGCTCCGCGATACCAGTGCTGATGAGCGCCAACTCACTCTCTGTGAGGCGAAGACGCGCGGCGGCGGCGTTTTCAACCGCCTGAGCCGGATCGCGTGCGCCACACAGCGAGAATGTTATACCCGGCTGGGCAATCGTCCAGGCAATCACCACCTGTGCCACTGAGGCGGAATGGGCGGCCGCCACCGGTTTCAGCACGCCCATCAAACGCGCGATCTTTTCACGGTTGGCCTGGCTGAACCGCGGATTGCCATGGCGCTGGTCATCTTCCGCAAAAACCCGCTCCGGCCCGACCTTGCCCGAGAGGAGACCGAGCGCCAGCGACGAATAGCTGAGAACCGAGACGGCATTCCCCCGGCAAACGGGTAGGAGCGTCGTCTCGATATCGCGCTTTACCATGGAATATTCTTCCTGAATGGCATCCAGCGCCCCGGTGGCGATATAGGCTTCCAGATCGGCCTGCGAGACGTTGCTTGCCCCGATCGAACGGATCTTCCCCTCTTCCTTCAGCCGCACCAAAGCCCCGACTGTCTCGGCAATCGGCGTCGTGGCATCCTGCCAATGGGTGACGTAGTGGTCGATATAATCTGTCCCAAGCCGTTTCAGGCTCTCTTCGACCTCGTACCGGATGGATGCGGCGCCGAGATAACGATGAACCGGCTTGCCATCCTGATGGAAGAAATAAGCGCCCTCATTCACATGCCACACAAGCCCGCATTTGGTGACCAGCACCACCTTGTCGCGTCTGCCGGCAATTGCCTTGCCAACGATTGTTTCGGCAAGCCCCATGCCATAGGCTGGCGCAGTATCGATGAGGGAAATCCCCGCATCGATGGAGGCCTGGATGGCTGCTATGGACTGCCGCTCGTCGGTGCCGCCCCACATCCAGCCACCGATGGCCCAGGTTCCAAGCCCCACGGCAGATGAGTTGATACCGCTTTTGCCTATCGTCCGGGTCAATATTGCGTTGTCCGTCACGAGGTTTCCCCTCCTTCATGATCCAATAAGTAGCCGGCTATCGCTTCATCCACGACCAGCGAGGTCAGATAGTGGCCGGCAAGCGTGGCCGCCACCGGGCCGGCCTTGATGGCGCCTGCTGCGACACCGATGATGTTTGGGCACCGGGCAAGCTGCCCGGGGTCCAGCGCCACCACGCGCGAGTTGAGATCGATCCGGGCAAGCTGCCCGTCCGCCATGGTGAGGTGGGCGAGAAACTCGCCGGCAATGCCGGCATCCACCAGCGCCTGTCCGCCACGGGCGGCATCCGGCAGAAGATCGTAATAGCCAGAGCCTGGCGCCTCCACCGAACCAATGCCGACCAGCGCCACCTGCGCCTGACGCGCCAGGTCGAAAACCTCACGGATCGATGCAACATTCATGAGGAGATCGCGCTGTTCCTCGTCTTCGGCGAATAACGGTGCGTGCAGCAGCGAGGCGCTGCCGCCAAGTTTTTCCGCCAGTTGCGTGGCGAGATGATTGACATCGGTGTAATGCTTGCCCTGCACCCCGCCGGTGAGCGGCACTACCCGCACATCGAAACGGCGCTCCGCCTGCAGATTGTCGACAACCGCACTCACCGCCTTGCCGCCCGTAATCGCGATCACATCGCCGTCGCGGATCGTTTCCAGCAAATGGTTTGCGGCCACCCGCCCGACCATTTGCAAGGCTGTTTCCGGATTGTCCGATACCGTTGGCGTAACGACGGATTGTTTAAGGCCAAACCGGCGGGTGACCTCGTTTTCAAGGTCCACAAGCCGCTGATAAGGACTGGAGATGCTGATCTTCACCATGCCCGCCTTGCGGCCGGCCGCGATCATGCGGTTCACCTTGGTGTGGGAAAGGTTGAGCCGCTCGGCGATTTCGGACTGTTTCACCCCTTCGATGAAATGCAGCACCAGGACGGAATACATCTGCCTCTGTTGATCGAAATCGTCCTTGATATCCAGCATGATCGTCTTTCTCCAGTTACCTTCGGGCGAGCGGACGGCGCTCAACGGCGGCGCCTGACCAGATAGTGGTCGAACAGTACCGCAGCCAGCAAGATGCTGCCCCTGATGATGTCCTGCCAGTAGACAGACACATTGAGCAAGGCAAGCGGACTGGAAACCACCGAGAGAAGGATGGCTCCCAGGATCGCGCCAAGAATCGTACCCGAACCGCCCGAAAGGCTGGCGCCGCCGATGACCGCGGCCGCAATGACGTTGAGTTCCATGCCGATGCCGAAGCTTGGCTGGGCAGAACCGAAGCGCGCCATGTAGATAACACCTGCAACACCGCAAAGCATCGAACAAAGCGTTGTGGTGGCGAAGACCACGCGGCCGACACGGATGCCGGAATAGGCCGCGGCCTTGGGATTGCTGCCGGTGTAAAAAACCTTGCGGAAAGCAGTCGTGCGCCGCAGCAGCAGATCGAAAGAAACGACCACCACCATAAATATGATCAGCACCAGCGGAATGCCGCCAATCACACCCTGACCGATGAACTTGAATTCCGGCGGCAGGGAGTAGAGCCCGAGCGGCCGCCCGCCGGTCGCCAGCAGGCAAACACCGCGCGCAATGACCATGACGCCCAGCGACACGATGAAATGATGCAGACCGATGACCGTGGTCAGAAATCCCATGACCATACCGACCAATGTCGTCAGGCAGATTGCCAACCCCGCCGCCACCCAGGGGTCGACGCCGTTGAGGAAAAGCCAGCCGGCTGCCACCATCGCGAGCGCCGTAACGGATCCCACCGAAAGATCGATGCCACCAGAGATCAGAAGAATCGTCATGCCCACCACGACGATGCTTTCGATAGCGAAGACCATGGCCATGGCCCGCAGATTGTCCACGGTCAGGAAGTACGGCGAGATGAAGGACATCACGGCAAAAAGCGCGAGAATGATTACGATCAGCCCGGTTTCCCGCGCCTTGAGCGCCGGCTCCCACCACGCTGTCCGGCGAACCGCCGTCCCGGCAAGGCTTGAAGGTGTTTCCGATGTTGCCATTTTCCCGCTCCCTCAGGCTTCCGCCGCATTCTGCACAATATTGATCGACGCGAGCTGCATGATCTTCTCCTCCGTCATGTCGTCCCCCTCGACCTCGCCGGTGATGCGCCCCTCGCGCACGACAAGCACACGATCGCTGACGCCGATGAGTTCCGGCAGTTCGGAGGAGATGACGACCACGCCAACCCCCTCACGCGCCAGTTCCCGGATCTGGCGGTGGATTTCCGCCTTGGCACCCACATCCACCCCCCGTGTCGGCTCATCCAGAAAGATGACCTTCGGTTCCACCGACAGCATCTTCGCCAGCGCCACCTTCTGCTGGTTGCCGCCGCTCAGGGTCGAGACGGAATCACCGACGCTGTTCGCCCGCAGTTTCAGCCGGCGCCCCAGCTCATCTGCGCGCTTCATCTCTTTGCGCCGTTCGATGAAACCCATGCCATTCGATATCCTGCCAATGTCGAGCGCGGAGACATTGGCGGCGATCGACATGTTCAGGAACAGCCCATCCCCCTTGCGGTCCTCGGAAAGATAAACGATCCCTTCCCGGATGCTGTCACGATAGTCTTTCAGGCCAAGCCGGCGGCCACGTAACATAACCTCGCCTGTCGGCTTGCCCTCCAGCCGGCAGACCGCCCGCGCGATCTCGCTTCTTCCCGCACCGATCAGTCCAGCCAACCCCAGGATTTCACCCCGATGCAGATCGAAACCGACATCGAAAACGCGCTTTCCTTCATTCAGACCCCGAACAGAGAGAATGACGTCGTCAGACTTCTCATCATCCGAGAGCTTCGGCGGGTAGAGCTTGTCGAGTACCCGTCCCACCATGCTGTTAACGACTTCCTCAGGGGAGATATCAGCAATATTCTCCGTCCTGATATGGCAACCGTCGCGCATGACGGTGATGCGGTCGCAATGTTCGAAAATCTCCGCCATGCGATGCGAAATATAGATGATGGCAATGCCGCGCTCGGCCAGCCGGTGCATGATCCGGAAAAGTGTCTGGGCTTCGGTCTCTGTCAGCGCTGCCGTTGGCTCATCGAGGATCAGGATGCGGCAATCCAGCGTCAACGCCTTGGCAATCTCAACGATCTGCTGCTGCGAAATCGAAAGGCCGCCCGCGCGGCTGGCGGGATCGATGTCGCCGATCTCCCGCAGCACTGCTGCCGCCCGCTTTTCCAGGTCGCGGTAATTCATGAACCAGGAACGGCTTCGACCGGTCTCTGACATAAACATGTTTTCGGCAACCGAAATATCAGGGCAAAGAGCGATCTCCTGATGCACGAAACCGATGCCGAGCCGGTTCGCCACATTAGGCGAGGATATCTTGACCGGCTTGCCATCCAGCAGGATCTCCCCTCCATCGGGCTGCAGAATGCCGTCAATGATATGCATCAGCGTCGACTTTCCGGCACCGTTTTCCCCGGCCAGCGCGTGGATTTCGCCGCGCCGCAGGTCAAGTGCAGCACTCCGCAGCGCCTTTACGGGCCCGAATGCCTTATGAATATTCGTCATGCTGAGGATGACCTCACCCATAACGCCCTCCCGAACCGGCTTTCCACATGGCCGGCGAGGCGTAAACCTCGCCGGGTCCAGATCGACGCCTCAGCGCCCCTTCATATATTCGTTGAGATCGAAGGAGGCGGCGTTCGCCTTGGTGATGACGGCAAAACCATTGTCCATCGAAGGCACCTGCATCGGGTTGAAGCCGGAGACCTTGTAGTCGTTGAACGGGTCGATCAGGTCCGAATGAGCACCGAGAAACGTGTTCATGAAACCCATGAAGCCCTGAACCCCCTGATTGGGATTGATGGCCATATAGATATTACCCTGCTTGATGTGTTCCAGCGTTGCCGGCGTGATATCCGCATGCAGGATCAGGACCTTCTTTTTTGCCTCGAGAACGGCGGTCGTCGCACCTTCAGCCGAACCGGCCTCAGGGATCCACAATGCACCGAGATTGGGATTGGCCTGCAGTAGTGCGGCGGTTGCCTGATAAGCGACGTTTGCATCCTGGTTGGTCGCTTGCCGGCCAACGAGCTTCATCTGCGGATAAGTCCGCCCCATATAGTCTATGAGGGCGGTAACGCGCAGATCATGGTTGCTTTGGCCCGGATTTTCCAGAACGGCATATTCGCCTTTTTCACCAAGCTTCTTGACGATTTCGTCAGCCGCAAACTTCGCCTCTGCGACATTGTCCGAGGTAATATAGGCGGTGCGCTTCGACTTCGGAGAATCGGCGGCGAAGGTGGTCACGGATACACCTGAGGCGATCGCCTTGTTGATCGGCTCGATGAAAGGATCGGCCTGCATCGGGTGCAGGAGAACGCCTTTCGGCTTCTTCACCAGCTCCTGCTCGAAGGACGCGATCTGCTTTGTGATGTCATATTCCGGCGTGCCGGTGAAAACAGCTTCGCAGCCGAGCGCCTTGGCGGCCTGCTTGAACCCTTCAAATACCGGAACCCAATAGGGATGGCTGGAAACCATGACATTCATCACATAGGTTTCGCCGGGTTCACAGGCAAACTTGCCTGCGGCGGCGGCCGGCGAACCGGCGCCAGCCGCAAGCGCCACGGCCAATACACCCGCAGCGACGGTCGATTTCAGAAAAGCCAACATATTCCCCTCCCAAGGATAATGACTTGTCGCGCAATAAATTTTAGTCTCTGTAATTTATTGCATACTGATGGCATAGCTGGAAAAACTGGAGACGTCAACGGCATTGAATTTTATTTTTCAATTCGAAATTTATTGCAAACATACCCCGCCACCGCAGTGACTTGAAGCTCATGCGCAGGAGAAAGCCAGCAGCGACAGAAATCGCTTCCGAGGAAAAAGGGCTTGGCTGAAGGAGAAACGAAAAATGGGTTTCTGACTGCTCAGAAACCCTTTTATGAATTCGGATGGTGGGCGTGACAGGGATTGAACCTGTGACCCCTACGATGTCAACGTAGTGCTCTCCCGCTGAGCTACACGCCCTCCGTGGCGGCGGATAGACCACAAAACCGGTTCATGCGTCAACTGCTTTTTTTCGGTTTTGTGAAGGTTTTTTGAGAGGCCTTACGCCACAAGGAGTTTGTTGACCTCATCCACCAGATCGCGCAGATGGAACGGCTTGGAAAGCACCTTGGCGTCCTTCGGAGCCTTCGAATCGGCATTCAGCGCAACCGCTGCAAAGCCGGTGATGAACATGACTTTCAGGTCCGGGTCGAGTTCGGTCGCGCGTCGTGCAAGCTCGATACCGTCCATTTCGGGCATGACGATATCGGTGAGCAGAAGGGAAAAGGGCTCCTCGCGCAGCCGGTCGTAAGCGCTTGCGCCATTGTCGAAGGAAGAAACCTTGTAACCGGCTTTTTCCAGCGCCTTGACGAGGAAGCGGCGCATATCGTTATCGTCTTCAGCGAGAAGAATTTTCTGATTCATGGTTAAGTGACCGTAACTGCTCAATGTTTGGAATACCCTAGCGCGATTATAGGATTTTCACGGTAAATATCCTGTGAACACGTGAATCGGTATAGCGCTACTTGGGCGACAGTATGGACTTGCCGCACCGTAACTGGCAACATGAACCTCCTGATAGTTTGCGACATGGTAAATGGCCTGAATGGACTGGGTAACAGGTGAATATGAGCTGTTCGAAGTAACGGAACCTGCCGTTCAAACCCTGCCATTCGTCTATAATTCCCCCCATAGCGGCCGCTGCTATCCCATCTCCTTCCTAGAATCGGCGCGGCTCGATTCGCATGACATCCGTCGCTCCGAGGACCACTTCGTCGACGAGCTTTTCGGCGCCGCCCCAGAGATTGGCGCGCCGCTGTTGAAAGCGAATTTTCCGCGCGCCTATCTCGACGTCAATCGAGAGCCCTATGAGCTCGATCCCCGCATGTTCGAGGGCACCTTGCCGCCCTACGCCAATATCGGCTCCATGCGGGTTGCAGGCGGCCTTGGAACCGTGCCGCGTATCGTTGCGGAAAACATGGATATTTATGCCCATCGCCTGCCGGTGGATGAAGCCCTCTCCCGTATCGAGACCATCTACAAACCCTACCACGCATGTCTGCGTCGCCTGCTGTCCCGCACGCACGCACATTTTGGCATGGCGGTGCTGATCGATTGTCATTCGATGCCCGGTAATATCCGGGTCACCGGGTCAAACCTCAGACCTGATATTATTATCGGCGACCGCTACGGCACCAGCGCCTCCCAGGAAGTCTCGCGTGCGGCCCTACATTTCCTCGAAGAACTTGGCTTCGTCGCCGTCTGCAACAAGCCCTATGCCGGCGGCTTCATTACCGAACATTACGGCCGTCCCATACGCTCGCTTCACGCGCTGCAGATAGAGGTCAACCGGTCGCTTTATGTCGATGAAAAAACGCTTTTGAAGAAAGGCGATTTCCCCGCCATTCAGGCTTCGCTGGAAATATTCATGCGCCAGCTCGGGGCTTTCGTGTCGGAATATGCGATCGAAACTTCGCTTGCCGCCGAATAGCACAGCCAAGCTTCTCAATTAAATCGTTCGCCCCTTGCCTGGCTGTGCGCCGGGCAAAAAAAACCGCGCCTTGGCGCGGTCAAGTCTAGGGAGGAAACACCCAAGGAGGGTATTTACAGTCAAAGACTGTAGCATCACGCTACGCAGTAATTGCACAATTGTCAATCATTTTATTTTTTGCATGTTTTTTGTGCTTTTGCCGAAAATATGGAAACCGCGGCTTCGTCACCATACGAGTGGACGGCGGAGGTGATTCCGGTCTATGCATTTCGCCACACAATTGAGGCCATCAATTCACGCAATGAGGTTTCGCATGCTGCCCGACCGGAATTTCTTCTTCGAACTCGCTGATGCGGCCAGCGCCGAAACGCTTCCCCGCTTTCGCACGGGCGTTGCCGTTACCAACAAGCAGGATGGCGGCTATGATCCGGTGACGGAAGGCGATCAAGCGGCCGAAAGCGCCATTCGTGCGCTCATCGAGGCTCGTTTTCCCCAGCACGGCATCCTCGGGGAAGAACATGGCAATGTCGGTCTCGACCGCGAGCATGTCTGGGTCATCGACCCCATTGACGGCACACGCGCCTTCATTTCCGGCGTGCCCGTATGGGGAACTCTGATCGGCTTCCAGTCTGCCGGCCGCGCCACGATGGGCATGATGGACCAGCCCTTCACCAGGGAGCGTTACTTTGCCGACGGCACCTCCGCCTGGTATTTCGGACCCGAGGGCGAACGAACCATCCGCACGCGTGACTGCGCTTCGTTATCGGACGCAATACTTTTTACCACAACACCTCATATTTTCACCGCCGAGGAAAAGCCCTTCTACGAAAAGGTGCAGGATCAGGTCCGCCTTTTCCGCTACGGCGTGGATTGTTACGCCTATTGCCTGCTGGCCGCGGGTCATGTCGATCTCGTCATTGAATCCGGCCTGAAGCCCTACGATGTGGGCGCACTTATTCCGGTCATCAAGCAGGCCGGCGGCATCATCACCACATGGGATGGCGGACGTCCTGAAAATGGCGGCCGCATTCTGGCCGCCGGCTCCAGATCCGTACACGAACAGGCGCTTGCCATTCTCTCCAGACTATAGACCTGCCCTGCAAGGCGGCCATCACTCCGGCGCGAAAAACGCGTCGATGGCGGCCAGTGCCTGCTTGCGGAAAACATCCCGCTCATGCAGCAGTTCATGACGCGCGCCGGTGATGGGAAGAAGCTGCGCTGCCCGGAAATTGCGCGACAGCTCTTCCTGCGCCTTATAGGGCGTTATCGTGTCCAGCATGGGCGCCAGAATAAGGGTAGGAATGGTTATATTCGTCAGATGATCCTGACGGGTCACTCGGCCCATGGTCTTCAATGCCTCATAGACCCAGCGGGCCGTTGGCGCGCCAATGAACAGTTCCGGAAACTGCCTGTGCAGCGAGAGATTCCTTGCGAAACGTTTTGCGTCCGAGGTTAGCGGATTGCCGTCAAAATCCCGTTCGCGCTGGTCCCTGCCAAGCTGAACTTTTCCCAGGCCGGCAAGGCTCAAAGCCGTGGCGACCAGCCGGATAACGGATGACGGGACGGATTGCTGACTGTCGAGTTCTATGAAGGGCGAACAAAGCGCCAGCCGATCAATCCTGTTCGCGAGCCCGGGCGCTGCGGCAAGCGCGGCAAGCGCGCCGGTAGAATGTGCAATCATGAAGAACGGCAGCCTCGTATCCGGAAGCACCACCTGTTCCAGAAAAAGGCTGATGTCGTGCTGATAATCGGAAAAGCGCCGCACGTGCCCGGCACCCGGCCTTTTGAGCAGCCGTTCGGAACCGCCCTGCCCGCGCGTATCGAACGTCGCGACCCAGAAGCCCATGGCCGTCAGACCGGCCACTGTTTCAAAATATTTTTCGATACATTCGTTTCTGCCATGCAGCAGAACCACCGTTCCGCGGGCAACATGACGATGGGTCCGAAAGATCGCATAGCGGAGCTGTTTGCCGGCATGGCCAGAAAAATATCCAACCACATGGCTGTCGGGAACCGGATTGTCTTCACTGGCGCGCAATGTGGCTTCGATCATCGGTCTTTTTCCGGCTTTTCAACTCTTTTCGGATAGGTCGGCGGCGCGGGAAGGTCAAAGAAAAAATTGCCGGAACCGTCGGTTAAAGCAGTCGCGGTTCCGGCGAGTAAGACAGAAGAAGAAGGGACGTTATTGCTTCTGTCCACGGAGAATGTCTCCGATGACTGGAGTTTTATGGCTCTCAAACTGAACGATGCCGGAACCGGATGTTCAGACATGGTTCATGTTGCATCCACCCCTTGACGCCGCGCGACGCCATTCCCATCTCCTTCATGCGGTCGCCAAAGCGGGGCCGCGCCAAATGTCCGACCGTCGCCAGAATGGGATGGCGGACTTAACCGCAAACAGTCGCTTCTTAAGGAGGACACCATGCGTCACGTTGATTTTTCCCCTCTCTATCGTTCCACCGTGGGCTTCGACCGTCTTTTTTCGATGCTTGACGGCCTCGGCCAGCCTGAGCAGGCCCAGTCCTATCCGCCCTACAATATCGAGCGGACCGGTGAGAATACCTATCGCATCACCATGGCGGTTGCCGGTTTCGATGAAAATGAACTCAGCATCGAATCCCGCGCCAATGCGCTGACCGTGAAAGCCGAGAAAGCCACGGATGAGAAGACGACGGAAGGCGAATTTCTGTATCGCGGCATCGCCACGCGCGCCTTCGAACGCCGCTTCCAGCTTGCCGACCACGTAGAAGTGCAGACCGCTTCCCTGAAGAATGGCCTGCTTCACATCGATCTCGTTCGCAATATTCCGGAAGCCATGAAGCCGCGCCGCATTGCGATCTCGTCCGACAGCGCCGATGCGCCGAAGACCATCGAAGCCCAGGTTACCCCGGCTCAGGTTAACTAAGTATTCCACATGCAAGACAGACGGCCCCCTTGAGGGGCCGTTTTTGTTGGCGGGAGCGCGTTTTATCGAGCGGAGGCTGCGGCGCCTTCTGCCGCAGCCGCTTCGGCTATCGCTGCCTTTTCATGGGCCTTGCGGGCATAACGCTGGGCAAGGACAGCGCAGACCATCAACTGGATCTGATGAAAGAGCATGATCGGTAAAACGATGGCACCGATGCTCTGGCCGGCGAAGATCGCGCCGGCCATGGGCACGCCGCTGGCGAGGCTCTTTTTCGAGCCGCAGAAGGTGATGGTGATCTCATCGGCCTTGTCAAAACCCAATAGCCGGCTGCCGAACATCGTTACACATAGGACAAGCGCCAGCAGCAGGATATTGATGACGATGACCACACCGATATCCCGGAGCGAAAACGTGTGCCATATGCCCTCGATGACCGCATCGGAAAAGGCGAGATAAACGACCATCAGGATGGAGCCGCGATCGACCGGAGAAAGCAATTTCTTGCGCGCCCTTATCCAGTCACCAATCCAGGGCTGCAGGACCTGACCGACGATGAAAGGCAGAAGCAGCTGCAGGAAGATTTGCAGGAAAGCATCCAGCGAAAATCCGCCGCCATGGCCGCCGACCGTGAACAGCAGGCCAACCAGCAACGGCGTCAGGAACATGCCGAAAATATTCGAAGCCGAGGCTGAACAAATCGCCGCCGGCACGTTTCCGCCCGCCATTGACGTGAAGGCGATGGATGACTGCACGGTGGATGGCAGCACACAGAGAAACAGCACGCCCATATAGAGCGGTGCCGGCAGGATGCTTTCGGGAATGAAGCCTATCGCCACACCGAGAAGCGGGAAAAGGCCGAAGGTCACGAGCAGGATCGCCAGATGCAGACGCCAGTGCAGGATGCCCGCAATCACCACATCCCGCGAAAGCCGCGCGCCGTGCAGGAAGAACAGCAGAGCGATCGCGAGTTTTGTCGCAAGCCCGAAATATTCTGCCGGCTCGCCGCTGATCGGCAGGATGGAAGCCAGAATTACGGTGGCCACCAGCATCATGGTGAAACGGTCGGGCAGGAAGCGGGTCATGGGAGGTCTTTCCGGCAGCGGTTTTGCTTGAAACGCGCGCCACTATCGCTCATCATGATTTCGGATGCAAAGATTAACAGTTATCATGATTTGAGATAATGCTGAACCTTCAACATCTTGCCAGTTTCGTCATGCTCCAGCAAACCGGCAGTTTTACCCTTGCTGCCGAACGGCTCGGCATTGGCCAATCCACTGTCAGCCAGCATATTCAGAGGCTTGAAGCCTCCCTTGGCCGCCGATTGATCGCACGCAACACCCATCAGGTAAAACTGACCGGCGAGGGTGAGGCATTACTCGGTTACGCTCGCAACATGCTTGAAATCGATAGCAAGGTCTCTTCGCTCTTCAGCGAAAGCCGCCTGCGCGGTCGGCTGCGGCTTGGTGTGTCGGAAGATTTTGTCGCCAGTCGCCTTACGACCATTCTGGAGGAATTCATTCGGCTTTATCCGCTGGTTGACCTTGAACTAACGGTCTCGCTGAGCGGTGTGCTTTACCAGATGCAGGACAATGGCGAACTTGACGTGGTGTTGGCCAAGCGTCGTCTTGGCGACAAGCTTGGTCATTTCCTTTATCGCGAACCGCTCGTCTGGCTGGCGCGCGATCCTGAGCGGATGCTGAACCAGCCGGATGCGCTCCCGCTGATTGCCTTTCCGCCGCCGAGCATCACCCGGAGGGCGGCGCAGGAGGCACTGGACCGGGCCGGTCTCGCCTGGCGGATCGTCTGCACCTGCGGCAGTCTCAGTGGACTAACCGCCGCAGCAAGGGCGGGCATGGGCATTCTGGTGCAGCCGCGCAGCATGGCGCCGGCTGGTCTGAAGGAGATTGCCGCAGGCGTGCTGCCGCTGCTGGAAGACGTTGAATTTGTGCTTCAACCGAGCAAGGGCGCGGAGGCGGAGCTGGTGCGCGCCCTTTCCGATCTCGTTTACAGCAAGAGCATCGCACCCGGCAGTTTCGTGTAACCGGCCTTAATTGTCCCGTTTCGAGAGGCAACGGCCGACGCTGTCGCGCCAGCCTGCGATGGCGTTCTTCCGCTCGCTCTCTTCCATCTCGGGGCTGAAGCGGCGGTCGCGCCGCCAATGGTCGGCGAAGGCCTTGCGGTCCGGCCAGATACCGGCACGTGAGGCCGCAAGCCAGGCGGCACCAAGGATTGTCGTCTCGAGAAACACCGGTCTATCGACGGGCGCGGCGAGAATATCCGCCAGCCGCTGCATCGTCCAATCGGAGGCGACCATGCCGCCGTCGACCCTCAGCACCGTCTTGCCATTGTCACCCGCCCAGTCCTTGCGCATCGCATCCAGCAGATCGAACGTCTGATAGGCAACGCTTTCGAGCGCCGCGCGGGCAAATTCCGCCGGGCCCGTCCCGCGTGTGAGGCCGAAGATCGCACCCCGCGCTTCGGCATCCCAATAAGGCGCGCCAAGACCGGTAAAGGCAGGCACGAGATAAACGCGCTGTTTCGGATCGGCCTTTTCGGCAAGCGCGCTGACTTCTGATGCAACCGAGATGAAACCAAGCTCGTCACGCAGCCACTGCACCGCCGCCCCGGCGATGAAGATAGAGCCTTCCAGCGCATAGGTCGTCACGCCGCCGAGGCGATAAGCAATCGTCGTCAGCAGCCGGTTTGTGGAGGCCACCCGGTCTGTGCCCGTATTGAGAAGTGCGAAGCAACCGGTGCCGTAGGTCGATTTCATCATGCCCGGCTCGAAGCAGGCATTGCCGATCACCGCCGCCTGCTGGTCGCCCGCAACGCCGAGGATCGGAATTTCCGCGCCCAGAAGCGACTTGTCAGTTACGCCGAAATCGGCGGCGCAATCCAGAACCTCCGGCAGCATGGCGCGGGGGATGTCGAGGATGGACAGGAGCTCATCATCCCAGACATTGTCTTCGATATTGTAGATCAGCGTTCGCGAGGCGTTGGTGGCGTCGGTCACGTGCCGGCGGCCGCCGGTGAGACGGTAGATCAGGAAACTGTCGACGGTACCGAAGCAGATTTCTCCCTTGCCCGCCCTTTCGCGAAGACCGCCGACGCTGTCCAAGAGCCATTTCAGCTTCGTGCCGGAAAAATATGGATCGAGCAGCAGTCCGGTCTTTTTAGAGAAGAGCGGTTCCAGCCCCCTTCTTTTCAAATCCTCGCAGACCGGGGCGGCACGGCGATCCTGCCAGACCACGGCGCGGTGCACCGCTTCGCCGGTGTTGCGGTCCCACAGCACCGTCGTTTCCCGCTGATTGGTGATGCCTATCGCCTCTATATCGGTTGCGGCGATGCCGGCATCGGCAAGTGCAAGTCGGATGGTTTCAAGCACACTTTTCCAGATGTCTTCGGCATCGTGTTCGACCCAGCCGGAGGCAGGAAAATGCTGCGGAAATTCTCGCTGCCCGACACCGATGACCCGCATGTCGCGATCAAAGACCATCGACCTTGTCGATGTCGTGCCCTGATCGATCGCCAGAATATAACCGCCCATTATGTCACTCCCTTTCAAACGCAATGACGGGGCGGCAGAGCCGCCCCGATTTAAGATTTTATGCAGACATCACTTCTGCCAGCTTTTCACCAGTTCGTCGTAATTGACGGTGACCGGCTTTTCCTTTTCGTTGGCGATCTTCAGCTGCGGCGCGAGATTGCCCTTCGAAACGGCGTCCTTGTTCCAGTATTCGATATCATGCTCTTCCGCCAGCTTCGGGCCGATATCGCCCTGCACGCCAGCACGTTCCAGGCGGCTCATGACCTTTTCCTGTTCAGCGCAGAGCGAGTCCATGGCAGCCTGTGCGGTCTTGGCACCCGACGACGCATCGCCGATTGCCTGCCACCAGAGCTGCGCCAACTTTGGATAATCAGGAACGTTGGTGCCGGTCGGCGACCACTGAACGCGGGCCGGCGAGCGATAGAACTCGACAAGACCACCGAGTTTGGAAGCCCGGTCCGTGAAGCTCTTGTGATGGATGGTGCTGTCACGAATGAAGGTGAGACCGACATGGCTCTTCTTCACATCCACGGTCTTTGAGGTCACGAACTGCGCATAGAGCCATGCGGCCTTGGCGCGGTCGTCTGGCGTGGATTTCATCAACGTCCAGGAACCCACATCCTGATAACCGAGCTTCATGCCGTCCTTCCAGTAGACGCCATGCGGCGAGGGTGCGACGCGCCATTTCGGCGAACCGTCCTCGTTCACCACAGGCAGGCCGGGCTTGGCCATGTCGGCAGTAAAGGCCGTGTACCAGAAGATCTGCTGGGCGATGTTGCCCTGTGCCGGCACCGGTCCTGACTCGGAGAAGGTCATGCCCTGCGCTTCCGGCGGCGCATATTTCTTCAGCCATTCGAGATATTTCTCGATGGAATAGACCGAAGCGGGACCATTGGTATCACCACCGCGCGCCACGCAGGAGCCGACCGGCTGCGACTTGTCATTGACCTTGATGCCCCATTCATCGACCGGCAGGCCGTTTGGCAGGCCCTTGTCGCCATTGCCGGCCATGGAGAGCCAGGCATCGGTGAAGCGCCAGCCGAGCGAGGGGTCCTTCTTGCCGTAGTCCATATGGCCGAAGACCTTCTTGCCGCCGACGTCGCGGCCGGTGAAGAATTCGGCGATGTCCTCATAGGCCGACCAGTTGACGGGAACGCCGAGGTCGTAGCCGTACTTGGCCTTGAAGTCCGCTTTGTTCTTGTCGTCGTTGAACCAGTCGTAACGGAACCAGTAGAGGTTCGCGAACTGCTGGTCGGGAAGCTGGTAGAGCTTCTTGTCCGGTGCCGTCGTGAACGCGCTGCCGATGAAGTCCTTGAGGTCGAGACCGGGATTGGTGACATCCTTGCCTTCATTGGCCATGAAGTCCGTCAGGTTGCGCACCTGCTGGTAACGCCAATGGGTGCCGATGAGGTCGCTGTCGTTGACCCAGCCATCGTAAAGGTTCTGGCCGGTCTGCATCTGTGTCTGGATCTTTTCGACAACGTCACCTTCCTGGATAAGGTCGTGCGTCACCTTGATGCCGGTAATGGCGGTAAATGCAGGCGCCAGAACCTTTGATTCATATTCATGCGTGGTCAGGGATTCGGATACGACCTTGATCTCCATGCCCGCGAAAGGCTTCGCGGCATCAATGAACCATTGCACTTCCTTTTCCTGCTCTGCACGGGAAAGCGCCGACATGTCGCCGATTTCCTTGTCCAGAAACTGCTTTGCTTCCTCCATTCCGGCAAAAGCCGAACCTGTCATTGCCAGCAGCATGGCTGCCGTCGTCGTCATCAGATGCCGTCGCATATCAGTCCTCCCAAGGGTTGCGATTGCATGAAGTCTGCGAGATGCGGTTTCCTCCGCCGCATCTTTTCCTGCTCTAGACAAAACGGAAAACGCCAACGGCGTAGACCACGGATAGAGCGAGAGCCCACCACAGGTTCGGGCCGACCAGCCCGAGCCATGCGAGATGAATGAAGGCGCTGCCAAGCAGCGAGATGAACAGCCTGTCACCACGCGTCGTTTCGAAGCGCAACAGGCCGAAGCGGGGATTGCCGCCGGGCGAGAGACGTTCCCAGAACCACATGCCGACCAGCAAAACCGCGATGGTGCCGAAAAAGGCCGCCGTCTGCCACGTCCACGCCATCCAGGTAAAATCGGGCATCTTCGTCATGGTCAAACCCTTCCCAGCGCAAAGCCTTTGGCGATGTAATTGCGCACGAACCAGATCACCAGAGCGCCGGGTATCAGCGTCAACACGCCGGCAGCGGCAAGCAGGCCCCAGTCCATGCCGGCGGCAGACACGGTGCGCGTCATCGTCGCGGCAATCGGCTTGGCGTCCGTCGTCGTCAGCGTACGGGCGATCAGAAGCTCGACCCACGAGAACATGAAGCTGAAGAAGCAGGCGACGCCGATGCCGGAAGCGATGAGCGGCATGAAGATCTTCACGAAGAATTTCGGGAAGGAGTAGCCGTCAATGTAGGCGGTCTCGTCGATTTCCTTCGGCACGCCGGACATGAAACCTTCGAGAATCCAAACCGCCAGCGGCACGTTGAACAGGCAATGCGCGAGCGCCACCGCAATATGCGTGTCGATCAGCCCGAAAGCGGAATAGAGCTGGAAGAACGGCAGCGCAAAGACCGCCGGTGGCGCCATGCGGTTGGTCAAAAGCCAGAAGAACAGGTGCTTGTCGCCGAGAAAACGGTAACGCGAAAAGGCATAGGCCGCTGGCAGCGCGACAGCCACCGAGATCACCATGTTCATGACGACATAAATGATCGAATTGATATAGCCGGAATACCAGGATGAATCGGTGAAGATCGTCCTGTAGTTCTGCAACGTCGGCTGATGCGGATAGAGCGTCATGGAAGAGACGATTTCCGCATTCGTCTTGAAGCTCATATTGATAAGCCAGTAGATCGGCACGAGCAGAAGCAGGATGTAGATGGTCGGCACCAGCCAGGAAAACCGGGATGGCCCGTGATGGCGGCGTGAGCGCGCCCTTGCGGCAAAGCTGGGTCTTGCCGACGTGGCAACGCCCGACGAGCCGGAGACCAAGCCGTTACGTTCCACGCCGGTCGTGACATTGGAGGCGCTCATGACTCAGGTCTCCGCGTCGTGGCTGGTCATCACGGTATAGAACACCCACGATAACAGCAGGATGATGAGGAAGTAGATCAGCGACATGGCCGCTGCCGGGCCGAGGTCGAACTGGCCAAGTGCCATCTTCACGAGATCTATGGACAGGAAGGTTGTGGAATTGCCCGGGCCGCCGCCGGTGACGACGAAGGGTTCGGTATAGATCATGAAACTGTCCATGAAGCGCAGCAGGAAGGCGATCAGCAGCACCCGTTTCATCTTCGGCAGCTGGATGAACCGGAACACCGCAAAACGCGACGCGCCATCGATCCTTGCCGCCTGATAATAGGCGTCAGGAATGGAAACCAGGCTGGCATAACACAGAAGCACGACAAGGCTCGTCCAATGCCACACATCCATGATGACGACGGTAATCCAGGCATCGACGGGATCGTTGACATAGTTGTAGTCGAGCCCGAGCTGATTGGCGTAATAACCGAGAAGTCCGATATCGCTGCGCCCGAAGACCTGCCAGATCGTGCCCACCACATTCCACGGCACCAGCAACGGCAGTGCCATGGTGACGAGGCAGATCGGCACGCCGATGCCGGATTTCGGCATTTTGAGTGCGATGAAGATGCCGAGCGGAATTTCAATCGCGAGGATGATGCCGGAGAATAGCAGGTTGCGCCCCAGCGCATCCCAGAACCGGTCCGACGCCAGGATTTCCTCGAACCATTGCGTTCCCGCCCAGAAGAACTGGTTGTTGCCGAAGGTGTCCTGCACCGAATAATTCACGACGGTCATCAGCGGAATGACGGCGGAGAAGGCGACCAGCACCAGCACCGGCAGCACCATGAACCATGCCTTGTTGTTCCAGCTTTTTTCCATGGTCAGGCCCCCATCTTTACACGCCAGGAATCGGCGAAAACACCGATGGCGGCCGGGTCGAAGCGCACACCGGCCTCCGCCGGGATTTCCTCGTCTTCCGCAACGACGATCGCGAGTTTCTGGCCGGCGAACCGGGCACGCACGATCTTCTGCCGGCCGATGTCCTCGACCTTATCGACAGTGATGGGCATGCCGCCGCGCTCCAGCCGGACGAATTCCGGGCGGATGCCGATTTCGATGCGCTGCCCCGATGCGATCGTCGGCGCACCTGCCAGCGGCACACCAAGACCGCCGACTACAGCCGTCGTCCCCTCGATATTGGCGGGCAGAACATTCATGCCCGGCGAGCCGATAAAATAACCGACAAATGTATGCCCCGGCCGCTCGAAAAGCTCAGCCGGCGTGCCGATCTGGACAATCTGGCCGTCATACATCACCACCACCTTGTCGGCGAAGGTCAGCGCTTCGGTCTGGTCATGGGTGACGTAGACCATGGTAAAACCGGACTGGCGATGCAGGCGCTTCAGCTGCGAGCGCAGCACCCATTTCATATGCGGATCGATGACCGTCAGCGGCTCATCAAAGAGAATGGCGTTGACGTCGGAGCGTACGAGGCCGCGCGCCAGCGAGATCTTCTGCTTCTGGTCCGCCGTCAACCCGCGGGCCCTGCGTTTGGCCATACCGGAGAGGTCGGTCATCTCAAGGATTTCCCGCACGCGGCGGTCGACCTCGGCCTCCGGCACATGCCGGTTGCGCAGCGGAAAAGCAAGATTGTCGTAAACTGTCATCGTGTCGTAAACGACCGGGAACTGGAACACTTGGGCGATATTGCGATCTTCAGTCGCAAAATCCGTGACGTCTGTTCCGTCGAACGCGATGCGGCCTTCGGAGGGGCGCAGCAGGCCAGAAATGATGTTGAGCAGCGTGGTCTTACCACAACCGGAGGGACCGAGAAGTGCATAGGCCCCGCCATCCTCCCATTCGTGATGAACCTCCTTCAGCGCATAATCGCCGGCAGCCTGCGCCTTGGCGTTATAGGCGTGGCGGATATGATCGAGCGTGATACGTGCCATGACCGATCCCCCTTACGCCGCTTCGCCGATGGCGCGGCCATTTGCGTCGAATGCCATCAGGTGGCTTGTATCGAGAAACAGCTCGATATCCCTGTCCGGTTCGATGTCGTGAATGCCATGCGCCAGCATGACCCAGCGTCGGCCCGAAAATTCCACATGCACGAAGCTTTCCGACCCGGCGATTTCCGAGATCAGCGTCCGCGCCCGTATGGATTGCCGTGCTTCACCCTTCGCCTGCGGGAAAAGATGATGCGGCTGGAAAGCGATGGTCAAAGGTCCATCCGGCACGGTGGCAAGGTGCGCCGGCACCGCGACAACGGCGCGATCAGCACGGGTAAAGGCTCCACCCGTCTTGATGACCTCGATGGTGTTGAGCGGCGGGTCGGCGAAAATTTCCGCCGTCACAATATCCACCGGGCGCCGGTAAACCTCGATGGTGCGACTGAACTGGGTTACCCTGCCCTCGTTGAGCGTTGCCGTATTGCCGCCCAACAGCAGCGCCTCTGACGGCTCTGTGGTGGCATAAACAAAGATCGCGCCCGACTCCGCGAAAATGCGCGGCAGCTCCTCGCGCAATTCTTCGCGCAGCTTGTAATCGAGATTGGCCAACGGCTCATCGAGCAGCACCAGAGTGGCGTTCTTGACGATGGCGCGGGCAAGTGCCGTGCGCTGCTGCTGGCCGCCGGAAAGATTGAGCGGCGTACGGTCGAGATAGGGTGTAAGCCTCAGAAGCTCCGCGGCTTTTCTCACTTCCCGGTCGATGGTTGCCTGATCCTTGCCCGCAACCCGCATCGGCGAGGCAATGTTTTCGTAAACGCTGAGCGCCGGATAGTTGATGAACTGTTGGTACACCATGGCGACATTGCGCTTCTGGACCGGCCAGCCGGTCACATCCTCGCCGTTGACCAGGATCGAGCCGCTGCTTGGCTTGTCCAGCCCCGCCATAAGCCGCATGAGCGACGTCTTGCCCGAAAGCGTCGGTCCAAGCAGAACGTTCAGGCTTCCGCGCTGCAACGTCAGATCCGTGGGATGAATATGATAGTCACCGCCCACCATCTTCGAGACATTTCGCAATTCAAGCATGGTGATCCAAAGCCTCCTCCGCTTTTGTCCGGATCGTCAGATTGCCTTCAATCGTCCACCTGCAATGTCATCGATGTAGTCCTCCAACCCACGCACCTCGTCGGGGGTCAAAAACAGCCCCTGCTTGGTACGGCGCCACAGAATATCCTCCGCCGTCAGCGCCCATTCCCGCGCCATCAGCCAGCGAACTTCAGCTTCGTAGAGCGTGCCGCCGAAATACCGCCCAAGCGCCGGCGCGTCTGTCGCATTGCCTATCATCGCCGCCACATCGGTGCCGTAGCAGCGGACAAGCCGCTCCGCATGACGCTTTTCCAGGAAGGGATAACGCGATAGCAGCGCAGAAACCTCCGCAGCATAAGCTTCTACATTGAAATTTCCGCCCGGCAGATGAGAACCCGCTGTCCATGGGGCTCCCTTTGTTCCCAGCGCATCGCCGATCTTTTCAAGAGCATGTTCGGCGAGTCGCCGATAAGTGGTGAGCTTGCCGCCGAAAATATTGAGAAGTGGTGCCTCGCCGTCGGTCCCCTCGGTCTTCAAGACATAATCACGCGTCGCCTCCTGCGCTTTTGACGCGCCGTCATCAAAAAGCGGCCGCACCCCGGAATATGTCCAGACGATATCGGACGGCTTCACCGGTTCGGCAAAATATTCACTCGCCGCGCTGCAGAGATAGCTGATTTCCTCGTCGCTGATCTTAACAGCCCGGGGGTCACCGGTATAGTCGCGATCCGTCGTGCCGATCAGGGTGAAATCCTGTTCGTAAGGGATGGCGAAAATGATGCGGCCATCCGGATTCTGAAAGAAGTAGGCGCGCGGATCGGAGAACTTCTTGCGCACGATGATATGGCTGCCCTGGACGAGGCGAACATTGTGAACGTTGTTTTTTCCGAAGGTCGCCGACAGAACCCTGTCGACCCATGGACCGGCGGCATTCACCAACATCCGCGCCCGGTGGACCTGCGTTTCTCCGGCGGCATTTCTCGTCTCGACCCGCCAGAACGCGCCGTCGCGCCGCGCGGAAACCACCTGCGTCCGATTGAGGATCAACGCGCCACGGTCAGCGGCATCACGGGCGTTCAGCACGACCAGGCGGGCGTCATCGACCCATCCGTCGGAATATTCGAAAGCCCGGGCGAAAATCGGTTTCAAAGGCTTTCCGGCCGGATCACGGCGCAGATCGAGCGAGCGGGTGGCGGGCAGAAGCTTGCGGCCGCCAAGATGATCGTAAAGGAAGAGCCCGAGACGCACGAGCCACGCCGGACGCACACCGCCCTTCTGGAAGGGCAGCACGAAACGCATGGGCCAGATGATATGAGGCGCCATCGCCCACAGAACCTCGCGTTCCATCAGTGCTTCGCGCACCAGACGAAACTCGTAATGTTCGAGATAACGCAGGCCGCCATGAATGAGCTTGGTTGCAGCAGACGACGTACCGGAGGCGAAATCGTTCATTTCCGCAAGTGCGACGGAATAGCCCCTGCCGACGGCGTCGCGCGCAATGCCGCAGCCATTGATACCGCCGCCGATCACGAAAATATCGTGAATTGCCTCGTCAGACATGCACCCTCCCGCGCTTTCATCGACGCTCTCCTCATCGATATATTGAAAGCACGACCATCTAATTCGAAGACAAAACGAATGTCAAACGAAATTCCGACAGCCCGTGGATCAGGTGCCGCGGGCCTCCGTCTCGATCAGCCGGACATCATGATCGGCGCAGATACCGCGGATGGAATCAATCGGACAATGATCGGTGATGAAGGTATGAACCTGCGAAAGATGGCCGATGCGGACAGGGGCCGTCCGTTCGAATTTGAGCGAATCCGATACCAGAATCACATGGCGCGCGTTGGAGATGATTGCCTGCGCAACCTTGACCTCGCGGAAATCGAAATCCAGCAGGGCGCCGTCCTCATCGATGGCGGACACGCCGATGACGGCGAAATCCACTTTGAACTGGCGAATGAAATCCACGGCCGCTTCCCCGACAATGCCGCCATCGGAGCCGCGCACGACACCACCGGCAATCACCACCTCAATACCCGGAAAAACGCGTAACCTGTTGGCAACATTTATATTATTCGTGATGACCATCAGTTCGTGATGATCCGCCAGCGCTTCGCCCACCGCCTCCGTGGTCGTGCCGATGTTGATGAAAAGCGACGAATTGTTGGGAATGAGAGCGGCGGCAGCGGCCCCGATCGCCTGCTTTTCCACGGAAGCAATCGCCCGCCGAGCCTCGTATTTGACATTTTCATTGCCGCTTGGAAAAAGCGCGCCGCCGTGGATGCGGGTCAGAACACGGGTATCGCAGAGGTCGTTCAGGTCCTTGCGGATCGTCTGAGGGGTGACGGAAAACCGAGATGCCAGCTCGTCGACCAGCACTCGCCCGTTCGCTTTCGCCAGCGCGACGATTTCATCCTGACGCGGTGTGAGCAACATTTCGCCCTCCCTCCTCTTTCAATTTTTTCGTTTTATTGAAGAGCGAACAAAAAACCAATGTCAAGGCATGGTTTAGGCCGACCGTGGGTGGCCGCGTCGACGTCGTGTGTCAAAAATTTGCGCCGGGGCGGCGCGTGGTCCGTCATCGAGCTATCAGAACGGGCGGAAGGATCTCCTTTGCATCCATCAAGGACAGCGCCGGGGAAGCGGCGCGGAACGCATCGCCAATGCCGATCAGAACGGGCTCGTTTACCCCCAGCCGCTCGATTGCCGCAGACAGTTGCGTGAGTGGGCCGCGCCAGCGCTGCTCATTCGCCCGGGTGACGGAAACCACGACGGCAACGGGCGTCGAGGCGTCCATGCCGTGGGCGAGCAAGGAGGACTGGATTGCCGCCGCGGTTCGCCCGCCCATGTAAAAAACCGTGGTTACGGCGGGGTCGGCAAGCGATGTCCAGTCAATATTTTCCGGCAGCTTTCCCTGACGGGAATGGCCGGTGATGAAGCGCACCGACTGGGCGTGGTCGCGATGGGTCAGGGAAATGCCGAGGCGGGAGGCCATGGCGCTTGCCGCGGTGATACCGGGCACGACATCGACGGGAATGTTTTCAGCCGCCAGCGCGGCGATCTCCTCACCGGCGCGCCCGAAAATCATCGGATCGCCGGATTTCAGGCGCACCACCCTTTTTCCCGCCTTTGCAAGCCGGATCATCATGTCGTTGATATCTTCCTGCCTGCAGCTTTCGCGGCCGCCGCGCTTGCCAACCAGCATGCGCTTGGCCTCCCGCCGCGCCAGCTCCAGCACCTCGGCTGAGACAAGATCGTCAAACAGGATGACATCTGCCGCCTGCAGGGCGCGCACCGCTTTCAGCGTCAGAAGTTCGGCGTCTCCAGGGCCGGCGCCCACAAGCGTCACCCGCCCCCCAACCTCGCAAGCCTGCATTCCGGTAGCCGTCAGCAATCGTTCTTCGCTGTCTTCGTCCAGCCTTTCGGTAAAGGCCCGATCGACGAATTTCTCCCAGAACAGCCGCCGGGACGGACCTGGCGTCAGCCGCAGGTTAACCCGCTCACGGATGGTCCGGGCAAGCGCGCCCCAATCCCTGAGCGAGTGCGGCAGCAATGTCTCAATGCGCCGACGGATGGCCTGAGCCAGAATAGGTGCTGCGCCATCGGTGGAGATCGAGACGACCACTGGCGAGCGATTGACGATGGAGCCGAACTGGAACTGGCAGAATTCCGGCTTGTCGATGACGTTGACGGGAACACCCGCTGCCCGCGCAGCGGCATGAAAGGCTGCCGCCTCCGTATCCGTTTCGCAATCCGCCAGCGCCAGTTCCGCATTGGCGAATATGCCACTATGCCAGCGCATGGCATGGAAATGCAGGCGAGTGCTTCTGGCAACGAGCCCTGCAAATGTCTCGGACAGGTCACCCCTCTCACAAAAGACATGCAATTCCGCGCCGCAGGCCAGCAACAGCTCCGCCTTCCAGGCGGCCCCATCCGATCCGCCCGCCAGCACCACGCGCTTGCCCTCAAGCCCCCAGAAAACCGGCAGCTTGGCGAGTTTCTCCATACGGGCCGGTTCATTCCGCTGCGGTTTTAAGGCATCCATTGATGACCCCCTTGATTTCGGCGCGGCACGAGCCGCAATTGGTGCCGGCATTCAACACCTTGCCGATGGCTTCGACGCTATGGCAGCCATCCCGGACTGCGGCCGTGATCTGGTTGACGCCGACATTGAAGCAAGAGCAGACCGTGGCCCCCGGATCGGGACGGCCGGCTCCCGGGCGACCGGCGATCAGCGCAAACCGCATTCGCAGATCCTCATGGCGCTCGGTCAATTGTAAAATCGCCCAGTTGCGGGCAACAGCCACCGGCCGCCTTGCGATGAACAGCGCCGCCAGCAGTATATCGCCATCGAAAAAGGCAAGGCGCAGATCGCCAGTTTGCCGGTCGCTATAACCCAGCGGCTCGATCCCGGCGTCGATGCCGAAGACCTGTCGTGCCCAGAGCATCCAGTCCTGCGGCTCTTCCGCAAAGGCAAGCTCCATGCGATAGCCGCCATCCGCCTTTGCAATCGCCCAATAGGCGCAGTCCGGCGCATCGGGCCGGGTGCGGGAAATGGCGAAACCGTAAGCCTTCGCTTCGAAACGTCTTGCCCTCACGCCCGTGTTTTTCGAGGCGGGCTGGCCGGAATAAGGGTCCGTGACCGGGGCCACAACCATATCGATCCGCGCCAGCGAGGCGAACTGGTCGTTCCAGTGCATCGGCGCGAACACCGACCCGCGCGCCTGCCTTTCGCTGATCAACGCCCGCAGCAGAACCTTACCATGTGGACTTTCCAGCTCTACCAGATCGGCGCTTTCAATGCCCAGCGCCTGCGCATCGCGCGGGTGAAGCTCGGCGAATGGCTCGGCGATATGGGCGGTAAGGCGTGCGCTTTTGCCGGTGCGGGTCATGGTATGCCACTGGTCGCGAATGCGCCCGGTATTCAGCGTCAGCGGATAGTCCGCCGACGTTCTGTCCACCTCCGGCAAGGCTGTGACGATGAACCGTGCCTTGCCATCGGCGTGATAAAACCGGCCATCTTCAAAGAAACGCGTCGTGCCGGCGTCGCCTGCCTGCGGTCTTGGCCATTGGAGGGGCGCCATCCCGTCATAGACTTTCGGGTCGACGCCACTGATGTCGAAATCGCGACTGCCCAGATTTTCGAAGCCAGACAGAGCCGCATGTTCGGCGAAAATCTCCGACGCGTGCCGGAAGGCAAAGGCTGCGCCGAAACCCATGCGCCGGCCCACTTCCGCCATCTGCCACCAGTCCGCCTTCGCTTCACCGGGTGTATCGAGAAAACCGCGCTGGCGGGAAATGCGCCGCTCGGAATTGGTGACCGTGCCGTCTTTTTCCCCCCAGCCAAGCGATGGCAGAAGCACATGGGCATGGCGCGCCGTATCGGTCTTTGCCATGACATCGGACACCACGACGAATGGACAGGCCTTGATGGCCGCTTCGACGGCACCGGCGTCAGGCATGGACACCACTGGATTGGTTGCCATGATCCACAGCGCCTTGATGCGGCCATCGGCCACGGCCCGAAACATATCAACGGCCTTGAGGCCGGGTTTTTCCGCAATGGCAGGCGAGGCCCAGAAGCGCTGCACGCGATCACGATCCCCGGCACTTTCGATGGCCATATGGGCGGCCAGCATGTTGGCCAGCCCGCCGACCTCGCGCCCGCCCATGGCGTTCGGCTGACCGGTGAGCGAAAACGGTCCCATGCCGGGCCTGCCGATGCGACCGGTCGCAAGGTGGCAATTGATGATAGCGTTGACCTTGTCGGTGCCGCTTTGCGACTGGTTGACGCCCTGGCTGTAACAGGTGACGGTTTTTTCGGTGCGTTCGAACAATTCGTAAAAGGGAATCAGTTCGGCAATCGTCAGCCCGGTGGCCTCAGCGATATCAGGCAGGCTATGTTCGGTTGCTGCCTGCATCGCAGCATCAAAACCGACCGTGTGATCTTCCACAAAGGCGTGATCGACTGCAGGACTACCGGAAAGATGCGCCAGCAGGCCGGTAAACAAGGCCACGTCTCCATCCGGGCGGATGGCGAGGTGCATATCGGCAATATCGGCGCTCATCGTGCGACGCGGATCGATGACAACGACTTTCATTTCCGGCCGTGCCGCCTTTGCCGCCGCTAGCCTCTGGTAGAGGACGGGATGGCACCAGGCGAGATTTGAACCGGTGAGGATCACCAGATCGGCAAGCTCCATATCCTCATAGGTGCCCGGCACCGTATCGGCCCCGAAGGCGCGGCGATGGCCGGCGACCGAGGACGACATGCAGAGCCTTGAGTTGGTATCGATATTGGCCGAACCGATGAAACCCTTCATCAGCTTGTTGGCGAGGTAATAATCCTCGGTCAGCAATTGGCCGGAGACGTAAAAGGCAACCGAATCCGGGCCATGTTCGGCAATGGTGTCGGAGAAGCGGGAAGCGACGAGATCAAGCGCTTCGTCCCATGTTGCCCGCTTGCCATTGATCTCAGGGTGAAGAATGCGTCCTTCAAGGTCGATGGTTTCGGCGAGAGCCGAGCCCTTGGAGCACAGCCGGCCGAAATTGGCGGGGTGGTCCTGATCGCCTCTGATGGAAACGATGCCATCGTCGTTGACGGTGGCGATGACGCCGCAGCCGACGCCGCAATAGGGACAGGTGGTTTTGGTTTCAACGGGCATGGGTTTGCCCTCTCAGCGTGTGGCGGTTACGCCGCCTCAACGTGTGGCGCTTACCCCCCTCTGCCCTGCCGGGCATCTCCCCCTCAAGGGGGGAGATCAATCGCGGCACAAACTTCCATTCACAACTGGCGTCGTCGCCGGTGGAGAGGGAACGAGGAGCCCTCCGCTTGTCGATCTCCCCCCTTGAGGGGGAGATGCCCGGCAGGGCAAAGGGGGGTAAAGCCACCGCCATCGCAATTCACTCCGCCGCAATCATCAGGGTTTCGAGCGCTATCGAAAGCCTTCCATCCAGATTACGCACCGGAATGGTCCTCACCTCGCCCTCATCCGCCCCCAAGGCCTTGCCGGTTTCCAGCGAAATGACCCAATTATGCAAGGGACACGTCACCGAAGCGCCATGCACGATGCCCTGGCTCAGCGGCCCGCCCTTGTGCGGGCAATGGTCCTCGATGGCGAAGACCTGATTTTCCGCCGTGCGGAACACGGCGATCTTGCCCATCGGCGTTTTTACGCACCGTGCGCCGCGCAGTGGGATGTCGGAGATGTCACCAATATCGATCCAGTTGACGTCCATCGTTCTCACTCCGCTGCCTCGCTGAAACCGATTGCCGCCATGGGCCTGAATTCGTGCTTGTCGTGGCCGGACACACGCTCGGACCAGGGATCGACCTGCGCGAATTTCTGGCTGAAGACGAAGCGTTCGAAATAGGCCCGACGCTTCTCCGCATCATTCATGATCTGGCGACGAACCTCGTCGTAGCCGATGCGCTTGGCCCATTTGTAGATGCGCTCAAGGTAGCGCGCCTGCTCACGGTACATTTGGGTGAGCGCCACGATATGCTCCAGCGCTTCATCCTCGGTTCTGACAAGACCCAGAACTTCAGTGCCCTTGATATCGAGGCCGGCGGCACCGGCGAAATGGATTTCGAACCCGGAATCAACGCAGATGACGCCGATATCCTTGCAGGTGGCCTCGGCGCAGTTGCGCGGACAGCCGGAAACGGCAAGCTTCAGCTTGGCGGGTGTCCACGAGCCCCACATGAATTTTTCAATGCGGATGCCAAGCCCGGTGGAATCCTGCGTGCCGAAGCGGCACCATTGCTGGCCGACACAGGTCTTCACGGTGCGCAAGCCCTTGGCATAGGCCTGGCCGGAAATGAACCCGGCCTTGCCGAGATCGGCCCAGACCGCCGGCAAATCCTCCTTCTCGATGCCGAGAAGGTCGATGCGCTGGCCGCCCGTCACCTTAACCATCGGGATTTCGAACTTGTCGACCACATCGGCAATCGCCCGAAGTTCGGAAGAGGATGTCACACCGCCCCACATGCGCGGCACGACGGAATAGGTCCCATCCTTCTGGATATTGGCGTGAACACGCTCATTGATGTAACGCGACTGGTAGTCATCGGCATACTCATCCGGCCAGTCGCAGACGAGGTAATAATTGAGCGCCGGCCGGCATTTCGCACAGCCGCAGGAGGTTTTCCACTCAAGCTCCTGCATCACGGCTGGAATGGTCTTAAGACCCTTGGCCTTGATGAGACGGCGTACATCGTCGTGGCCGAGATCGGTGCATTTGCACATGGGCTGCACGGCAGCGGGGTTATAACTGTCGCCGAGCGTCAGCGTCATCAGCTGTTCGACAAGACCGGTGCAATTGCCGCAGGAGGCGGAAGCCTTGGTGTGGGCGCGCACATCATCCAGAGACGTCAATCCCTTGGAGGTAATGGACGAGGTGATCTTACCCTTGCAAACGCCGTTGCAGCCGCAGATTTCCGCATCATCCGGCAAGGCTGCAACGGCCGCCATAGGGTCCAGCGGCGACCCTCCCTGATAGGCCTGGCCGAAAATCAGGGTTTCGCGCATGGCGGAAATATCGGTGGACTTCTTCATCAGATCGAAGAACCACGACCCATCCGCCGTCTCGCCGTAAAGCACCGCACCGATGATGCGGTTTTCTTTCAGGATGAGGCGCTTATAGACGCCGGCCGTGGCGTCTCGCAGCACGATTTCCTCGCGGTCGTCGCCTTCTGCGAAATCGCCGGCGGAAAACAGGTTGATGCCGGTGACCTTGAGCTTCGTGTTAGTGACGGAGCCGTGATATTCGGCCGAACCGCCGCAAAGGCGGTCGGCTAACACCCGGGCCGATTCATAAAGCGGGGCAACCAGCCCGTAGCACATGCCGCGATGTTCCGCGCATTCGCCGAGCGCATAGATCGAGGCGTCCGACGTCATCATGCCATCGTCAACGACGATACCGCGATTGACGGCAAGACCGGCTTCCCTGGCAAGACCGGAAGCGGGACGGATACCGACCGCCATCACCACCATGTCGCCTTTGATGATCCTGCCGTCTTCCAGCTCGATGCCCTCGACCTTCTCCTTGCCAAGAATGCATTTGGTATTGGCCTTGGTGATGATGTCGATGCCGCGCTCGGTGAGCGCCTTCTCCAGAAGATAGGCCGCTGCCGGATCAAGCTGACGCTCCATGATCGTCGGCATCAGGTGGATGACGGTGACGTCCATTCCCTGACGCTTGAGACCATAGGCGGCTTCCAGCCCGAGAAGGCCGGCGCCGATGACAATGGCGCGGCCCTTTCCTTCTGCGATCTCCAGCATCTTCGTCACATCATCGAGATCGCGATAGGCGAGCACGCCGGGCAATTGATGGCCGGGGACGGGAATGATGAAGGGCAGAGAACCGGTGGCGATCACCAGCTTGTCATAGGAAGCCGTAATACCGTTTTCGCTGGTGACGGTCTTTTTGTCCCGATCGATACCGGTGACCTTCGCACCCTTGTGCAGCGTCACATTATTGGCCGCATACCAGTCGTCATTGTGGATGACGATGTCCTCGTAGCTCTTTTCGCCTGAAAGCACCGGCGAGAGCATGATGCGATCGTAATTAACACGCGGCTCAGCGTTGAAAATGGTGACATCGTAGAGGCCGGGCGCGGTTTCGAACAGGTTTTCCAGCATGCGCCCCGGCGCCATGCCATTACCGATGATGACGAGTTTCTGCGTCATGGTCGTTACTCCGCGGCTTCGACGAAGCGGTGACGTTCATAAAGGAACTTCAGCACGGCCTCGCGGCATTTGAGGTAGGTCTTGTCGGATGCAAGCTCGATACGGTTGCGCGGGCGTGCCAGCGGCACCTCGAGCACTTCGCCGATGTGAGCTGCGGGACCGTTGGTCATCATCACGATACGGTCGGAGAGCAGCACAGCCTCGTCCACGTCATGGGTGATCATGACCATGGTGTTGCCGAGCCGGGCGTGGATTTCCATCACCGCATCCTGAAGATGAGCGCGGGTCAGCGCATCCAGCGCCCCGAAAGGCTCGTCCAGCAGCAGGATTTTCGGCTCCATGGCGAGCGCCCGGGCAATGCCGACACGCTGTTTCATGCCGCCGGAAATTTCCGAAGGCTTTTTGTCTTTCGCCTGCCCCATCTGAACGAGATCGAGATTGCGCATGACCCAGTCATGCCGCTCGGTCCGGGTCTTGGTGTTGCGGAAGACCTTCTCGACAGCGAGATTGACGTTTTCATAAACCGAAAGCCACGGCAGCAGGCTGTGGTTCTGAAACACGACGGCGCGTTCAGGTCCGGGTTCGTTGACCTCCCGGTTTTCGAGGAGCACGGCACCGGCGGAGACTTTCGTCAACCCGGCGATGAGGTTCAGCATGGTGGATTTGCCGCAACCGGAGTGGCCGATGACCGAGACGAATTCACCCTTTTCGATAGTGAGGTTGATGCCTTTCAGCACCTCGGCGCGCGAGCCGCCCTTGTCGAAATATTTGTCGATGTGATCGAGCTTGAGATATGCGTTCATAGTTATCGCCCTTTCAGTTGGCCGCAGCGCCGCGGGTGATGACCTTGCCGAGCGCCGCCACCAGCTTGTCGAGCATGAAGCCGACGACGCCGATGTAGGCGAGTGCCACGATGATGTCGGGCAGGCGCGAGGAATTCCACGCATCCCAGATGAAGAAGCCGATACCGACGCCGCCGGTCAGCATTTCCGCCGCCACGATCGCGAGCCACGAAAGGCCGATGCCGATGCGCAGGCCGGTGAAGATGTAGGGTGCTGCCGATGGCAGCATGATCTTGAAGAAGAATTCGAGCTGGTTCAGCCGCAGCACCTGCGCCACGTTGCGGTAATCCTGCGGAATGTTCCGCACGCCGACTGCGGTATTGATGATGACCGGCCAGATGGAGGTGATGAAGATCACGAAAATGGCCGACGGATTGCTGTCCTGAAAGGCGGCCAGTGAAAGCGGCAGCCAGGCGAGCGGCGGCACGGTGCGCAGCACCTGAAAGATCGGATCGAGGCCGCGCATCGCCCAGACCGACTGGCCGATGACAGCCCCGAGAATGATGCCGGCGATGGCGGCAAGGCCGAAACCGTAGGCCACCCGCTCCAGCGAGACCAGCACGCGCAGGCCGAGACCTATATCCTGCGAGCCATTATGGAAGAACGGCGATACGATGAGATCGTAGCTCTCCTCGAAAACCTGGCTCGGCGGCGGCAGGGAGGCGCCGGGGGCGGAACAGAGCAGCTGCCAGACAGCAAGCAGAATGGCGAGAACGACAAACGGTGGGATGATGTTGCGGGCCGCTACCACAGCCCATTTGCGCAGATCAATCCGCGGCGACTGTTTCGGCGCAAGCGCCACGACACTTGCCTTCTTCGCTGCCTGCTGCTGCGGCTCTTCGTTGAATTTTCGGGCCAATGCGGACATGGGCATTTCCTCTTGATGTCGGTTACGGTCTGGGCTCGCCCCTCACCCGGTCTTCAGCCGCACCGGTTGGGAAGCGCGGCCGGCGGATGAAGGGCGACGCCCGGGTCTCCTCCTCAGGAGGCCGCCTTGATGGACAGGCTTTCGAGATAGGCCGACGGGTTTTCCGGGTCGAAGACCTTGCCGTCGAAGAAGGTTTCCTTGCCGCGCGAGGTGGAAGCGGGCAGATCGGTTACGCCGAGATCCTTGGCGGCAGCGCGCCAGATATCCTCTCGGTTCACCTTCGCAACCAGCGCCTTCACATCGGTGTCGGGCGCGAATTTGCCCCAGCGGATGTTTTCCGCGATGAACCAGCTGTCGTGGCTGCGGAAGGGATAGGAGGCATGGTCCTGCCAGAACTTCATCTGCAGGCCGGTGTTTTCGAGCGCGCGGCCGTTGCCGTAATTGATATTGCCCTTCAGACGGCCAAGCACATCCTTCGGCGGCACGTTGAACCATTGGCGTTTGCCGAGGATGGTGGACATTTCTTCCTTGTTCGCCATCTCGTCGCACCATTGCTGCGCTTCCATGACCGCCATCAGCAGCGCCTTGGCGGCGTTGGGGTTCTTTTCCACCCAGTCGGCGCGCATGCCGAGCGCCTTTTCCGGATGGCCCTTCCAGAGTTCGCCTGTCGTACAGGCAGTAAAACCGATGCCCTGATTGACCAACTGCTCGTTCCAGGGCTCGCCCACACAGAAGACGTCCATGTTGCCAACCTTCATGTTGGCGACCATCTGCGGCGGCGGAACGACGATGGTGGAAACGTCCTTGTCGGGATCGATACCGCCGGCGGCAAGCCAATAGCGGATCCAGAGATCATGCGTGCCGCCCGGGAACGTCATCGCGGCCTTGATTTCCTTGCCTTCCGCCTTCTTTTTCTCGAACGCCACCTTCAGTTTGGAGGCATCGAGTTGAACGCCGGTATCTGCATATTCCCTGGCGACGGAGATGCCTTGGCTGTCGAGGTTCAGGCGGGCGAGGATTGTCATCGGCACCGGCACATTGTTCTGGGTTACCTTGCCCGTATGCATCAGATACGGCATCGGCGTGAGAATATGCGCGCCGTCAATACCGTTCGAAGCGCCGCCGAGCACCAGATTGTCGCGCGTTGCGCCCCATGACGCCTGCTTCAGAACCTCGACGTCAGGCATGCCATGCTTGGCGAAGAGGCCCTTTTCCGCGGCGATAACGAGCGGTGCGGCGTCGGTGAGTGCGATGAAGCCGAGTTTTGCGCCTTTGACCTCAGGCTCGGCGGTGGCTGCGAAAGCCCCAGAGGGAAACGCGCCGCGTACCGCAGTGACAAGGGCTGCGTTGGCCGTGGTCTTCAAAATCGCGCGGCGGCTGACAGCGCCGGAGAATATCTTTTTCATTCGCATGTTCCCCTTATTGGGCCACCCGTGGGTGACGTTTTCGCTTGCGAAAAAACCGGAAAATAAAAAAAACGCCGCTCGGTGTTTGCGTCTGCGGACGGGAGAAGTCCGGACTGCAAAACCTTGCGACGTCTGTGTCTTTGAAAGCGCCTATGCCGCGCCCTGCTTGCTCCGATCGCCGTTGACCGGTGCGAAAAACAAAAAGCAAAAGGCGTGCCAGTTTATCAAAATTAGATTATAGCCCTGAAAAGAAAGGCGTATTCATGAGGTGGGCTGTACGACTAAATTTTAATCAGGGATTTTCTTGGCTTGCATTTGGGCAAATAGAGAAATCCAGCGCTTGAATTTTACGCAGCTTGACCAGCTTGGGTGCCGTTTATGCCTCACCGGAAGCTTGAGAAACAGCCGTAGATGTACGTACTGAGAATTCCTTCACATAGCCTTCTATGTCGGCGGGATCGAATATGAGGCCATCTACGAAACGATCACCCTCTTCCTGCCCTTCGACACGGATATCGGCATCATCAGGCGCATTGGCGTCGCCCAGCACCGCCCGGTAAATATCCGGCCGGTAGGAAGACAAGGCGGCCGCCACGCCTTTGCGAGAAAATTCCGCCTGCCCCCAGCGGATCATCTGGCTGTAAATCCACAAAGCCTGACTTTGCCGGGGATAATTCGCATGGCCGCCATGAAAGGTGAAATATTTGTCGATCACGCGCCTATTCCCCCGGCTATCAATGCTGAATTCACCGGCAAGCACACGACGGATAATCGCCTCAGGCGCTCCGATGTAACGCGGATCGGCAAGGGCCCGGCTTAGTTCATCGTGATTTTCTGCAAGATCGCACCAGCGCGCGGCCGCATCAAGCGCCGTCAGCAGCCGTCCGACCGCTTCTTGTTGGTTTGCCGCCCATTCGGGCCGCATGCCGATGACCTTTTCGGGTGCGGAAGGCCACAAATCCTGCTTGGCGGCAACGACCCGGCCGACACCGCGTTCGGCGGCGACGATATTCCACGGCGCTCCAACGCAGAAACCGTCAATCGCTCCCGCAGCGAGCGCATCCGATGTCAACGGCGGCGGCACGACCACAAGCTTGACATCGTTGTCGGGGTGAATGCCGCCAGCGGCAAGCCAGTAGCGAAATTCGTAATTATGCGAGGAAAACGGGTAGGTCATGCCAAGCGTCGGTGGCGGCTCGCCGCGGGCACGCATATCATCAAGCACACGCTTCAGCGCCTCAGCATTTTCGAGCGCTCCCGCCGTTTCGGAAAGTCCGGTCACGGCCTTCATGCGGTCAAACAGGCGGGTCGAAAGCGTGATCGCATTGCCGCCGCGTCCGAGTGAAAAAGGCGTAATCGTCGGCGACGGGTTAGAACCGAGCCCGAGCATGGAGGCGACTGGCATTGGCGATATCATATGGGCAATGTCGAATTGCCGGAACGCCAGCCGGTCACGCACATTTGCCCAGGAAACGTCTTTCACGAGATCGAGCGTAATGCCCTCGCGTTCTGCAAAGCCGAATTCGGCCGCTGCGATAAGAACCGATGCGTCAACAAGGGGTATAAAGCCAGCACGCAGGATTTTCTGCCGGTCACTGCCGACCCTTGCCGGTGCGCCCGGGGCTTTCGTCGCTCCGCTGTCTGGTCCTGCCGTTTGTTCCGGTGCCGCCATGTTATTCACTCCACGCTGTCCGGCTGGTCTTCGTCACATCAACAGACCGGCCGCGGTGACCACGCTTTGCGCGATCTCGGAAATCTTCTTTTTCTCGTTCATTGCCGTTTGCCGCAGAAGTGCAAAGGCCTCTTCTTCAGGAAGGCCGCGCATCTTCATCAATATGCCTTTGGCGCGTTCGATGACCTTGCGCTCCTCAAGCGCCGATTTCGCATCGGCCAGCTCCCGCTGCAGGCGGCTGAAAGCATTGAAGCGGCTGACCGCCATATCGAGAATCGGTTTCACACGCTCTTTCTTCAACCCGTCCACCACATAGGCGGAGACACCGGCCTCGACGGCTGCCTCGATGGAGGCGGTGTCGGAACGATCGACAAACATGGCGATAGGCCGGCCAACCGTGCGGGTGAGCTGGAACAGATGCTCCATCATGTCACGATTGGGATTTTCAAGATCGATGAAAATGACATCAGGCTGCAGCGTCTCGATGGTGCGCGCCACCCCGTTCACCTCGTGGATGACGGTAACGCGCTGATAGCCCGCCTCGCGCAGGCCCTCCTCTATGATGGAAGCGCGGATCGCGTTTTCGTCGATAACGAGAATTGTCAGGTCGCGAAGCGTCATGTCAGCATTGATGACGCAGCGCAGCAAACTTGGCAATCGCCCTGATCGGCAAAAGTGAAACAGTACGGCACGAGACGTTTCGCCGCCGCCCGCTATGTCAGGAGGCGTGTTCCACGGCACGTTCGAGCGCTTTCAGGACCGTACGCTCTGAAAGATTGAGATAGGTGTCCATCTCGTCGCCCGCTTCCTGCGCCTTGCCTTCCTCCATCAGTGACAGAATCTTGCTGTTCATGTCGACAAATGGAGAATGAAGCTGTTCGGGATCTTTCAAGAGACCGAAACACAGCCGGAGTTCAGCGGCAATACGCTCGTAAAAATCGCTGATCCGGGCACTGTCGAGGAGATCAACGACAGCTGCATGAAATTTCATGTTGGCGCTGCCCACGCCCAGCCAATCAGCAGCCTCACGCTTCACCTTCGCATCCTCGACCGCCGCCCGCATCGTTTTGATCGCGGGGTGCTTGTGCCAGGCCTGCCTCAGCGCGCCGCATTCCACCATGCGCCGCACCCGGTAGATATCGATGACCGAGGACATGGTGGGAACTGCGACGAACACACCGCGATTGGCCTCATGACGCAGAAGCCCATCCTTGGTCAAAAGCCGGAATGCCTCGCGCAGCGAATTGCGGGAGACATCGAAACGTTCACTGAAGGCTGCCTCTGACAGGCGCTGCCCCGGCGCCAGCTCACCTGATATCAGCAGGGTACGAATACCCTTGGCCAATCGATCCGCAAGCGGCAGACCCTCTATCGTTTCCGTCATGGCGCTCCTTTCCTAAGAGCAATGCAGCATCGGGAATTCCGTGACAGGCATGTTCGGACACGGCATGTTCTGCCCATAGCACAAAGCATTAGCAAAGCACGAAAAAAACATGCTGAATTCATGCGCATAACGTCCAACAAATAGACAAAATAAGAGAACGATTATTATTTATTGTTGAACAATGTTGACAATTTCGCGGAACAGGCCAAACTCGGTCTCATAAAGCATCCGCGAGGGGCGGATTGCAAATGGAGCGGAGAAAATCCATGGAGCAGAATAAGCTCTCGCCCGCCGACCCTAACGAGGTTGCGCGCAAGGCGAAGAATCAACGGTATGCCTTGCTTTCGGCAATGTTCTTGATGTCGATGTCGGCCGTCGGGCCGGGCTTCATCACACAGACCGCAAATTTCACGGTTAAACTGGGCGCCGCATTCGCATTCGCCATCGTCATTTCCGTCCTCATCGACTTCGTCGTGCAGGCCAATATCTGGCGCATCGTCACCATTACCCGCATGCGGGCACCGGCCATTGCCAATGCCGCTATTCCGGGTTCGGGTTATCTGCTTGCGATTCTCGTCATTATCGGCGGCCTGTTCTTCAACATCGGCAATATTGGCGGCGCGGGCCTCGGCTTCAACGCCATGATCGACCTCGATCCGAAGATCGGCGGTGCAATAGGTGCACTGGCGGCCATCGGAATCTTCCTGTCCCGCCGCGCCGGCATTGCCATGGACCGCGTGGTTTTTGTCGCGGCCTTTGTCAAGCTGGCGCTGATCGTTTATGCGGCATATGTTTCCGGCCCGCCGGTCGCGGAAGCCTTCCGCCAGACTTTCCTGCCAGACACCATCGATTTCGTCACCATCACCACCATCGTCGGCGGCACGGTTGGCGGCTACATCACCTATGCCGGTGCGCATCGCCTGCTGGACAAGGGCATGGTGGGCATTGAAAATATCAACGCGGTCAATCGCGCGGCGCTCAGCGGCATCGCCATCACCGGCGTCCTGCGCTACGTCCTGTTCCTTGCCATCCTCGGCGTTGTCGCAAGTGGCGTGGTCATCGATCTCTCCGGCAAGGCGGCGAATCCGGCCGGCCAGGCTTTCCATGCCGCCGCCGGCAATATCGGCTACCGCCTGTTCGGCGCCGTCTTCCTCGCCTCGGCCATGACCAGCATCATCGGCGCGGCCTATACCTCCGTGTCATTCCTGACAGCTTTCAAGCCTGACATAACGGAGCGTCAGCGTAATCTGGCAACGGTCGGCTTCATCGCCATTTCGCTGATTGCCTATGTCATCATCACCACCCCGCCTGCAGCCATGCTCGTCTTCGTCGGCGGTCTCAACGGTCTCGTCCTGCCGATCGGTCTTTCGATCTTCATGTATGCCGCCTGGAAGCGCGCGGATCTGATGCACGGGTACCACTACCCGCGCTGGCTGCTGGTGCTTGGCGTGCTGACCTGCGCGCTCACCTGGTATATGGCCTATAAATCGGCGGGCGCGATCTTTGCCCTGCTCGGCTACTGATGGAATAAGGGAGGCAAACATGGCCGCTATCGATCTCAACAGCGATCTTGGCGAAAGTTACGGCGCATGGCGCATGGGCGATGACGAGGCGATGCTCGCCATCGTTTCCAGCGCCAACATCGCCTGCGGATTTCACGCAGGCGACCCGGCCGGCATCTACCGCACCGTCAAGGCCGCTGCCGAAAAGGGCGTGGTCGTTGGCGCCCATGTCTCCTATCCTGACCGCGTCGGCTTCGGCCGCCGCGATCTGGACGCCACCTCGGAAGAACTGATTGCCGATGTCATCTACCAGATAGGCGCGCTGAAGGGTGTTGCCGCCGCTGCGGGCACCACGGTGCGTTACGTGAAGCCGCATGGCGCACTTTACAACCGCATCGCCAATGATGCGAAACAGGGGCAAGCCGTGATCGACGGCATCAAGGCCATAGATTCGTCACTGGCGTTGATGGGCCTTGCGAACGCGCCCATCCTCGATCTCGCCCGCAAGTCCGGTCTTGCCGTCGTTGCCGAAGCTTTTGCCGATCGCGCCTATACGCCTCAGGGCCAGCTCGTTTCCCGCCGGGAAGCCGGTGCCGTATTACATGACGCGGCAAAAATTGCCGACCGCATGGTGCAGCTTGCCCGCGAAGGCACGCTGGAGGCGATCGATGGCAGTATTATAAAAATCGAGGCGCAATCCATCTGTGTACATGGCGACAGCCCCGGTGCGGTCGCCATCGCCCAGGAAATCCGCCGGCGCTTCGAGGCTGATGGCATCGACATCCGCTCTTTTGCATCCAATCGCTGAAAGGATAGCCGATGACGATACCCACATCCTATCTCAATCACACGGACGCGGACGCCGCCCGCAAGGCCCGCGCCACCTATCGCGGCGGTATTGTCGCCCCTACCTCCGGCATCGCGCCCGGCTTCACGCAGGCGAACATGATCGTGCTGCCGCGCGACTGGGCTTTCGATTTCCTGCTTTATGCGCAACGCAATCCCAAGCCCTGCCCGGTACTCGACGTGTCCGATCCGGGATCGCCGACCACTCTTCTGGCGCCTGGCGCCGATCTCAGGACTGATCTGCCGCTTTATCGCATCTGGCGTGACGGCAAGCTTGTTGAGGAAACCGCTGACGCCACCGCCGCATGGGCTGAGCGCGACGATCTCGTCGCCTTCCTCATTGGCTGCAGCTTCACCTTCGAAACACCGATGGTGGAGGCGGGTATCGAAATCCGCCATATGACGGACAAGAGCAATGTGCCCATGTATCTCACCAACCGCCCCTGCCGTCCGGCCGGTCGGCTGAAGGGCAATATGGTCGTTTCCATGCGGCCGATCCCGGCGTCGCGCGTCGCTGATGCGGCGACCATTTCGGGACGTTTTCCAGCGGTGCATGGTTCGCCCGTGCATGTGGGTGCGCCCGAGGAGATCGGCATTACCGATCTCGCAAAGCCCGATTTCGGCGACGCGGTGCGGATCGAACCCGGCGAGGTTCCGGTCTTCTGGGCCTGCGGCGTCACCCCACAGGCCGCCGTGATGGCATCCGGTGTTCCCTTTGCCATTACCCATGCGCCGGGACACATGTTCATTACCGATATTCCCGATTCCGCCTACCACGCGTGAGGATATGATGCGTTTTCTTCCCGTCAGCCTCGCCACCATTCTTGTCGAACTCGCCGATCTCGATGAAACGCTTGCGCTTTTCGCCTCGCTGCAGAACGATCCCATCGAAGGCATAGAAGAGACGGTGCCGGCTGCCCGCACGCTGATGATCCGGTTCCGGCCCGAGAAGATCGGCTCCGAAGCGCTGGCTGCGCGGCTTGCGAGCCGCGATCTCTCGGCAAAGATCGCGCCGTCGGACAATCTTGTCGAAATCCCCGTCCGTTATAATGGCGAAGACCTTGCAGATGTTGCCGAACTAACCGGCCTGAGCATCGAAGAGGTTATCCGCCGGCACACCGAAAGCGAATTCACCGTTGCCTTCTGCGGCTTCGCTCCCGGTTTTGGTTATCTGGTCGGAGGCGATCCCGCGCTGCATGTCCCGCGCCGGCAAAGCCCGCGCACCCGTATTCCGGCCGGCTCCGTAGCATTGGCCGGTGCTTTCAGCGGCGTCTACCCGCAAAACAGCCCTGGCGGCTGGCAGATCATCGGCACGACGCCGGTGAAGATGTGGGATATAGACCGCGACCCCGGCGCGCTGTTTCAGCCGGGCTACCGTGTGCGTTTCTTCGACATGGACAAGACCGGTCGAACGGTAGATATCCCAGCTCCGGCACCGGACAGGAAAGTACCAAAAAAGGATGGCCCGCATTTCGAGGTGCTTGCCGCGCCAATGCCAGCCATCTTTCAGGACCTCGGCCGTTTCGGCCAGACCGGGCAGGGTGTCTCCGCCTCCGGCGCGCTGGATCGCGGCGCATTTAATGCCGCAAACCGCATCGTCGGCAATCCGGTCAACACGCCCTGTCTCGAACTGACGCTCGGCGGCTTTTCCTTCAAAAGCGCGAACCGTACCGTTATCGGCATAACCGGCGCCCCCTGCCCCGTCACGATCAAGACGGCAGAGCGCAGTTTCGTGGCAAAGGCGCATGCACCGGTTTCCCTTGAGGCCGGTGATGTTGTCACTTTCGGCCAACCATCGAAAGGTATGCGTTGTTATCTCGCGGTGCGCGGTGGCTTCGATGTCGAGCCGGTGCTCGGCAGTTTCGCGACGGATACACTTGCCGTTGTTGGCCCGGAGCCGGTCGGTGCAGGCGCCATCCTGCCGCTTAAGGGCGAGACGTCCGGCCTTTCCAGCGTATCGATCGACGAGGTTCCGGCTTTCGAGCCGCCGGCAACGGGTGAGGTCGTGACACTGGATGTCGTTCTCGGGCCCCGAACGGACTGGTTCACGCAGAGGGGTATCGAGACGCTGACTGGCCAGCTCTGGCAGGTCACCCCACAATCGAACCGGGTCGGCATTCGCCTCTCAGGCGACGTGCCGGTGGAACGCAAGGACAGTGCGGAGCTTCCGAGCGAAGGCACGGCAACGGGCGCGATCCAGATTCCCCATAGCGGCCAGCCGGTTCTTTTCCTTGCCGATCACCCGCTGACCGGAGGTTATCCTGTCATCGGCGCGGTAGCGGAATATCATCTCGATCTTGCCGGGCAGATCCCCGTCAACGCCAAAATCAAATTTCGCCCGATCGGCCCCTTTGCCGAAATCGTGGCCAGGAACATAGAATCCCGAGGAGAAAAGCGATGAAAAAAGTGCTGATTGCCAATCGCGGCGAGATCGCGGTGCGCATCATCCGCGCCTGTCGCGATTACGGCCTGAAATCGGTCGCCGTTTATGCCGATCCCGATCAGGACGCGCTTTTCGTCCGGCTGGCGGATGAAGCCTATGCGCTGGAAGGCGTGCGGCCCGCCGAGACCTATCTCGACATTACCAAGCTGATCGCGGTTGCAAAACGCGCTGGCGCGGACGCCGTGCATCCCGGTTACGGCTTTCTGTCCGAACGCGCGGAGTTTGCCCAAGCCGTCATCGATGCCGGCCTGATCTGGATCGGTCCCGACCCTCATGTCATCGAGGCGCTGGGCGATAAGGTCGAGGCACGGCGCATCGCCACCGGCGTTGGCGCACCACTGGTTGCCGGCAGTGATGGCCCCGTCTCTTCCGCCGCGGAAGTCACCGCCTTCGCCGAACAGCACGGCCTGCCGGTCGCCATCAAGGCTGCCCATGGCGGTGGCGGGCGCGGCCTGAAGGTTGCCTGGAAAATGGAGGAGATCGCCGACCTCTACGAATCCGCCGTGCGCGAAGCAACCGCCGCCTTCGGTCGTGGCGAATGCTTTCTGGAGCGCTTCCTTGACCGGCCGCGCCATATAGAAGCGCAGGTTCTGGCCGATAAACACGGCAATGTGCTTGTTCTCGGCACCCGCGACTGCTCGCTGCAACGCCGGAACCAGAAACTGATCGAAGAGGCCCCCGCCCCCTTCCTGTCCGATGAGCAGCGCCAAAAAATCCATGACGCCGCCAAGGCGATCTGCGCCGCAGCCGGTTATTCCGGCGCCGGCACCGTCGAATTCCTGCTCGGCGTTGACGGCACCATTTCTTTCCTCGAGGTCAATACGCGCCTGCAGGTGGAACATCCTGTCACCGAGGAAACCACCGGCATCGATCTCGTCATCGAACAGTTCCGTATTGCCGAAGGCAAGACGTTGCGTGTCCTTGAAACGCCCGAACCGCGCGGGCACTCCATGGAGTTCCGCATCAATGCCGAAGACCCTGGCCGCGGCTTCCTGCCGACGCCCGGCTCGATCTCGGTTTTCGACGCGCCGTCCGGTCCCGGCATTCGCATGGATAGCGGTGTCGTCAGCGGCTCCGTCGTGCCTGGTGTCTTCGACTCGCTGATGGCGAAGCTCATTGTGACAGGTGTTGACCGCGATCAGGTTCTGCGCCGTGCCCGTCGCGCGCTGAAGGAATTCCGCATCGAGGGTATCGCGACCGTTCTTCCGTTCCATCGCGCCGCGATCGAGACGGACGACTTCATCGGCACGGATCGGTTCAAGGTTCACACCCGCTGGATCGAAACCGATTTTGCGGCCATGCCCGACGCCATGGAGCGCCCGGCACCGGCCGACGATCCTTCCATGACACGAACCTATCTCGAGATTGACGGAAAGCGTGTTTCGGTCGGCCTGCCCAGCATTCTCCTTTCCAGCCTCGGCAGCGTCAACGGCGGCCAGGCGTCCGTTTCCGGCACTGCGGTCGACAGGAACGAGGGTGAAATCACTGCTCCCGTTTCCGGCACCTTGCAGTCCTTCAAGGTAAAAGATGGCGACACGGTCGCGGAAGGTGATCTCCTGGCAATCATGGAAGCAATGAAGATGGAGACGCAGATTGTCGCCACCAGGGCCGGCAGGATCCGCCTGATCGGCAAGGAAGGCGACTATCTTCAGGCCGGCGATAGGGTGCTCGAAATAGCCGGCTAATATTGAAGCGCCGCAACGACCTCATAATCGCAGATCGCGCATCCCCGGTGGCGGAACCCTTTCGTCACCGGGCCGTTTATGGCGCGACCTGCTAACCATCGTGAGGGACATATGGCCGGACGCACCTTGCTTCAATTCTTCCATTGGTATTATCCGGACGGAGGGAAATTATGGAGCGAGGTGGCCGAGAAGGCCGAAAGCCTCGCCAAAATGGGCATTACCGACGTCTGGCTGCCGCCCGCCTACAAGGGCGCCGCCGGCGGTTATTCGGTTGGATATGACACCTACGATCTCTTCGACCTCGGCGAATTTGACCAGAAGGGCACCGTCGCCACCAAATACGGTGATCGTGGCGCCCTCGAGCATGCGGGCAAGACGCTGAAAGAGAATGGCATCCGTGTCATTCACGACGTCGTTCTCAATCACAAGATGGGTGCCGACGAGAAGGAAAAGGTACGGGTTCGCCGCGTCAATCCCGACGATCGCACGGATATCGACGACGAGGATTTTTCCGCACTCGCTTACACACGTTTCACCTTTCCTGGCCGAGGCGGCGTGCATTCCAAATTCATCTGGGACCAGAAATGTTTCAGCGGCGTCGATCACATCGAAGAGCCGACCGAAGACGGCATTTTCCGGCTCGTCAACGAATATGGCGACGGTGAGTGGAACGAGGAAGTCGATCAGGAAAACGGCAATTTCGACTATCTGATGGGTGCGGACGTCGAGTTTCGCAATCGGGCCGTCTATGAAGAGCTCAAATATTGGGGCCGCTGGCTTTCCGAGCAGGTCCAGGTGGACGGCTTCCGGCTGGATGCCGCAAAACATATTCCGGCATGGTTCTTCCGCGACTGGGTCGGCCATATGCGCGAGACTATTGACCCCGATCTTTTCGTCGTAGCGGAATATTGGCACCCCGATCTTGAGGCCTTGAAGAGCTATCTCGAACTCGTCGACAAGCAACTGATGCTTTTCGATGTCGCCCTTCACCACAGCTTCCACGACGCGTCGAAACAGGGGGGTGATTTTGACATGCGCAGCATTTTCGATGGTGCGCTTGTTGCCGCCGTTCCCGATCACGCCGTCACGCTTGTCGATAACCACGACACCCAGCCATTGCAATCGCTGGAGGCCCCGGTGGAGCCCTGGTTCAAGCCCCTAGCCTATGCGATCATATTGCTGCGTGAAAACGGCGTGCCTTGCGTTTTTTATCCCGATCTGTTCGGCACGAGCTATACCGACACGGGTAATGACGGCAATGAGTACAAAATCGATATGCCGGCCATCGAATGCCTGCCGAAGCTCATAGAGGCGCGCAGCCGTTTCGCCAATGGCGTACAGACGGACATTTTCGATGACCCGAACTGCATCGCCTTCGTTCGCCATGGCACCGCCGATGCGCCCGGTTGTGTCGTGGTGATGTCGAATGGCGAACCGGCGGAAAAGCATGTCGATCTCGGTCCGGATCATGCAGGGGCGGTCTGGCGCGACTTCCTCGGGCACCGTCAAGAGGAGATCACCCTCGATGAGAGCGGCAAGGGCGCCTTCCCCACCAATGGCGGCAGTGTCAGTGTTTGGGTGCCAGCCGAATCCGGGTGAGCAACAAGGCTAACGGTCCGAAAATTATGCTCACTCTGCCGAAACGAGGCGGCGGGGACCTGCGCCGTTATCGGCGAGAACATCGTTCGGATTGCGCAACGGACAATCATCCAGCGAAAGGCACCCGCAACCGATACAGCCGGTAAGCTGGTCGCGCAGCATGATCAGGTTGTTGATGCGGAGCTGGAGCATTTCCCGCCAGGATTGGGAGAACCTGCGCCAGTCGGCTGTTGTCGCCACCCGATCCTGCGGCAGGTCGGCCATCGCGTCCCTGATGATGCTCAGCTGTATACCCGCCCGCTGTGCAATGCGGATGATGGCGATGCGCCTCAGAACGGCGCGATGATAACGGCGTTGATTGCCGGCGGTGCGCCAGCCCTCGATCAATCCCTTCGCCTCGTAAAAATGGATGGTGGAGACGGCGATGCCGCTGCGGCGGGCAACCTCTCCCACCGTCAGGCTGTGTTTGAGTATGGTATTTTCCATTCTGGCTCCTGCTTCCGGACCGATTTCCGCTCGGAAACGCGGAAACACAACGAAGAGCAGCCGGTATAATTCCTCAACTATAGTTGAGGTCAATAGACCAACGGTCAAAAAAAGAGGCGCCCGATGGCGCCTCCGAATTTCGCGGCTATGACTGGATCAGAACTTCGCTGTCATGCTGATCCAGAAACGACGGCCTTCCATGACGGTGTTGAAATCGTCGGTGCCGACATCCTTGTCGAAGACGTTGTAGACGGCGGCATTGAGATCGACATTTTCGGCGACCGCATATTTCGCGCCGATATCAAGCGTGGTGTAGGCGTCATATTTTCGACCGGCCTTGCCGTTGATCGTCACCGGCGTGCCGTTCGTGCCGATGCGCGGGCCGGCATTGATTTCCGATCCGTGGTAATTCAGCGAGGCCCAGGCTTCAAGACCATCGATCGGTGTCACCCAGTCGCCGCGCAGATTGGCCATATGCTCCGGTGTCCGCGCCAATGGAAAACCTTGGTAATCACCGGTCTTCTGTTCGGAATGCGTATAGGTATAGTTGCCGCGCAGCGTCAGTTCCGGCGTCGCGTACCAGGTCGCCGTCAATTCCACACCCTGAATGACCGCATCGTCGATATTGTAATTATACCAGAGGCGGTAGTTGCGGTCTTCGCTCCAGCGGACAGGCGTTCCATCGGGATTGAGCACCAGCGCGTTGGAAATCTTGTCCTTGAAATCGGTGTAGAAATAGGTGGCCCCCAGAGCGACGTCACCATTCTCCCAAAGTGCCGCCACTTCGTAACTCGTGCTTTTTTCCGCTTCGAGGTTGGGATCGCCGATGATCACACCGCAGGTGCCGCTCGGACCATAGGTGCAACCGCCCCCACCTGTCGTATAGGCATAACCCGGCGCGATCTGACGGATTTCCGGTGCGCGGAAACCGGTGGAAACGCCGCCCTTGATGGTCAGCTCTTCCGTGGCGCTCCAGACGCCATAAAGACGCGGGCTGAAATGATTGCCGTATTTTTCATGGTTATCGAGGCGAAGCCCGCCCGTCAGCGCGAAATTGTCGACGATGCGCCACTCATCCTCAAGGAATAGAGCCCATTGCGTGGCCGAAAACGTCTCGTCCCGGCCGGTACGGCGGCCCGGGTTCTGGTCCGTCAGCCGTGCCTCGAAATATTGGCCGCCCGTGACCAGTGTGTGGTTGCCGAAGAGCTCGAAAGGCGTGGTGAACTTGCCATCGAGCACGGTATTGCGCACCTCCGGCGAGCGTGCATTTTCAGTCACGCGGCCGGTTCGGATGTTTCTGGTGAAATTGGTGCGTTCCGCCCATTCCTGCTGCAACGAGAATTCGGATGTGGTCGGTCCCCAGCGGCCGGTGTGCGAGAGTGACCAGTGGTCACGCGTGTTGATGTTGTAGGTGCCGTCGCTATTGGCCGCGAGCGATTCGCCAGGCTCGGCGCTCCGGCGTAGCCTTGTCTTGCCACCCTCGAGATAGATGTCGTGATCTTCGTTCGGCGTAAACGTCAGGCGGCCGTTGAAATCATATTCCTTGGCGCCGGTGGTCCCGCCCAAAATGCGGTCTTCGCCGCGCGTGAAGCCCCTGCCCCAGAGCTGCAGACCAAGCTGATCCTTGAGGATCGGACCGTTCGCATACCAGGAGACCTGGCCGCTGTTGCCGAATTTCGAATGCTGTTGAACCGTGCCCTCGGTGGTGACGGAGCCCGACCAGACGTCGCCGACCTTGCGGGTGATGATGTTGATCACGCCGCCCATGGCATCCGAGCCATAAAGCGAGGACATGGGACCGCGCACCACTTCGATACGTTCGATCGCCGAAACCGGCGGCACGAAGCTCTGTTCGAAGCCGGAGTTGCCATTCGTGCGGGCATCGCGCGTGCTCTGCCGCTTGCCGTCAACGAGGATCAACGTATAGGCGCCCGGCAAGCCGCGGATGAAAACATCCTTTTCGTTGGCGATTCCGGTGACGGACACGCCCTGCACTTCGCGCAGGGCGTCAGTCAGGTCGCGATACGCCCCCTTTTCCAGATCCTCCCGTGTGACGACGGTGATGCTGGCCGGAGCGTCTTTTACATTCTGCTCGAAACCGGACGCGGTGACGACGATCTGCTCAAGAACAGTGGTATTTTCGGATGCCTGCTGCGCAAAAGCGGGCAGAGCAATATTTAACGCGGTTCCCGCCATTGCTGCCGAAAAAGTAGTCTTTATTGTCATCGAAGCCTTTTTGCAGCCCCGGTACTTCAATTCCATGTTATGCCCCCGCATTTAACTTGAGAATTTCACCCCACTTATTTACGAGGGGGGTGCGGGTGCAACAGGTTTGTTTTCGAACAGTTCTAAATTCTAGAAATTGCAAAAAGGGCTCCCTCTTAAGATGAGTGGAGTAAAAATTCGCCAGATGACAACCAGCAAGAGAAAAGACGGACCGGCTTCCACGGCAAAACCCGACAGGCTTGGGCAGCTGAAACTGCTTGTCGCTTTTGATGCGTTGTTGCGGGAAGGTAGTGTCAGCCGCGCCGCGGCGGGCATGGGACTTCCAACATCATCGATGAGCCGGATCTTGCAGCAGCTACGGGAAAAATACGGGGACCAGCTCTTTCTCCGCACCGGCCAAGGCCTGCGCCCCACCCCCTTTGCCGAAGCCATGCGCCTGCGCATCCGCTCCCTGGCGGCAGAGGCCGAAAATCTGATCGATTATTCGCAGGAAGAACCCGACGCGCCGGCCACCATCAATAAGAACGGCTGGGAGCAGCCGGCATTGATGAAAGCACCGCCACTTTCCCTTCGCCCCAGCATTCTTCTTGAAGGTCAGCCGACGCCGGAAAACATTGCCGAGCGTCTCGCCCGCATCGGCCACAATTCTGCCCCACAGGAACGGCTCGCCAAGTATATTGCAACGTCTGCGATGGGAATAGGCAACAGCCGTCCGCTCAGCCAATCGGAGGCGACGGATGCACTGTCGATCATTCTGGAAGGGGATGCCGATCCGATACAGATCGGGGCACTGCTCGCCACCATGCATTATCGCGGCGTGACGGCGGCCGAACTGGCCGGCTTCATCCAGGCCACGTGGCGACATGTCGGGCGCGACCGCTACCGGCCTGTCACCGTCGATCTCGACTGGCCGGCTTATATGTCCCCCAAACACCGCGACGCGCCATGGTTCGTGCATTCTGCCCGCCTCGTTTCCATGGCGGGATACAGGGTGCTGCTGCACGGCCATGTTGGTCAGGGCGAAAATGGCGGCAAGCTTGAACGCGCCGCACAAGCCTGCGGTATTCCCCTTTGCCGTTCGCTTTCGCAGGCGGCCGAGGCCACGTCATCCGAACGGATCGCCTATCTCCCCCTGGGCGGCCTGTCTCTGCAATTCCAGAGCCTGCTCAGTCTCCATGGCATTCTGGAAATGCGCCTGCCGGTGCATACTGTCGTCCACCTTCTCAATCCACTGCGCGCAAGGAGCACTATTATAGGGCTCGCCCGTCCGGCCTATCAGGAGCTGCATCGCGATACCGCCCGCCTGCTCGCCGTGGAGAATCTCGCAATACTCGGTAACACGCGGGATTTCGCACAGTTCACGCCATTCCGCAGCACACGGATTTTCGGTCTTTCAAGCGGAAGGGACGTGGAGGTCCTGGTCCCCGCCCGCGAAGCACCGCCTGCCGAAATGCCAACCATGTTTACCACCTTCGAATATTGGCGTGCAGTCTGGACAGGAGCCGCGAAAGACGAAAGGGCGGAAACCATCATCATATCCACCGCCGCCGCCGCGTTGATGCTCGTCAATGACATGGGGCTTTCCTTTGACGAAGCTTACGCGAAAAGCCTCAAGCTCTGGAACGAGAGGACGCGCAATCTGGTCAGCGTCTGAGCATTCGAGATCACGCCGTGGCGACTGACTTTTTCAGAGCCAGATATTCCCACAGGGCAACAAGCAGCAGAATACCCGTGCTGGCCAGCTGCAGGATGAATAGCGGAATGCCCGGCACCGGCAACAATAGGCAGAGCGCTGCCACGCCCGCAAAATGCGAGACGGGGCGCTGATAGGTCGCTGCGATCTTGACACCGATATTGCCTGCCAGAAAGAGGACGGGACCACCGACGATTGCGATGGCCTCCCTTATCGTTGCGGCCTCGTGGGCGTGGGACAGGCTGAAATCCTCTCCCACCGCCGTCAGAATGATACCGGCGACGATTGGCAAATGTCCGTAATTGAAGAGATTATGGGCGATCTTCGCCTTCTCGTCGGCGTTCTCGGCTTTTCTGGAGGCTTCCGCCTGTCCGTGATGGAAGTAAATCCACCACATCGCGACGGTGCTGATGAAGGCGGAGCAGAAAACGACAAATGTCAGCCCGGAGTTCATATATTCGGTTGCCGTCCGGCCAGTGGTCAGAATTGTTTCCCCCAGACAGATGATGACAAACAGGGCGCAACGTTCCGCCAGATGCTCTCCGGAAAGATGCAGACTGTCGTCATCGCGAGAACGCAAGCCGGGGACAACATAGCGGCAGGCCGGACCGGCATACTCGATTGCGAGCGCCATGCCCCACAGGAGAATGCGTTCCCCCAGATCGCAAAATCCGCCTGCCAACCAGAACAGGCTCGAAATGGCCAGCCAGATCGTCACCCTCACGAACACCAGAAACGACTGCCGGTCTTCATCCCTGAAGGCATAGAGAGCAAACAGGCTTCGACCGATCTGCATGACGCTGTAGATCAGCGCGAAAACCAGGCCCTGTTCGGCAAAGGCTTCCGGCAAGGCGATGGCCAGCAGTACACCGCCAAACATCAGCACGAAGAGCAAAATCCTGACCGGTTCTTTTTCGGTATTCAGCAGATTGGTGATCCAGGTGGTGTGTATCCACAGCCACCACAGGGACAATATCAGGATGCCGGCTTCCAGCACCGCCGTTGGCCCAAAGTCCTTCGCCAGAGAATGGGATAACTGAATAAGAGCGAAAACGAAAACCAGATCAAAGAACAGCTCAGGAAATGTTGCCTTTCCCGTCTCCTGGCCGTCATGCCGGATCCAGCTTTCTGCCCTCGGCGCCCGTCGGGAAATCTGGGTTCCTGTTCTCATTCTGCTTCCGTTTGCGGAGCATAGATCATCGCAATCCCTCACTGTCGCAAGACGTGGGTTTCAGCCCCGGTATTGTTATGATCTGACCCGCGGCCGGGGAATTCCAGCCCACGCGCCCTGTCGGGAAGGAACTGCGGTCCCACCAGCCGCACCGTTTTTCCGGAGACATCAATAATGTAACTTTGGGCGGAAGGCGCCGATGAAACCGCTGCGTTACCGTCTTTTTTATCTTCCAGCCGGCTGATTTCCAGGGACTGGGAAAATACCGGCACGACCATTACGCAAACGAGGCCGGCGGCGAGAAAGAGGGGCTTGGGTAACATCGAAATTCCCTGACGCTTTTATCTGCGCCAATAACAGCCATCACCTGCATTTGTTCCGCGCAGCTTCAGGTATCGCCGTCAAGGTAAGTGCGGTATTGCACGTAATCACCGCTCGATTGCCCATCGACGACTTCAGGCGGCCGCCCCTCGCCCCCTGGGAGATAGCCGGTGTCTTCGAGGACCGATTTCACGAGCTCTGCAATCGCAATATGTCGGGGCATAGCTTTATCCGCCATGTAAAGGGCGACGGCCAGTTCTATATCATCCGGAAATGTCATGAGCGTGGCGTTCCGTTAAACCATGGACTGGAACGCGCAGTGCCAGCGAAAGTTCAATTCGTCGGCGCCAAGGTAGCGCGGATTGGCGACATATCGCGGAACTTTTTTCGAGGGAGGAACTTCTGCCCGAAATGAACAGGCTGATGTTCACCGTAGGTTTTCAGTCCGGCCCCGTCGCAATTTAATTGACCCTGGAATGCGGCGAGACAGCTACTTGGCATTAAAAATGCTCCAGACTCAAGCAATTGAAACCAATCATGGAAACGCGCAAACGAAAGCTAAATTGGACTTAACTTTCGTTACTTTGCATTAACCACGGGAAGCCCCGATCGGACACAAAGTGTTCTAGCAGCTTCGTTCCAACGAATCTTTTGGTGTTTGCGTGAACAGCAAGAATCTAACCGCATAGCCGGTTTTTCGCAAGCTGCCGCCGCTCCGCTCATCACGCCCTCATGATCTCGTTCCCGCCTCCTGCTTGTCTGTCCGACCACGCAGTTGCGCCGTGAGCATAGCCTTGAGATCGAAACTACCTTCCTGGGCCTTACGTGTGAGATTGCGCAGATATCCGCCAAGCGAACTGATTTGATCAGCCTTCTGCAACAGGCAAGCGAGGATGGCCGCTGTTCCCTGCCTCCCGAAGGTGGCCAAAGCGTCCTGATAGGCCGACTGGCTGATGCTGAACATCGTTCTGATGACGGAAGTTGCCACCTCCATATCTCTCCAGCCAGTCACCGCACCTCCAGGTGCATAGAGTGAGATGTCCGGGCACGCTTTCAAAACCAAAACAATATCAGGAACAAAAAATTGCTTATGAAGATCGTTCTTGGGTGTTGGTTTTGGAGGTGTGACACCAGTGACCGCGGCATCTGCGGATGTGGACGCGACTGTTGCAGCATTTCGAACCGGCGCGGCATCCTCCAATTCCTGCGGTTCAGATATGGATTCGGATTCTGAATTCTTTATGAGGCGCTCATTTTGGCAGTCATTGCCGCTCAAATTTTCCGATTTTTCAAGATTTTCCAGATAGTTGGTCACTTCTGTGCGCAGTGAAGCCAGAAAACCGGCGATTTCCTTGAGTTCAGCTGTCTTCGAATTGCGCCCTAGAGCCCGCGCGATGTCGTTGTAACGGGCCTGAAACCCGTCAAAGATCTCGATCTTGCCGCTGGCAGCAATCATTTCGCAGAGTTTCTGGATGTCCCGACGGCAGAGGCTGATCGTCTCGCGAAGCCGTTGAAGATCGAGCCGTTCGCCAATGATGCGTTCGGCCAGTTCCTCTATTTCCGTTTTACGAGCAAGAAGCGGTGCGAGTGAGAACCCGTAGGCTTCGCTGATCTCGCCACCCCTGTGCTTCCGTGCGTAACGTTTCCCATTCGGGCTGTCCTTGCGGATGATGAGGCCGGCTTCGACAAGAGCCGAAAGATGCCGACGCAATGTCTGTTCCGCCATGCCATGTGCCCTGAGCGACAACTGCGTATTGGATGGAAACACCACCAATCCGGCTTCGCTGGAAAGCTCATTTTTGGGATAAAAGCTCAGGAGCGCGTTCAGAACGGCAAGCGAGCGATCGGTTACGCCGAGCAGCGGTCTTGCTTCACAGACCGACCGATAGAGTTTCCATTTGTCGACTGCTTCGCATTTTCTGTTTTTCTGCGCGGCAAACTGGGTTGCGAGCACGCCAAACGACATCGCTCGCCGCCCAAAGGGCGTCGTTACACATGTGCTGTCCATGTCTTTCACCTTTCACAAGGCAAAAGAAAATCGCTCACCGAAAAATTCGATGCCAAGACTCTTGACTATGATTCGCGGAAATGAGATTCTTCGGGTGCTTAAATCAAAGAAAGGCTTCCGCGCGGCAACGTTCGGGGGCTTTTTTCTTTTGTGATGCGTCTCCTGTTAGTCGTTCGGGTTAGAAATCACTGCTTGGACCGATACTCGGCAAACAGCGTCTGAAGATGCTCAAGAACGAATTCGGCAAATTCCGGTGCTTCGTTCTTGTCGATCGATATATCCAGCTTGCGGTCGCTCTCGACCACTTTCGCCAGGCGACGGCCCGTATCCGAAGACCATACGCCGGTTTTCTTGGCCTGTGCCTTTGGCTTCAAAAAGTCCAGAAGCGCCTTGAAGCGTTCTTCGGAAGGAAGCGAGGCAACCGTCGGTTCGCTGACATATGCGCGGGCCGCCTCCTTGACCTGTGAGGAGGAAAGCTGGTCGGCAAGATCCATCCAGTTGCGGCGGCCGACAGTGGGTGCGGAGCCTATGAGATCGACCAGATCCTCTGGAATGCGTCCAACGACCGAAAGCATATTGGACAGATCGCCCTTGTGAAGCGACATTGCCGCCATGATCGTGTCTCGAGGGAACCGCATCTGCAGTTTCTGCGCAAACCGTGCTTTCTCGATATAGGTCAGGTCGCGGCGTTCGTTATTTTCCTGGCCCTGGGCCACCACCAGCTGTTCATCGCTGAGATCCCGCACAACGGCCTTGACCGGAATTCCAAGACTTGAAACGGCGCGAAGGCGGCGATGACCGAAGGCGACCTGATAACGGCCCGGGAAATCGGGATGCGGGCGCACGAGAATCGGCACCTGCTGCCCCTGCTCACGAATTGCCTCCACCAGACCGGCATCGGCCTCTTCGGAAGCGGGCATACGATCCGGTATGAAGGAGGGATCGATATCCGCGGGGTCGAGAGAGACAATCGTCAGTCCTTCGGCGAGCTGCTTTTCAATGGCTTCAGCCCGTTTGGCGCGCTCCGAGACTTCATTCAGCGATTGACCGATCATACCGACGGGGGAGTTCAAAACATCCGTCACCAGCTCAGGGGAGCCGAGGATAGGCCTGATACGGGGTCGCGAACGCTCCGGCGTGGTATCGTTGTTGTCAGTACCCGGTGTGCCAAGATTTGCGAAGATTTGTTTTCTGCTCATGCTGCCCTACCCCACGCTTTTTTAATCAGTCCTTCGATTTCAGCGTTCACATTGTTCATGGCTTCCAGCGCGCGATCATAGGTCGACCGGGTGAATTGCGTCCTCTCCACTTCGAAGAGCGTCTGGTTGGTCAATCCAGCGTCCGAGACCGCCGTGCTTTTCAGCATCGGATGATTGAGGACGTTTTCACCAAAGATCGATCGCAGGAAAGCGACCATCTGGTTCTGCGGCCCGTCGCTCGGTTCGAAACGGGTGATCAGGTAACGCATCCAGTTATAATCCGACCGAGCACCGGCCCGGCCAATTTCTGCCAGAAGGTCGCCGGTCATGGCGAGGAACTGGTTCATCGACATCACGTCAAGCATCTGCGGATGGACGGTGACGAGCACCGATGTCGCCGCTGTCAGAGCCGAAAGCGTCAGATAACCGAGTTGCGGTGGGCAATCGATGACGACAACGTCGTAGAAATTTTGCGCTTGGGCGATCGCCTGGCCGATACGGGCGAAGAACAGCGTGTCACCCGGTGCACGGCGCATCAGCGCACGCGGAGTATCGTGTTCGAACTCCATAAGTTCCAGATTGCCAGGAACAATGTGGAGATCGGGAATATAGGTGCCACGGACAATCTCGGCGATGGGGCGGCGTTCATCGTCATAACGGATCGCGCCATAAAGCGTCTCGTTCGGCCCGACATCAATCTCGGGCTGGTGACCAAAAAGCGCGGAAAGGCTGGCCTGGGGGTCGAGATCGATGGCAAGAACCCGATAGCCACGTAGTGCCAGATATTGCGCCAGATGGGCAGAGGTGGTTGTCTTTCCCGAACCGCCCTTGAAATTCATGACGGCGATGACCTGTAACTCTTCACCCTCCCGGCGGTGGGGCAGGTAGCGGCGTGTGCCACGCGCACCCTGGTCCAGAAAACCCCTGATATCGCGCATGTCTTCTACGGAATAGGAGCGACGCCCGGATACCTGCGCGGCATCAAGCTCAGGCAACTCGGAAGCGATCTGGCGCAGATAGGCTTCGCCAATGCCGATGAGCTTTGCGGTCTCAGCCGGAGAGAAATGCCGCATGCTCTTTTCGGTATGTGGGGAAAATGTATTTGCGTTATGCGCCTGCAACTGGGCTGACAACGCAGCCGAATGCTGTTGTATAAGACTCGTCAGGTCAGGTGCTCCTGCGGCACGTCTTAAATCGGCACTCTGTGTCATCGGTCTTCTTTCGCTCGAAATTGCAGTAGCGGTTTTTTTCGAAAAAGGCGGTTTTTTCCGCAACTGAGATATAAGCGCCGATTCTCTTTTTGGCGCAATA
>NZ_AP026436.1:2555000-2824159 GCF_055382365.1 Agrobacterium sp. 5Ca39 | reverse complement strand
TTGCCGCCTTTCAAATTGCCAATCATAGCCTGACGACCAAAATAGATCGCCAGAGATCCCCCTCGTTTATTCCCGCCCTCAGCGTTCCCCTCGAAAGAACGTCAAAGACTATTCTCGTTGCGAGCCGGTTTCCCATTTCCCTCTCCCTCATGGAGAGGCCTGCGACACGCTCAAAACGCTCCTTTCGCCACAACCTTAAGGCGCATTTTTAAGGACAAAAAGCTCCCGCCCGTTCCGAGACCGAAACGGTACAAAAAGCTCCATGACCTGAAAAAACGGACCTCGAAAGACCCGTCAGCAAGAAGGTGAATATCGTCGATACGAACATCGAGATAATCTGTGGACTGAGATCCGCACCCCTTGTTGGAATGCATTTAGGCAGGATCGTGGGGAGAGATCAATGGCGTTTTTTCTGCAAAAACGTAGATCGGCCATTGACTCGCAAAGGCCGTTTTGCATCACCGTCAAGGTTCAAAGCAGAATCGCTTATGAATCAATGAGATTCAATTTTGGCGTTTTTTGAGAGCCTGTTTTGGCAAAAAAATAAAAATCTTCTTGACTCAAAACTTGCCCCGACTTCCGTAGAGCAAGCTTCCCATTTTGGAGAAGACCTCCAGCAAGTATTTGTTTTTGCTTAGTTTTTCCTGTCGTTCAGTTGACACGCATTTGTCACGTTACGGGAGGAATGATTAACAGGCGGTTAGAATCAGAAAAAGCCCGGTCAAAGACCAGGCTTTTTGAATAATTATTTGTAATTAGCCGGATTAGGCGGAAAGAGCCTTCACGCGCTGTGCAAGACGCGACACCTTACGGGATGCCGTGTTGCCATGCAGAACGCCCTTCGTAGCGGCGCGCTGGATCTCGGGCTGAGCTGCCTTCAGAGCTTCGGTAGCGACAGCGAGATCACCGGTAGCGATAGCTTCCTCTACCTTGCGGATGAAGCCGCGAACGCGCGAACGGCGAGCCTTGTTGACTGCGGTACGGCGAGCGATCTTGCGGGTCGCCTTTTTCGCCGAAGTTGTATTGGCCATGTATGCCTCTCTTCGAATTCAAACCAAATTCCGCAACCAGAGGATCGGGTCTTTCGAAGACCTCACGTAACCCAAGAATGCGGGAGTAATTTCGGACAAGCCGGATGGCTTTCCTTAACCGTGGGCGGGCATATACCGCTAAAGCTTACGCCCGTCAACGCGCAAAACGCTTAAAAGCGCCGATATTCCGAATCCTTAGCGATTCCGGAAAGCAGGTTTGCGCTTTTCGACGAAGGCCGCCATGCCCTCCTTCTGATCTGCCGTGGCGAAAAGCGACTGAAAGGACCGTCTTTCATATCTCAGACCTTCCGAAAGCGGCACTTCGAAGGAACGATTGACACTTTCCTTGGCCATGAGCACGGAGGCACGCGACAGCGACGCGATGCGGGCGGCGGCCTCCACCGCCTCGTCCATCAGGTTCGCGGCCGGCACGATTCTCGATACGAGACCGGCGCGCTCGGCTTCCGCCGCATCCATCATGCGGCCAGTCAGAACGAGGTCCATCGCCTTTGCCTTACCCACCGCACGCGTCAGCCGCTGGGAGCCGCCCATGCCTGGAATGACACCCAGCGTGATCTCCGGCTGGCCGAACTTTGCCGTATCGGATGCTATTATGAAGTCGCACATCATGGCGAGTTCGCACCCGCCCCCGAGGGCAAAACCGGAAACGGCGGCGATGACGGGTTTGCGGGTGGCCGCAACCTCGTCCCAGCCGCCAAGAAAATCACCGACATAGGCATCGACGAAATCCAGCCCCTGCATTTCCTTGATATCGGCGCCAGCCGCAAATGCCTTCTCAGAGCCGGTGATAACGACCGCACCGATGGAATCGTCCACGGAAAATGAAGACAGGATGTGTCGCAGCTCTTTCAGAAGCACGGAATTGAGAGCGTTTAGCGCCTTTGGACGATTGAGCGTGATGACCCCTACCTCGTCGCGCTTTTCGACCAATATCGTTTCATAATCCACGGCAGTCTCCCCTTCTCCGTCGTTCGTTCATTTCTGGCAGGCGGCGCAATAAAAGGTGGAGCGGCCAGCCTGCACCACCCTTTCAACCGTACCCCTGCAGCCGGGGGTACGGCAAGGCTGCCCCTCCTGATCGTAGACCGAAAAGGAATGCTGGAAATAACCAAGCGTTCCATCCGTCTGTATGTGGTCGCGCAATGATGAGCCCCCGGCGGCGATGGCATCGGCGATGACATCGCGGATTTTCTCCGTGAGATACACGAGCTTCGCTGTGGGCTTGCCACCTTTCGTTACCAGCGTTCCGGCGGCACGCAGGGGGGAAAGATGGGCGCGCCACAGCGCCTCGCAGACATAGATATTGCCGAGGCCGGCAATAACCTTCTGGTCCAGCAGCGTGCTTTTCAGCGGTTGGCTTTTACCGTCGAACCGGCTCGCGAGATAATCCGCGCTCAGCATATTGCCTGTTGGCTCCGGGCCAAGTTCCGCAAAGGCGGGATAAAGATCGAGCTTGCTGCGCTCCACCAGATGCATGAAGCCGAAGCGACGCGGATCATTATATATAACGCAGATGCGCTCTTCGCCTTTATCCAGATAAAAGACGACGTGGTCGTGCTTGCCGTCCTTCGAGCGGGGATGGTGGAACACGCCGGGTATGCTGCCTTCTGCATCGGCTTCCGCTTCCACGCGGAAAGAGCCGGACATGCCGAGATGGGACACGATTGTCAGCCCGTCCTCCAGCTCGATCAGAAGATATTTCGCCCGCCTTCCGAGCGAGATGATTGTCTTCCCCTCGATAAGCTCCGCGAAATCCTCTGGAAACGGAAACCGCAGGTCGGGGCGGCCGAGATGGAGCTTGCGAACCCTTGCCCCTTCCATGGCGGGAGCAAGGCCGCGTCTGACGGTTTCGACTTCTGGCAATTCTGGCATCTGGCTTATCCGGCAGTTTTTCGTTAGGACCATGTGGTCTATAAAGTGCACGCGAAATGTCGCGCCCAGGCGATGCGGCAACAGATAGCGTCGCCATGGCGTTTCCGCTATGGTCCGCCACGCAATAAATATGGAGACAGACGATGACCGACGCCCGTACCACCGCCCAAGGCGGCATGGAAACGTCCTATGGCTTCCACAAGGTGGACGAAGGCCAGAAGCAGGGGATGGTCAACGAGGTCTTCCACAAGGTGGCCAAGCGCTACGATATCATGAATGACGTGATGTCGGCCGGCCTGCACCGGCTGTGGAAGGACGCCATGGTGTCCTCGCTTTCGCCGCGCAGGGATCCCTCCTACAAGGTTCTGGACGTGGCTGGTGGTACCGGGGATATTGCCTTCAGGATCGTCGAAGCTTCCAATCGTCTGGCGCATGCCACCGTTCTCGATATCAATGGCTCGATGCTTGCCGTCGGCGAAGAGCGCGCGGCGAAAAAGAAGCTTTCGGACAATTTGACCTTCGTGGAGGCCAATGCCGAGGAACTACCTTTTGAGGCGAACAGCTTCGACGCCTATACGATCGCCTTTGGCATTCGCAATGTTCCGCGCATCGACGTTGCGCTGAAGGAAGCGCACCGTGTGCTGAAGCGCGGCGGGCGGCTTCTGGTGCTGGAGTTTTCCGAAGTTGAGATGCCGCTGCTTGATCGCGTCTACGACGCGTGGTCGTTCAATGCCATTCCGCAATTCGGCAAGATGATCACCGGCGACGCCGAACCCTATCAGTATCTGGTCGAATCGATCCGTAAATTCCCCAATCAGGAGGATTTTGCGACGATGATCCGCACCGCCGGCTTCTCCCGCGTGACCTATACCAATTACACCGGCGGCATCGCCGCCCTGCATTCCGGCTGGAAGCTCTAAGACCATGGCCGGCAGAGGCAGGAGACAAGCATAAGCATGAGCACTTTGGGCGCATATTTCCGCCTCGCAAGGGTTGGCTGGGTTCTCGTGCGCGAAGGCGTCGTGCTGGCCCTGCCGTCCGATGACCTGCCCGCTCCCGCGCAGGTGTTAAAAGCCCTGCTGAAGCCATTCGCCCGTAGCAAGGCGAAAAGAGCGCAGCGTAGTGATCGGCTGGCGGTGGCTGTCGAGCGGCTTGGGCCGTCCTATGTGAAGATGGGTCAGTTTCTGGCCACCCGTCCGGATGTGGTGGGCGCGGAGTTCGCAGACGATCTCGCAAGCCTTCAGGACCGCATGGCCTTTTTCCCAGCAGCAGCCGCCAAAGCGAATATCGAGGGATCGCTCGGACGGCCGGTTTCGGAACTCTACAGGGAATTTGGCGACCCGATCGCCGCCGCCTCCATCGCCCAGGTCCATCCGGCGATTGTGGATACGCCAAAGGGGCCACGCAAGGTTGCCGTGAAGGTGATCCGTCCCGGCGTGCGACAACGCTTCCAGAACGATCTCGAGGCGATGTATCTGATCGCCGACCTGCAACAGCGCTTTGTCCGCTCGGCCCGTCGTCTGCGCCCGGTCGAAGTGACGCGCACGCTGGAGCAGACCACCAAGATCGAGATGGATCTGCGGCTTGAGGCCGCCGCCCTTTCCGAGCTTGCGGAAAACACCAGGCAAGATCCCGGTTTTCGTGTTCCCGAAGTCGACTGGGAACGCACCGGTCGTGACGTCGTCACCATGGAGTGGATCGACGGCGTCAAGATGTCGGACATTGAAGGCCTGAAGGCCGCCGGTCACGACCTGAACAAGCTCGCCGACACACTGATTCAGTCCTTCCTGCGGCACACCCTGCGCGACGGTTTTTTCCATGCCGACATGCATCCCGGCAATCTTTTCGTCGATCCGCAGGGCATGATAGTCGCGGTCGATATGGGCATCGCCGGACGGCTCGGGAAAAAGGAGCGGCGGTTTCTCGCTGAAATCCTCTACGGCTTCATCACGCGCGATTACATGCGGGTGGCGGAAGTACATTTCGAGGCCGGTTACGTGCCGGGCCATCACGACATAGCGAGTTTCGCGCAGGCGATCCGCGCCATCGGCGAGCCAATTCACGGCCAGCCGGCGGAGACGATCTCCATGGGCAAGCTCCTGACCCTTCTCTTTGAAGTCACTGAGCTTTTCGACATGGAAACCCGGCCGGAACTCGTGATGCTGCAAAAGACGATGGTGGTGGTGGAAGGCGTGTCGCGTATGCTCAATCCGCGCTTCAACATGTGGAAGGCGGCTGACCCTGTTGTCAGTGGCTGGATAAGGGACAATCTTGGCCCGAAACGTATAGTAACCGATCTGAAAGACGGCGTGAAGGCCGCCCTGAAGCTCGCCGAGGCAGCGCCGGAGATCGCCGCCAAGACGGAGAAGCTGCATTCCGAACTGATGTATATGAGCGAGCACGGCTTGCGTTTCGACGCCCAGACCGCAGAAGCCATCGGCAGGGCAGAAGCGCGCCATACCAGATGGGGGCGGATAGCGCTGTGGGTTATTGCGCTGACGCTTGTCTTTATTGCCATCAAGGTAAGCTGAACATCTCGGCACGTTTTCGTGCCATGTTTGTGTAACGTCTCGAGGTAATAAAGACTTCGCCTTTCCTCGGGTCAGGCAGTTGTGCGGGTAAGGGCTGCTTTGAAGCCGCGATAGTGCGCGGGTGCTAGAGACGGATGATGCCGGACGGGATTTGATTGTGATGGCAAAAGCGCAGATACTGAAACAGACCCTCTCCTATTCCTCCTGGCCACTCGTCTTTGTTGGCGGCCTCGTGGGGTCATATTTCGCCTTCACGAGCAGCCATCCGATCGCGGCGTTTCTCAGTGTTTATGCCTGCGCGGTTATCACTCTCTTTCTTCTCGAACGCTATATTCCCTATGAAGTCGAATGGCTCGAAGGGGATGGCGAGACAATGACGAGCATCGGCCACACGCTTTTGACCAAGGGGCTGGTGCAACTTGCCGCCGCAGCATCGGCCATCTTCCCGATGCTGGCCGCGAACGTGCTCCAGCCGCTCGCGGCAATGCGCTTTGACCTGTGGCCATCGCATCTGCCAATGGTGGTGCAGGTCTCGCTTGCGGTAACGATTGCCGAATTCGGTCTCTACTGGGCCCATCGCATCGCGCATGAAACCGTTTTTTTCTGGCGGTTCCATGCCCTGCATCACAGCGTCGTACGGCTATGGGTCATCAATACCGGGCGGTTCCATGTGGCCGATTCCCTGTTCAAGATCGCGCTCAGCCAGATTCCGCTTTATTTCATGGGTGCGCCGCTGCAGGTGTTCTGGTGGCTGGGTGCTGTGACCGCATTCATCGGTATCTTGACCCATTGCAATGTCGACATGAAAACGGGTGTGCTCGACTATGTCTTCAGCACGCCGCGCCTACATCGTTGGCACCATTCAAAACAGCTTCCGGAAGGCAATACCAATTACGGCGAAAACCTCGTCATCTTCGATATTCTCTTTGGCTCCTACCATAACCCTAACCGACCCTCATCAACTGATATCGGCATCAAGGGTGAGATCGCCAAGGGGTTTTTGCCACAGCTCGTGCAGCCCTTCACCAAAGAAGGCGTCCGCCAGATCATCGGCAAGGACAAAAAGGTCAATTGAAGCGGAAATTATAGGGCGGGTGCGGGATCGATCACGATGCCCAGCTCGCCTCGCAGTTTTTTTGTCAGGCCGGCTGCCACAAGCTCATAGGAGCGGCGAACATAGTGCTCCACTTCTTCCCGTTCGAGCGGAGAATGATCGGCAATCGATATCCATTTGCGTTTGGCAAAATACGGCGCCTGGGCGATACCTTCGAGTGCAGTGAGGATTTCAAAGCTTTCCTCCGAGCATTTCACCACCAGCCGCCAGTCTTCCCGTTCGCCCAGCACGGCAAAGACCTTGTCGCCCACCTTGGCAACATGCGAATCCCATTGATCTACGAAACGCACGCCCGGCCATTCGCCAAGCATCCTGTCGAATGTCTTGCGATCAAAGATGGTCACGTGAGTTTCTCCGCGACAAAGGCTGCCAGACGTTTTGCCACTTCGGCCTTATCGAGATCCGGCCATGCCTCAACACCCTCAGCCGAAATGATTTTCACGCTGTTGCGGTCTCCACCCATGATTCCGGTTTGCGCCGAGACGTCATTGGCGACGATGTAATCCGCGCCCTTGCGTTCCAGTTTGGCGCGACCGTTTTTTTCCACGTCCTGCGTTTCGGCAGCGAAGCCCACCACTAGCTTCGGACGGTTTTCATGGTGGCCGACGGTTTTGAGAATATCGGGATTTTCTGTCAGCTGGAGCGCCGGCGGCGCATCACCTGGCTGTTTCTTGATCTTTTGTTCTGATGAACCCGCCACCCGCCAGTCGGCGACGGCGGCAACCATGACGGCGATATCCGACGGCAGCCTTGAGATCACCGCGTCCCGCATTTCTTCGGCGCGCTCGACATGGATTACCGTCACACCGGCGGGATCAGCAATGGTCACCGGCCCGGAAACCAGCGTTACGTCTGCACCGAGTTCCGCGAGAGCCGCTGCAATCGCATGGCCCTGCTTGCCCGATGAACGGTTGGCGATGTAGCGCACGGGATCGATCGGCTCATGCGTAGGGCCGGAGGTCACGATCGCCGTCTTGCCCTTCAGGGGCTTCGTCCCCCCATCCAGCAGCGCTTCAACGGCTTGGACGATCTGTAAAGGCTCCGCCATTCGGCCGAGACCAGCCTCCCCCTTCTCAGCCATCTCGCCGGCCATTGGTCCGACGAAAAACACACCGTCTTTCTTCAGCGTATCGACATTGCGTATTGTTGGCTTTGCCGACCACATTTTTGGGTTCATCGCCGGCGCAACCAGCACCTTGCGGTCGGTCGCAAGAAGGACCGCCGAAGCTAGATCATCGGCCAAACCATGCGCCATCTTCGCCATGAGATCGGCGGTGGCGGGCGCCACCAGCACGAGATCGCAATCGCGCGCCAGCCTGATATGGCCAACATCCTGCTCGTCCTGCCGTGAAAAAAGCTCCGTGAAAACATGGGTGGCAGACAATGCACCAACGGCGAGCGGGGTGATAAATTCCTGCGCGCCTTTCGTCATGACAGGCGTAACCTTTGCGCCGCGCTCTTTCAGACGGCGGATGAGGTCGAGGCTCTTATAGGCCGCGATGCCGCCTGATATGATGAGGAGAATATGTTTGTCTGAAAGCGCCATGATGCCGGACCAGTTTCCCGTTTCACCGGGAAACTAGAGCATTTTCGGTGAAAACGTAATCACCTTCAATGCTCTAGCCCTTTGTTTTCCGCATTCCTGGACGGAAAACCGCTTGCGCATTTTTCCTGAAAATGCTCGGCCCTTGGCATACAAAGTGCAACCCGGCCGATATCACGCCGCCTTGGCGACGTGATATTCCTTGATCGCAACCATCTTGATCGCGGGGAAACGCTCGGATTCATAACGCAGCGAAAAGGCATCCTGCGCCAGAAATACCGGATCGCCATCCAGGTCGCGGGCGATATCGCCACGCTTGACGTTGAGGAACTTGTCCATTTCTGCCGGCTGATCGGACGAAATCCAGCGGCAGACCGAGAAGCGCGACATTTCGAAGGAAACCGGCAGGCCATATTCGCCCATCAGCCGTTCCTTCAACACGTCAAGCTGCAGCGCACCGACGACGCCGACGATGGCTGGCGAGCCGTCTTCCGGCGAAAAGAGCTGCACGACGCCCTCTTCGGCCATTTGCTGCAGGGCTTCCTTCAGCTTCTTCGCCTTCATCGCATCTTCCAGACGCACACGGCGCAGGATTTCCGGCGAGAAGTTTGGCACACCCTGGAACACGAGGTTTTCACCCTCGGTCAGCGTATCGCCGATGCGGAGCGTGCCGTGGTTCGGAATGCCGACCACATCACCTGCAAAGGCTGTGTCGGCCAGCTGGCGTTGCGAGGCGAAGAAGAATTGCGGCGCGGTGAGTCCCATCTGCTTGCCGGTGCGTGACAGGCGCGCCTTCATGCCGCGCTCCAGCTTGCCGGAGCAGATGCGGGCAAAGGCGATACGGTCGCGGTGGTTCGGGTCCATATTGGCCTGAATCTTGAAGACGAAGGCAGTCATTTTGTCTTCGGCCGCATGCACGGTGCGGGTATCCGCCACCTGATCGCGCGGTGGCGGTGCGAAATCGCCGAGCGCATTGATAAGGTCACGCACACCGAAATTGCGCAGCGCCGAACCGAAGAAGACCGGCGTCATATGACCTTCGAGGAAAGCCTGCCGATCGAAGGGACGGCAGGCTTCCATCGCCAGTTCCGTTTCTTCGATGAAAGCATCGCGCTCATTTTCCGGCAGTCGATCCGCCACCGCCTGCGGACCGTTAACCTTCATGGCCTCCACCTGCGTGTCGACGCCACGGAACGTGCTGTCGGCAAGATGATAGGCGCCGCAGAAGGTTTTGGCGCGGCCCACCGGCCAGGTGATCGGCGCCGTATCGAGCGCCAGCTTCTCCTCCACCTCGTCCAGTATCTCGAAGGGGTCGCGGCTTTCGCGGTCCATCTTGTTGATGAAGGTGATGATCGGAATATCGCGCATGCGGCAGACTTCGAACAGCTTCAGCGTGCGCGGCTCGATACCCTTGGCGGCGTCGATGACCATGATCGCCGCATCCACGGCCGTCAGCGTACGATAGGTATCGTCGGCGAAATCTTCGTGGCCGGGCGTATCGAGGATGTTGAAGACGCGGTCGTTATATTCGAAAGTCATGACCGACGTGACGACAGAAATGCCGCGCTCGCGCTCGATCTTCATCCAGTCCGAACGGGTCTGGATGCGGTCCTTTTTCGCCTTCACCTCACCGGCAAGCTGAATCGCTCCGCCGAACAGTAGCAGCTTTTCGGTGAGCGTGGTTTTACCCGCGTCCGGGTGCGCGATAATAGCAAAGGTGCGGCGGCGGGAGACCGCCTCGGCAAGTGTTTCGGCCATCTGACAAATCCTGTGGAATTGCGGGGTATCTAGCGTTTCAGGCCCGGTTTTGCAATTGACCTTGCCGCGATCTCGGCAAACTAATGCCGCATGACCGTTCAAAACAACAATCTGCCTCCTCTTCGTCTCGTCCGCCTCGCCCACGGCGCGGGCCTTGAACTCCCCTCTTACGAGACCGGCGGCGCCGCCGGCATGGACCTGCGTGCAGCTGTGTCCGTGGGTGAGCCGTTGACCCTGAAACCCGGTGAACGGGCGCTGGTGCCGACCGGCTTCGTGTTCGAAGTTCCCGCCGGATATGAGGCGCAAATCCGCCCCCGCTCCGGCCTTGCCATCAAGAACGGCATCACCTGCCTCAATTCCCCGGGCACGGTGGACAGCGATTATCGCGGTGAGGTGAAAGTCATCCTCGCCAATCTCGGTCAGGACGATTTCGTCGTCGAGCGCGGCATGCGCATTGCGCAGATGGTCATCGCGCCCGTGACGCAGGTGACTGTTGTCGAAGTGATGGAAACTTCGCAGACGGCGCGTGGCGTCGGCGGTTTCGGCTCTACCGGCGTTTAGCGACACCCCTGGTGCAGAGGAGCGGACTGATTGTCTTTGCCCGGCATTTTCGCTATGGATCTGGCGGATTTTCAGGGAACACGATCATGACGCTGACCACCCTATTCGCTTATGCCACCGCCCTCTTCATCGCTGCCGCCATTCCCGGCCCCGGCATGACGGCAATCGTGGCGCGGGCGCTGGGTTCGGGCTTTCGGGAAACCTTTTTTATGGGTCTCGGGCTGGTGCTTGGCGACATGATCTATCTGACCGCTGTGATCCTGGGGCTGGCCTTCGTCGCGCAGACCTTTCAGGAGGCCTTCATGGTCCTGAAATTTGCAGGTGCGGCCTATCTTCTCTATATCGCCTGGAAGCTCTGGACCGCCGGTCTCTTGCCGCAGGACCTGAAGGCGAAGAAGAGCACCAGCATGTCCATGTCCTTCCTGTCCGGCCTGCTGATCACCCTCGGCAATCCAAAAACCATGCTTTTTTATGTGGCGCTGGTGCCGACGCTGATCGACATCCGCATGATCGGCCCTTCGGAATATGCGACGCTTCTTGCCATCACCTTTGTCGTGCTGATGGCGGTTCTCCTGCCTTACATCCTGCTTGCGGCCAAAGCGCGCAACCTCCTGAAAAGACCGAGCGCCCTGACAATTCTCAACCGCACCGCGGCGGGTATTCTGGCCGGAACCGCGACGATGATCGCCATCCGCAGCACGTAAAACAAATTCGTGCATTTCCGCGATCTGGCGTGAAATTATTCCCGCAATTCACGGATATTAGGACGAACGTTCGCTAGCTTGCGGAGGTTATTGCTCCTATTCTGCCGCTCAAATCTTGCGGTCTTTACACAGGAGAGCATCATGCCGGAAGCCAGAAAGCCCGGACGCGGACGCGTCTATTCCTCGATTACGGAAACAATCGGCGATACACCGATCGTGCGGCTCGACAAGCTGGCGAAGGAAAAAGGCGTGAAGGCCAATCTTCTTGCCAAGCTCGAATTTTTCAATCCCATCGCTTCGGTGAAGGACCGCATCGGCGTCGCCATGATTGAAGCTCTGGAAGCCCAGGGCAAGATTACGCCCGGAAAGACGACGCTGGTGGAACCGACCTCCGGTAATACGGGGATTGCGCTCGCCTTCGCTGCCGCCGCGAAAGGCTACAAGCTGATCCTGACCATGCCTGAAACCATGTCGGTCGAGCGTCGGAAAATGCTGGCTCTCTTGGGCGCGGAACTGGTGCTGACCGAAGGCCCGAAGGGCATGAAGGGCGCCATCGCCAAAGCGCAGGAACTGGCAGAAACCCTGCCTGACGCCATCATTCCGCAGCAGTTTGAAAACCCCGCCAATCCGGAGATCCACCGCAAGACGACGGCTGAAGAAATCTGGAACGACACCGAAGGCACGGTTGATATTCTGGTCTCGGGTATCGGCACCGGCGGCACGATCACCGGCACGGGTCAGGTTCTGAAATCCCGCAAGCCCGAGGTGAAGGTGATTGCGGTGGAGCCCGCCGACAGCCCCGTTCTTTCCGGTGGCAACCCCGGCCCCCACAAAATTCAGGGCATCGGCGCCGGTTTTGCCCCCGCCATTCTCGACACCGGCATTTATGACGAGATCGTCACCGTCACCAATGATGAGGCTTTCGAAACCGCACGTCTGGCGGCGAGGCTGGAAGGCGTGCCCGTTGGCATCTCCTCGGGTGCGGCGCTGGCGGCGGCAATCAAGGTCGGTGCGCGTGAGGAAAATGCCGGCAAGAACATTGTCATCATCATTCCCTCCTTCGCGGAACGTTATCTTTCGACAGCACTTTTCGAAGGGCTTGGGCTCTAGCCCCTTCTCGGCACCCGGTTGCGGAAGAGCGAATATTTGACGTGCCGCCGGTTTGCCGGCGGCACTTCTGTTTCAAGGCCCCCTCATTCGGCCCATCACCTACCGAGCTGTCCAAACAGCATTTTACCCGTCATTCCCGGAACCGCCTGATTGACCGGCAGGCATAAGCGTCCTTCCCAGACAAAGTGCCCTTAGCTGGTCTTACGCCGCGGCGGTTAGCCTTTCGCCGGCGATACGATAGGACACTGCTTCGGCAATATGGATACGTCCAACCGTTTGCCTGCCATCCAGATCCGCCAGGGTGCGGGCCACCTTGAGAATGCGATGGTAACCGCGCGCGGAAAACTTCATGCGCTCCGCCGCATCACGGAGCAATTGCAGCCCGGACTGGTCCGGTTCGGCGTATTTTTCGATCATTGCTATCGTGCAGCGGGCGTTGGTGCGGATGGCAGGGAAGCCCGCTGCCGCATAACGTTCCTGCTGGGCAAGGCGCGCTTCGGCGACGCGCGCCGCAACCACGGCGCTCGGTTCGGCCGTCACGGGCCGAATGAGATCGGCGGCGGAAACGGCGGGAACGTCGATACGGATGTCGATGCGATCAAGCAGCGGGCCGGAAATGCGAGCCTGATAGTCTGCCACACAACGTGGGCCTCTGGCACAGGTAAAACCCGGCTCTCCCGCCATACCGCAACGGCAGGGATTCATTGCCGCGACAAGCTGGATTTGCGCGGGATAGCTGACACGGTGATTGGCACGCGCAATAATGCATTCGCCGGTTTCGAGCGGCTGACGCAGGGCATCCAGCACCTGCGGCGAAAATTCCGGGAATTCATCCAGAAAAAGAACGCCATGGTGAGCAAGCGAAGCCTCGCCCGGTTTGGCCCGCAGCCCGCCGCCGATCAGGGCCGCCATGGTGGCGGAATGATGCGGCGTGCGGAAGGGCCTGCGATCCGAAAGCTTGCCACCCGACAATTGGCCGGCAATGGAATGGACCATGGACACTTCCAGCAGTTCTGCCGCCTCCAGCGGCGGCAGGATCGAAGGCAAGCGGGCGGCGAGCATGGATTTTCCCGAGCCGGGCGGGCCGACCATCAGCAGATTATGGCCGCCGGCGGCTGCCACCTCCAGCGCCCGCCGGGCGCTCTCCTGCCCCTTTATGTCAGCTAAATCAGGCAGATTGACCGGATTGGCGCGAATGGCGGGCGTCGGGCGCGAGAGGATCTGCGTGCCACGAAAGTGATTAGCGAGCGCAATCAGGCTGCGCGGGGCGAGAATATCGATCCCGGCTCCGGCCCATGCCGCCTCCGGGCCGCTATCAGCCGGGCAAATCAGTCCCTTGCCAAGCGCATTGGCCCCGATCGCGGCCGGAAGCGCGCCCGCAACCAAGCCGATAGTACCATCGAGATTGAGTTCGCCAAGGACCACGTAACGCCCCAGCGCTTCGGCCGGTATGGCTCCCAGGGCGGCCATGAGGCCAAGGGCAATGGGAAGATCGAAATGCGATCCTTCCTTCGGCAGATCGGCAGGGGCAAGATTGACCGTGACCTTCTTTGCCGGCAGCGCCAAGCCTGAGGCATGTAATGCCGCCTGCACGCGCTCCCGGCTTTCGGCGACGGCTTTATCCGGCAGACCGACAATCTGGATGCCGACCCTTCCCGGTGCGACCATGACCTGCACCTCGACAGGCACACCCTCTATGCCCTGAAATGCCACCGTATTGACCCGTGCCACCATGGCCTGCCCCCGCAAACCGTCGCGCTTTCAGAGCCTTATGCCCCATCCACGACCCTTGCCAAGCAACGTGCCACAGGTCAAAGAATAAAACAAGAACATCCAGCGAACAATTTATCGCATCCGCTGTATTTTAGTTGTATCGAGTTGTATATCCGGAACAAACCGAGAGCGATTTATGTCTTATCAAAAATCCTGAGCTTCGCGCTTTTTCTCGATGGCGTCCCACAGCAGGCTCGCCACATCGGCGCCGCCGAATTTCCGCACCTCTCGAATGCCGGTCGGCGAGGTGACGTTGATTTCGGTGAGGTAATCGCCAATGACATCAATTCCAACGAACAGGAAACCACGCTCGCGCAGGGCGGGGCCGATACGGCGGCAGATTTCCTTTTCGCGCGCGGTCAGTTCCGTAGGCTCAGGCCGGCCGCCAGCGTGCATGTTGGAACGGGCGTCGTTTTCCGCTGGAACGCGGTTGATCGCACCCACCGGCTCTCCATCCACCAGCAGGATGCGTTTATCGCCCTTGCGGACGTCGGGCAGATATTCCTGAGCAATGTAAGGTTCGCGGAACATCTGACCGAACATTTCCAGCAGCGAGGAGAAATTGCGGTCGTCCCGCGCTGAATGGAAGACGCCCGCACCGCCGTTGCCATAAAGCGGCTTGAGAATGATATCGCCCATTTCGTTGCGGAAGCGCGCGATTTCCGCGACATCCTTCGTGATCAGCGTCTTCGGCATGAGATCCGCGAATTCGGTGACGAAGATCTTCTCCGGCGAATTGCGCACCCAGGCGGGATCATTGACCACCAGGGTCCTCGGATGAATGCGCTCCAGCAGATGGGTGGAGGTGATATAGGCCATGTCGAATGGTGGATCCTGACGCAGATGGATGACATCCATCGTGGACAGATCAACGCGCTCCGGTTCGGAAAGCGAGAAATGGTCACCCTTGATGTCGCGCAGCTCCATCTGCTCGACGGTCGCGTAAATCTTGCCATCGCGCATGGAAAGGCGGTCGGGCGTGTAATGGAACAGCCGATATCCACGCGCCTGCGCTTCAAGGCTCATGGCGAAGGTGGAATCACCGCCGATGTTGATGCCGGAGACATGATCCATCTGGATCGCGACGTTCTTGATCTTCGCCATGCGCATGTTCCTCTCGCAGCATACGGACGCCTGCGATCCGCCATGCCGTGTCTCATCTTTCAATCGTTCCTGCAGGACCGGAAGAGACCCGGAAATGCTTCAGAAAACTTGAAAGATGTAGGGCAGCGACCATTCAAACGCAACTGCTGCGAGCCGTGGTTTCTGTGAGTTTTATTGAACCTTCATAATTCCCACGGCGAAGGCACACCCGCGCCCGCCAACGGCATGGGCGACGGCTCAGGCTGCCAGCTTGTAGGAGCGACCGGCGAACAGCTTGTTCTTGACGCGATAGGCAAATGCCAGCGCCTTGGGGAACGGACGACGCATGAAGGCAACCTTGCGCACATAATGATCAACACGCCAGGTGGCCCATGTTCCGGCCCTGAAATAAGCGACGTCACCGACCCGCAGGATGCTGACCGAGCCGTCCTCGGCCGTCACATGCACCTCGCCTTCCAGAATATAGACGGTCTCATCCCAGCCGAAGAACCAGCGGAATTCGCCTGCAGTGCAATCCCACATGGCAGTGCTTGAGGCACGGTCGCCGCTTCGGGAATGATCCGCAGCACGTGCCTGCGGGTTGCCGGCAATGATCCATTCAGCATTGATAGGCGCCGGCTGAAGCCGCAGATCGGTGCAGGATGCGCTGACCACGGCATCGTCTTTTTTCCGACGCAGATAGGCCGGCAATATCGGCACCGTACGGATAGCCATCGTTGCGGCCGCCGCGAACATCATTTTGAACGACATATGAGAAAACCCCCGTGAAATATTGGAGGCCTTCTATCATCGGGATCGTAACAAACCAGTTTTGACAATCGGCGCAATTTTAGCCATCGCGCCGATTTCAGGTGACGAACTCAGGCCGTCGCCAGTTGAGCGTCCTGCGCCATCGTTTGTTCCGCTCTGCTGGCGATACGCTTGCCAGTTTCGCTGGAGAAGAAGTGCAGTTTTTCCGGAGCAATCGTCACCGAAAGCGCGGACGGAACCTCGACGTCAGGCGGAAAGGCCACGGTCAGGCTCTGATCGCCGATCATGCCGTGTATAAGACGTTGCGAACCCAGCTCCTCAATATAATCCACGCGAAGTGCGAAACCCTGGGCGTCAGCAGCAGCGAGACGAAAATCTTCCGCCCGCATTCCAACAGTCACCGGGCCGGACGTGGGGGCAAAGCCATTGAGCGCAAACAGCGACGGCCCGACGGCAAGGCTATCGCCGTGCAATTCGGCGCTGAGAAGATTCATGGCCGGAGAACCAATGAAACTCGCGACGAAGGTTGAGGCAGGCGTGTGATAGACATCCAGCGGCGCACCGATCTGCTCGATACGGCCGCCATTCAGCACGACGAGGCGGTCGGCCAGCGTCATGGCTTCCAACTGGTCATGGGTAACGTAGATCGATGTCGTGCCGAGACGTTTTTGCAGCCGCTTGATTTCGCCGCGCATGGAAACACGCAACTTGGCATCGAGATTGGATAGGGGTTCGTCGAACAGGAAGGCAGCAGGCTTGCGAACGATCGCGCGCCCCATGGCGACGCGCTGCCGCTGACCACCGGAAAGGGCGCGTGGCTTGCGATCCAGATAGGGTTCGAGTTGCAGCATACGCGCCGCTTCAGCCACACGGGCGTCAATTTCCGCCTTGGGTGTCCTGCGGTTCTTCAGCCCGTACTCCAGGTTCTCGCGTACCGACATATGCGGGTAAAGCGCGTAGTTCTGGAAAACCATGGCGATATCGCGGTCAGCCGGATCGGTCTGGTTAACCACCCGGTAGCCGATCTTCACCGTGCCTTCTGAAATATCCTCGAGCCCGGCGACCATACGCAAAAGCGTGGACTTGCCGCACCCGGAGGGACCGACGAGAACGATGAACTCGCCGTCCTTGATATCGATATCGACATGATGCACGGCGCGCACGCCGCCATGATAATCCTTGCAGACCTGACTGATTTCTATCGCGGCCATTTCGGTCTCCTTATTTATCGCTCTCGGTCAGGCCCTTGATGAACCAGCGCTGGAAAATAACGACGATCAGCACGGGTGGCAGCATGGCCAGCACGGCGAGCGCGAAAGCTTCGTTGTAATCGGGGATTTGCGAACCGACCCAGACCTGCAGGATCGACTTGATGCCACGCATCAGGGTGAAGAAACTCTCATCCGTCGTCATCAGCATGGGCCAGAGATACTGATTCCAGCCATAGACGAACATGATGATGAAGATTGCCGCCATCATCGTGCGCGACAGCGGAATGAGAACGTCGATGAAAAATTTCACTGGCCCCGCACCATCGATACGGGCAGCCTCCAGCAGCTCTTCAGGCACGGATTTGAAGAACTGCCGGAAATAGAAGGTGCCCGTCGCCGAAGCGAGAAGCGGCACGATCAGACCGGTATAGGAGTTCAACAGTCCGAGTTTGCTCATTACCTCGTAGGACGGCATGATGCGCACTTCGAGCGGCAGAAGCAGCGTGGTGAAAATGATCCAGAAGGCGAGCGTCGCAAAACGGAAGCGGAAATAGACGATCGCATAGGCCGCCGTCATCGACAGGACGATTTTGCCGACGGCAAAGCCGATGCCGAGGATCAGCGAATTCAACACCATGTTCAGGCCTGTAACCTGTCCGGTGAAACCACCCTTCTGGGTAAGGACCTTCTCATAGGTTTCGATGAAATTGTCGCCGGGAATGATCGCAAGGCCGCTGCGGTGAATTTCAGCCGCCGTGTGGGTGGACGTCATGAAGGCCACGACAACAGGCAGGATCAGAAACAATGCGCCAATGATCAGCACCAGATGATCGAGGGGTTTTGTCTTGTACATCGTCTTTTCCCTCAATTGTAATGGATGCGCTTCTCGATGAAGCGGAACTGGATGATGGTGAGGACGAAAACGACCAGCATGAGCATGACGGACTGGGCCGAGGAACCGCCGATGTCATTGCCGCGGAAGCCGTCGAGGAACACCTTGTAGACCAGCGTAATCGGGTTGTTGGCGGCCTTATCCTTCACCATCACGTCAATGACGCCGAAGGTGTCGAAGAGCGCATAGGTGATGTTGATGATCAGCAGAAAGAAGGCCGTGGGCGCCAGGAGCGGCATGATGACGGTCCAGAACCGGCGAAAGCCCGAACGGCAATCGATGGACGCGGCTTCCCGCACGGAGACCGGAACGCCCTGGAGACCGGAGAGGAAGAAGATGAAGTTGTAAGGAATCTGCTTCCAGACCGCGACAACGATCATGGCAAAGGCCGTATCGAAATAATTGAGGCCGACCTTCATGTCCCAACCGAGAAACGCGGCCATCTTCACGAAGGGGCCGATATGCTGGTCGAAAAACATCATGCCGATAAGGCCGGCGACTGGCGGCGCAATGGCGTAGACGGAAATCAGCAGCGTCTTGTATGTCGAACTGCCGCGAATGACCGCATCCGCCTTGACGGCGAGCAGCAGGCCGAGCGCCAGCGAAAAGAAGGTGACGAGCACGGTGAAGACTACCGTGAATTTCGCGATGCTGAGATATTCGGGGCTGAAGATCGCATCCGAATAATTAGCGAGTCCAACGAAGGAAGCGCCGAACCCGAACGGGTCTTCGATATAGAAAGAAGAATGGATGGCCTGAACGGATGGCCAATAGAAGAAGATGAAAATCACCGCAAGCTGCGGTGCCAGAAACAGGTAGGGCACAAAGGACGAGGAGAACTGCACGCGCTTCATGCCGGCTTCTGCGGGCTTGGCGGGTTTTCCAGCCTTTGCGGACCGACCGGAGAAAAACCGGCGCGGTTGAGACGATGTATAGGCCACGCTTGCGCCTCCTTATCCAGAAGTGAGCCTCCCTTCCGTCAGAAAGGAGGCTCGACAAGATCAACGGTTTCGAAGAGATCGATCAGCCGGCCGTCTTGGCGAAGCGGGCCAGAAGGTCGTTGCCTTCCTTCTCGATAATTTCGAAAGCAGCCTTCGGCGTGACTTCGCCGGAGAAGATGCGGTTATATTCGCGTTCCATCACGGCGCGGATCTGCGGGTAGAAGCCGAGGCGATAACCCTTGGACCAGTCGCCACCCTGCAGTGACAGCTGCTGGATGCCGACTTCGGCGACCGGCTTTTCCTTGTAGTAACCTTCAGCCTTGGCCTTTTCATAAGCGGCCTTGGTGATGGCGACGTAACCGGTTGCCTTGTGATAGAAGACCTGGATTTCCGGCGAGGTCAGGAACTGGAAGAAGTCGGCCACGCATTTGTTTTCGGCTTCGGACTTGCCCGACATTGCAAAGAGGGCAGCGCCGCCGATGAAGGAGTTGGTACCCGCGCCCTTGATGGAGCCCCAGTAAGGGAGAAAAGTTGCCGAGAATGGCATTGTGGCCGTCTTCTGAAGGCCGCCGAAGGAACCCGACGAACCGATCCAGAGTGCTACCTTACCTTCTTCGAAGGGCTTCTGGTTGTCGTTCCAGCCGGCGCCGTAATAGGCAAACAGGCCCTTGTCCTTCCAGTCCTTCAGCTTCTCGAACATCATGACGAGGTTCGGGTCGGTGACCTTGAGCTTGGTGTCGGTGACGCTGTCGTAACCATTGTTGTTCGTAGCGAACTGGATGTTGTTACGCGAGAAGAAGTTCTCCGTGAACTGCCAGGTCAGCTGCGACTGGACGAGCGGAATATAGCCGGCTTCCTTCAGCTTCGGCGCGACCTTTTCAAAGTCTTCCCAGGTCTTGGGAGCTTCGACGCCGGCCTTCTTCAGAGCCTCGTCGTTGATGTACATGATGGGAGCGGAGGAATTGAACGGCATGCCGACGAACTTGCCGTCAGCGGCAGCGTAGAAGTAGCGCACGCCGTTGATAAAGGCGTCGCGATCGAACTTGTAACCGGCCTTGGTGATCAGGTCTTCGGCAGGAATCACCGCGCCCTTGGCGTTGATGATGGTGGCAGCACCTGCATCGAAAACCTGAAGGATGTTCGGCTGTTCGCCCGAACGGAAAGCTGCGATGCCGCTGGCGAGAGCTTCTTCATAGGAGCCCTTGGAAACCGGCGTTAGCGCGCATTCTTTCTGGGCTTCGTTGAATTTCTGGGCGACTTCGTTGATGACTTCGCCGTTACGGCCGCCCATGCCATGCCACCAGGTGATGTTGGTCGCAGCCATGGAAGAGGTCGCGGAGATGCTGACAGCCACAGCGGCCATGGAAATCTTCTTGAACATATCAAATCCTCTCCACCATTTATTGGGGTGAGGATGCGAATAGAGAGGTTCAATGACGCCTCTTTGACAGTTCCATGTCAGATTTATTACAGCGGCGGATGAAAATCTCAGTCGGATATGCGTTTCAGGGGCCGCGCCGGGTTCCCGACCACCGTCACGCCTGCACCGACGTCGCGTGTGACGACCGAACCGGCACCGACAATCGCACCGTCACCCACTGTCACGCCCGCAAGCAGAATCGCTCCACCGCCGATCCAGACGTCGCGACCGATGGCCACGGGTTTTGCGATTTCAATGCCTTGGGCACGCGGCACCGGGTCGAGATGGTGTTCCGCACAGTAAATCTGCACCGCAGGCCCCAGCATCGCGCCGTCGCCTATCGTTACCTTAGCGGAATCGAGAATGGTGCAGCCCGCGTTGAGATATACATTCTTTCCCAGCGCGATATTAAAGCCGTAAGCGCAATGAAACGGCGCTTCGAGAAACGCGCCTTCCCCGACAGAATTAAACAGCGCGCGCAGCAGCGGTGCAATTGCCCCGCGCTCATCCGGCGGCATCGTGTTGTGCTGGTGGACGGCCCCTCGTGCGCGCCGGCGCAATATATCCAGCTCGTCATCCATGCAGCTGTACCATTCGCCCGCGGCCATTTTTTCACGCTCGGTGGACATCGTCTCCCCTTCAAAAGGCATCGATAAAATGCTGCGGCAGACCTCGCGGCAGAATGGCGACGATATCGAAGCGCAGTGAAAGCCGCCCGGCCGCCGTGGCGGGCCAGCCACAGGTCCGCAGCCGCCCGGATGCGTTGCTGCGAATGAAAGCCGACGGCATCGATCGCGCTGATACCGGAGGGCCGGGCCTTGACCTCCACAAACGCGACGACGTCCGCCTTGCGGGCGACAAGGTCGATCTCCCCCAGCCGGGTGCGATAACGAATGGCGAGAATGCGATATCCCTTCAGCAGCAGAAAAAGTGCCGCCCAATATTCCGCAGCATGACCACGCCGCTCGGCTTTTCGCCTTTTGTCGTTTCGCCAGTTAGCGGCCATCCGCTTCCTTCATGTCCAGCAGCCTTTGATAAAGCTCCTTGCGCGGCAGGCCCGTCAGCTTCGCCGCTTCGCCTGCAGCCCTTGCAGCGGGCATGGTGGCGACCAGATCCTTCAGCAGCTTCTCGACATCCTCGATATCGGGAATCTCGTCATAGGAAGGCGGCTCCACCAGAAGCACGATCTCGCCCTTCACCACACGGTCACCGTCATAGTAATCCGCAAGCTCACCGAGCGTGCCGCGGCGGAATTCCTCGAACGTCTTGGTCAGCTCGCGGCAGACCACGGCACGGCGCTCACGACCAAGCACTTCCGATGCGACCTTGATGGAAGCGCTGATGCGATGCGGTGATTCAAAAAAAATGAGGGTCGCGGGGATTTTCGCCAGTTCGGCAAAACGGTCGCGCTTGCCGCGGTCCTTTACAGGCAGGAAACCAGCAAACAGGAAGGCGTCGCTTGGCATGCCCGAACCGACCAGCGCGGCTAACGGCGCCGAGGCGCCCGGCACCGGCACGACGCGATGCCCGGCCTCGAGTGCAAGCTGGCCGAGCCGGTAACCGGGATCGGAAACAAGCGGCGTTCCCGCATCCGACACCAGCGCCACGGATTTTCCTGCTTCCAGCGCCGCGATGAGCTTTGGCCCCACTTCGTTCGAATTGTGCTCGTGATACGCAAACGGACGGGTACGGATACCGTAACGCTCGAGCAGGATGCGCGTGACGCGGGTATCCTCGCAGGCGAGAACATCAGCAGAAGCCAGCGTCTCCAGCGCGCGAATGGTGATGTCGCCCAGATTGCCGATGGGGGTGGCGACGAGATAAAGCGCGCACTCCAGCGGACGCGCGGGAATTGTGGCAGCGCCGATCCTGAATTCCTTCACCGCCTGCCTGGCGTCAATCTTCGATGTTTCTTCCGTCACACGGCTTCCAATCATTCTTGCCGATCATTTCCGGCCGGTCGCTCCAGTTATTCCTCTTTATGGGCAATTGAAAACCGGCGAACAAGGGCAACGGGCGGCGCCAGCCTGTGGATCATGCTGTATAGCAGCAAAATGACCCGCGGCAGACGAACTCGGCTCTTGCATTCTCCGCAATAACTCTGCCATTTTGCCCGTCCACATTATCCGGCATTTGCCGGTGAAGACTCTTCTTGCCGATCCGGCGGTGGCCGGTTCGCAACGGTTGAAAGCGGTAGTGTCCATGCGTATTACTCTTGAGCGGTCGAACCTTCTGAAATCGCTGAACCACGTCCACCGGGTCGTCGAGCGTCGCAACACGATCCCGATCCTGTCGAACGTTCTGCTGCGCGCCTCCGGCGCCAATCTTGACATGAAGGCGACCGACCTCGATCTCGAAATCACCGAAGCGACCCCGGCCATGGTGGAGCAGGCGGGCGCCACCACCGTGCCGGCACACCTGCTTTATGAAATCGTGCGCAAGCTGCCGGATGGTTCCGAGGTGCTTTTGGCGACCAATCCGGACGGTTCCTCCATGACCGTTGCGTCCGGCCGCTCGAAGTTCTCGCTGCAATGCCTGCCCGAGGCGGATTTCCCTGACCTGACCGCCGGCACCTTCAGCCACACCTTCAAGCTGAAGGCGACCGATCTGAAGATGTTGATCGACCGCACGCAATTCGCGATTTCAACGGAAGAGACACGTTATTACCTGAACGGCATTTTCTTCCACACCATCGAAAGCAATGGCGAGCTGAAGCTGCGCGCTGTCGCAACCGATGGCCACCGTCTGGCACGCGCCGATGTGGATGCGCCGTCCGGTTCCGAAGGCATGCCTGGCATCATCATTCCGCGCAAGACTGTCGGTGAATTGCAGAAGCTGATGGACAACCCCGAGCTTGAAGTCACCGTCGAAGTCTCGGATGCGAAAATCCGCCTGACCATCGGCTCGGTCGTTCTGACCTCGAAGCTGATCGATGGGACTTTCCCGGATTACCAGCGCGTGATCCCCACCGGCAACGACAAGGAAATGCGGGTCGACTGCCAGTCTTTCGCCCAGGCTGTCGATCGCGTTTCGACCATTTCGTCCGAACGTGGCCGCGCCGTGAAACTCGCCCTCACCAATGGACAGCTCACTCTTACCGTCAACAATCCCGATTCGGGCAGCGCGACGGAAGAAGTCGCCGTCGGCTATGACAATGATTCGATGGAAATCGGCTTCAACGCGAAATATCTGCTCGACATCACCTCACAGCTTTCCGGTGACGACGCGATTTTCCTTCTGGCAGATGCAGGGTCGCCAACGCTGGTTCGTGACACCGCCGGCGACGATGCCCTGTATGTTTTGATGCCGATGCGCGTGTGAGTACGCTGATTTCTTTCCATTTTAGCCAAAACGCCGGTGGATCGCTCCGCCGGCGTTTTTGATTCGATTATCGCCGCCTTGGACCCAGAGGCGAATTTTCCCAGTTACGACATTTTGCCTTGTTTTTGCGCCAAATGGGATCAACATTGCGTAACTGTTTTTTGACAATGACCAAATGCATCTGAGGGGAATTATGGCACTTAACCTGAAGCAACGCCTTGAACAGAAATTCGAGGAAGAAATCCGCTTTTTCAAGGGCATGGTCAGCCAGCCGAAAAAAGTCGGCGCCATCGTACCGACATCGGCCATCACAGCGAAAAAGATGGCGAGTGTCATCAATCCCCATTCCGGCCTGCCGGTTCTTGAACTCGGCCCAGGCACGGGTGTCATCACCAAGGCCATCCTGGCGCGCGGCATCAAGCCGGAGAACCTGACCGCCATCGAATATTCGACCGATTTCTATAATCAGCTGCTCAAAAGCTACCCCGGCGTCAACTTCGTCAATGGGGATGCCTTCGATCTTGATGCAACGCTCGGCGAACACGGGCATCAGATGTTCGACAGTGTCATTTCCGCCGTGCCGATGCTGAATTTTCCGATGGCCGCCCGCATCAAGCTTCTCGACGAATTGCTGAAGCGCGTGCCGCATGGCCGCCCCGTGGTGCAGATATCCTATGGCCCGATCTCGCCGATCGTGGCACAGCCGCATCTTTACCACATTCGTCATTTCGATTTCATCGTGCGCAATATTCCGCCGGCGCAACTGTGGACCTATACTCGGGCCTGAGGTCCGGCAGATCGAGAAAATCCGTCATTTCCCGGTCGTAGCGCATGGTTAGGGTGTCGATGCCCTTTCCATGGCCTTTTGGGGACCGATTGCCGTGCATGCTCTCTACATTACCCACCCCCAGGTCAGAATCGATCCGGCTGTTCCCGTTCCTCAATGGGGGCTTTCGGAAAGAGGTGCCGAGCGGTCGCGAGAGGCAGGCCGCCTGCCTTGGGCACTGGCATTGCGCCATATCGTTTGCAGCGCCGAGACGAAGGCGATTGAAACCGCCCGTATCCTTGCCGAGACATCCGGAGCGGAGATAGAAATCGTCGAGGAGATGCATGAAAACGATCGGTCCTCCACCGGTTTCCTGACGCCACCGGAATTCGAGAAGGCGGCGGACTGGTTCTTCGCTCACCCGCAGGAAAGTTTTCGCGGCTGGGAGCGGGCAATCGATGCGCAGGCGCGGATTGTCAATGCCGTCAGAGCTATTCTTGACCGGCACGATACACAGCGGCCTATCGCCTTTGTCGGCCATGGCGGTGTGGGCACACTTCTGAAATGCCATATAGAAGGCCGCCGCATCAGCCGCAGCGAGGACCAGCCACCCGGCGGCGGCAATCTCTTTCGCTTCTCCATCGCCGACTTTTCACTTGCAGCCGCCTCCCCCGCATGCGACTGGACGGCAATGGAAACATGGCAGGGATAAGACAATGACCGCGCGCGAAAAACTCATCGTCGGGCTCGATGTTCCGACTGTGCAGCAGGCCGAAGACATCGTTTCAAAAATCGGCGACGAGGTTCTTTTCTACAAGATCGGTTATCAGCTCGTCTTCGCCGGCGGTCTGGAATTCGCGCGCGACCTTGTCCAAAGCGGAAAGAAGGTCTTCCTCGACATGAAGCTGCTCGATATCGACAACACCGTCGCCTCCGGCGTCGAAAACATCGCCCGGATGGGCATGTCGATGCTGACGTTGCATGCCTATCCCAAAGCCATGCGTGCTGCCGTCAAGGCGGCGGAGGGTTCCGGCCTCTGCCTGCTCGGTGTCACCGTGCTGACGTCGATGGATGACAGCGATCTGGCCGAAGCCGGTTACGCCGCGGATGCCCGTTCGCTGGTGCTGCGCCGCGCGGAACAGGCACGCGAGGCGGGCATGGGCGGCATCGTCTGTTCGGCGGAAGAATCGACCGCCGTGCGCGAAATCCTCGGCCCCGATCTTGCCGTCGTTACCCCCGGCATTCGCCCCGCGGGCGCCGATCTCGGCGATCAGAAACGGGTGATGACGCCTTACGACGCCATCAAGGCGGGTTCGAGCCATCTGGTTGTCGCCCGACCGATCGTCAGGGCGGAAGATCCGAAAGCGGCGGCCCGCGCCATTCTCGATGACATGCTGCGCGCCAGCTTTCCAGCTAATCAATAATGACGACAGGAGGAGATGAAATGGCAAAGGGATATTGGATCGCCCGCGTCGATGTTCGCGACAGCGAGCGTTACAAGGACTACGTCTCAACGGCAAAACCCGCCTTCGAGCGGTTCGGTGCGAATTTCCTCGCTCGTGGCGGTGCTTTGACCGAGCTTGAGGGCAAGGCACGGGCGCGCAACGTCGTCATCGAGTTTCCTTCGGTGCAACACGCCATCGATTGCTATAATTCCCCCGAATACCAGGCAGCCGCCAAAATCCGCCAGGAAGTCGCGGATGCGGAAATGGTGATCGTCGAGGGAATTTGACGGTCGTCAACCCTATGTCCCAAACCCGCCTCTCCCCGGCGAGAACATCTCTTCCCGTGCGCGCGGCTTTGGGCTAAGAGACTGAAAAACGCTTTATCGACAGCTTCTGAGGAGCCTCCCATGACCTTGGCCAACCTTCCCCCCCTCGTCACCGTATTCGGCGGTTCGGGTTTTGTCGGGCGGCATGTGGTGAGACTGCTCGCCAAGCGCGGTTATCGCATTCGTGTCGCCGTGCGCCGACCCGATCTCGCCGGCTTTTTGCAGCCGCTTGGCAATGTCGGCCAGATTTCCTTTGCGCAGGCCAACCTGCGTTACCGCGATTCCATCGTAAAAGCCGTGGAAGATGCGGATCATGTGGTCAATTGCGTCGGCATCCTGACCGAAAGTGGCCGCAACACCTTTGACGCCGTGCAGGAATTCGGCGCGAAAGCCATCGCCGAGGCCGCCCGCGATGCCGGCGCCACGCTGACGCATATTTCCGCCATCGGCGCGGAAGCCGGTTCATCCACGGGTTACGGCCGCACCAAGGGCCGCGCCGAAGCTGCTATCCATTCCGTTCTGCCCGCCGCCGTTATCCTGCGTCCTTCGATCATCTTCGGACCGGAAGATGATTTCTTCAACAAGTTCGCGAAGATGGCCCGCGGCATGCCCTTCCTGCCGTTGATCGGTGGCGGAAAAACCAGGTTCCAGCCGGTTTATGTCGAGGATGTCGCGGAGGCCGTCGCTCGTAGCGTTGACGGCAAGCTGAAACCCGGCGCCATCTATGAGCTCGGCGGCCAGGATGTAATGACGTTCCGCGACTGTCTTGAGGCCGTTCTTGCCGCTACCTATCGCGAACGTCCGTTCGTCAATCTGCCTTTCGGCGTTGCCTCGATGATCGGCAAGGTTGCTTCGATGGTGCCGCTGATCACGCCACCGCTGACATCCGATCAGGTAACCATGCTGAAAAAGGACAACGTCGTTTCCGCCGAGGCGGAAAAGAACGGCCTGACGCTGGAAGGCATCGGCATTACGCCCGTTCGTGTTGCGTCTGTTCTGCCGTCCTACATGGTGCAATATCGCCCGCACGGCCAGTTCTCGAATGCGGGCAAGGCGGCCTGAGTTCTGCCGCCATGCAGCACCTACTTGAAAGGCGGGACTTGTTCCCGCTTTTTTGTGCATTCTTCATCGCAACCAAACCGCTTTCGGTGCATTTCTCCTTCGATAACGGGAAGGAGACGACATCAATATCGGAGCTGGCGAGCCGCTGGAAAAGGTTAACGGCGGAAAGGTCTCCGCAGGCAAGCGTGGCACAAGCGCAACTGTGGAAAAGACTTCGCATTAACCCGGTATTCAACAAGCTGCTTTATTGATATTCGCCACATTCCAAACATATCCCGAACCCTCAATTCACACACGGCGGCACGATCCGCGCGAACGAACGTCTGAAAGGCAATCATAAAATGGGCAGATCTATCGCACTCTTTTTTGCGTGTGCGGCTTTGGTGGTTCTGGCGGGTTCATTCATGGCACCGGGCACGGTTGCAGCGGGCAAGAGCGGTTGTGCTCCGGCTTATGGCGTGGACCCCTGCGCGACGGCTTCGATCAGCACCAACTGACCAGCCTTTAGAAGTTTAAAAAAAGCGCCGCCGGTTTTCCGGGGCGCTTTTTCTTTTTCAGACCATATAAATTAAAGCCTCAGCCCAGGACCAGAAGCGCGATAAGTCCCAGCGACCCGATGGCGATGCGCCACCAGGCGAAGGGCGCGAAGCCCCGTCGCGAGACGAAATCCAGGAGCGAGCGAACGACAAAAAGACCCGAGACGAAAGCGGCGATGAAGCCGACGGCGATCAGAGCGCCGTCATCGAAACTCAGGGCATCGCGGTTCTTGTAAAGATCGAGCGTAAACGCGCCGAGCATGGTCGGCATCGCCAGGAAGAACGAAAATTCGGCGGCGGAGCGCTTGTCCGTGCCCATCAGCAACGAGCCGACGATCGTGGCACCGGAACGCGATGTGCCGGGAATCATCGCGAGGCACTGGAAGAGGCCGATCTTGAATGCAAGCGATGGCGGATAATCCATGATGTCGGTATATTTCGGATTTAGCGGCATGCGGTCGACGGCAAGCAAAATGACCCCGCCGATGATCAGCACCACGCAGATGAGCATGGGCGTTTCAAACAGCACGGTCTTGATGAAGTCATGCGCCAAGGCGCCGATGATGGCCGCCGGCAGGAAGGCGAGAGCGACGGCCAGCACGAAGCGGCGCGCTTTCGCGCTTGTCGGCAGAGCGAGCGCTATCGATACAAGCTTTTGGAAATAAACAAGAAGTATCGCAAGGATCGCACCGAGCTGGATGAGAACCGCAAAGGTGTTGCCGGGTGATTTGAAGCCGAGGAAGTGCCCGGCCAGCAGCACATGCGCCGTTGAGGAAACGGGAATGAACTCCGTCAGACCCTCGATGATACCCAGCAGAAACGCGCTGATGATCGATTGGTCACCCATGGGGAATCCTTCTTTTCAGGGGGAAGTGGCAATGGAAGGCAATTGCGTTAAACTTGTTTTAAAGTAGCCAAGCTCTTATAGCGTCTTGATGAAGCGAAACTGAAAAAGTTTTCCGGCAGATGCCGATCATGACAACCAATCGTAAAAATTGAGTACCGATGCCAACTCTCTATCACTCTCCGATGTCGACCGCATCCCGGTTCGTTCGTCTGATCCTTGCGGAATACGGGTTCCAGACCGATCTCGTGGAGGAGCAACCGTGGGAAAGACGGCGGGAGTTTCTGGCGCTCAATCCGGCCGGCACCCTGCCGGTCTATCTCGACGACAATATGCGCTCCCTCAGCGGGCCTTACGTTCTTGCGGAATTTCTCGATGAAACCCATGGGGTTTTGAAGCGTGACAGGCGTCTTCTGGCGGAAGACCCGTTTCAGCGGGCGGAAATTCGCCGCCTGACGGAATGGTTTCTGCAGAAGATGGAAAATGACGTGACCCGGCCGCTGGTACGGGAGCGTGTTTACAAATTGCAGATGACGACCGCGCAAGGCGGCGGCCCGCCGGATTCCAAATTGCTGCGCACAGCCCGCAACAATATCCGCCAGCACATAAAGTATCTGGAATGGCTGGCCGGTTCGCGCACATGGCTGGCGGGTGATCGGCTGAGCTATGCCGATCTTGCCGCCGCAGCCGCGGTTTCGGTTCTGGATTATCTCGGCGAGATCAACTGGCTCGAGGCGCCCATCGCCAAGGAATGGTATCAGCGGGTGAAATCGCGGCCGTCCTTCCGGCCGTTCCTGAGCGAGCGTATTCCGCGCCTCGCCCCCTCCTCCCATTATGCCGATCTGGACTTTTAAGTTCAGCCTTTCGGTTATTTGCTGCGGCCCGGGACTGCGCCTATATATGACGCGCAACAACCCGCAGGAGAGACTACCATCGACGTTGCCGACGAGAAGCAGCGGATACGCGCGCGCAAACTGACGGATTTCATTCGTCAGGAAGCCCTTTCGCTTGGCTTCGATCTATGTCGCGTGACAGCGCCGGACAGCATTCCGCTCGCACCGGAACGGCTGAGAGAATTTCTCGGCAAAGGTTATCACGGCACGATGGCGTGGATGGAAGAAACCGAGGCCCGGCGGGCGGAGCCGAAAACGCTGTGGAGCGATGTACGCTCCATCGTCATGTTCGGCCTCAATTATGGTCCCGACGAAGACCCGCGCAATCTGCTCTCGAGACCGGACAAGGCGGCCATTTCGGTCTATGCCCGCAATCGCGATTACCACGACGTCATCAAGGGGCGGCTGAAGGAAATCGCCACGCGCTTTGCCGCACGCGCCGGCGAGGATGTGAAGGTCTTCGTCGACACTGCCCCGGTGATGGAAAAACCGCTCGCCGCCGCCGCCGGTCTCGGCTGGCAGGGCAAACACACGAACCTCGTCAGCCGCAGCCATGGTTCCTGGCTGTTCCTCGGCAGCATGTTCACCACCGCTGATCTCTGTCTCGATGAGGCCGAGAAGGATCATTGCGGTTCCTGCCGGGCCTGTCTTGATGCCTGTCCAACGGCGGCCTTTCCCGCCCCCTATCAACTCGACGCCCGTCGCTGCATCTCCTATCTCACCATCGAGCACAAGGGGCCAATTCCGCATGAGTTCCGGCCGATGATGGGCAATCGCATCTACGGCTGTGACGATTGCCTCGCCGCCTGCCCATGGAACAAGTTCGCGGCCAGCGCCTCGGAAATGAAATTGCAGGCGCGCGATGATCTGAAAGATCCGTCTATCGATTTCCTCCTGACATTGGATGATGCTGCCTTCCGCAGCTTTTTCAGTGGCTCTCCCGTCAAACGCATCGGCCGTAGCCGATTTATCCGCAATGTGCTGATTGCGGCCGGCAACTCCGGAAACCCGCAGTTCGTGGAACGATGCAAAGCTCTTGCCGAAACGGACCCTTCGCCGGAGGTACGCGGCATGGCCGCATGGGCTTTATCGCGGCTTATGGACAGGCAGGAATTCCGTACATACTCTGCCACGCGCGCACCGGAGACTGATCCGGAGGCGGAAATGGAATGGCAATTGGCAGAGGCGTGAACCATGCATGTGATGATTTTTGGCGCGGGTTATTCGGGGAAAGCCATTGCCAACGCGCTGAAATCCCAAGCAGCAGGGATCTCCGGCACCACGCGCAGTCAGGACAAATTCTCTGGCCTCGCCAGCGCACACATGACGCCCTTGCTCTTTGACGGCGTCCAGCTCAATGATGAGCTCGTCGCTGCGATGGGCAATGTCACGCATCTCATACAATCCGTCGCGCCGGGCAAGGATGGCGATCCTCTGCTTCCGCTTCTGGACGGCGACTTGAAAAAGCTCCTGCCCAATCTGGCATGGATCGCTTATCTTTCCACCGTGGGTGTTTATGGCGACCACGGCGGCGCTTGGGTGGACGAGACAACACCCTGCCGCCCCGTTTCCCCACGTTCTGTTGAGCGGGTAGCGGCTGAGGCCGCATGGACTGAAGCGGCCCGCGACGCCGACGCGCCGCTTTCCATCCTGCGTCTATCCGGAATTTATGGCCCGGGGCGCAATGCTTTCATGAATTTCGAGAAGGGAACGGCGCGGCGGCTGGTGAAGAAGGACCAGGTATTCAATCGCATCCGCGTGGAGGATATCGGCGCGGCGGTTGCCTTCCTGGCACAGAAACACGAAGGCGGCATCTTCAACGTGACCGATGATGAACCCTGCCCCCCGCAGGATGTGGTAAGCTTCGCGGCAGCGCTGATGGGAGTGGAACCACCACCCGAACAGGCCTTTGAAACTGCCGATCTAACACCGATGGCGCGCTCTTTTTATGGCGAGAACAAGCGCGTTTCCAACGCCAGAATTCGCGATCTGGGCTTCGATGTTCGCTTCCCGGAGTACAGGGCCTCGCTTCGACAATTATGGGAAAACGGCCTCTGGCGAGGCTGAAAAATGCCATCTCCAAAAGCGATGAAAAATCCTTCCAATCCCGCTTTTGCGGATGGTTTTCGTCTTATTTCAGCCAATTAGGATTTTATTAACCAAGCCGAAATGACTAAAATCGTAGTCATTAGAAAAATATTTCACTCACATTTCGTGAAGTGGATTCACGAAGCCGTGACTTGCAACAGCATTCCCATTGAGCATTGATTCTGCGTTATTTTTTCCGCTTCTTCAAACGGGCGCGGCAATGGCAGCTTCCGGCCGATGATCACGAATGTTACAGTCTGTAACAGTTCGTGATTTGAGATCAGCTTTTTTTCGCCATTTTTCCCTCGCCCTACAATCTCGCATCAAAAGGCGTTCAGGCCAGTTCATGGCCGTTTAGCAAGGGCACAATCAATCGGCGCGGGGCCGATTTTCAGGGAAGCACTGTTTTGAATATCCGTCGTATAACTTTCACCGCTGCAACTATCGCCGCCTGTTCCATCATCGCGCCTCTTCAGGCGAATGCGGCAAATGGTTGTGGAGGCGCATCGTGGTATGCGTTGACCTCCAAGACTGCTTCTGGCGAGCGTATGAACGCCGCCAATCTGACCGCCGCCCACCGCTCCCTGCGGTTCGGCACCAAGGTCAAGGTTACCAACGCGCGCAACGGCAAGGCCGTTGTCGTTCGCATCAATGACCGCGGGCCATTTATCAAGGGTCGCGTTCTCGATCTTTCCAAGGCTGCGGCCAAAAACATCGGCATGATCAACTCCGGCACTGCCAAGGTCTGCTACGAGGTCGTCAAAGCCGATTGAGCCTTGCCCTCGCCGCCATTCGCGTCTACCAACCGGACTTGTCAGGAAAACGAGGTAGACAATGCGATTAGGCGGGCGTTTGGCCGGAGCAATCGAAGTATTGGCGGATATTGAGGGACGCAGGCGTCCCGTCGCCGATGCTCTGAAGGACTGGGGCCTTGCCCATCGTTTCGCCGGGTCGGGCGACAGGGCCGCGATCGGCAACATTGTCTATGATGCGTTGCGCATGAAACTGTCGCACGCCTGGCTGATGGATGACGACAGCGCCACCTCACTCGGCTACGCTGTTCTGTTGCGTCAATGGGGCAAGAGCTTCACGGAACTGGCAGCGGAATTCGATGGTGACAAATTCGCGCCTGCCGCACCGGACGCTGAAAGACAGCAGGCATTTCTCTCCCGTTCCCTTGCCGAGGCGCCGGCCCATGTTCAGGGCGACATTCCCGATTGGGTGCAATCTTCCTTCGAGACCGCATTCGGGGAGCGCTGGCTGACTGAGGCTCAGGCGCTCAATGAGCGCCCTACTCTCGATCTGCGTGCCAACACCTTGAAGGCGACCCGTGAAAAGGTTTTGAAGGTTCTTGAGGAAAGCGGCGCGGAGGCCACGCACATCGCCCGTCAGGGTGTTCGCATTCCCGCAGGCGAAGGCCCATCCCGCCTGCCGAACGTCACCGCCGAACTCTCCTTTCAGAAGGGCTGGTTCGAAGTGCAGGACGAGGGGTCGCAGATCGTCGCCGATCTCGCCGGCGCGCATGAGGGTGATCAGATCCTCGATTATTGCGCAGGCGGCGGCGGCAAGACGCTGGCCATGGCTGCCAGCATGAACAACAAGGGTCAGGTCCACGCCTTCGACGCCGACCGCAAGCGCCTTGCGCCGATCATCGAACGGCTGAAGCGGGCCGGCACGCGTAATGTGCAGGTTCATGACCGTCCATCGGGCCTCACACCGTTTCAGGAAAAATTCGACCGCGTTCTCGTCGATGCCCCCTGCACCGGAACCGGAACATGGCGGCGGCGCCCCGACACCAAATGGCGGCTGACCGCGCGCAATCTGGAAGAGCGCGTGCAACAGCAGGGCGAGGCACTTTCGCAGGCCAAGGGATTCGTGCGCCCGGGCGGAGAGCTGCTCTATGTAACCTGTTCGGTGCTTCCCGAAGAAAACGAACAGCAGGTCCGTCGTTTCTGCGAGCAAAATCCAGATTTTGCCATTGGTTCGGCGTTGGAGCGGTGGCAAACGACTTTCGGCAGCAATGCCAACAAACCGCATTCTTCCGACGGCAAGACAGTGACGCTCACGCCTGCAACCACAGATACGGACGGTTTCTTCTTCTGCCTGATGAAACGCAGAGCATAAAAGCATTTTGCATCCAGGGATTTTACCTGGGAAATACAGCACGGGCTTGTTTCAAAGCATTCTAAACTAGAATGTTTGACACAAGTTTGTGATTGGGTCAGAACTCGCTTGCCGCAGTGTGAAGTTATTTCATGTCTGCTCAAGGAGAGGGATCATGATCCGCAAAACCATTCTCAGCGCTTCTTTCGCGCTTCTTGCCGCATCGGCGGCTTTCACCGCGGTTCCTGCAAAGGCTGCCACTGACGCGGCCGCTGTTGTCAAGCACTATGCCGATGTCGCACACGCGAAATACGAGGATTCGCTGATCACAGCGAAGGCGCTGGATAAGGCCGTCGACGCATTGATCGCCACACCGAGCGAAGAGACGTTAAAGGCCGCGCGGGAAGCCTGGATCAAGGCACGTGTTCCCTATCAACAGTCGGAAGTCTATCGTTTCGGCAACCCGATCGTTGACGATTGGGAAGGCAAGGTGAACGCCTGGCCGCTGGACGAAGGCCTGATCGACTACGTCGATGGTTCCTATGGCACGGAAAGCGACGAAAACGAGCTTTATGTTGCGAATATCATCGCCAACCCGAAGATCAAGATCAGTGGTGAAGAGGTCGACGCCTCCAAGATCACCCCGGAACTCATCGAAAGCCTGCACGAGGCGGGCGATGTCGAAGCCAATGTGACGACAGGTTACCACGCCATCGAATTCCTGCTCTGGGGCCAGGATCTGAACGGCACCGGGCCGGGCGCAGGCAACCGCCCTTACACCGATTATGACAAGGCGAAATGCACGAACGGCAATTGCGATCGCCGTGCCGATTATCTGAAATCCGCCTCCACCCTGCTGATCAAGGATCTGCAGGAGATGGTCGACGCCTGGGCGCCGGAAGGCGAAGCAACCAAAACGCTGGAAGGCGATCCGAAGGCAGGCCTCACCGCCATTCTCACCGGCATGGGCTCGCTCTCCTATGGTGAATTGGCCGGCGAACGCATGAAACTTGGCCTTTTGCTGCACGATCCGGAAGAGGAGCATGATTGCTTCTCCGACAATACCTATAATTCGCATCTCAACGACGCGATCGGCATCGCCTCGGCCTATACCGGCGACTATACCCGTGTGGACGGAACGAAGATGACTGGCGCGTCGCTCTCGGAACTGGTCGGCTCCAAAGACAAGGCGTTGAACGACGAGATGCTGGCGAAGCTGGACAAGACGCTCAATGCCATGCACGCGATGGAAAAGCGCGCTCAGACGGTCGAGGCCTACGATCAGATGATCGGCGAGGGCAACAAGGAAGGCAACGCCGTGGTTCAGGCCGCCATCGATGGCCTCCTCGACCAGACGAAGTCGGTCGAACGCGTCATTGCTGCACTCGATCTCGGCAAGATTGACCTCGAAGGATCCGACAGCCTCGATAATCCGAACGCCGTTTTCAAATAAACGGCAAAAACTGGCCGCAGGGAGACTGCGGCCTGTTGCTCCCCGCACGCGTTTGACTTTCATGGAAATGTCTCTGTCGCCGATCCGTAGGCCGTTCTTATTCGCCGGGGCAGCCTGTCTTTTGGCGACGGCGACGCTTGCCGCATCCTTGCGTGACGATCTGACGGAAAATGACAGAAACCGCGTTCTTGCCGTAACCGCTCCGGCGATCGATTTTACCGGCCCGGAGCCTTTCGAAGCCATGTCTGGCGGGGCGTCGACCAATACCAACAGAACTGACAGCAACGCGTTTTCCCATCCGTCAGCCACCATGCCCCCGAAGCGGAGGCAGGATTTTAAGCTTGGCAACGCGCTGTTTCAGAAATTGTGGGTCTCTTCTCCTTCTTCCACGCAGGCTTCAGACGGTTTGGGGCCGCTCTTCAACGCCCGATCCTGCCAGACGTGCCATGTGAAGGATGGCAGGGGCCGTCCGCCTCTTGCCGGCGAAGACGCCGTCTCTCTGTTTCTACGGCTGGCAAGGCCGGCTCGAGACGAGGCGGAACGGACGGCGATCGCGCGCCATGAAGTGTTGAACTTTCCTGACGACACTTATGGACGGCAGCTTCAGAATCTTGCCATTCCCGGCCTTGAGGCCGAGGGCAAGGCTGTCATCACCTATACGGAAAAGCGAGTGTCCCTGGCGGATGGTGAGATGGTGACGTTGCGCCAGCCTGATTATGCCGTGGCAGAGTTGAAATATGGCCCGCTCAGCGCCGATACTTCGCTGTCAGCACGCATTGCCATGCCGACCCTTGGGCTTGGCTTGATAGAAGCTATCAGCGACACCGATATTCTGGCCAACGCCGATCCGAACGACAAGAATGGGGACGGCATTCAAGGGCGTCCCGCTTGGGTCAAGGATCATCGCACCGGCGAAACGAAAATCGGGAGGTTTGGTTGGAAAGCTCAGAACGCGAGCGTACGCGACCAGAGCGCAAGCGCTTTCTCCCACGATATCGGCATCTCCACACCGGATGCGCCGAATGCCTATGGCGACTGTACCGACAGGCAGAAAAAATGTCTCGCCATGCCAACGGGCGTGCAACCGCGGCTCGGGCCGGTGGAGGCGCCGGATCAGGTTCTCGATCTCGTGACCTTCTACACTGAAAACCTCGCCGTGCCGCAACGGCGTGATGTCGGTGAGCCGATGGTGCTGCGGGGCAAGCAACTCTTTTACGCATCGGGCTGCACGGCCTGCCACTCCCCCAAATTCGTCACCCGACGCGATGCCGCCGATCCGATGCATGCGTTTCAGCTTATCTGGCCCTATTCCGATTTTCTGCTGCATGACATGGGAGAGGAGCTTGCCGATGGCCAACAGGTGGGCGAAGCAAGCGGACGACACTGGCGGACCCAGCCTCTCTGGGGCATAGGTCTGACAGAACGCGTGAATGGCAATGGTTTTTACCTGCATGACGGGCGCGCGCGCAGCCTGACGGAAGCGATATTATGGCATGGCGGCGAAGGTCAGAAAGCGCGCGACGCCTTTGCCGTCTTGAAAAAATCCGACCGGCAGGCTTTGCTGGCCTTTCTGGAGTCTCTTTAATGAAAAAAGCCATGCGAAAAATCTCCGGCCTCATATCCATGCTGATGCTTTTGACGACACAGCCGGCCATGGCCCAGGATGTGGAACTGATGCCGCCGCCACCGCTCGACCCCGCACAGGTGCGCGGCGTCATGGAAAAGGCAGTGAACGGCTTCATCCGACCCGGCTACGACCACTTCCGACGCTCGGCAGAGACGCTGGAGGACAGCATGAAGGCTTTCTGCGCGGCGCCTTCTGCTACGACGGAGAAGACGGCGAAGGACGCCTTTGCCGATGCGGTCTCAAGCTGGTCGACCATAGAGATCGTGCGTGTCGGCCCTGTCATCGAACAGAACCGTTTCGAGCGCGTCCTTTATTATCCCGACAAGAAGGGGCTAGGGCTGAAACAGGTTCAGCGTTACCTTTCCGACAAGGATGAAAGCGTTACCACCGCCGAAGGCCTGAGTGGCAAGAGCGTTGCCGCACAGGGGCTGGGCGCCCTGGAATTCATTCTCTACGGCACCGGCGCGAACGAACTTCTTGATAAGAAGGGCGATTTCCGCTGCCGTTTCGGAGCCGCCATTGCCGGCAATATCGCCGATGTCGCGGCAGAGCTTTCCGATAGCTGGAACGCGGCCGATGGCGCACAGAAAAACTGGACGCAGCCGGGGCCTGATAACCCCGTCTTCCGCGACGAACGAGAGGCGCTGGTTGCCCTGCTCGGCATTCTGGTGCACGGCGCCGAGGCGATCCGCGACCAGCGGATCGAGACCTTTTACAAGGGGCCGGACAAGGCGACGTTTCCCCGCACCGCCATTTACTGGCGGTCTGGCCTGACATGGAGAAGCATCTCCACAAACATCAAGGCCATTCAGACACTGCTGCATACCGCCGATATGGCCGAACTCGTCCCCCCCGACCAACGCTCCATCGTAAATTCCATCGACTTCATTGCCAAATCGATGATCCGCGTGGCCGGGACAATCGATGCAGATGTGCAAAAGGCGCTGGATCAGGACGATCAGCGAGCGAAGGTGGATTATCTTCTGCTGAACGGCAAAGACCTTATCTACCGGTTAAACGATCAATATGGCGGCGCGATTGGCCTCAGTTCCGGCTTTTCTTTCGCCGATGGGGATTGAGCCGATGATCTCCGGCACCAGGCGGACACTGATAGATCGGCGCAGCTTCATCAAAGCGGCGGGAGTTTCCTTCCTCACCGCCTTGGCTCCCCGTTCACTTTATGCGCTTGAGCGGACAGACGCGGTCTTTGCTTCTGCCTTCCGCGCCCGTGACGGGTCCTACGGCATTGCGACGGTGAGCGAGGGCGGCGAGATCATCGACCGCGTCACGCTTCCTGCCCGCGCCCATGGAATGGCGACGAGCCGCGCGACCGGCATGACCGTGGCCTTTGCCCGCCGGCCGGGGACATTCTTTATGGCCTTCGACCCCGGGGGGCATCGCGAACCGATCGTGATGCACACGCCGGAAAACCGCCATTTCTACGGTCATGGACAGTTTTCGCCAGATGGGTCGATCCTCTATGCCAGCGAAAACGACTTCGACGGCAATCGTGGCGTTATCGGGCTCTATGACGCCAGAAACGGCTTCATACGCATCGGCGAATATGACGCGCATGGCGTCGGCACGCATGACATGACGGTGAGCGACGACGGGCGAACGATCATCATCGCCAATGGTGGTATCGAAACCCATCCGGATTTCGGCCGCACCAAGCTCAACGTCGACAGGATGCAACCTTCTCTCGTGCTGCTGGACGCAGCAACCGGCCATTTGATTCAGAAACACGCGATGCCGAACGGACTGCGGCAGCTATCCACACGTCATGTCGATATCGGGGATGACGGGCGCATCTGGTTCGCCTGCCAGTATGAAGGACCGCGCAACGATCTTCCGCCACTTGTCGGCCATTTCTCTAGGGGTGAGGATGTAACCTTTGTGGATCTACCGGAAGAAACAACGGTCCGCCTTGCCAATTATGTGGGTGCCATCGCCGTCAACCGACGCGATCAGCTGGTTGGCCTGACCTCGCCCAACGGCAACGCCGCCGTGACGCTGGATGCAAAAACCGGGCGTGTGGTTTCCGAGACGACAGTGCGGGACGCGGCAGGTGTTGCGCCCGCCTTAAGAGGCATCGCGGTTTCGTCCTATCAGGGGTTTTTCGGAACCCGGCGCAGCGATGTGGCATGGGACCAGCACATCGTGCGGCTATCCAGCTAAAATATTGAAAAAACAGGGGAACAAAAGCCCAGCCGGCGCATTGGACCGATCATGAGAAATCTTGCGATCTATATTGTCTTTGTGGTTGTCGTTGTTGCCGTAGGGGCGTTGATCGGCGTCAACAATGTACCCGGCGAATGGTATCAATCGCTGCAGAAGCCTTTCTTCAATCCGCCCAACTGGATTTTCGGGCCTGTCTGGACCGCGCTTTACGTGCTGATCGGCGTTGCTGGCGCGCGGACATGGATTCGCAGGCCGATGGGAACGCGCATGCGGCTCTGGTTCACCCAGATGGTACTGAACTTTCTGTGGTCGCCGATCTTTTTCGGCATGCAAAGTCCGGCTGGCGCATTGATTGTCATCATCCCGATGCTGATCAGCATCGTCGCCTTTATAGCGCTTTCCTATCGTCGTGACCGCATATCAATGTGGCTTTTCGTACCCTATGCCGTATGGGTCGCCTTTGCGACGGTGCTCAACGCAAGCATCGGCATGCTTAACTAAAGTGCTTGCGCATTTCCAAAGGAAAAGCGCGCTGGATTTTTCCTAATTTCTCTAATTTGCCGCATCGCCCTTGTCTTGCCTGCCGCCCCGCGCCATGTCAGTTTGCGATGAGGCAGAAGCAGGCAGGCAGGCCATGGAGATCACTGATCCCGGCGATTTTCGTCAGCGGATAGAAAGAAGCTTTGCGCGGCAGGGCGTGGTTCAGGCGATTAACGCCGAAATCAGCCGTATCGAACACCGGCTGGTGGAAATCGAACTCCCTTTTCATGAAAAGCTGACGCAGCAGCACGGCATACTGCATGCGGGTGTCATCGCCGCCGGTCTGGATACCGCCTGCACCTATGCCGCCTATACGATCATTGAGCCGGAAGCCTCGCTGCTGACCATCGAGTTCAAGGTGAACCTCATGTCGCCGGGACGCGGCGAGCGGTTTCTGTTTCGCGGCGAGATCATCAAGCCAGGCAATAATCTTATTGTCGCCGATGGCCGCGCCTATGCCCTGTCTGATGGGCCGGCAAAGCTGATCGCCTCAATGACGGGCACGATGATGGTGGTGAAAGGACGCGAGGATATTACCGGATGAGCTACCGGCCTATGCATGTCGCGGATAAATCAATCCTCTTCGTCATGGCGGCTTCCGCCGAATACGGTCCCCACCTGCAGGCACGCATCACACCGCTGATGACCGGTGTTGGACCGGTCGAAGCGGCTATTGCGGTCACGACCGCTCTTGCCGGTCTCGATACGGCGGGCCATCTGCCAGACCTCGTTGTGTCGCTCGGCTCCGCCGGTTCCCGCACGCTCGAACAGACCGCAATCTACCAGGCGGTGTCTGTTTCTTATCGTGACATGGATGCCTCTCCCTTCGGTTTTGCGAAGGGTTGCACACCGTTTCTCGACCTGCCGGCGGAGGTGGCCTTGCCATTGCGGATACCCGATGTTGCCGGGGCGCGGCTTTCCACCGGCGCCAACGTCGTTTCAGGCGAGGCCTATGGGCTGATCGACGCCGATATGGTGGAAATGGAGACATATGCAGTTTTAAGAGCATGCCAGCGTTTCGGTTTACCGCTGATTGGCCTGCGCGGTATTTCCGACGGCAAGGCCGATGTGAAACACGTGAATGACTGGACCGAGTATCTGCACATCATCGACGAAAAACTGGCGGATGCCGTTGACCGGCTCTGTCGCGCTATCGAAGACGGCGCGATAGCCCTCTGAACCTTGCGATTTTCGCGATTTTCTACCGTTTGCCACCCGCTTCCGGGTTGCCTAAAGCCGCCATTTTCTTTAAAGGCTCGCCATGACCCAGATAGCCCATCCCGACAGCATTCTCATCATCGATTTCGGCAGCCAGGTGACGCAGCTGATTGCGCGCCGCATCCGCGAAGCCGGGGTCTATTGCGAAATCCACCCGTTCCAGAATGCCGCAGAGGCGTTTGAGAAACTTCAGCCCAAGGGCGTGATCTTCTCCGGCGGCCCCGCATCTGTCACGGCGGAAGGAAGCCCGCGCGCGCCGCAGGCAGTGTTCGACAGCAAGGTACCGATCCTCGGCATCTGCTATGGCCAGCAGACACTGTGCACACAGCTCGGCGGCGTTGTCGAGGGCGGCCATGCGGCGGAATTCGGCCGCGCCGATATCGACATCAAGAAGGCTAGCCCGCTGTTCGAAGGCTTCTGGGAGCAGGGCAAAAGCTACCCGGTGTGGATGAGCCATGGCGACCGCGTGACGAAGCTGCCGGAAGGCTTTGAGGTCATCGCAACCTCCGAAAACGCACCGTTCGCCATCGCAGCGGACGAGAAGCGCCACTATTACTCCACCATGTTCCATCCGGAAGTGGTGCATACGCCCGATGGCGGCAAGCTGCTGTCAAACTTCGTGCACAAGATCGTTGGTCTGAAATCCGACTGGACGATGGCGGCCTATCGCGCCGAGATGATCCGCAAGATCCGCGAGCAGGTCGGCACCGGCCGGGTGCTCTGTGCACTTTCAGGCGGCGTCGATTCTTCGGTTGCAGCTATTCTCATTCATGAGGCTATCGGCGACCAGCTGACCTGCGTTTACGTCGATCATGGGCTGATGCGGCTTGGGGAAAGCGAACAGGTCGTCGGCATGTTCCGCGACCACTACAATATTCCGCTTGTTCATGTGGACGCATCCGACCTGTTCCTCGGCGAACTCTCCGGCGTTTCCGATCCGGAAGTGAAGCGCAAGACCATCGGCCGTCTGTTCATCGAGGTTTTCGAGGCCGAAGCGGCCAAGATTGCCGCCGATGGCAAGGGTGCTCCGAACTTCCTCGCGCAGGGCACGCTCTACCCCGACGTCATCGAAAGTGTCTCCTTCTCCGGCGGCCCTTCGGTGACCATCAAGAGCCACCACAATGTCGGCGGTCTTCCCGAGCGCATGAACATGCAGCTCGTCGAGCCGCTGCGTGAACTCTTCAAGGATGAAGTGCGCGCTCTTGGCCGCGAACTCGGCCTGCCGGAAAGCTTCATCGGCCGCCATCCCTTCCCCGGTCCGGGTCTTGCGATCCGATGCCCCGGTGCGATTACCCGTGAAAAGCTCGATATCCTGCGTAAAGCGGATGCGATCTATCTCGACGAGATCCGCAAGGCCGGTCTTTACGACACCATCTGGCAGGCTTTCGCCGTGCTGCTGCCGGTCCAGACTGTTGGCGTCATGGGCGACTACCGAACCTATGACTTCGTCTGTGCGCTGCGCGCGGTGACCTCGGTGGACGGCATGACTGCGGATTTCTATCCCTACGACATGAACTTCCTCGGCCGTGCGGCAACCCGCATCATCAACGAAGTGCGCGGCATCAACCGTGTCGTCTACGATGTCACGAGCAAGCCGCCCGGCACGATCGAGTGGGAATAGGACCATACTCGATACGGTGAGGTTGCTGCCGCAACGCCACCGTATCTAAGGAAGAAAGACGACGCCGCGACTAGTTCGCGGCGTTTTTGTTTTGTCGGATGAGATAGATCATCTGGGCAGTCAGGCCGACCACGAGGATCGCCAGCAATCCTGCCTGGGCGCCGAGAAGCAGCGGCGATTTCAGGTCTGTCACTATCGGATGACCGTCGGGAACACGGCGCAGAATTTCACTCACCGTCGGGACCATCAACAGAAATGCGGTAATGCTGAGACAGATGGTTTCAATATATCTGGCGATACGCGTTGAACCCAGAACGCGTTCGATACCGTAGCCTGCAAGCAGGAACAGGATGGTCAGGACGCCAACGACGTAGCTGATTGGCTGATGCGCCACAAGAAAGACAGTTGCAGCGCCAATCAGCATGGACACAAAGTAGATTGCCCCGGGCGTGGATCGGGGGACGATGCGACCGTAACGGGTAAACATGAAAATGGCCGCTGGAATGGCCGGCAGGCTGCCGAGCGTGTGGATCCAGCCAAGCGAAGAAATACCGAACATGCGAAATTGCCTTTCTCTTCCTGAAAGATGGGGTGGTCCGGAACGCAAATTGTCGCCGGCATGTCTGCCAGAGCAGCGTCATTAGTTGATCGGTCGGTCTCGTTTGGGTCATGCGTCGACGCCCCTCGCAAGATGCAGTTCAAGCGGTGATGCGCTCCAGCATCGGGCGGGTTATGGCGCCAAAGCTTGCGGCATCGCCATGTGCGCGCGCTGAGAGCATTGCGCCGTGCACGGTGGCCATGAACATCTCAGAATTGACCCGCGCTGTGCCGGTTAGTGCAAGGCGCCCCTGGGAAGCGCCGCGCTCCAGCACGGCTGTAAGCCAGTCCGAGAGACTCCGAAAATGCGCACGCACCTCGAGAACGACCGCTTCGGGAAGAATCGGTATTTCGCCGGCAAGCAGCGCACAGACGCAGAAGGGGTGGGTTGCATCGGCGATGCAGCGCTCCCAATAGCCGATATAGGCGCGAAGCTGCTCCAGCGGATCTGGAATGTGCTGCTCCAGCGCGGCGATACCGGCTTCGGCCTCGTGCCTGTACTGTGACACCAGTTTCGCGACCAAGTCCGCCTTGCTTGGAAAATGGTGATGGATACTCGCGTTGCGAATGCCGACTACATGGGAAATATCGGCATAGCTAAAACTATTATAGCCCCCTCTCACAATCAGGGTCCGGGCGCACTGGAGAATGTCATCGGCTTTGGTTTTAGAGCTTTTCATGCTTTTGCCTACCAACTAGTAGGTAGAATGTCAAACACGTTCTTCGCAGTGAATAAGCGCCGGCGATGGGATCCGGACGAGGATCGACCCCGACGATCACAGGCGGAGAACCATGAAATAAAGGCATGCCCTCAGCCATTGCCCCGTCATTGCCTGGCCCCCATCGACATGCCACTCGCATTGGCTTCTCGGTTGGCCCTGCTTCCCGCCACCTTCGCTAGCGGATTGCTGGTCCTGCGGACCAGCTGAGATCGTCTGTCCCAGACCGAGTTGCCGGGTTATACGGATTGCGTTCGCGAAAGGCCGTATCGGATATTGCCCCGCATATGATGAAGTTTTGTTCGCTTTTTGTTCTTCCAATTTTCCTCGGCGATGATAATATTGCGGCCTTGAGCAAAGGCCGTGGAGCATCGTCGTGGGTTTCGAGTTGACGGATAATGGAGGGTCAGGGCAGCTTTTCCTCGAAGGCTTCGATCTGGAGAAGCAGCGACGGGTCAATCCGCGATTTGGCAACAAGGTCTTAATCGTGCTGAAGCCGCCCGTGGCCTTGGCGGAGAGAATTTTCACCGATGCATCGTGCCATGCCGCCGGGCGGACGAAGAGGGCGGCCCATCCAGCCGAGCTTCTGCATATCACCCTCCTTTGCGTCGGGTGTTTCGACACCGTGCCTCGCGGTTTCGCAAACCGGCTGAAGGCGGCACTGGGGGAAATAAGGGCGCGTCCCGTTCCGATTACGTTCGATGGCAGCTCGCTTTTCGGTAATCGCAGCTGTCTGGCGCTAAGCAGCCGCCGCGAGATGCTGGAGCTCAGAGCATTGGCGAAGATGGTGCAGCGCGCGCTTTGGCGGGCCAATCTGCCCTTTGTTGCCGCATCGTCGTTCACGCCGCATCTCACCGTGGTCTATGGCTGCGGGAAAATCGACATCATGCCTGTTGAAAAACCATATAGCTGGCTGGCGGGCAGCTTCGAACTCATCTTCAGCCATAATGGAGAGACGCGGCACGAATCTCTCGGGCGCTTCCCGCTTTCGGCGAAAGCGGACCGCTATGAGCAGCCGGAAAGTCAATTATATCTGCCGGAAAAAATATTCAGGCCGCAGAAGCGGTCGGCGCACAAGATGGCGGCACGATAACGCTTACGTGAAAAAGCACGGCATACATGCCTAGCATTAGCTGCCAAACTGCTGTTAGACGCAGAGGATGCGCCAACAAAAGCGCAGTTTGTAGCGCCCGCCGAGAACCAGGTGTTCCGGAATCCGGCGCGAGCGAGGCGGTGCCGCCTCGCCGGGAACGATAACCAGCTTAGAGCTGAACCTTGTCGAAAGCCTTGCCATCGATGCCGAGGGCTTCGAGATCGGCACGGGCGGGCTTGCGATGCGCGCGAACAGCGGCCGAAACCGAGAGCGCTGCACCGAGAACGGCGAAAGTTTCACCGAAGAAGTTACGCGATGTCTTTGCAACCTGACGCATTTTTCTCTCCATCTTTGATGCCCAGATAATGGGCATTTCCGCGCCGTTCTACAACTCATGATGTAGCAGGTAAGCCATGCAGCTTTGCTCGCGCTCGTTCGGATATCAGCCATTGCGATTTCGCATGGCTCAGGCTTGGCGTCTTCAAAAGGACGCAGGGCGCCTCAGCCGGCGGGTTGAATAAGGCGGATATTTTGTTATGCCGGAAAGCTTGAACACAAAGAGGCTGGCAGCATGACGATCATCATTTACGGCATCAAGAACTGCGACACGATGAAGAAGGCCAGAAGCTGGCTGGAAACCCATGGCGTCGACTATTCTTTCCATGACTACAAGGCCTCGGGCATTGACCGCGCCCATCTGGAGACATGGTGCGATGCCGCGGGCTGGGAAACGGTTCTCAACCGCGCCGGTACGACCTTCAAAAAACTCGATGACGGCCAGAAGGCTGGCCTGAGCCGCGAGAAGGCCATTGCACTGATGCTGGAGCAGCCCTCCATGATCAAGCGTCCGGTGCTGGAGGCGAAGGGCAAGATAACCGTCGGTTTCAAGCCTGAAACCTACCAGACTCTTTTTGCGTGACTGCAATCTGCCATGTCCAAAACAACCCGCGCCACCCAGATGCTGAACAAGGCGGGCGTCGCCTTCACCGCCGTTACCTATGATTACGACCCGAATGCAGACCGCATTGGCCTGCAGGCGGCCGAGGCGATCGGCGAGCCACCGCATCTGGTGCTGAAAACGCTGATGGCGGAGCTGGACGGCAAGCCGGTCTGTGTCGTCGTCCCTTCGGATCGTGAGGTCAGCATGAAGAGGCTTGCGGCCGCTTTCGGAGGCAAATCCGCCAGCATGATGAAACCTGCCGATGCCGAGCGTGCCACCGGTTACCATGTTGGCGGCATCAGCCCTTTCGGGCAGAAGAAACAGGTGCCTACGGCCATCGAGGCCAAAGCGATGACGCATGATTATGTCTACATGAATGGTGGGCAGCGCGGCTTGCAGGTGAGGCTTTCCCCCCGAGATGCCCAAACGGCACTGAAGGCCATTGCCGCACCGCTGGTCGCCGATTGAGGCGCAGGGGCGCGCCTGAAAGCGTTTGGCTTTCAGGAGGAATGGGCTATGGTCGGCGCCTCCGATTGAAATAGACGAAGGCAGATCATGACTGTTTCCCCCATCGATCCCGTCAAACTCGAAAAACTGGCCGAAGTCGCCATCAAGGTCGGTCTGCAATTGCAGAAGGATCAGGATCTGGTGATTACCGCGCCGCTGGCAGCGCTGCCGCTGGTGCGATTGCTGACAAAACATGCCTATATGGCGGGCGGCGGACTGGTTACCACCTTTTACTCCGACGAAGAAACCACGCTTGCCCGCTATCGCCATGCGAGCGACGCCAATTTCGACCGGGCTTCCGGCTGGCTTTATGATGGCATGGCAAAGGCCTATTCGAACGGCGCGGCGCGGCTGGCAATTGCCGGCGATAACCCCATGCTGCTGGCCGAACAGGACCCCGCCAAGGTTGCCCGCGCCAATAAAGCTAACTCCACCGCCTATAAGCCGGCGCTGGAGAAGATTTCCAACTTCGACATCAACTGGAACATCATCTCCTATCCGAACCCCTCCTGGGCAAAGCAGGTGTTTCCCGACGTGACGGAAGACGAAGCGGTCCGCAGGCTTGCCGACGCCATCTTCGCTGCCTCGCGGGTGGATCTGGCTGATCCGGTCGCCGCATGGGCTGAGCACAATGCCAACCTTGCCAAGCGCTCGGCGTGGCTGAATGGCGAACGTTTCGCTTCACTGCATTTCACCGGCCCTGGCACGGATGTGAAGATCGGCCTGGCGGACGGCCACGAATGGCATGGCGGCGCCTCCACCGCCAAGAATGGGGTCACCTGCAACCCCAATATCCCGACCGAAGAAGTGTTCACGACACCGCACGCGTTGCGGGTCGACGGTTACGTCTCCAGCACCAAGCCCCTGTCGCATCAGGGAACGCTGATCGACGATATCCAGGTAAAGTTCGAGGGTGGACGTATCGTCGAAGCCAAGGCTTCGAAGGGCGAAGCCGTATTGAACAAGGTCCTCGACACTGACGAAGGCGCGCGGCGTCTCGGTGAAGTGGCGCTGGTGCCGCATTCCTCGCCGATTTCGGCAAGCGGCATCCTGTTCTACAACACGCTGTTCGATGAAAATGCCTCGTGCCACATCGCGCTCGGTCAGTGCTATTCGAAGTGCTTCCTCGACGGCGCGTCGCTGTCGCAGGATCAGATCAAGGCGCAGGGCGGCAATTCCAGCCTGATCCACATCGACTGGATGATCGGCTCCGACAAGGTGGATATTGACGGCGTGAGGCCGGATGGCTCCACGGTTCCTGTCATGCGCAAGGGCGAATGGGCCTGACGACACCTATCTCGGCAACTGGCTGCGCTGACTGAGCCAGATGCTGAAGAGCACCGCAACGAAACCTGCGATCTGCGCTGGCGTGAGGCTTTGGCCGAGCGCCAGCCAGCCGAGCAGGGTTGCAACGACCGGGCTTAGAAAACCAAGCGATGCGGCGGCGGAAGGTTCGATGCGGGCAAGTCCGCGGAACCACAGAAAATAGGTCAAGGCAGCGCCGATAAGACCCAGATAGGCCATGCCGAGAATATTGGCGGCCGTCGGCGTCGGCAGTGTGGGTTCAAAAAAATACGCGACCGGCAGCAGCAGGATACCACCGGCTGTCAGTTGCCAGGCGGTAAACGTCAGGTTCGACACCGGCGGACGCCATTTGCGGGTCAGCACTGTTCCAAAAGCCATGGACACGGCACCGGCAAGGCCTGCCGCCACGCCGATACCATCCATCGCAGCCCCCGGCGCCAGAACCAGAAGCGCCACACCGACAATACCCAGAAAACCGGCCGCGATAGCCAGCGGCCGGACCGGTGTCGCGAGAAACAGCCGAGAAAGGCCAATCACGATCAGGGGCTGGACCGCGCCCACCGTTGCCGCCACGCCGCCGGGCAGCCGATAGGCCGAAACGAAAAGCATCGCCCAGAAGAACGAGAAATTCAGTGCCCCCAGAATGAGGCTGCGCGGCCACCAGATACCGTTTGGCAGTTTTCTCACGAAAAGCAGCAGCAACACGCCAGCCGGCAATGCGCGCAGCATGGCGACATGCAGAGGGTATCCATGAGGCAAAAGCTCGGTGGTGACGAAATAGGTCGTGCCCCAAATAGCGGGAGCAAGAGAAGTCGTCAGCACATCGGCGGCATAGGCTGTATTTTTCTTCATTTCAAGAATCTCTATATCAAGACAAATGCACCCTAAGTGATTTTATCTTGACGTCAAGATACTAATTGTTATGCCTTGATGATGAGCAAAGAACCACTTGACCGCGTCGATCACATTCTGGCGCAATGGCGCAGGGAGCGGCCCGATCTCGATGTTGAACCCATGGCTCTGCTGGGGCGCCTGAACCGTCTCACCACCCATCTAGCGCGAGAGGTGGAGACCGTGCTGCTGAAGCACGGTCTTTCCTCCTCCGCTTTCGATGTTCTCGCAACATTACGGCGTTCCGGATCACCCTACCGGCTTTCCCCCGGCGATCTGCTGGCGATGACAATGGTAAGCTCCGGCACCATGACCAACCGCATCGACCAGCTCGAAAAAGCTGGGTTTGTGAAGCGCATACATAATCCCGATGACCGGCGCAGCGTCTTGATATCGTTAACAGAACCGGGATTTTCCATTGTCGAGGAAGCGGTCGGTGCACATGTCGAAAACCAGCAGCGCCTGGTCTCCAGTCTGAGCGAGGAAGAGCGCACGACGCTGAACCAGCTGTTGAAACGGTTCTTGCGGGATTTCGAAGCGTAGGCATTTCCGCCTGGCAAACATAATGCTCCGTGATGCCGCTTGTTTCGCGCCCAAAAATCCTGTAAGCAATTTTCCGTAAACCTGTACTACAGGTTGGAGGAAAAATGTTAAGTGCCATTTCGCATGAATCCGGCCTCGTCAGCAGCACGATCGGCGCGATCACCCGTCATATCCGCGAAAACGAACTTGCGCCCGGCGCCAAGCTCCCCAGCGAACTTTCGCTTTCGCAGCAGCTCGGCGTTTCCCGCACCGTCGTCCGTGAGGCCTTCCGGTCCCTATCGGCCATGCGGCTGATCGATGTCAGCGCCGGCAAACGCGCTACGGTAGCGACGCTGGATCATGGTGCGATGTCATTGATGTTCGAACACGGCATTCACACCGAACAGATCAATATCCAGCAGATCTACGATGTGCGCCGTACGATCGAGGTCAGAACCGTGACGCTCGCGGCGCTCAGAAGAACGGATGCGGAAGCGCTCACCATTCTCGACCATGCCAACAACATGGAGCGGGACTTTGGCGACAATGACAAGGTCATGGAACACGATCTGGCTTTTCACCTTGCTGTTGCAAGAGCCTCCAAGAACCCGGTTTTTGAACTCATTCTCGGCGCCTTTCAGAATGTAACGCGCCAGACGTGGCCGATCGGCTGGAAAAGCCGCACATCCGATGCACAGCGACATGCTGCAGGCGAACTTCACATCGCCATCGGACAGGCCATTGCCGCCGGTGACCCGCAAACCGCTTCAACGCTGATGGCGCGTCATTTCGATGAAAGCGTTCACGCGCTTCTGGCGGCCGGCATCGCCTGATTTTTTTCAACGCAGTCCCAGACGGAAACTGACTGCCTCTGGAGGAGACACTTCATGAAAATCACCAAACTCGAGACCGTCCGCGTGGCGGAACGGGCAAACCTGCTCTGGGTTCTGGTCCATACGGATGAGGGCATTACCGGGCTTGGCGAAACCTTTTATGGCGCCGAGACGGTGGAGACCTATGTGCATGAATATATTGCACCCAGGGTCATCGGCCGCGATCCGCTGCAGATCGACCTTCTGGCGCAGGATCTCGTCGGTTATCTCGGCTTCCGCTCATCCGGTGCGGAAGTGCGCGGCAATTCGGCATTCGATATTGCGCTTTGGGATATTTTCGGCAAGGCCACCAACCAGCCGATAGCCCAGCTGCTCGGTGGTTTCAGCCGCAAGGAAATCCGCACCTACAATACCTGCGCAGGCACTGAATATATCAAGAAAGCCACCGGCCAGCACACGGCCAATTACGGCCTCTCCGGTGGCAAGGATTATGACGATTTGAACGGCTTCCTGCATCGCGCGGACGAGCTTGCCCATTCGCTGCTGGAAGACGGCATCACGGCCATGAAGATCTGGCCTTTCGATGCAGCGGCGGAGAAGACGCGCGGGCAATATATCTCGATGCCGGACCTGAAGGCAGCGCTTGAGCCGTTTGAAAAAATCCGCAAAGCGGTGGGCGACAAGATGGATATCATGGTGGAGTTTCACTCCATGTGGCAGCTTCTGCCCGCCATGCAGATCGCCAAGGCGCTCACGCCATACCAGACCTTCTGGCATGAAGACCCGATCAAGATGGACAGCCTTTCCAGCCTGACGCGATATGCCGCTGTTTCGCCCGCACCGATTTCCGCGTCCGAAACGCTGGGTTCCCGCTGGGCCTTCCGCGACCTGCTCGAGACAGGTGCTGCCGGTGTGGTGATGCTTGATATCAGCTGGTGCGGCGGGATTTCCGAAGCGCGCAAGATTGCCTCGATGGCGGAAGCCTGGCATCTGCCGGTCGCCCCGCATGATTGCACCGGGCCGGTGGTGCTGTGCGCCTCCACACATCTGTCGCTCAATGCGCCGAATGCGCTGGTGCAGGAAAGCGTGCGTGCCTTCTACAAGACCTGGTATCGCGATCTCGTGACCGCATTGCCGGAAGTGAAGAACGGCATGATCACCGTGCCGCCAGGCGCTGGCCTTGGCATGGAGCTGCATCCCGATATCGAAAAGACCTTCACCGTCAGCCGCCGTTCTTCAGATGCGGCATCGATCTGATCAGAACAGGCTGCCCTGGTTGCCAGGGTCCGAAGAAGCCGGTTTGACCGGCTTCTTTTTCAACGCGACGGGCGGATCCGGGGACGGCGTCCCCTCTCCCGTTGTGATGGCGGAGACGCGACCGTCGGCGAATTCCATAGAGACAACAGCGCCTGACGCGATAGCCGCAGCACGAGTCAGCGGCCGGTTCTCATCATCGCGGATCACCGCATAACCGCGATTCAGCACGTTCTTATAGGACAGCGATTGCAGGATACGATCATGGGCGGCGAGACCGGAACGGTTCTGCGCCATGCGATGCAACACGGCGGTATCGGCGCGGCGAGACGCGGTGACGACGCGTTCCTTCTGCCGCTCCAGCTGGCCGAGAAGTCGGGCAGGGAGCGAACGCAACGCGGAATCGAAAGCATCAACGCGGCCCTGCCCCTGCAACAGGCGGCGTTCCACAAGGGTCTCGGCCCGGCGCATGCGTTCGCTGATCCCCTGCCTGTGGTGTTTGAGACCGTTCAACAGGGTTTCCGGCCTGAGACCCGAGGCAGAACGTTCGAAGGCACGGCGCTTGTTGAGGGCTGTTATTTCCAATCCGCGACCGAGACCACTCGCGGCTTCGTCGAACCGGCGGCGCGGCAAAGCAAGAAGCTGATCGAGCGAAGGCAGCGCGCGCACCAGCGCCCGCACGCCTTGACGGCGATTGTCCATCTGCCGCAAGACCGAACCGGAAAGGCGGGCAGCGAGGCCCGACAGCTGCGCTTCGAGTTCCGCCCGCACCGGCACCGCCATTTCGGCGGCTCCCGTCGGCGTCGGGGCGCGCACGTCGGCGGCATAATCGATCAATGTCGTATCGGTCTCGTGTCCGACGGCGGAAATCAGCGGGATTTCGCTCTCGGCAGCAGCGCGCACGACGATTTCGTCATTGAAGCCCCAGAGGTCTTCGAGGCTGCCGCCGCCGCGCGCAACGATCATTACATCGGGGCGGGCAATCTCGCCGCCGGGCTGAAGCGCGTTGAAGCCGCGAATGGCGTTCGCCACCTCCTCACCCGAGCCTTCGCCCTGCACTTTGACCGGCCAGACGACGACATGGACCGGGAAACGATCCGAAATGCGGTGGAGAATATCGCGGATGACCGCGCCCGTCGGCGAGGTCACAACTCCAATGACGCGCGGCATGAAAGGCAGGCGGCGCTTGCGGGCCGGATCGAACAGCCCTTCCGCCGCCAGCCGCCGGCGGCGATCCTCCAAAAGCGCCATCAGCGCGCCGGCGCCGGCGGGCTCAAGGTTTTCGATGACGATCTGGTATTTCGAGGAACCGGGAAAGGTGGTGATCTTGCCGGTGGCGATGACTTCCATGCCCTCTTCCGGGCGGAATTTCAGCCGCGAGAAGGTGCCCTTCCAGATCACCGCATCGATGCGGGCACGATCATCCTTCAGTGAGAAATAGGCGTGTCCTGACGAATGCGGCCCACGATAACCAGAAATTTCGCCCCGCACCCGCACCTGTTCGAACGCCGTCTCCACCGTGCGTTTGATGGAGCCCGACAGTTCGGAGACGGAGAATTCGGCAAGATTGCTCAATGCGGCGTGGGAGAAGATATCGCTCATGCCTGTTTGTAACCAAAAGCCGTCGATTCGGAAATGCCAGCGCCGGCCAGCGCTTTTTTAACCGCGATGAAACCATATCCTCAACTACAGAGTTAGGAAAATGGGGAATGGAGGAGAAAACAAGGGTTCGTTAGGGAAGACGGCGTTACGTCTGTCCCAGGCCCGGCAACCAAAGAGGAGGCGGCATCATGATTTTTCTTACCGCCACAGTGCTTGGCGTAACCGCAGTTGCGTTACGTTCGGTTTTCAGCATCGTTTTCATTTGCATGATGATTATCGGTGCCTATGGCGTGGCGATTGCACTTTCTCCCACGGCCGTACCGCTGATGTCGCTGCTTCTGGCACTCGCCGGTTACAATTTCGGTGTCGTCGGTGTCATTATCAGCCTTCTCGTGCTGCAGCGCCCGCGTTCCACTCAGCCAACCCTCTAAAAGCCCCCGGCCTTGAGGCTTCCGCGCTTTGCCCTTACCGAGATTTGCGGGCTGGCCGCCGACATTATCGTTACCTGCCTGCTTATGTTCTATCTCGGCGTTGATGCGCTCGTCGCCCGCGTGCCCGGCGCGGCAACGGGGCTCGCAACAAGCTGGCGGCTGAACAGGGTCAATGCTGAGGCATCAGTTAGGCCGCACGGTTTTTTGATGAACGCCGTAACTATTACCTCACGTATTGTCAGCGTCGGGCTTTTTGCGCTGCTGCAATGGCGCAACCCCCTGGTGCAACCGCTCGTGCCACTTGTCTTTTCAGCATTCGCGGCACTGGTGCTGGCGCTTTACGGCTATTGGCGGCTTCAAAGGCAACGGCAAGAGCGAGACTAAACCGTTTCCCAGCCGTCCTTTTCCGCCGCCCGGTAGATGGCGTCGATGAAAAGCTGGTTCTTCCTTGAGCTTTCCAATGTGACGACGTCGCCCTCACCTTTCGCCGCACGGGCAAAGGCTTCCGCTTCCAGCTTGTACTGACGGCTGTCCTGAAACCGGAAGATTTGCGAGGCGTTATGGGTCTGATTGGTTAACTCGATCTCTTCCGCACCCCACCGATTGGCGTTGAAAGGCGACTTTACCTCGATGTAACCGTCCGTGCCGTGAAAGACCATGAGCTGGCGGGAGGCGAGTTGTGTCGCCAGATAGAAGCTCAGTTCAAAACCGCCGAAATCGGCCCTGACGCTAGCGTAGATATCCGTGCCGAATTCACTGTCGCGTTCGACGGTTGCTTGCACACGTTTCGGTTCCGCACCGGTGGCAAATCGCGTCACGATCGTCGGGTAGACGCCGATATCCGGCAGGGCGCCGCCGCCCAGTTCGGGAATATTACGCATATTACCGGGATCGCGATTGAAGTAGGTGAAAGCGCCCTGCACATGTTTCAGCGAACCAATTGCGCCCGAAGCCAGCAGTTCTTTCACTTTCGCCCAGACCGGAGCGTAGGCCACCATGAAGGCCTCGGATACGATAACGCCGTTACGGTCGCGCGCGGCGATAAGGGCGTCTATCTCCTCGGCCTTTAATGAAATCGGCTTTTCGCAAAGAACATGCTTGCCGGCATCAGCCGCCCTGACGGTCCATTCCACATGCTGCGAGGTGGGAAGCGGAATATAAACCGCATCGATGACATCAGAAGCCAGCATTTCTTCATAGGAGCCGAAAGCGTAGGGCACTGAAAAGCGATCGGCCACCGCGCGCGCTTTGGCAGGATCGCGGCTGGCGATGGCGCTGACCACACAGTTCTGTGCATCCTGTATTGCCGGAATAACGTGGTCCTGAGCGATTTTCGCCGTTGAGATTATTCCGAAGCGCAGCATTCCGTTCTCCCGTTCTGTCATTCCTGGAAACTTAGCACCGCCACACACTCTGGCAAGCCGCGGCAGCGCGACTGATAAAGAATGGCCGAATTTGTCCGGTCATTGTCGGTCTGGCTGCTTTTATACGTACATCAAAAGGGAAATGATGCTAGATATGAACCCAACGGAGAACCGTGAAATGTCCTCTTCCAACACCGCGCTGCTTGTCATCGACGTTCAGGAATCCTTTCGTCACGCCCCCTACTTTGATGAAAGCGGCCTCTCGCTTTATCTTGAGAAGCAGCAGGCGCTCATCGATGGCGCCAAAGCTGCTGGTATTCCCGTTGTGCAGATCTTCCATGTCGATGGTGACAAGGCCTTCTCAAAAGACAGCGGTTACATCCGTGCACTTGAGGGCGTAAGAATTACCCCAGATGTCACCTTTCACAAGAACCGCCATTCGGCCTTTGCCGGCACCGGTCTTGAAATCTGGCTGACTGAGAAGGGCATCAACCGATTGATCGTCTCCGGCATCCGTACCGAGCAATGCTGCGAAACCACGACCCGGCACGCTTCCGATCTTGGTTACAAAGTCGACTACGTCAGCGAAGCGACGCTGACTTTCCCGATGACACATGCTTCCGGCACCGTTTTCAGTGCGGAAGATATCCGCAAGCGAACCGAACTGGTGCTGGCTGGCCGCTTCGCGCGCATCGCAACTGTCAGCGACGTGCTTGCAACCATCAAAGAGGCCGCCTGATGGATGAGGGCGGCACCCGCGTCATTCCCTTTTATACGCTTGTGCCGCCACATGCGCTGTTGCTCGATATAGCCGGCCCGCTTGAGGTGATCCGTTATGCCAACGGGGAACAGCGCGACATCCATTTTGACTGCCGGTACATTGCTGCGAGCGACGAGCAACAAACTTCCATTGGTCTTGCGCTTGCCCGGCTTGAGAGCTTGCCGGCGACGTTGCCGGAAAATGCTCTTCTACTGATCTCCGGGAGCACATCACGCTTCGACAGTGATCCGGGAACGCAGCGTGAGCGGCAGGCGCTGGCGACATGGCTGCGCCGTGCAGTGCGTCCCGACACCACGGTGATTTCCATTTGCTCCGGCGCGCTTCTGGCGGGCGAAGCGGGCCTTTTCGACGGCCGCAACTGCACGACCCATGCTGACTGTATAGAGGGGCTACGCCGCATTGCGCCATTGTCACAGGTGGCCGAAAACCGCCTTTTCGTCGAGGACGGCAACCGTTTCTCCAGCGCCGGTATTTCCACCGGCATCGACCTGATGCTGCATGTGGTCTCCCGGCTGACATCGCCTGCGGTTGCGGCACGCATCGCCAAAACCATGGTGGTTTATCTCAGGCGTAGCGGTAACGATCCGCAAATCTCCCCCTGGCTCACAGGCCGCAACCACATCCATCCCGCCATTCACCGGGTGCAGGACCGCGTAATGGCCGAACCGGCGCAGGACTGGTCGCTGGAGCGGCTAGCGGATATCGCCGCGCTCAGCGAAAGGCATCTCTCACGTCTGTTTCGCGAGCATGCCGGCATCAGCGTCATCGATTATGTCAACCTGATGCGGGTCAACCTCGCCCGTGATATTCTCGCAAACAGCCGCCTTGATATGGAGGCCATTGCCGAACGGGTGGGTTTTGCCTCCGCCCGGCATTTGCGGCGGGTCTGGCAGCAGCATAACCGTTATCCGCCCAGCCACTATCGCGGCTTTCACGCCTGATAATCTCGGACCTCCCGCAGCCTGATGATTGCCATCAAAGGAATTGAATGGTTATGCCAGCAGGCAGTTGCTAACCTTGCGATAAGACAGCAACAGGAGCATTCCCCGTGGAAAATCGAAGCCTCGGCCGCACCGGCCTCTCCATCGCCCCCATCGTCTTCGGCGGCAACGTGTTTGGCTGGACAGCGGATGAAAAGACGTCCTTTGCCCTGCTTGACGCCTTTTTTGATGCGGGGTTCAACGCCATCGACACGGCGGATGTCTATTCCGCCTGGGTGGATGGGCATGTTGGCGGTGAATCCGAGGCCATCATCGGCAAGTGGCTGAAACAATCCGGCGTCAGGCGCGAGGACGCGGTGATCGTCACCAAGGTAGGTTTCGACAATCGCGGCCAGAAGACCGGTCTCAGTGCCAAGTGGATCGCCGAAGCCGTCGAAGCTTCGCTGAAGCGGCTTCAGACTGATTATATCGACCTTTACCTCGCGCATAAGCCGGATGCCGACGTGCCGCTGGAAGAAACACTTGCCGCCTTCGCAAAACTGAAGGAACAGGGAAAAATTCGCGCCATAGGCTGCTCCAACTATTCCGCGGGCCAGCTTCAGGATGCGCTGGACACGGCAGAAAAAAATAATCTTCCGCGTTACGACGTGCTGCAGCCGGAATACAACCTCTATAACCGCAAGGATTTCGAAGGCCCGCTTGCCGAGCTTTGCCAGAAGGAAGAGATTGGCGTCATCAATTATTACAGCCTAGCGGCCGGCTTTCTGACCGGGAAATATCGTGCCAAGGCCGATACAGAGGGTGTCGCCCGCAGCTATCGCGTGGGCGAATATGTCAATGCCCGTGGCCTTGCCGTCCTGGGGGCCATGGATGCGGTGGCAGTCGAAACGGGGGCCAAGCTTGCAGATATTGCACTGGCCTGGCTGTTGAGAAAGAAGGCGATAACCGCGCCCATCGCCAGCGCCACCAGCCTGTCCCAGCTCGAAAGCTTCAAACGCGCCGTTGAGTTGACCTTGACGGATGAGATGATGACGCTTCTCGACAAGGCGGGTGCATAAATGGAGCTTGTAATTCGCGATGCGCAGCCGGCTGACCGGGCGGAATGGCTGCGCCTATGGAACGACTATCTCGCCTTTTACGATGTCGATCTTGCCGACGAGGTAACCGACCATACCTGGGAGCGCATTCTCGACCCCGCCTCCCGCGTTTCGATGCGGGTGGCAATGCTTGGCGACCGCATGGCCGGTTTCGCCATTCACCACTTCCATGATTCCACTTGGGTGAAAACGCCTGACTGCTATCTGGAAGACCTTTTTGTCGATGGCGAAATCCGCGGTAAGGGGACGGGCCGGGCGCTGATGGATGACCTTATCGCTATCTGCAAGGAAAAGGGCTGGTCCAGGCTTTACTGGAACACCGGTGAGGACAATCACCGCGCCCAGAAGCTCTACGACAGCTACGTGAAAAGCGACGGCCATATCCGCTATCGCATCACCTTCTGATCACCCCCGGAAGCGGAAGAAATCCACGAAGGCCCTCAGCGCCGGACGCATCTGCCGGCGCGAGGGGTAATAGATGTAAAATCCATCAAACGGCGCGCACCAATCCTCGAGAACGCGGATCAGCCTGCCCTCCCTTATATCGTCTTCGACACGCTGTTCAAAAACGAAGGCAAGCCCTGCGCCGTCTATCGCCGCCCGGCGAATGAGACTCTGGTCCGACAGGATCAGCGGCCCCTGAACGTCGACCACAAGCGCTTTGCCATTTTTCTCCAGCTCCCAGCGATAGATCAATCCACTCGCAAAACGCCGGCGGATGCAGCGATGCCGGATGAGGTCCCTCGGATCACGGGGAGGCGGATTTTCCGCAAAATAGGACGGTGCGCCGACAATCGCGCCACGCCAGGCCCCGCTCGCTTTCACGGCGATCATATCTGCATCGAGATGTTCCCCGAGACGAAGCCCGGCATCGAAACCTTTTGCGACAATATCTTCAAAGCGATCATCGGTCGAAATTTCGAGGGAGATTTCGGGATAGAGCCGCAGGAATTCCCCCAGTCGGGGCACAATAAGATCTTCAGCGGCAAGTCTGGGGAGAGTGATGCGCAAAGGACCTGCGGGTCGACCGCCCTGTTCGGCAAGAGTATCGATGACGGCGTCGATATCGGCAAGCGCCGGCCCCAAGGTTTCGAGAAGCCGCTTTCCTTCCTCTGTCGGAGAAACGCTGCGGGTGGTACGGTGAAGTAGCCGCAGGCCCAGGCTCGCCTCCAGCGACGAGACCGCATGGCTGACGGCGGAAGGGGCAATACCGAGTTCGGCAGCCGCCTTGCGAAAGCTCCGGCCTTCGGCAACGGCGGAGAGAACGGCCAGTTGGGAGAGTTGTACACGGTTCATTGTTCTAAATTATAGAACAACCCACGCGGATTTGCAGTGATTATTTTTGCTGTTCTCATTCGCTATGTTCCCATCACGCCCTGATGACGGGCGGTTCCTTATGGAAGGACGAACAGATGAAAAGCAGAACCCTTGGAGACAATCTGACCGTATCGGCGCTCGGCCTCGGTTGCATGGGAATGACCCATGCCTATAGCCCGACGGGCGATGAAAGCAGTGCGATCGCGACGCTGCATCGCGCTGTTGACCTCGGCGTTACATTTTTCGATACGGCGGAAGTTTATGGGCCCTACACGAACGAAATTCTCCTCGGCAAGGGCCTGAAGCCTTATCGTGACAAGGTGGTGATTGCCACCAAGTTCGGCTTCAAGATTGATGGCAGCAAACCCGCGGGCCAGATGATGGTGGGAACGGACGGTCGACCGGAAAATGTTCGTGCCGTCGCCGAAGCCTCCCTCAAGCGCCTCGACGTTGACGCCATCGACCTCTTTTACCAGCACCGTGTCGACCCCGATGTGCCAATCGAAGAAACTGTTGGGGCGATGGCGGAACTGGTGAAGCAGGGCAAGGTAAAACATCTCGGCCTCTCCGAAGCCAGTGCCGAAACGCTTCGCAAGGCCCACGCCACCCACCCGATTGCCGCCATTCAGAGCGAGTATTCGCTCTGGACCCGCGACCCGGAAGAAAATGGCGTGCTGGATACCTGCCGTGAGCTTGGCATCGGTTTCGTACCGTTCAGCCCGCTTGGGCGCGGTGCGCTGACCGGAGCGCTGAAATCGCTGGACGGACTTGCAGCCGATGATTTCCGGCGTGGCCTGCCGCGTTTCCAGGGTGAAAACTTCGACGCGAACCTGGCTCTGGTCAGACTTCTGGAAGACATGGCTGCCGAAAAGGGTGTGACTGCCGGGCAACTGGCATTGGCCTGGGTGTTGGCGCAGGGGGATTTCATAGTACCGATCCCGGGCACCACGAAGATTGCCAATCTGGAGAAAAACGTCGCGGCCGCTGATGTGTCCCTGACGCCGGAAGAAGTCGAAAGCCTCGGTGCGTTGCTGGCTCCGTCCAAGGTTGCGGGCGAACGTTATCCCGAGCGCATGTCACAGATGGCCAATCGTTGAAAAACAAAAAGCCGCGGTGGTTGCCGCGGCTTTTTTCAATCTGTTATCCGATGTCAGGCGCGCAGAACGCCGCCTGTCGATTTCTCGACATTGCCGACGATCTTGGCCGTCAAGGCTTCGAAATCCTCATCGGTCAGAGTCTTGTCGACCGGTTGAATCTGCACTTCGATGGCGACCGACTTGCGGTTTTCTCCGAGCGATGCGCCTTCGAAAATATCGAAGACATTGACGCCTGTGATCAGTTTGCGATCAGCGCTCGTTGCCGCCTTGATGATCGCCCCCGCCTCTACGGCCTTGTCGACCACGAAGGCGAAGTCGCGCTTGACCGCCTGGAAGGGGGAGAGTTCGAGCGCAGGCTTGGTGCGGGTGGCTTTCTTCTTCGGCTCCTGCATGGCGTCGAGATAAATCTCGAAACCGCAATAGACACCCGACACATCCAGCTCGGACAGTGTTTTCGGATGGAATTCACCGAAGTAACCAAGCACGACCTTCGGGCCCATCTTGATGGTGCCGGAGCGGCCGGGATGATACCAGGCAGGCCCGCCGGCCTCGATCTGGACATTGGCCATGGGGAGGCCGCAGGCTTCCAACACCGTCAGTGCATCCGCCTTTGCGTCGTAGACATCCACGGGCTTGCCGCCGCCCTTGGACGCATTGGACCACATGCGGCCGCTGCCAGCGAGCGAGGCCGTGCCACGGCGAACACCGCCAGCAACACGGCGCTGCGTATCAGGCGTGTCGCCTTCATAGGTGCCGGAGACCTCGAAGATTGCGACGTCACCATAGCCCTTGTCGGCATTGCGCTGTGCGGCGGTCAGCAGGCCCGGCAGCAGCGAGGGCCGCATATCCGACATATCGGCCGCAATCGGGTTGGCGAGCTTCAGCGCCGGCGAGCCGCCGCCGAATAGCTTCGCCTGCGCTTCCGGGATGAAGGACCAAGTGACGGCCTCCAGCATGCCGCGGCTTGCCAGCGCACGGCGCGCGGTGCGCGTGCGGACCTGCAGCGTGGTCAGGATGCGACCGTTGACAGCACCGAAGCTTTCCAGCGGCTCGGGTTTGATATTGTCAACGCCATGAATGCGCATGACCTCTTCAACCAGATCAGCCTTGCCGTCGACATCCGGGCGCCAGGACGGCACAGTGACGGACACGCGCTCGCCCGTTCCCTCGACCCCAAAACCCAAGCCCTTGAGGATGGCGAGGCTCTCTTCAGCCGAGACTTCGAGCCCCGTCAGCCGCTTCACTTCAGCAAGGGGGAAATCCACGACCCTGGGCTGATATCCCTTGTAACCAACGACCTTGGCTTCGCCGGCAACGCCGCCGCAGAGCTCCAGAACCAGTTCGGTGGTCCGCTCCAGGCCCGGAACCATGTATTCCGGATCGACACCGCGCTCGAAACGGTAGCGCGCATGGGTGATGATGCCGAGCGAACGGCCGGTCTTGGCAATGTTGATCGGGTCCCAGAGGGCGGATTCGATCAGCACGTCGACGGTGTTTTCGTCGCAGCCGGAATGTTCGCCACCCATCACGCCGCCGATAGACTCGAGGCCCTTTTCATCGGCGATGACGACATTGTTCGGGCCGAGCTTATATTCACGCTGATCGAGCGCGAGGATCGTCTCACCCTCCTTTGCGCGGCGAACGGTCAGATCACCCTTGACCTTGGCGGCGTCGAAGACGTGCATCGGCCGGCCCTGATCGAAGGTCATGTAGTTGGTGATATCAACAAGCGCATTGATCGGACGCAGGCCGATCGCCAGAAGACGCTGCTGCATCCATTTCGGGCTGGGGCCGTTCTTCACACCGCGCACGATGCGTAGCGAAAAGCCAGGGCAGAGGGCGGGATCGTCCAGTTCCAGCTTCACATCGACGGGCGTTGCGCCTTCCACCTTGAAGGAGGGTGCAGGCTTTGTCTTCAGCTTGCCGAGACCGGAGGCCGCGAGATCACGCGCAATGCCGTAGATCGAGGTGCAGTCCGGACGGTTGGGCGTGAGATTGATCTCGATGACAGGATCATCGAGGCCGGCATATGATGCGAAGGAAGTACCGACGGGCGCATCCGCCGGCAGGTCAATGATGCCGTCGTGATCGTCGGAAATGTTGAGCTCCTTTTCGGAGCACATCATGCCATGGCTTTCCACACCGCGAATCTTCCCGATGGCGAGCGTGACATCGATGCCCGGGACATAGGTGCCTGGACGTGCGAGCGCACCGACGAGGCCAGCGCGCGCATTCGGTGCACCGCAGACGATCTGCACCGGCTTGCCGTCACCGGCATCGACCATCAGCACTTGCAGGCGGTCGGCCTCCGGGTGCTTTTCAGCGGAAACCACCTTGGCAATGACGAAGGGCTTGTAGGCCGCCTTGTCGTCAACATCCTCGACCTCAAGGCCAATCGCCGTCAACCGCTCGCAGATCTCGTCCAGCGTCGCATCGGTATCGAGATGCTCTTTCAGCCAGGAAAGAGTGAATTTCATGTCTTTGCTCCTTGGCTAACCGGATTAAACGCTCAGACCGCCGAACAGCGTCGGCATGTCGAGCGGGCGGAACCCGTAATGGTTCATCCAGCGGACATCGGCGTTGAAGAAATCGCGCAGATCGGGCATGCCGTATTTAAGCATGGCGATGCGGTCGAGACCCATGCCCCAGGCAAAGCCCTGATATTCATCCGGATCCAGCCCGCCGGCGCGCAGCACGTTTGGGTGCACCATGCCGCAGCCGAGAATTTCCATCCAGTCCTTGCCCTCGCCGAACTTGACGATGGGGCCGGAACGGTCGCACTGGATATCCACCTCGAAGCTTGGCTCCGTGAACGGGAAGAAGGACGGGCGGAAGCGCATGACGACGCTGTCGACCTCGAAGAAGGCCTTGCAGAACTCCTCAAGAATCCAGCGCAGATTGCCGACATGCGCCTTCTTGTCGATGACAAGACCTTCGACCTGATGGAACATCGGCGAATGGGTGGCATCGGAATCCTGGCGATAAGTCTTGCCGGGGATGACGATGCGGATCGGCGGCTTCTGGCTCTCCATGGTGCGGATCTGCACCGGTGAGGTGTGGGTGCGCAGCACCTTACGCTCGCCTTTTTCGTCCGGCTGGAAGAAGAAGGTATCGTGCATCTCGCGGGCCGGATGGCCTTCCGGGAAGTTCAGCGCCGTGAAGTTGTAATAGTCAGTCTCGATGTCAGGACCTTCGGCGATGGAGAAACCCATATCCGCGAAGATGGCAGTGATTTCGTCGACAATCTGACTGATGGGATGAATGCGGCCGCGCTCTGCCGGAGACTGGCGGACAGGCAGGCTGACGTCCACCGTTTCGGCCTTGAGACGCGCGGCGATGGCGGCGTCTTTCAGCGCGTTCTTGCGCTCGCCGATAAGGTCGGTAATTTCGGTCTTGAGCTGATTAATGGCGGCGCCGCGGGTCTGGCGCTCCTCCGGGCTCATGCTGCCAAGCGTCTTCAGAAGCTCCGAAACCGAGCCCTTCTTGCCAAGCGCGGAGACGCGCACGGCTTCGATGGCCGGTTCATCGGCAGCGGCGGCGATCTCCGACATCAATTGCGATTTCAAGGTATCAAGTTCAGTCATCTTTTCCTGCCTTGCCGGATTTTTTAACAGCGGCGTCGGTGTTCACAGCATTCATCAGATAGTCGGTCGCCATGATAAAGCGTCGCAGATCACTACCCATCCGCACGCGCCCGATCAACCGGGCAAGCGGTAAAAAACGCCCGAGAATGCGGGTCAAGCGGGTTAATTCTTCCAGTGCGCGGGGTGGAGCATTTTCGAGCCAGCGCGAAAAGGCGGCGTCGCGGGTTTTGGGGGCATCATTGGCGCGCGTGGCCACCTGCAGAAACAGCAGCCAGATATCACGAGCCTGCGCCGTTTCCAGCGGCATGACATCCTGAGGGCGCTCCTCGAAATCCATGAAACCGATACGGCCATCCTTCAAGAAGAAGTCTCGTACATGCGGGCGGCCGTGGCAGAGGCCTGCGGCATGCAGCTCGCCAAGTGCTTCTGCGGATTTAACAAGCAGGGCGTCATGCTCGATCGGATCGGAGGCCTTCAGGGCATCCATGCGCTCCATGAGCGTCGGGCCTACATCTCCCAGCACCACGGCCGTGCGGGATGAGTAGATCAGCGGCGGAACCGGGAAGCCGCGCTGCTGGAACTGCTGCAAGGTTTCCAGTTCCCGCTGCATGAGGCCCGCGCCATCAAGCGGCTCGGAAGGGCGAAGAAAAGCGTAGGGCAGCAGTTTTGACAGCAGCTTCTGAATTTTCATCCACCACGTCACACGCTCCGTGCCCTGCCGTTTGATCCACACCGTCAGCTGCGAGAGTTCAACCTTCTGAATGCGACGGTCACTTTTCAGGAGGACACGCATCACGGTTGCGATGTCATCGTCGTCGAGATGAACTCGGAAACCTTCCGCTTCCACAACCTCACTTTTATTGACCTGCATTTCGTCCACCAAAGGTTTCGCTTCAAACGGCCTGAATACTCCAAGTCTTCTAAATTTCTAAATTAAAAAACGCCGATAGAAATGTATGGCAGCTGAAAACAAAAAACCCGCGCCGGTTGCCCGACGCGGGTTCAAATGAACAAAAGATTGTCCGCGCCGTAATTACTTTACAGCGGTTTCAAACTCGTTGGCCGTACCAGCATCCTTGAGGTACTCAAGCGCCTTCTTCGCTGCTTCGACGAGCGCGCCGAATGCTGCCGGCTCATGGATAGCCATGTCGGACAGAACCTTGCGGTCCACTTCGATGCCAGCCTTGTTCAGGCCGTCGATGAAGCGGCCATAGGTGAGGCCGAATTCGCGGACAGCAGCGTTGATACGCTGGATCCAAAGAGCGCGGAAGTTACGCTTGTTGACCTTGCGGTCGCGGTAAGCGTACTGCTTGGAACGATCCACGGCAGCCTTTGCTGCGCGGATGGTGTTCTTGCGGCGGCCGTAGAAACCCTTGGCTGCCTTGAGTGTCTTGGTGTGCTTGGCGCGGGAAGTTACGCCACGTTTTACGCGTGCCATGTCATGATCTCCTTAAAGTGTCCAAAAATGCGGAAAAGTCTCAGAGACCGTTCGGCAGGTAGTTCTTGACGACCTTCTTGCCGTCAGCTTCGGCGAGAACCATGGTTCCACGCGCGTCGCGAATGAACTTGTTGGTACGCTTGATCATGCCGTGGCGCTTACCGGCGGCGGCTGCAACAACCTTGCCGGTTGCAGTGATCTTGAACCGCTTCTTTGCAGCGGACTTCGTCTTCATCTTGGGCATTTTGCTACTCCGTTTTTGTATCGAAACAGGCAGACGAGGCCTATTTCAAGCTATTCAGGAACGGCCTCGGCATGCCCTGCCGGACCGTTCGGACGCGCGCTTATAACCGCAGTCGGTTAAAAGCGCAACGGGGAAAGCGAACTTCCCCGTGCGGCTCATTACGCCAGTTCTGTGGCGGTATAAATTATTTCGGCGCGAGAACCATCATCATCTGACGGCCTTCAAGCTTCGGCTCGGCCTCCACCTTGGCAATCGCCTGAGTGTCTTCCTTCACCTGAAGAAGAAGCTTCATGCCCAGTTCCTGGTGAGCCATTTCACGGCCACGGAACTTCAGCGTCACCTTCACCTTGTCGCCATCTTCAAAGAAACGGCCCATCGCCTTCATCTTCACGTCATAATCATGCGTGTCGATGTTAGGGCGCATCTTGATTTCTTTGACTTCGACGATCTTCTGTTTCTTGCGCGCTTCAGCGGCCTTTTTCTGGGTCGCGTATTTCAGTTTGCCGAGATCGAGGATCTTGCACACCGGCGGTTCAGCGTTCGGCGAAATCTCAACGAGATCGAGACCGGCCTCCTCCGCCAGTTTCAATGCCTGATCCGTCGGCATGCTACCGAGGTTCTGGCCCTCTTCATCAATAAGCTGAACTCTGGGAACCCGAATTTCCCGGTTGGAGCGCGGCCCCTCCTTGACGGGGGCATCGGCTTTGAAAGGTCTGCGAATGGTCGTATTCTCCTGATCTGTTTCTGGATCACGTCGGCAAAAAACAGCTTGTTTGGTACAAGCGGCGGAAATGTCGTTATTGCCGTGGCGAAGTCAATAGCATATCTGCCCGAAAAGATCACCTGTTGTCACGGTTTTTGCAAATACGCCGCCGTTGTTGCACTAAAATCAGGAGAATTGCATATACATGAGCGAACAAGCCGCCGAATTCCTGCGCGTAGGTCCCGATAACGACAGCCGCGAGATTGCCATTCTCCATCGTCCGGCGATTTCCGGCAAAAGCGCACCCATGCTGGTGTGGCTCGGCGGCTATCGTTCAGACATGACCGGAACAAAGGCGGTTGAACTGGATCGCTTTGCAGCGGAAAACGGCCTTGCCTGCCTTCGGTTCGACTATTCCGGCCACGGCGCGTCCGGCGGAGATTTCAAAAAAGGCACAATCTCCCGATGGCTGGAAGAGGCACTCGCCGTAGTGCGTGCAAAGGCACAGTCGAGCGTCATTCTCGTCGGCTCCTCGATGGGCGGATGGATCGCCTTGCGCATGGTTGAGGAACTACGCAAGACAGGTGGCGCCCCATCCGTCGCAGGCCTGATCCTCATCGCGCCTGCGCCTGATTTCACGGCGGAACTGATAGAGCCCAGCCTGACGGAGGCAGAAAAGACATCGCTGCTGGAGAGGGGCTATTTCGAGGAGCACTCGGAATACAGTCCCGAGCCCAACACCTTCACCCGCGCGCTCATGGAAGACGGCCGGCAGAACCGCGTGTTGCAGGGCATCATCACCACCGGTTGCCCCGTTCACATCCTGCAGGGCATGCGCGATCCCGACGTGCCCTATCAACACGCGCTGAAACTTCTGGAACACCTGCCAGCCGACGACGTGGTTCTGACGCTGATCCGCGACGGCGACCACCGGCTCTCCCGGCCACAGGACATTGAAAGGATGCTCACGGCGGTTAGAGCCCTTGCAACATAGGCATTTCCGCAACGCTCTTAACCATATTCAACGAGTCTTGCGCGCCATTGATTGCTAAAGATTGACTCCTGCCCCCCAACCCTCTTAACTTTTCATTAAGAATTAAGGGACGGGTTTCATGATGAACGCACCGCTGGCGCGTGCGCTGCTGTCTGCAGTTGCCGCCGGGCTAATGACTGCTGCCTCCGCCATGGCGGAAACCAAGGGAAGCCCTTCCATGGTGACGGGCGGGATCACCTCCCAGCCGATCGGCCATTACGAGTTCTGTCAAAAATATGCCGACGAGTGCAACATTCGCAGCAAGGCGACGCCGCCGCCACGCGTCACCGACTATGGCTGGGGCGTCATTCGCGAGGTCAACACCTCCGTCAACACGACCATCGTGGCGATGACCGACCAGGAAATCTATGGCAAGGACGAGGTCTGGGAATACCCGACAACCGCCGGCGATTGCGAAGATTTCGTACTGCTGAAGCGCAAGAAGCTGATCGAGCGTGGATTTTCCGTGGCCGACCTGCTGATAACAGTCGTTCGCAAGCCTGATGGTGAAGGTCATGCGGTGCTTACCCTTCGCACCACGGATGGCGACTATATTCTCGACAATCTCACCGACGACGTGAAGCTCTGGACCGACACAAACTACACCTATCTGAAGCGGCAGGCGTCCTTTAATACGGGCCGCTGGGTTTCCATCGAGGATGGTCGGGACGTTCTGGTCGGCGCGTTGCGCTGATCTGCATGAAATCGATTATATCGAAAAGCCCGCGGCACGCGCCGCGGGCTTTTGCCTTTAGCCATTGCCGATGATAATGCCGGCCGCCAGCACCAATGAGCCACCGAGGACCACCTGAAAGACGGCGCGCAGGAATGGCGTTTCCATGAAGCGGTTCTGAATGAAGGCGATAGCCCAGAGTTCCACGAAAACAACGATCGCGGCAATAGCCGTGGCTGTCCAGAAATGCGGGATGAGATAGGGTAGCGCGTGGCCGAGGCCGCCAATGGCCGTCATGATGCCCGATGCCAGGCCGCGCTTCAGTGGCGAGCCTCGACCGGAAAGCTTGCCGTCATCATGAGCGGCTTCCGTAAACCCCATGGAGATGCCCGCGCCGACGGAGGCGGAAAGACCGATGAGGAAGGTCTGCCAGGTATCCTGTGTGGCAAAGGCCGCTGCAAAGATTGGCGCCAGCGTCGACACGGAACCGTCCATAAGCCCGGCGAGACCCGGCTGCACATAGGTCAGGAGGAACTGACGCTTGGCGGTCTCCTCTTCTTCCGTTCTGCCGTTTTCATCGAGATGTTTTTCCTCGAGCATATGCGCGATATCCTCGTGGCCGCGCTCTGCCTCCGCCAGATCACCGAGCAACTTGCGCGTCGAAGCATCCGTGGTGCGCTTGACGGCTTCGTCGTAAAAACGGATTGCCTGCGCTTCCATCAATTCCGCCTGGGCGCGAATTTTTTCCAGTGAGAGATTCTTCACCAGCCAGTCCGGTGTGCGTTCGTAGAAACCACGCACATGTTCGCGGCGTATCAACGGTATGGTTTCTCCGAAGCGGCGGCGATGCATGTCGATCAACACGTTTCGATGCTGCTGCTCGACCTCGGCCATGTCGTCAAAAACCTTCGCCGATTGAGGATATTGCGCGCGCAGGTGATCGGCATAGGAGCGGTAGATGCGAGAGTCATCTTCTTCCGACGAGATGGCGAGCGCCAGGATTTCCTGTTCGCTGAGGGAGGAAAAGGGACGTTTGGAAAGCGAGAAAAGACTGTGGAACATGGCTGAAACCTTTTTAGAATAATTCTAAATACATCCACATCACCCCGCGATCAAGCCATCTTAGAATAATTCTAATCAGTCAAAGCGCCGCATTGCCGATGGCAGCGCAGCGGCGTAAATTCGTCGGGAAAGGATCGATGATGCAGAACCCAGCCGCGGCAAGAGCCGCCCACAGCGCAGAAATTCAGGACAGGGCAGAAAAAGCGATGGCGGCTATCGGTGTCGATGCCCGTTTCATCGATCTGCTGGTGGAAACATTTTACGGTCGCGTGCTGGAGCACCCCGCGCTCGGGCCCGTTTTCGATGCGCGGCTTGCAGGCCGCTGGCCGGAACATATGGCCAGGATGAAGCAGTTCTGGGCGGCCGTCGCGTTCAAGAATGGCGGCTATGGCGGCAAGCCGGTCCAAGCCCATCTTGGCGTAAAAGGCATGACCGCCGAGCTTTTCCCCCAATGGCTTGCGCTGTTTTCCGCCACACTCGATGACATTGCACCGGGCAGAGAGGCGCACGACTGGTTTATGGAAACCGCTGAACGCATCGCCAGAAGCCTGACCCTCTCGCTCTTTTACAATCCGGCGCTCGATGATCCCGCGTTGACGCGATCGTCGTCTTAGCCGCAAGGCGCGGGGCCTGGTACGGCACCTGATTGCAGAGTTGGAACGATGACGAAGCGCCGCGCAGGAGCGCGCAGGTTTCGAACATTCCCTCTTGATGGCCGCAAGGATAAATGTTTAGTAGCCGGCGGGAGGCGTACCGTGCGGTTCGCCTGTAATATGAAGCATAGCAGGGCTTATCGACATGGATCGCAGATCATTTATCCGCAAGGCTGGCGCCGTGGGCGCCGGTGTTACCGCAACGGCGCTGGCCGCTCCGGCCATCGCACAAGAAAATCCCAAGATTACCTGGCGCATGACGTCGTCCTTCACCAAGGGCCTCGACATTCTGTTCGGCGCGGGCCAGATCGTCGCCGATCACGTTAAGGAAGCTTCCGGCGGCAATTTCGTCATTCAGCATTTCGCGGGCGGCGAGATCGTGCCGGCCCTGCAGGCCGCGGACGCGGTGACAGCCGGAACCGTCGAAATGGCGCATACATGCGCCTATTATTATGTTGGCAAGGACCCGACCTTCGCGCTCGGGACCTCGGTTCCCTTCGGCCTCAATGCGCGCCAGACGAATGCGTGGTTCAACCAGGCCGGCGGCAACGAGCTGCTCAATGAGTTCCTTGCCCAGCACAATATCTACTCGATCCTGCTCGGCAACACCGGTGCCCAGATGGGCGGCTGGTTCCGCAAGGAAATCAACACCATCGACGACCTCAAGGGTCTGAAGATGCGTATCGCCGGCCTCACCGGCCAGGTGATGCAGAAGGTTGGCGTGACGCCGCAGCAGATCGCCGGCGGCGATGTCTACGCCGCGCTCGAAAAGGGCACGATCGACGCCACCGAGTTCGTCGGCCCCTATGATGACCAGAAGCTCGGCTTCTACAAGGTCGCGAAATATTACTATTACCCCGCATGGTGGGAAGGCGGCCCGGCCGTTCATGCCTTCGTCAACCTGCAGAAGTTCAACGAACTGCCGGAAAACTACAAACGCATCCTGAAAGACGCCTGCGCCGCGGGCAGCGCCAGCATGCTGGAACGCTACGATGCACGCAATCCGAAGGCGCTGAAGGAATTGGTAGCGCAGGGCGCGATCCTGCGCCCCTTCAGCCAGGAAATCCTCGATGTCTGCCACAAAGCGGCGCAGGAAACCTATGCGGAGATTTCGGCCAAGAACGAGAGCTTCAAGAAAATCTATGAGAGCCAGCAGGCCTTCAAGAAGGATGCCTATCTCTGGGCACAGATCGCCGAATACACCTATGACACCTACATGATGATCCAGCAGCGTAACGGCACGCTCTGATCGACAATCATTTCCCGACGATCTTCAGACGGTCATCCGGCATCTGCCGGGTGGCTGTTTTGTTGGGGGAGACCAGTTTCCACACCTGCCGTTCCCGCCAGTCGACCGGGCTCATGCCGGTGACGCGGCGAAATTCCCGGTTGAAGTTGGACTTGGTTTGAAAGCCGGAAGAAAACATGATCGATGTCACCGATTGCTCCGTCTCCTCCAGCAACCGGCAGGCTTCGCGGATGCGCAGCTGGTTGACATATTGCGAGACGTTGACGCCAAGCGAACGATTGATCGCACCCGAAATCTGCCGGCTCGGCAGGCCGAGGCGTCTTGCTAGGCGCGACAGGTTGAGATTTTCGTCGCGGTAGAGCGCCTGCGACGTCATCAGGCGATCGAGGCCCGCAACAATCTCGCGGTCCTGTTGTGATGGTTCCGAAGGAGGCGGCACCTCTGCCGGCGGCTCCGCGGCCGCTTGCGACGCCTTGCTTTTCCCGGCCATGGCCGCCATCAGCCCGATCAGCAACAGGCCGAAAAGATTGGCGTTGCTGACGAGCGCCGCGACGTTCTCGCCATGTGCCCATTCGAAATCGAGAAACACCAGAAGATCGAACATCGCGGAAACGCACAGCGCCACAGCAGCGATGATGAGCGCCTTGTGTGCCGAAGCGACGCTGGCGAATTGCGCCTCGTCCAGCCCATCAGGCCCTTTTCTTCCGAGCAACAGCAGGGCAGTGGCATGGCCAACGAAGAGGGCAATCAGGCCAAGATCGATAGCGACCGGGAATGTGAATTCCAGAAGAATGATCAGCAGAGGGGACAGGGCGAGGCTTGCCAGCATGGCTCTTCTGCTTTCCGGCCCCACCTTCATCAGGCCACGAAAGGCAATGTACACAAGTGGTGGTAGGCAGGCGGCCAAGACCGGCAGCACGTATCGCACCAGGCTCACACCATATCCCCAGCGCAGGCCGACGAGCACAGACTGCACGGCGCAAAGGGCGATAAGCGCCAAAAATACGCGGCTTGTCCGCACATCGTCTCCGCTTCGAAAGAAGACGATGAACATGACCACCAACAACAGCGCCACGACGAAAGGCAGGGGAATGAAAAGCACGATAACCATCCCGGAGCGAAACCTTGTCGCACTTCATGGACCAGATCGCGTTTCGGTACGACCTTTAACGCGATCAAGGACGCAAAAAATACGTGGCGGCGCAGATTGAGCACCGTTCTTCCCAAACACACGAGGTTTTCATGCGCCCTGTCACCACCATAGCGACCATGTTATTTTCCGCTTTCGTCACTCAACCGGTTTTTGCGTCGGACGCCGTCGGCATCAGCGAAACTACCGTCCATTCGCCAGCTCGCGGCAAAGACCTTGCTCTCACCGTCTGGTATCCATCTGACGGAAAGGGCACACAGGCGCCTTCCGGCGAGGACCGAATTTTTCAGGGCACGCCCGTGTTCAAGGATGGTGCGGTGAAAACGGGCCGTTTGCCGCTCGTGCTTCTGTCCCACGGCTCGGGTTCAAGAGTGTCCGGCATGGCATGGATCGCCGCGAAGCTTGCGAGCGAGGGTTTCATCGTCGCCGGCACCAACCATCCCGGGACCACCAGCGGCGATTCCACGCCCGCCGATACGCCGAAAATCTGGGAGCGAACGGACGATCTCTCAACGATCATTACTGTCATGACGGCAGAAGGCAAGTGGTCGAATGCGATCGACACGAAGAGGATCGGTGTTCTCAGCTTCTCGCTGGGCGGCAGCGCGGCGATGGAGATTGCGGGTGCGCGCGCCGATCTCGATGCCTATGCCCGCTATTGCGAGGACTATTCTTCGATGATGGATTGCCAGTGGTTCGCCGGCGGCCGGGGTTACCTCAATGGCGAGCCGGTCAGCGTTCCGAAGCTGGATATCAAAACCCTCGACAAGGCCCGTTTTGAGCAGCAGAACCGCGATCCCCGCATTCGCTCCGCCGTGCTGATCGATCCCGGCCTGGCGCTGGCTTTCAAACCGGAGAGCCTGAAAGCGATCGATATTCCGCTGACCTTCATCAATCTCGGCAGCAAAGGTAAAATTCCGCCGGCCGTGCTTGCGGATAAACTTGCAGACGACGTGCCCGGCGCGACCTATCTGCGGGTGGACGACGCCAACCATTTCAGCTTCCTGCCCCTCTGCAAACCGGATGCCGATGCATTTCTCAAATCCATCGGCGAGCGTGATCCGATCTGCGAACCGGCCGGACCACGAGACCGCGCGGATATTCACGCACAATTGGAGACGATGATCCTTACAGCTTTCAACCGCACGCTGAAGCCGGGCCAGTGAGGCTGCAGTCTCAAAGGCCTAGCCGATCCGCTTATAGAACAGGGTCGTGCTGCAAAAGCGTCCATCCGGAAACAGGGCGTAATCCGGAATGACGCCGACCCGTTCCCAGCCGAAACGGGGATAAATCGCCTCTGCATCGCTGCCAGTTGCCGTATCCAGAACCAGAAGGGTACGGCCACGTTTTGCCGCTTCCTCCTCCACCCTTTGCATGAGCTTGCGGGCGACGCCAAGGCCTCGGGCGGATGGGTGCACGAGAAGTTTCATCAGATCGCCGCGATGCGGCTGGTTGGGTTTGGAGGCGAGCGCCACCTGCACGGTGCCGACCACCTTGCCATCCACTTCCGCTACCACATGAATAGTCGCACCCTGACCTGACGCTTCAGCCACGGATCGCCAAAAGGGTTCGGCATCCTGCGGGGAAAAGGGCAACATGAAGCCGACGGAGGCGCCGCTGTTCACGCAGGCGGCGAGGACTTCGCAGAGTTCTGGCAGGGCATCGATGGTCTCTTGCCCGTTCAACATGCGGATGATGGTCATAAAAACTCCTGTGGGGAAATCAGCGCTGTCTTTGATCCAGCACAACGGCATAACGAGCAGGTTTTTCGGAAGGATTGTGGAAGACGTGCCCTTCTCCGACCGGCATGAAAAGGCAATCGCCCGGCTCCAGCCGGTGAACGTTTCCGCCGCTCGTCATTTCCAGCACGCCTTCAAAAAGCCAGACATATTGCGTCATGCCCCGGCTTGCCGCATGCGGCGGAAAACCGACGCGCGCGCCGGCTGGAAATTCGACTTCGACAATATCGACATCCGATCCCACACGCGGCGGGGAAATGGCGCGGCGGACATAGCCTGTCTCGGGATCTTTCCAGAGCTGCTGGTCGCGCTTTCTCACCAGCGGAGAAACGGTCTCTTCATTTTCGGCGAAGAAACCGGAGAGCGACAGGCCAAATGCCGCGCAGATGCGGGCGAGCAGCGACGCGGTGGGGCTCGCCTCTCCCCTTTCAATACGGGAAATCATGGCGCGGCTGACGCCCGATTCGGATGCAAGCCTGTCCAGCGTCAGGCCGCTTTCAGCCCGCAACGTTTTGATACGCTCGCCGATCGAGCGTTCGAGAATGTGATCTTCGTTTTCCATCATATGAGAATTTCACTCTCACATGATGGAGTCAATATCCTTCATAGTGGAAATTGTCATTTTTCCGCCGGGTGCTTATCGGTAAATAGGCCTCAGGCGCCGACCTGGGCAATCCAGTCATTCAGATTATAGTAGTTCGTTACTCGACTAACCTTTCCATCTTTCAGATCAAAAAAGGCGCCGGCCGGCAGCACATATGTCTGACCGTTCGCCTCGGGCAACCCTTCGTCAGTCTTGAGATATTCGCCATTGACAATGAATTCGGCGGACGCGCGCTTTCCATCCTCGCTCGCCATGATCACCATATCGGTAAGGTTTTCCTTATAGCAGCGGTTCATATGATCCATGAAGGACGCAAAGGCGGCCTTGCCGGTCTGGCGCTCGCCCTGATTAATGTCATGCACCACCTCATCGTGAAGCAGCGCCAGGAAGGCATCCATATCCTGACGGTTGAAGGCTTCGTAATAGGCGCGGATGGTCTCGGCAGCGGTCATCGTCTTCTCCGTTCATGCTTGCGCGGGTGTTCCATGACGGTATAACCAGTGCAACCGAGAGTGAAAATGCCCATGACCGTCGAAATCAAGTCTCTTTCCGGCATTGACGCCACACCTTATTTCGATGACCTCGCGCGCCTGCGGATCGAGGTGTTTCGCGCCTTTCCGTATCTCTATGACGGCTCGCTGGAGTATGAGCGCAAATATCTTGCGACCTATGCCGATACGGACGGGGCGATCTTCGTGCTGGCGCTCGATGACGGCAGAGTGGTCGGCATGTCCACCGGCATGCCGATGGCCGCCGAAACCGGCGAGGTGAAAACGCCATTCGTGGAAGCGGGCTACGATCCGGACCGGGTATTCTACTTCGGTGAAAGCGTGCTGCTTCCCGGCTATCGCGGCCACGGCGTCGGCGTGCGCTTCTTCGAGGAGCGGGAGGCACATGCAAAGCGGCTCGGCTTCAACCAGTGCACCTTCTGCGCTGTCGAGCGGCCTGCCGACCATCCCCGCCGGCCGACGGATTACGTGCCGCTCAATGCCTTCTGGGAAAAGCGCGGTTATCGCCACCACCCCGAGCTGCATACAAGCTTCATCTGGCAGGACCTCGACGAAAGCACCGAGAGCCCCAAACCCCTGTCATTCTGGATGAAGACCATCCTTGCCGGAGATGGAGACACATGACACGCCTCGCCGCCAGCCAATATGCCATCGAGCTGATCGAGACATGGGAGGCCTATACCGCCCATCTGTCCGCCGTTGTCCGCGAGGCCAAGAGCGAGGGCGCAGAACTGCTGCTGCTGCCGGAATATTCGGCGATGACGCTGACCGGTCAGTTGCCACCCGACATCCGTTCTGATCTGCACCGTTCCATCGAAGAGATACAGCCGATGATCCCCTCCTGGGTAGAGCTATGCGAGGAGCTGGCGCGGCAACATCAAATTCTGTTCCAGCCCGGCAGCGCGCCGGTGAAGGACCCGGACGGCAAATTCCGCAATCGCGCGTGGCTTTTCGGTCCGGATGGACTGATCGGTTATCAGGACAAGCAGATCATGACCCGCTTCGAACGGGAGCAATGGAACATCCATGCCGGCGTCGAGGGCCTTAAAGCGTTTGATACGCAGATCGGCAGGCTGGGCATTCTCATCTGTTACGACAACGAGTTCCCGATGCTTGGCCGCAGGCTGGCGGAACTCGGCGTCGAACTGGTCCTCGCGCCCAGTTGCACCGATACCCTCGCGGGTGCCTATCGGGTCCGCATCGGCGCGCAGGCGCGGGCGCTGGAAAACCAGTATGCCGTCCTGTCATCGCCCACCGCCGGGGAAGCGCCATGGTCCCCGGCCGTCGATGAAAATCGTGGTCGCGCTGCTCTTTACGTGCCGTCGGACTACGGCATGCCAGCATCCGGCATCGTCGCGGAAAGCGAAAGTGATGCGGTGACGCAAAGCAGCCTTTTGATCGCCGATATCGATCTTGCCACAGTGGCAAGGCTGCGCACCGAGGGGCAGGTCGCCACCCGCCGTGACTGGCCGGAGCAATTTGCGTTTTAGAAGGCTTTTAACCAAATTCCCGCTTTGCGGCATGACAAGCCCCTGCTATAGCGCGGAACATGAGCACAAATTCGACCCGCACGCCCCTGGACCATATCCGCAACTTTTCGATCGTAGCCCACATCGATCACGGCAAATCGACGCTGGCCGACCGGTTGATCCAGTCGACAGGCGGCCTCGCCGAACGCGACATGTCGGAACAGGTGCTCGATTCGATGGATATCGAGCGCGAGCGCGGCATCACCATCAAGGCTCAAACCGTGCGCCTGCATTACAAGGCGAATAACGGCGAGACCTATGTGCTGAACCTCATCGACACACCCGGCCACGTCGACTTTGCCTATGAAGTCTCCCGCTCGCTTTCGGCCTGCGAAGGTTCGCTGCTGGTGGTCGACGCTTCGCAGGGCGTGGAAGCCCAGACGCTCGCCAATGTCTATCAGGCAATCGACAATAATCATGAGCTGGTCACGGTGCTCAACAAGATCGACCTGCCTGCGGCCGAACCCGACCGCATCAAGGAACAGATCGAGGAAGTCATTGGCATCGATGCTTCCGATGCGGTGATGATTTCCGCCAAGACAGGTCTTGGCATTCCCGATGTTCTGGAAGCCATCGTCCACCGCCTGCCGCCGCCGAAGAGCGAAGTCGGCGAAAACGGGCCGCTGAAAGCGCTGCTTGTTGACAGCTGGTACGACACCTATCTCGGCGTTATGGTTCTCGTGCGCGTCATCGACGGCGTGCTGAGCAAGGGCCAGCAGATCCGCATGATGGGCTCGGGCGCGAAATACGGCATCGAGCGCGTCGGTGTCCTGACCCCGAAGATGGTCAATGTCGATAGTCTCGGCCCCGGCGAGATCGGCTTCATCACCGCCTCGATCAAGGAGGTGGCCGATACACGCGTTGGCGATACCATCACCGACGACAAGCGCCCGACGGCGCAGGCCCTGCCCGGCTTCAAGCCCGCGCAGCCCGTGGTGTTCTGCGGCCTCTTCCCGGTCGATGCGGCCGACTTCGAAGATTTGCGCGCGGCGGTGGGCAAGCTTCGCCTTAACGACGCCTCCTTCTCCTTCGAAATGGAATCGTCTGCCGCTCTTGGCTTCGGTTTCCGCTGCGGCTTCCTGGGCCTGCTCCATCTCGAAATCATTCAGGAACGCCTCGAGCGCGAGTTCAATCTCGATCTCGTCGCCACCGCCCCTTCGGTTGTCTATGAAATGACGCTGACGGACGGCACGGAAAAGGAACTTCACAACCCGGCCGACATGCCTGACGTGGTGAAGATCAAGGAAATCCGCGAACCGTGGATCAAGGCGACGATCATGACGCCGGACGAATATCTCGGTGGCATCCTGAAACTCTGTCAGGACCGGCGTGGACTGCAAACCGAGCTGACTTATGTCGGCAACCGCGCGATGATTACCTACGAGCTGCCGCTCAACGAAGTGGTGTTCGATTTCTACGACCGTCTGAAATCGATCTCCAAGGGTTATGCCTCGTTCGATTACAACATCATCGATTATCGCGAAGGCGATCTTGTCAAGATGTCGATCCTCGTCAATGGCGATCCCGTCGATGCGCTTTCCATGCTGGTCCACCGCTCGGCGGCCGACCGGCGCGGGCGCGGCATGTGCGAAAAGCTGAAGGAACTCATTCCGCCGCACATGTTCCAGATCCCGATCCAGGCCGCCATCGGCGGCAAGGTTATCGCCCGCGAAACCGTGCGCGCGTTGCGCAAGGATGTAACGGCGAAGTGCTACGGCGGCGATGCCACACGCAAGCGCAAACTTCTGGACAAGCAGAAGGAAGGCAAAAAGCGCATGCGCCAGTTCGGCAAGGTCGAAATTCCGCAGGAAGCCTTTATCGCCGCTCTGAAGATGAACGACGAATAAGCGGCGAAGTACCGCGATTGCTTTTGAAAGGGAGGCTTGCGGCCTCCCTTTTCCTTTCAAAAACACCGTTCTCAGGCGTGCAGCTTCGCGCCTTTTGTAATCTTGTCGACGATTTTCTTATCGGCTCTAAGCGCCATTCCGACAACCTTTGCGGTTTCCGGAGAAAATTCCGAGAAGACCTGACGGTTCGCCGCGTCGTGTCCGGTGGAGAACATTTCCTCGATATAAAGCGATGTCGTGACATCACGCTCAAGAGAACGCTGATGGATTTTGCGCAACGCCTCCTGATCCGCGGCCATCACGACAATCGGCTGGACAGACAGAGGATTGTAGACGTTCCCCGCCCTGTCGCGGTATGGTTCCCCGATGATCTCTCCGGTCTGAGCTACGATCCCGGACATGAGAAATGCGGTGACGTTCAATTTTTGCCAAACGGCAAGGTCGTCACGAAGGACGACGGCGATCTTGGTATCAAACATGCGAACTCAATCTGGCTGTGGTTACGAACGAGAAGCAATCCTACAGCCTCTGCATGCCACCGATCTTGAACGTTCGTGCAAATTCGAGGGCATCGTGCAGGCCCCCGCGAGCGACGGTTTCGAGCGCATAGAAGCGCGCTTTCACGGTAATGCTTACGCGCCGCACCGGCATGATACCTATGCGCTGGGCGTTACGCTCTCAGGCGTTCAGACCTTTTCCTATCGTGGCGCATCGCATTTCAGCATGCCCGGAAATGTGATCGTGCTGCATCCCGACGAAGTTCACGATGGCGGCGCCGGCACGGATGAGGGCCTGCGCTACCGCATGCTTTACCTTCCGCCTGAAAAGATGATGCAGGCAGGACATAAGTCGCTGCCTTTTTCCAAACATCCCGTTATCGAGGACGAGGCCTTTCGCCTATGCCTGATCGAAGTGCTTGCCAACCTCGAAAGCGAGCCGGACAATCTACTTGTGACAGACTGGCAGGCGCGACTTGCGGATCTGCTCTGCAAACATTCGAATGAAAGAACTGGGAATATCAAGCGAGTTGACAGGGCGGCCGTCCTGCGGTGCAGGAATTACCTGCTGGAGAACAGCGCCGCAACCGTGGGGTCGGAAGAGCTGGAAGAGATAAGCGGGCTCGACCGCTTTACGCTTTTTCGGCATTTCCGTTTCCTGTTCGGAACGAGCCCGCACCGTTATCTCATCATGCGGCGGTTGGAAAAATGCAAGGAGATGATGCGGGCCGGTGGCAGCCTTGCGGAAACAGCCTTCGCCTGCGGGTTCGCGGATCAGGCACATTTCACGCGGCATTTCAAAAATGCCTTCGGCATGCCACCGGGGCGCTGGCTCAACCTCGTTTCACACTGATCATTGCGGAAACAGGATCGACCGATGCGCCGCCGCACCGGCCATTGCGCCGTCGCCAACCGAAAGGGCCACAGAGCCGGCAGCCCTTGCCACATCGCCGCAGGCAAATATGCCGGCAATGGTGGTCTGTTTCATCGGATCGGTAACGACGGTCGATCCCATTGGTCCTTCCTCGATGGCGCAGCCGAGTTTTTTTACCCAGTCTGAGGCGATACGCAATTTCGGCTGGGTGAAAAGGCCCGCCAGTGCAACATTACGCCCATCCACCAGAGCGATATCCGCATGTCCGGCGATTTCCCGGATATGCGTTTTTTCCACATGGACCCCGCGAGCAGACAGAAGCGCATCCTGATCAGCATCCGGCTCGAAGACGCCATTGGTAAAGAAGGTGGTCTCCCCCCAGTCCGGGAGCATCAGTGCATGATGTATGGCCAGAGGTGAAGCCGCGATAACGCCGATCTTTCCCTGATCCAGTTCGTAGCCATGGCAATAAGGGCAGTGGAAAACAGAGGACCCCCAGCGGTCCTTCAGCCCGGCTATATCCGGAAGTTCGTCGGTGACGCCCATGGCGAGAATGAGACGGGCGCCGCTTTCACGGCGACCGCCATCGATTTCGACCTCAAAGTCACCAAAAGTCCCTTCCGCATCCGTTACGCTGCCCCGCGCCCACTCGATCGTCGGGTAACGCTCGATCTGGCTGCGTGCCTCGCTCACGATTTCGCCGGGCGCCTTGCCGTCCTGCCCAAGAAAACCATGGGAGTGGCTGGCAAAGCGATTTCGTCTTTCGCCTGCGTCCACAACCAGAACCCGCTTCCTTGCGCGGCCCAGCTGCAGGGCGGAGGATAACCCGGCGTAACTGCCGCCTATTATGATCACGTCGAATTTCATGATGCACCCATGTTTTGAGGCCGACCGTAACCGCGGTCCATATCATGCTACTTATATTGTTACATGAAAGATCGAGTCAATGGTCATGCAACTTATATTGTTACGTCAGCCGGAGGGTGGTAAGCGTGAATGCAAACAGGCGGGCTTCAACAATGAGACACGACACGCGACTTTCCCGGGTGCTGCATATTCTGATCCATATGGAAAAACATGAGGGCGCGGCGACTTCGGAAAGTATCGCAGCCATGTTGCAGACCAATCCGGTGGTGGTGCGCAGGACGATGGCGGGCCTGCGCGAGCAGGGATATGTTTCTTCCGAAAAAGGACATGGCGGAGGATGGGTTCTGGCGCGCCCACTCAATGAGATTACATTACTCGATATCTACAGAGCGCTTGGCGCGCCCGAACTGTTCTCTATCGGGCTGGCAGGTGACAATCCGGATTGTGTTATTGAACAGGCAGTCAATGCTGCACTTTTCGAGGCCATGACCGAGGCGGAGAGCATTTTGTTATCCCGCTTCGGAAATATTACGCTTTCGGCGCTGGCGGCAGAATCGATCACCCGCTGGTCAAAAGTCTCCAATCATCCTTCCGCCATGGACCAGCTCTGAGCGAGTAAACTAGCGATTGTGCAAACGAAAAAACCGCCTGCTCGGAAGCAGGCGGCTTCATCGTGTCCAGTCAGCCATTAAGGCTGGGTCTGGGTTCCACCCGTGTTCGGACTTGCCGGGGCGGCGTTATTTGCCGGCGGCGTTGCCGGGGTAGTCGGTGCCATCGGTGCCGGCGCCTGGTCCGTCGCAGCGGGTGGCGTGGTGGACGACGTCGTGGCCGGATCGGTGGTCGGGCCACTCATCTGCGACCAAGCGAAGACGCCCACCAATACGACGACGATGATTGCCAGCCACGGCACCCAGGACGACGAGGTGCGGGCACGCGGTTCGTTGTTGATATTCAGTTCCGGACGAAGATCGCGGTCCGGACGCGGGTTGTTGGGATCGAATGTCATGGTGTTTCCTCCTCTTCATTCTGCCGAGAAAACGACGTTCCCGCGATTTTGTTCCGATCAGTCGCCCCTGCGGTCAGGACGAAGGTGAAACGGGCGGCTGACGAAGAGCATCTGCAAGCACGGTCATGACGTGTGGACCACCCGTTTGCGACACGTTGAAACGCATGAAACCGGACGCGCTCTGCGAGGAACTGAACACATTCCCCGGTGCGAGCACCAACTGCTGCGCGAGCGCGCGGCGCGCCACATCGGCAGCATCCACGCCTTCCGGCAGGCGGCACCATAAAAACATGCCCGCCTGCGGTTCGATCCACGGTACGCATCCAAGTGAGACGAGGCGCGCCGCCGCCTCCGGCATCGCCGCCGCAAGCCGCAGACGAAGCGCCTCGACATGTTTGCGATAACTGCCATCCGTCAGAAGCGACAGGACCAGCGCGGCTGAGAAATGCGCTCCGCCAAAAGCGGTGGCGATCTTGAGGTCGGTCAACGCTTCCACCCACGCCAGGGGCGCTGCTATGAAACCGCAGCGCACGGAAGCCGACAGTGTTTTTGAAAAACTACCGATCTGGACAACGCGGTTCAGGCCGTCGAAAGCAGCCAGACGCGGGGCGGCCTGAGTTTCGAAATCGGCGAAAATATCATCCTCAATGATGGTCAGTCCCGACTGTTCGGCCAACATCAACAAACGGTGGGCATGAACGGCGGAGAGCCGCGCGCCAGTGGGATTATGGATCGCGGAATTGGTGATATAGAGCCGCGGCCGGTGCTCTTTCAGCGCCTGCTCGAAAATCGGCAGGTCCGGCCCTGTAGGTGTATAGGGCACGCCAATGGCCCTGACGCGGTGCGCGCGCAAAAGGGCGTGGAAATTGAAATAACATGGATCGTCGACGATTACTGTATCTCCAGGCTGCAGCAAAAAGCGGCACAGGAGATCGATTGCCTGGGTACCTGAATCGGTCAGCATGATCTGGCTGGCTCCGGCCTGAACCCCGTGATCGGCCAGCCTGCGCGACAGGAGCTGCCGCAGCGGCAGAAGCCCCATCGGGCTCGCATAATCCGTCAGCAGGGCGGCATCCGCGCGCGCAAGCCCCCTGATCGCCCGCCGCATTGCCTCTTCCGGCATCCAGGACGCGGGAAGCCAGCCGCAACCGGGCTTGGCGAGGACGGACCCTTCGTCCAGCGCCTGACGGGATACCCATAGCGGGTCCACCGCCCTGTCCAGCCGGGGCTCGATATCGGCGAGAGACAGGGGCGCAAGCGGACCGGCTACAAAAAATCCGGAGCCCGGCCGCGAGCTTATCGTGCCATCGGCCACCAGCCGGTCATAGGCTTCGACAACAGTGGAGGTGGAAACGTGCATGGCTTTCGCCAGCCCGCGCACCGAAGGCAGGCGCGCGCCTGGAACGAGGCTGCGCGAAGCAATGCGCTGGCGAATGCTCGCCATGACCTTTTCTATGCGCGTACCGGGTTCGATCTGCGCGAGGGTTGAAAGCCGCCCGTCCACAACTCTCTCCATCCGTACTGGAACATCAACCATAACAGTTTCTTTAAATTGTATATGACTGTCGCTGTTGCCGCCAGCAGTTCCGGAGGAAGAAGTACAAAATGCAGGAGATGACGATGGACAAGGCGACAAGCGGCTGGCTGAACGGTCTGACGGGCGTGGTGATATTTAGCGGCTCGCTGCCCGCCACGCGCGTTGCGGTGACGGGTTTTGATCCCGTGTTCCTCACTGTGGCCCGCGCCAGCATTGCGGGTCTATTGGCGGTGGTGCTGCTGCTTGCTTTCCGGCAAAAGCGCCCGGCGCGCCATGATCTGACATCGCTCTTCATCGTCTCGCTTGGGGTTGTCGTGGGCTTTCCGCTGTTGACGGCGCTTGCCCTCCGGCACGTTACCTCGGCGCATTCCATTGTTTTTGTCGGGCTGTTGCCGCTGGCCACCGCAATCTTTGCGGTTCTGCGCGGAGGCGAGCGCCCGCGCCCGGCCTTCTGGCTCTTTTCCTGCGCGGGCAGCGCCCTGGTGGCGGGCTTTTCGATGTGGAATTCATTTTCGACCGGGCTTGAGGCCTCGCTTGCCGGTGATCTCCTGATGCTCGGCGCAATCATCGTCTGCGGACTTGGTTATGCAGAGGGTGCCGCCCTTTCCCGCAGACTGGGGGGCTGGCAGGTCATTTCCTGGGCGCTGGTTCTCTCCCTGCCGGTGATGCTGCCGCTCGCGTTTTTCACAGGGCCGCAAACGCTTGCCGGCATCGATCCCCAGGCTTGGGGCGGCCTTGCCTATGTTTCCCTGTTCAGCATGCTGATCGGCTTCATCTTCTGGTATCGCGGCCTGGCGCAGGGCGGCATTGCAGCAGTCGGACAATTGCAGCTGTTGCAGCCGTTCTTCGGCCTCGCGCTTGCCGCAACCCTGCTGCACGAAGAGGTAAGCCCTGCCATGATTGCCGTTACGCTGGTTGTGGTGCTCTGCGTCGCGGGCGCCAGAAAATTCGCGCGCTGACACGGGCGATCCTTCAGCTGGAACGGCGATCCACCCAGCGGTGCCACGCATCTTCGCTGCCGTTGAAGACATTGAGATCGATTCGGCCATCGACGCCATGTGACAGGCCCGAGCCGGAATATTGCCAGAACAGCCATTTGCGACCGGGATAGACCACTGATGGGTGCTGGGCGACGGCGCGCAGCCAGAAAGGATAGTCCTGGAACTCGCCGGTCAGGTTATCCTTGTAAAAATCCGGCGCGGTATAAATGATAGGCCGCTGCCCGTAATGGCGCTCGAGCTTGTTCATGAAGACGCGCATCTTTTCCAGAACGCGCTCACGGGAATGGCGCATCTTGCAGCTCGACTCGCCGTTATATTCCACATCGATCACCGGTGGCAGCGCGTCGGGATCGCGTGGCACGTTGCGAATGAACCAGTCTGCCTGCTCGCTGGCCGAACGGCACCAGTAGAAGAAGTGATAGGCGCCACGGCGAATGCCCGCGGCCTTTGCACCCTGCCAGTTGGTGCGGAACATCGGATCAAGGTGATCGCCGCCATCCGTGGCCTTGATGAAGGCGAAATTGGCCCCGCGGGTGCGCAGCAACGGCCAATCGATATTGGCCTGCCAGCGCGACACATCCACGCCGTGCACCTGGAAATGCCGCGGCTGAACCCGGCCGAAATTGATCGGTTTCGCATCGCTGAAGCTGGAACGGAAAATGCGGGAGCGGATCTGCGCACCGGCGCTCGCCGCCGGAGCCGCCGCCATGGCCAATTGGACCGGACGCTCCATCGGCCGTTCGGCCGGCCGTATCATCCCGGCCTGCGGCGGGACCGGCAAACGGATTTCAGGCGCATCCTGCGGCAGCGACGCCCTCGGCGTGACGGCGGAAAAAGCCTTGGGCTCTTCCGGCACCGGCCCGCCCCAAGCCAGTACTTCCTGCCGCGGTTGAGCGGTTATCGGCTGCGAGCCGACACTTGCCTGCGGCACCGGCGCTGATGGCGTGACAGAACTCGTGGTTTCCTTCGACGGCAAGCCGGCAACCAGGCTTTCCGGACCGGAACTGGACGTGCAGCCGCCAAGCAGAAGGCAACCGAAAAGAAGTGCTGGCACAGCCGAAGAACGCATGAGAACCCGTACGCAAAACAAATCGGGGACGCACTGGCGCCACCCGGAGACCTCGAAATACAAATGCTAACGGAAGATTATCAAAAAAGACTGAATCTTATCTTTACGCCGGCACCCACCAATGCGCCCTTCATTTCTGGCAGGTAAATTGCATTCCGGTTCTCATTGGACGACTCAGGCCGTCATGGTGCTGAGATCAACGGTATCGGCGCCGGGGGAATTTCTCTTGATCGACTCGATCGCGTGAATGGCCGAGGCTTTGGCCTTATAGCCTTCAGAGACAAACATCGTCTCGCCGTTCGAAGCCTTGAAGCGAAAGCGAAATTCTCCGGCTTTGTCTTGATAGATCTCGAATTTGTACATGGGCTTTGCGGCTCCTTCGCGCTGAAAAATGAACTCCACGCAATTCTGGTCTGGCAAAATGATATTCGCAACAGAAAATCCGTCAGATGAGCCGCACCCAGGCACGGGCAATCTCCAGACCCGCTGCATCCGCCATCCCTGCGTGCAGGTCGCGATGATCGGGATATTGTGCCAGCCAGCCGGGCGCCATTTTTTCGATGGAAGCGGGAAAGGCCTCGCACCAGCCGTCAACGACTGCGGCGGAGGCCTCGAAATGGAACTGTGTGCCATAGACCGCCCGTCCGAGGCGAAAGGCCTGATTCCGTGTCGAGGCATTGGTCGCAAGCCGGGTGGCACCGGGTGGTAGTGTAAATGTATCGCAGTGCCATTGAAAAATCGGAAAAGCTCTATCCATCCCGGCCAAAAGCGGATCGGATATGCCCTCTTCCGTGAGGGACACCTTTTGCCAGCCGAATTCCGGTGGACCGGAAAGAATATTATCGCCACCATAAGCGCGGGCCAGCAGCTGGCTGCCGAGGCAAACACCCATGACTGCCCTGCCCGCATCGCCAAAGGTTTTCATCAAACGCGCAAGCTCTGTAAGATAGGGATAGAGGGCATCGTCGAGTGCGTTCTGCTCTCCGCCCAGAACGATAAGGGCATCATGACCGCCCGCATCTTTCGGAAGCGGTTCCCCCGCATAGGCGCGAATGACGTGTACCTCCGCATCTGCCTCCGCCAATGCCACGCCGAGTTGTCCATGCGGCGTGCCCGCCATGTTTTCGATAATTGCGACGCGCATGCGACCTCTTGATGATAACAGATGATTCAGCCGGCGGGTTTCGCCGATTGAATCCAAGCTTCATCATGATGAAAAGGGATTTTCAAGAGGTACGGCAGCAGTGGCGTGGCGCAGCATGGGCCCCGCCACTGGATATTAGAATTCCCGCGAGAGCTTCGCGTCGACCGAATGCCGGTTGCCGCCCCGAATCGCGAAGAACAGGAAAATCGCCGCCCAGAGAATCGATTTTTCCGCACCGCCCAGACCTTCCGCCTTCACCACACCATGGAACCAGACCGTTACCAGAAGGACGATCATGGCGGCGAAGGATGCCGGCCGCGTGAAAAGGCCGATGGCGATGAAAATACCGCCGAAGAATTCCGTTGCCGCCAGCAGCGGCGACCAGAAGACGCCCGGGTAAAAACCGAGGCTCTCCACCATGCCGACCGCCCCGAAGGGATTGAGAATCTTGCCGAACCCATGGGTAACCAGCAGAAGTCCCGCCGTGACACGCAAAATGGTCTCCACCACATCGTGTGTCCCGTTATAAAGCGGTGCAACGGCGGGAACGAACAGACGCTGACGATTATTGTCGAACTGGGCCATAGGATCTCTCTGTTTGAGCATTCGATTGACTTATCTGTTCGCAAAGCCCCGTGATAAGAACAAGCATATGCCGGGTAAAAACATGAGCGTTAAAGTTAACATTATCGTGACTCGGCCGCGAAGGAGACGTGATGATGACCGACACCAAACCGCGCATAACGATACGCTACTGCACCCAGTGCAACTGGTTGCTGCGGGCTGGATGGATGGCGCAGGAAATCCTGCAAACCTTCGCCTCGGACATCGGCGAAGTGAGCCTTGTCCCCTCGACCGGCGGCGTGTTCGAGATCGGGGTGGACGGTACCATTATATGGGAACGCAAACGTGACGGCGGTTTTCCCGGCCCAAAAGAGCTCAAACAGAGAATCCGCGACATCATCGACCCGGAACGAGACCTCGGTCATGCCGACAGGACGAAGCACGAAGGCCTCGACACCTGACCCGGCGACGGGTTTCAACAGCACCAGACAAGTTTTTTCCCTTTAAAATCAATGACCGTCATAAAAGTTCAAAAAGCCTGTTGACACCGGGCGGCTGCCCTCGTACATCGCTCTCCGTCGCCCAGATGGCGGAATTGGTAGACGCGCCAGCTTCAGGTGCTGGTACTCGCAAGGGTGTGGAGGTTCGAGTCCTCTTCTGGGCACCATTCCATTTTGATCTTAGCCAGATCAAATACTTAGACGAAAAAACAGCAACATTTGGCCCTCCTGCAGAACGCAGGGGTACATGTTGCGGTTTTTCGTTTTGCTGACGCCCAGCGCCAATCTTACCCTTAGGAAAAGATGCAGATGACGAGCCAAGGCTCACGCCTTCACGGCATCGAATACGGCGGCTCGATCGTTCGGATTTGAGGCGGACCAAGCCTTGTTAAGGTTGGGCGTCCTTGTCGCCACTGTTTTGCGAATGCTGCTCACAATTGGGCGTGCAGGAAAGAACGGTTCGCTCCGTCTGGCGGAAAACACGGACCGTATTGCCTTCATCAATGGAGACGAGAATCCGCTCATCGACGATTGGATTCCCTTCGGCGTCGAGAAGTACGAGATTTGTCGTGCCGAAACTGCGGCCGGTCAGAACGATCGTGGTGGCGTCGGCAACCGTGGCATCGGCAACTTTCGAGTTGCCGACGATAACCTTGCTGACAGGACGGTCGAGACGGAGGACGCGGGCGTGATTCATCGAGACGCGCAATATGTCTTCCTGGGCAAAACCGGGCTGGAACGCCCCTCCCAGAATGACCGACAAGCCGACCACAATTTTCGTCAGTTTTCCGGATGACACGCTTTTTGCCCTTGCTCACTAATCAGCAGTTTACCGCGTCAAAGAATGCGTGGTTTTAGTGAATGAAGCGTTAAGTGACGAAAATGCGTGATGCGCACGGTAACCATGCATAATTCCTGGCATTCCCGACGTGCGCCGCCCCGCATCATAACTGAACATCTGTGTCTCATTGAGGAACCCGTTTTCCCAAAATGAGAACAGCCCTTCGACAGAAGAATTTTGTTTATAAGCAAATATAGAAATACATTAAATACTTTTCATATTTATTTACCAAAGGAAACTCATCCTGCCGTTTACTTTGAGTTAATCGTTTTTTTTAAGCGCTTGGAAATCGCTCGTCTGTAGTTTGAAGGCAACCGAACAACGGAGAACAGTTGTCGGCGTGCTGAACTACACAAGAGTTAGGAGATACTCATGACCAAGATTTTCGCTCGTTTCCTCAAGGACGAATCCGGCGCTACGGCAATTGAATATGGCCTGATTGCTGCCCTGCTGTCCGTCGCAATCGTTGGCGGCGCAGGCGTCGTCGGCACACAGCTCGACGCGCTCTTCGACCGCATCGGTACGACTATGACAACCGCTCGAAATACAGCTTTCTAATTGCTTCCAATCTGAGATCGAAATGCCGCTCAAAACTTGTGAGCGGCATTTCACATTGTGTTCAATACCTGGAATACCTGTGCACGCCGCCTGGAAGTGTTCGAATAAACGGGAGTTTCCTTCATGGTTATAGCCGTCATCTTCCTGGCACTTCCGCTTTGCCTTGCATTCGCGGCGTTTACCGACCTGCTAAGCATGACTATCCCCAACCGGATTCCGCTGATTTTGCTGCTGTCGTTCATCGTGATCGCGCCTTTTTCCGGCATGGGCTGGCATACTTTCGGAATGAGCCTTGCCGCGGCGGGCGTAGTTTTTGCTGCCTGCTTCGCGCTTTTTGCGGCAAACGTCATGGGTGGTGGAGATGCGAAACTCCTGACTGGCGCAGCGGTGTGGTACGGCTTCAGCGTTTCCCTTGTTGAATTTCTGCTTTCAGTGACATTCGTTGGAGGACTGCTGACCCTCGGCATTTTGCTCTTGCGGTCGCGCGCCCAGGAAATCATGGCCAGCGGCATTCCCGTGCCAGCTTCGCTGCTCGTGGCAAAAAAAATTCCCTATGGGATCGGCATCGCCATTGCAGGGTTCCTGACCTATGGTGACGCACCGATAGTAAAAGCGGCAATCGCCAGCCTCTCCTAGAGAGAATTACTGCCTCACCGGAATTAAGGCATCATTAACTACAAATCCAAGCACAATATTAACCATAATTACACCAATCGCGCGCCATCCTGAGGTGAGAAGAATCTGACTCCCTCAAGGATCGAGCATGAAACCGTCGCGTATCGTCATTATGTCCGTTGCTCTGGTGGCTGCCGGCCTTGCCGGTCTTGTCGCCATGCAGATTTCCGGTGCAAAACAGGTTATCGAAAAGGCGGAAACGATCATCCAGAAAGAGCCGACGGTCAACGTTCTCGTTTCCTCGGTCAATTTACCCGTCGGCAGCCGTCTGAACGACAGCTCGGTGCGCTGGACGCCCTGGCCGCAGGGCAATGTCGTCGACAGCTTCATAACCGAAGCCAAAAACCCCAACGCAATCACCGAACTCACCGGCGCCGTCGTGCGGTTGCCCCTGTTCGAGGGGGAACCGGTGCGGCCGGAAAAAGTCGTCGATTCCAGTACCCGCATCATGTCATCGCTTCTGCCGGCAGGAAAACGCGCCGTCGCCACGGAAATTTCCGTTTCAACCGGCGCGGGCGGCTTCGTACTGCCCAATGACCGTGTCGACGTCATCATGGTTCGCAAGGGTGAGAACGGAAACTTCCTGACCGAGAATGTTTTGAACAATGTCCGGGTTCTCGCGATCGACCAGCAGATCAAGGAAGGCGAAGACGGGATTTCCGCCGTCGTGGGCGCAACGGCCACACTGGAACTGACGCCTGAGCAGGCGAAGATCATAACGGTGGCGCAGCAGATGGCGGATCGCCTCACTCTCGCCCTGCGCTCGATCGCCGATGCACAGGAAAACGACACGCTTTCGGCGGGCTATCTTCTCAACGGTGGCTCCGGCCAACCGGAAATTCAGGTGATCAAATCCGGTTCAATCGTCAAGGGCAATCAGGGAGCATCACAATGACCGGGGGGTTCATGGCAAAGCGCGTTAAAAAACACCTGCGTTCATCGATGCTGGGCGGACTTGCATTCTGCGTGGCTTTTTCAGGCATTCTAGACCCGCATTCGCCCGAATTTCTGCGTCTCGGCGAGGCCGCGGCACAAAGCGCCAGCATCGTGCGCATCACCGAGAGTGGCTCGGGCGTTCGCAAACGCCTGAAACTCGGCCTCAACAAGGCTTTGGTCATCGACCTGCCCGAGGACGCCCATGATATTCTCGTTGCTGACCCCAGCCTTGCCGATGCCGTGACCCGCACGTCGAGACGAATCTATCTCTTCGGAAAAACGGTGGGGCAGACCAATATTTTCATTTTCGGCGATAGTGGCCGTGAAATCGTCAGCCTCGATCTCGAGGTGGAGCGCGATATCGTCGGGCTGGAAACCAATATTCGCCGCTTTATTCCCGACTCCGACATCAAGGTCGAAATTGTTTCAGACAATATCGTTTTGACGGGAACGGTTCGTACACCGCAGGACTCGGCACGGGCAGTACAGCTTGCCGAAGCCTTTCTGAAGGGTGGTGAAGCCACCACCCGTAACATATCGCTGACAGGTGGCGACAATGGCGGAGACGCCGCAATTTTTGCCGAAAACCGCCAGGTATCGCAAATCGTCAATATGCTGACGATCGAAGGCGAAGATCAGGTAACGCTGAAGGTTACCGTCGCCGAGGTCAGCCGGCAGGTGCTGAAACAGCTGGGTTTCAATGGCTCCATCAGCAGTTCGACAAGCAATAACGGCTTCGAATTCGCAAATCCGTCCAATCTTGGAAATGCAATCAGCGGCGCCTCGCGGATCGCCAGCGGCGCGATCGGTTCCGGTTCGCTCAACTTTGCCACCTATCTCAATGCCATGGAGCAGGCCGGTGTCGTACGCACGCTGGCCGAACCCAGCCTCACCGCCATTTCCGGCGAGCAGGCAAAGTTCTATGTCGGGGGCGATTTCCGTCTGCCTGCGGAACAGGAAGTCACCATCGACAAGGATACGGGCCAGCAGACCATAACGCGCACGACCGACACGGTCGACTACGGCATAACCTTGAATTTCCGGCCGGTCGTGCTTTCGCCAGGACGGATCAGCCTCAAGATCGAGACCAATGTTTCCGAGCCTACCTATGAAGGTAACGTGGTAACCGGAAATGCAGGCCGGAACATCCCAGGTTCGACTTATATGTCGATCCGCAAGCGCGAGACCTCGACAACGGTCGAACTCCCATCGGGCGGCTCGATCGTCATCGCCGGCTTGGTCCAGGATAATATCCGCCAGGCCATGTCGGGGCTTCCGGGCATTTCAAAGGTTCCGATCTTCGGTACGCTTTTCCGCAGCAAGGACTTCATCCGCAACGAAACGGAACTGGTCATCATCGCGACGCCCTATCTGGTGCGGCCAGTCGCGCGCAACCAGATCGCCCGGCCGGATGACAACTTCAATCCGGAAAACGATGCAGCCATGTATTTCATGAACCGCGTCAACAAGGTCTATGGCCGCAAGGACCAGGTTCAGGCGGCTCCTTATCAGGGATCGGTGGGGTTCATCTACAAATGACCAAACGCGCACGAAATCCCCTCTTCAGAGCAAGCCCGGCGGGGGCAGGAAACATCATGCAGGAAACCTCTTCCTTTTTGTCCATCAAACGCGCCGGTCTCGTCGCCATGGTTGCGCTCACCGCCGGCCTTCTGCAGGGCTGCGCGCGTGACCCTTTGACGACCAACGCCATTCCCGACGATTACCGAACCCGCCATCCGATCACCCTGTCGGAAGCGGAACATTCGCTTGATATCCCGGTTTCGGCAGGCGATAGCCGTCTCACCACGGCGATGGCGGACAATATACGTGGTTTCGCCCAGAATTATGCGTCGATGTCGACGGGTGTCATCAACATCCAGATGCCATCGGGATCAGCCAATTCGGCAAGCGCCGCTAGAATGGCGAAACAGATCCGCACTACGCTGTCCGGCGCCGGGGTCGCACCGGGCAAGATCATGGAAACGCGCTACGCCGCCTCCCCGAACGGCGACTCCGCCCCCATCCGACTGAGCTATGTCGCTATTACCGCCATGACCGGGCAATGCGGCCAGTGGCCGGAAGACCTTTTGGACAACACCTTCGCCAACAAGAACTGGTACAATTTCGGGTGCGCTTCGCAAAGCAATCTCGCGGCTCAAGTCGCCAATCCGATGGATCTGGTCGGCCCGCGCGGCATGAGCCCCATCGATGCCGAGCGCCGCGCAGTGGTTATCGATACGTATCGTAACGGCAAGAACACGGCCACCGCAAACTGATGCGGTCCCAACAATTGTCACGGCAGGAAAGACGATGAGCGCTGTAGAATACGACATCAAGTCAAGCGACGGAGCAGACACCCTGCAGCCGGTGCGCACCTCCGATATGGACCGCCTGCGGCCCCTGCCCCGCATCTCCATCCACGCCTTCTGCGTCAGCGACAACATGCAGGGCGTCATGGACGCATTGTCCGGTGACAGGCGCATGAGCAAGGTAACATTGCGGGTGACGAAGGGTGACATCAACGCTGCGGCCACGATGTTCTCTGCCTCGCCTACGCCAAATCTCATCATTCTGGAGACGGCAAGCGCGCCGGCTTCGCTGCTGGATGATCTTGCTCCTCTCGCGGAGGTTTGCGACCCCTCCACCCGTGTCATCATTGTCGGCCGCCACAATGACATAACGCTCTATCGCGACCTCATCCGCAACGGTATTTCCGAATATCTGGTCGCCCCGGTCAACATGGCCGATCTTCTGGCTTCGATCGCCGCGATCTTCGTCGACCCCGAAGCGGAGCCGCTTGGCCGCAACATCGCCTTCATTGGCGCCAAAGGTGGGGTGGGCTCCTCGACGGTCGCACATAATTGCGCCTTCGGCATCTCGACCCTGTTTTCGACGGAAACCATTCTCGCCGACATGGATCTGGCTTATGGCACAGCCAATATCGATTTCGATCAGGATCCGGCCCAGGGCATGGCGGAAGCGGTTTTCTCGCCGGAGCGGCTGGATGAGGTATTTCTCGACCGCCTTTTGACGAAATGCTCCGATCACCTATCGCTGCTCGCGGCACCGTCGCTTCTTGACCGGACTTACGATCTAGACCGCCAGGCCTTTCTGCCGATCCTTGAGGTTTTGCAGCGTAGCGCCCCCGTCGCCGTCCTCGACCTTCCCCACCAATGGTGCGACTGGACAAGGGCTGTGCTTGCGGAAGCGGATGAGGTCGTCATCACCGCGGTTCCGGATCTTGCGAATCTTCGCAACACGAAGAACCTGTTCGACGCGCTGATAAAACTGCGCCCCAACGATAAATTGCCGCATCTCATCCTCAACCAGGTGGGCATGCCGAAGCGACCCGAAATCGCTCCGGCGGATTTTTTCGACCCGCTGGAAATCGAGCCGATTGCGATCATTCCCTTCGAGGCGCAATTGTTTGGAAACGCCGCAAACAGCGGACGCATGATTAGCGAAATGGATGAAAAATCCCAGATCGCAGAAACCTTCTCGCAAATTGCCCATACCATCACCGGTCGCACGGTGCTGCGCAAAAGCCGGCGCGGCGGTCTGGACAGACTTAAGAATATTCTCAAGCGCAAGTAGGGATTCCCTCCGCGCCTATTGACGGAAACGCCGATGTTCGGAAAACGCGGGGCCGAGGGCCCAGCCAGAAGCACGAAGCCGGATCCCGTCGCACCTGTCCCCATGCAGGTGGCGGCGCCCGAGCCGCGCTCTCTCTCCATCGACACGCTCGAGCCGGGCCAATCACCCGTAGCGCGACAGATGGCGGTCACGCAGCCGGCGCAAAAAAAGCGCGCCCGCACGGAGGATTATTACAATACCAAGAGCCAGGTATTTTCCGCGCTCATCGATACGATCGACCTTTCGCAGCTCGCCAAACTTGATGCGGAGAGCGCGCGCGAGGAAATTCGCGATATCGTCAACGACATCATCACGATCAAGAATTTCGCAATGTCGATTGCCGAGCAGGAAGAACTGCTTGAAGACATCTGCAATGACGTTCTCGGTTATGGGCCGCTTGAGCCCCTTCTTGCCCGCGACGACATCGCCGATATCATGGTCAATGGTTCTGGCCAGACCTTCATCGAAGTCGGCGGCAAGACCATTGAATCCGACATCCGCTTCCGCGACAACGCGCAATTGCTTTCCATCTGCCAGCGCATCGTCAGCCAGGTTGGCCGACGTGTGGATGAATCGAGCCCCATATGCGACGCCCGCCTGCCGGACGGCTCGCGCGTCAACGTCATCGCGCCGCCGCTCGCCATCGACGGCCCGGCGCTGACAATCCGAAAATTCAAGAAGGACAAGCTTACGCTCGACCAGCTCGTGCGTTTCGGTGCGATCACACCCGAAGGCGCGACACTGCTCAAGATCATCGGTCGTGTCCGCTGCAACGTCGTCATCTCGGGCGGCACCGGCTCCGGCAAGACCACGCTTCTCAATTGCCTGACGAGCTTCATCGACAGGGATGAGCGCGTCATTACCTGCGAAGACACCGCCGAACTGCAGCTGCAGCAACCGCATGTCGTCAGACTCGAAACGCGGCCTCCGAACATCGAAGGGGAAGGTGAGATCACGATGAGGGATCTCGTCAAGAACTGCCTTCGCATGCGGCCGGAACGCATCATCGTCGGCGAAGTGCGCGGACCGGAGGTATTCGACCTGCTCCAGGCGATGAATACCGGCCATGACGGTTCAATGGGAACGCTGCACGCCAATACACCACGCGAGTGCCTCAGCCGCATCGAATCCATGATCGCCATGGGCGGCTTCACCCTGCCGGCCAAAACCGTGCGTGAAATCATCTCGGGATCGATCGATGTCGTCATACAGGCGCAGCGCCTGCGTGATGGTTCACGCCGGATAACCCAGATCACTGAAGTGATCGGCATGGAAGGCGACGTGATCGTCACTCAGGATTTGATGCGATACGAAATCGAAGGTGAGGATGCCAACGGCAAACTGATCGGCAGACATGTATCGACGGGCATCAGCAAACCCCATTTCTGGGACCGTGCACGCTATTATGGCGAGGAAAAACGCCTGGCCGCCGCGCTCGATGAAATGGAAAAGACCTCCTAAGGGAAAGCGACCGCCATGGACCCGACAATCCTCTTATTGGCCGCACTCGTCGCCGTTTCGGCGGGCGCGCTCGCTTACGCTTTTCTTTTCCAGCAGATAGAGGTCGAAAAAAAGACCACCAGCCGCTTCAAGCGGGTCCAGGCCGCGGAGACGGACCACACCAACATCAAAGCCGCACGTGACCGCGTGCATGAGCTCAGCAAACGCCGCAAATCCATGCAGGACAACCTGCGGGAAATGGAAAAAAAACAAAATGAGAGGGCAAAAAAGGCAAAAAATGTCGGTTTGCGCGAAAAGCTCGTTCAGGCGGGGCTGACGCTGTCCCTGCGACAGTTTCAGCTGCTGAGCGTCGGCGCGGCGGGCTTTGCCACCCTCATCGCACTTCTTTATGGCCTGTCATTGCTTATCGCCCTACCGATAGGCGCCGTTATCGCGCTGGGGCTGCCGCGCTGGGCACTGGCGTTCCTCCTCAAGCGCCGGCAGAAGAAATTCCTCGAAGAGTTTCCCAACGCACTTGATGTCATGTGTCGCTCGATCAAATCCGGTTTGCCGCTGAACGACGCGGTGCGATTGATCGCATCTGACGGCCAGGAGCCGGTGAAAACGGAGTTCCAGCGGGTTGTCGACGCGCAGCAGGTCGGCATCGGCATTCCCCAGGCGATCGAGCGCATGATGCTGACAATGCCGCTTTTCGAAGTGAGCTTTTTCAGCACCGTCATCAACATTCAGGCGCAGGCCGGCGGCAACCTCTCCGAAGCGCTGTCGAACCTTTCAAAAGTTCTGCGCGACCGCAAGAAGATGCGGGCCAAGGTGAATGCACTTTCGATGGAGGCAAAGGCGTCTGCGGTCATCATCGGCTCGCTGCCCTTTGTCGTCATGATGCTGGTGCACTTTACCTCGCCGGAATATCTATCGGTGCTTTTTACCGATATTCGCGGCCATATCATTCTTGGGGCGTCGGCCGTCTGGATGTTGATCGGGATATTCATCATGCGCCAAATGATCAATTTCGATATTTGAGGGCGCAGAATGAGCGGGAGTTTTCTTTCGAGCCTCACCAATCCGCAAACGATCGTCGCCGTTCTGGTGACGCTGGCGGTTTTCGCCACCCTTTATACGCTCATCATGCCGGTTTTCGAGCGGAAGGATTTTGCCAAACGCATGAAAGCCGTGTCGTCGGAACGCGATCTCATCCGCAGCCGCGAGCGCGAGCGGCTTGCGACCGTTACCAGGGAAGGCAAAACCTCCTTGCGCGGCAACAATAACAAGTCCGCCCGGCGCATCGTGGAGAAATTCAACCTCCAGGAAGCGCTTGCGGACAAGAACACGATGAACAAGCTGCGGGCAGCAGGGCTTCGTTCCCAAAACGCGTTCAACACGTTTCTCGCCGCCCGCTTCATCCTGCCTTTCATTTTTCTGGCCGTAGCCTTCACCTGGATCTTCGTGCTCGGCAATCTCTCCGACAAAGCCTTCATCGTCCGGCTGATGGCTGTGTTGCTGTTCGGCTATATCGGTTTCTATGCTCCCAATATTTATGTGTCGAACCGCATGAACAAACGGCAGGCGTCGATCAAGAAAGCCTGGCCGGATGCGCTCGACCTCATGCTGATCTGCATCGAATCCGGCGTGTCCATGGAGGCCGCGATGCGCCGCGTGGCAGAGGAAATGGGTGAGCAGTCACCCGAACTGGCTGAAGAAATGATGCTGACGACGGCGGAACTGTCGTTCCTGCAAGACCGGCGGGTCGCTCTCGAGAATTTCGGCACGCGAACACAGCTCGAAGCCGTGAAAAGCGTCGTGCAAGCGCTTATTCAGGCGGAACGTTACGGAACGCCGCTCGCTCAGGCGCTGCGCGTTCTCGCACAGGAAGGCCGCGACGAACGCATGAATGAAGCGGAGAAAAAAGCGGCTGCACTGCCGCCGAAGCTGACCGTGCCGATGATTGTATTTTTCCTGCCGGTCCTCATCGCCGTCATTCTAGGCCCTGCCATCATCCGCGTGCTGGACACGTTCTGAAAAACATACCGCCCGAATTTCGCGGCGACGCGTCAAGTTCCGGATATAAGGACGCGGCATCGCGCGAAGCATCAGCCCGCCGGCTTTCCGTCTTTTTTTGCGAGCTGCTGCCAGGAATTTTGCTGGGACAGCATTGCCCGCAGATAAGTCAGGTTTGCCTGAGCCTGCTGCGGCGAGAGTTCCTGTACCGCAATGCGCTCTGCTTCGGCGAAGCGACCCTGGAGGCCGACAACGAGCGCGAGGTTCTGGCGAACGCGGCTGTCGGCGCCAGGCTGGGCGATGGCCGATTGCAGGTAGGTTTCGGCAGTGCGCGGATCGCTCGATAGCACATAGGACATGCCGAGATTTGAAAGCACGCTCGGATCGTTCGGCTTCAGGTCAAGCGCCTGCCGATAGCGGGAGCGGGCTTCGCTCGAACGTCCAAGCTGGTCAAGCACCGCGCCTTCGGCCGAGTAGAGGCGCCAATCGGGTCGATCGGGTGTCTGCGCCCGCTGAATGGTTGAAAGCGCCTGCTCCAGCTGTCCCGCGGCCGCCTGTGCCTTGCCATACGCGGCAAGCACGTCGCGGTCGGCGGGATTGGCGATGGCTATCTGCTGCATGACTGCAAGAGCCTGCGTGTTCTTGCCCGTCATCATCAAGACGCTGGCATAATTCATGCCCACCGGTTTGTCCTTGGGATTGCGTTCATAGGCTTTGCCGGCGGTTTCTTCCGCCTGGCGAAGCTGGTCCATGTTCATGTGATCATAGGAGCGCGCGGCGGCGGGAATGGAGCCGGTAGACATCCGGTCCGGTTTGTTGGTGCTTGCACATCCAGAAACCGCAAGAACCAATGCTGCAAAACACGCGCCCCGCAGCAACCCTGTCCGGCCTGTCTCAGCCAAAGAAAAAGCAGTCATGGCAGCGCCCTCGCCCAAGAATGATCAATCTTGCGCCCGACAAACGACAGACTCACATGACGCAACTTTCGCTTAAGCAATAATCTGTTAACCCTAACAGAGCGTTAATCGCACCGATTCTCGACATTTACGGAAGCATATAATGGCGCCCTATCAGTTCATCGAACGCCCGACCCCTTTCAGCTCAAAGGCAGGCAGTACACTGCCGGTTTTCGCAGTCACGCCCGCCCACATCGAGCAGGGCGCCATTGACCCCGTCGCTCTGGACTGGGCAAAGAAAGCAGGGTTCAAGGCGGAAGCCGGTGCCATCCTGCTCGTTCCCTCTGCCGATGGTTCGCTCGGCGGCGTGCTTCTCGGCCTTGGCGGCAATCCCTCTGAAATACCGTTCATCACCGGCAAACTCGCCCGCGAACTGCCTGAAGGCGAGTGGCACATCGAGACCGCACCACTGACGGCCAATCGCCTCGCTCTCGGTTTCGGCCTCGGCAGCTACCGCTTCGACAAATACAAGACCACCAAAACCAGCGGGGCCAAGCTGCTCATTCCACAGGATGCCGAAGACGGCGAGATCAAGCGCATTCTCGCGGGCGTCTTTCTCGCGCGCGATCTCATCAATGTGCCTGCCAACGACATGGGACCGGATGAGCTGGAGATCGCTTTCCGGGCCCTTGCCGCCCATTACAAGGCGAAGGTGAAGGTGACCACCGGCGACGACCTGCTGAAGGAAAACTTCCCCCTCATCCACGCCGTCGGCCGCGCCAGCGAAAGCGCACCACGCCTTCTGGAAATGAACTGGGGTAAAAAGGGTAATCCGCGTCTGACGCTTGTTGGCAAGGGCGTGTGCTTCGACACCGGCGGTCTCGATATAAAACCCGCAGCGTCCATGGCCCTGATGAAGAAGGACATGGGCGGCGCCGCCAATGTCCTTGGCCTGGCTCTGATGATCATGGACGCGAAGCTGCCGGTCGACCTGCGCGTCCTCGTGCCCGCGGTCGAAAACTCCATCTCTTCCAACGCCTTCCGTCCCGGCGACATTTACCGGAGCCGCAAGGGGCTGACGGTGCAGATCGACAATACCGATGCGGAAGGCCGCCTCGTTCTGGCGGACGCTCTGGCCTATGCCGATGAGGACGCGCCAGACCTGATGATCGACATGGCAACATTGACCGGCGCCGCCCGCGTCGCGCTCGGTCCCGATCTGCCGCCCTTCTACACCGACGACGACGATCTGGCCCACGACATCGCTGAAGCCAGCATCGATACCGACGATCCGCTGTGGCGCATGCCGCTCTATATGGGATACGACAAGGACATTCGCTCGCGCGCGGCCGATATTACCAATGCGCCTTCCGGCGGCATGGGCGGATCGATCACCGCCGCGCTGTTTCTCAAGCGTTTCGTGACCAACACCCGGCGCTGGGCGCATTTCGATATTTACGGCTGGTCGCTGAGTGAAAGGCACCACTCATCGATCGGTGGAGAAGCGCAGGGTATTCGCGCCCTCTTCCATTATATCGCACATCAGTTCACGAAATAGCGGCTTTAGGGGTGCTTCGTCGACCGGAGCGCCCCGCTTTGATCAAACCAGAACCTTCTGTTCCTTGTGATCTTCCTGGCCGAAGAATTTCAGGTAACGCTTCACTTCGGCCGGTTCACCGGTTGCTTTTTGCGGATTGTCCGAGAGTTTCACAGCCGGCCGGCCATTGGCGTCGCTGACCTTGCAGACGATGGAGATCGGCTTGAGGCTGGCGATGGTTTTTGGCGCGCAGCCAGCAAAATCATTTGTGAGGTTGGTGCCCCAGCCGAAGCTCATGCGAACGCGGCCTTCGAAATGCCTGTAAGTGTCGATGATGGCATCGACATCGAGGCCATCGGAGAAGATCAGCATCTTCTTGCGCGGGTCGCGACCCATCTTCTGCCACCACTCGATGATCTTCTCGCCACCCTCGATCGGCGGTGCGCTGTCCGGGCGGAAACCCGTCCAGTCAGCCACCCATTCCGGCGCATTGCGCAGAAACGCCGCCGTGCCGAAGGCGTCGGGCAGAACAATCAGCAGGTTGCCACCATAAAGCCGGTTCCAGTCCTTCAGAACCTGATAGGGCGCGGCAGCCAGCTCCTCATCCGTCTGCGCCAGCGCCGCGACCACCATCGGCAGTTCATGCGCGTTGGTCCCGACGGCTTCAAGGTCCGAATCCATGGCGAGCAGCACGTTGCTCGTACCGGTAAAGGCCGGCCCGATGCCTTCCTTCAACGCCTCGACGCACCAGCGCTGCCACAGAAAGCTATGGCGGCGGCGGGTGCCGAAATCGGAAATGCGCAGGCCCGGCAGTTCCCGCAGCCGCTCAACCTTCTCCCACATCTTGGCCTTTGCGCGGGCATAGAGAACATCCAGCGTGAAATAACCGAGCGAGCGCATGGCGCTACGCGAACGCAACTCGTTGATGATGGCGAGCGCCGGGATTTCCCAGAGCGTCGTATCCATCCAGCGGCCGTGGAAATTCAGCTCGTACTGCCCGTCGCGCTTGAAAAGCTCATATTCCGGCAGCTGATAGCTTGATAGCCAGGAGAGAAATTCCGGCTCGAAAATCTGCGAGCGGCCGTAAAACGTGTTACCCGCAAGCCAGATATTCTCTTTTTTGGAAAGACGCAGAGTACGCGCATGATCGAGCTGTTCGCGCAGCTCCATCTCGTCGATCTCCTCGGCCAGCCGCACCGTCTTGGTGCGGTTGATCAGTGAAAACGTCGCGTCGACTTCCGGATAAAGCTTCCAGATCATCTGCAACATCAACAGCTTGTAGAAATCCGTATCGATCAGGCTGCGGACGATCGGGTCAAGTTTCCAGGTATGATTGTGGACACGGGTGGCTATATCGGTCTTCGTCATACTTGCATTCCCCAGTATCGGCCAAAGGTCAGAATAGCCGATGTCAATCCGCACCCTGGCAGGTATCAACCCGTCATGCGGAAGATTTATCTGAAAAAGCGACAACAAGTCCAGAGCACCGGCCCGGCAAATGCCTCACCAGGCCGCCCGCGCGTTGATTTCCCGGCAACCTCATTATCGTTTTCAGCCAGGGGCTACGGGCACGCCGCGTCAGAAAGTCGGATCAACGGGATTGATGCCGGGGTACCAATCCTTGGAAACGGGGTTACGTCCGCCAAAGCTGGAAATACCGTTTTCATCGGTGCAGCGGTAACCCTGGACGGGAAGTCCGCGACTGCCGAAGACGGTCCGGTAGGGCCCACGTGAATATCCGGTGCTTCCCAGTTCGCTATGGCAGTTATAACGGACCTTGGGTTGGAGCGTTCGAGGGTCTTTTACACCGGGCAGGTTGGCATAGGCGTCGGGTGCCGGGGCAAAACCGTTCTGGAACACCGTCTGGGCCTCTGCCGAAGTGCTCAATAAGACCGCCGCGAGGATCGCTGCCAATCGTGCCGCCGTTCTTGTCTTCATGAGTGTCCGTCCCGTACCATTATTGACAGCATGTAGGCCGGCGACGGCTGTCGCACAAAGGGCAAGACGGGAACAATTTCGTGAAGCGCTCCCTCAGTCCTCCAGGCGACGGAACGCCGTCGGCTTTTCATAAAGCCAACCGATGCGCTCAATGGCTGCAGCGAGATTTTCGCGCGCGACATTCATGGTATGGCCGTTGGCGTGCAGCAGCGTTTCCTCATTTTCCATCAGCCCGACATGGCCTTTCCAGAAAACCAGATCGCCGCGCCGCAACTCGTCCCGCTCTATTTCCACACCGAGCGATTTCACCTGCATGTCGGTATCGCGCAGCACCCGCCGGCCCGCCATCGCCATGGAAAGCTGTACGAGGCCTGAACAATCGATACCAAAGCCGGAGCGACCGCCCCACAGATAGGGGGTTTCGATGAAGCGCAACGCCACCGCGACATAGTCGTCGTCAGCGGCAGCATCGACGGTCCGGCAGTGGGCGGCAATGACGCCTTCGCCATTTTCGGTCATGAGATACCGGGTGCCACGGGTCTCCTCTTCACCGACGATCCGGATCAAGCTGCCCATGGACAGCGCCGCCACCGGTGGCTTGCGCAGTTCGGCCGAAGGATAAACAAAGGTACGGGGAGCAACGATACGGTGAGTGGCCGCGACGACATCACCAATGGCCGTTTCCGGCACGTAACCCGCATAACCATCCGCATCCGCCTGCACCCAGGCCCAGCCGTTCGCCCTGTCGAAAACGCGCAGGGTCTCGCCGAACAGCAGTTCAGTATCGATACCGGCGACAAGGTCCGGCGTGGGCCGCAGGCCGATGACAGGTACCACGACCTGTGCGGGAGATCCGCGGACGAAACGATCGGCCTGCACCGCCCCTTGCAGTTTTTCGTCGGCGAGATCGGAGCGGAAGACATTCAGGCGGCGGTCGAGCATCATGGGGTTCACGTCCAGAGGTTAGATATTACGGGCCTGATCAATAATCAGATCGCCGAATTTTTCCAGATAAAGCGCACCTGCGACGGTGCGCTTTATCACGACATTGCGCCTGTCCCGCTCATCCCGGGCCCGGTCAACCAGCCCTAGCGCGCCGAGACTGTCGAGCGCGCGGGTGATGACCGGCTTGGTCACGCCCAGCAGGCCGGCGAGGCCGCGCACGGTATGCGGCGGCGGCACAAGATAAATCTGCAGCAGGATGGCTGTCTGACGCAAGGTCAAATCGGGCGCGTCGGCCGTGACCTGCGCCATCGAGACGCGATGCCAGAGCCCGAGGGCGGCCGTGGGCGAAAGTTCTGCAGGCAAGCCGATAAACCTTCCAGTCGTTGTCCTATCGTTTTCATGCAACAGCGCGAAAAACTCAAGAACCATCCCCACAAACAGAACCGCCGCACGGCGCAGATCCGAAAGATCGCGCGGCGCGGCGGTACTTGTTGACCCATTTTTAGGCCATATGTCCCCTCTGGACTTGCAAGATGAGATGCAGAAATCGTGCCAGTTTTGCTGCGCCGCACAAGTATATTTTAAATCAGGGACTTAATGGATAAATGACGCGCGCGGCGAAGGCGTTTGCAAGGCGTAAATGGCGATAAAAAGAGGCAAGAACGAATTCAATGCTTAAAAACTGTCTCCCGCCGTGACGGCGGAAGACAGGGGTATTGTGGATCAAATCTCTGCGCCGCGTGCGGCATCGACTGCATCGGCATTTTGCTGCCGATTATAGCGGATCGACGACCAGAGCGAGATACCGATCAGGGTTGCGCCGCCAAGGCCCGTGATGACTTCAGGTATATGCACCATGGTCTGCACATACATGATGACCGACAGGATCAGGATCGCATAAAAGGCGCCGTGCTCCAGATAGCGATATTCGGCGAGCGTTCCTTTCTCGACCAGCATGATCGTCATCGAGCGCACGTACATGGCGCCGATGCCGAGGCCGATGGCGATGATGAACAGGTTCTGCGTCAGCGCAAAGGCACCGATCACGCCATCGAAGGAGAAGCTGGCGTCAAGCACTTCGAGATAAAGAAACGCACCGAAACCGCCCTTTGCTGCGCCTTCCAGCATTTCCTGGCTACGATCGAGAATGCCGCCGACAACTTCTACCAGCAGGAAGGTCAAGAGACCCCAGATCGCCGAATGGAAGAACGTGTTGGCCGCGACCGGACCGAGTTCCGGGTTGTCGCTGGCGCCGATGATGCGCGAGAAGATCAGCATGACAACAAGCACGAAGGCGATCTCGATGCCCTTGACGGAAGAATAGGTCGCAGCCTTTTCCTCGATCCAGCGCACCCAATGCACGTCCTTTTCATGGTCAAAGAAGAAGTTGAGACCGACCATCATCAGGAAGGTGCCGCCGAAAGCCGCAATCGGCAGATGGGCGTCCTGCATGATTTCCGCATAACGTTCCGGCTGGGTTGCCGCCATGACGATGGCCGTCCAGGGACCGACATTGGCGGCGACGACAACGATCAGCAGCGGGAAGACGATACGCATGCCGAAAACGGCAATGAGAATGCCCCATGTCAGGAAGCGGTGCTGCCAGACCGGCGTCATGTCCTTCAGCTTGTTCGCGTTGACGATGGCGTTATCGAAAGAAAGCGAGATTTCCAGCACCGCCAGAACGACGCAGATGAAGAAGATCGTCGCGGTACCGCCAACCGTACCGGTCATTTCCCAGCCAAGATAGCCGCCGAGGATGAGACCGACGATGGTGACGATAAAAGCCCACTTGAAGTAGGAGAGCGTGGTTTTCTGGGCAGCGCTCATGTCCGGTCACCGTTCATTACGAGGACGGTTGCAGACCGACGCGGGGCGTCAGGCCGCACGCAGAAAGCACGCGCGCGAAGCACATTCAGGTTTTTCATAGTTTTTAATCCGCCGGCGAATTTTGCAGGCGGTACCGACATCACGAGAGCGCCGTAAAACTCTCGCCAGAGGGGCCCGGCACCTTTGTTTCCTCTGCCCTTGCGAGACAAATCATCGCAGGGCCCCTTCTTACTCCCTGAAGATCACGCCTTCGTCAAGTCCCGTGATCGCAACCAGAGATCAAACCTGCTCTGCGGCCAGATCTTCGGCGGTTTCGCGACGGCGTTTGAGCGTATTTTCGCGAAAGAAGATGTAAAGGCCCGAAAGAACAATCAGGCCCGCGCCGACCACGATACTTGTCTGGGGCACATCGCCGAAGAACAGCCATCCAAAAATGACCGCCCAGAGCAGCAGCGTATATTGCAGCGGCGCAACCGTTGCAGCATCGGCAAGTTTGAGCGCCCGGTTGACCAGCACATGCGCCGCCATGGCGACGACGCCGAGCAGGCCGAGGAAGGCAAGATCAAAACCGGATTGCACCGGCAGCCATCCCGATGGCGTGACGAGCACGGCGACAATGCCCGCAAGCGCAGCGCCGATGATCTGCCAGAAGGCGAGCACCGTGTCGGGCGTATTGCGCAGCTGGCGGCCGGACAACATCATGAATGCAAAGGCAGCGCTGCCGAGGATAGAAAAGAGTGCAGCGGAGGTGAGGCTTGCCGAGCTCGGCTTGAGCGCGATGAGAACGCCGACAAAACCGATGCCAATGGCCGTCCATCTACGCCAGCCGACCTTTTCTCCGAGCAGAAACGGGGAAAGCGCCGCCACGTAAATCGGCGCCGCGAGCCAATAGGTCATGACGTCCGCCAGGGGCAGCGCCGCGACCGCGAAATAGAAACAGAAAAGCTCGGCCGTGGAGAAAAAGACGCGCGCCGCCTGAAGGCCGGGCCGCTCGATTTTCACGAGGCCGGAGAGGCCGGCTCTCCAGACGATCGGAACAAGGATGACCAGCGCCGCGGCGCTTCGGATAAGGATCACCTGGCCCTGGCTGTAGGTCGATACGAGCCATTTTCCCATGGCGTCGTTCAACGCAAACAGCAGCATTCCAAGCAGCATCACGGCCACGCCGAGGCCCGTCGGCGAAAGCTTTTTTATCATAGTCGACATGTCAGTTCCGATCTCCCAATGGTTGCATTGGTCGTCCAACCAGCCGTCCTTTGTCAAGTCCACAACGGACGGGTTTGCACAATTAATAGTACTATTACGCCGGAGCTTCGGATATCAGATGAAGATGCGTCGTTCTTCGGCCACGAGTTCCTGGAGAAAATTGACCACCGTGCGGACACGGACCAACTGGCGAGCGGATTCGTGATAAGCCGTCCAATAGGACCGGCTGATGGTGAGATGCGGGATGATCCGTATAAGTTCGGGATATTGGCCCGCGATGTAATTGTGCAGGATGCCGATCCCTGCACCGGATCGTACTGCCTCCGTCTGGCCGGTAGCGCTTGAGATTTCAAAGGCGGCGTCCCACTCACGCATGATTTCGCCTGTGAAGTTCAGCGAAGGCGAAAAGATCAGGTCCTCCACGTAACCGATCCGCCGGTGGCGTTTCAGTGCCTCGACATCATCAGGCGTTCCGTAGTCAGCCAGATAATTCGCCGAGGCATAGAGGCCGAGTGAATAATCGGTGAGCTTGGAAAACATCAGCCTGCCCTGTTCCGGCCTTTCGATAGTGATGGCGATATCAGCCTCACGTTGCGACAGCGAAAAGGAACGCGGCACCGGAACGAGCTGGATTTTCAGATCTGGATAACGCGCCGTCAGTCTGCCAAGCCTTGGCGCGAGGAAGGATACGCCGAGGCCGTCCGGCGCGCCGATGCGCACCGTTCCCGCAACCGCCGTATCGACGCGACCGAGATTAGCCTGGGCATTCAGCATTTCAGTTTCCATGCGCTCCGCACTCGCAAGAAGCCGCTGACCCTCCTCCGTCAGTTCGCAGCCATTGGTGCTGCGCAGGAAGAGCTGGGTACCGATGGCGGCTTCCAGCGCGGAAACCCGGCGGCTGAGAGTGGCGTGGTTCACACCGAGCTTTCTGGCCGCGGAAAGAAACTGGCCGCTTCGCGCCACGCTCAGGAACAAACGTACATCATCCCAGTTCATGCCACGTTCCTTGTGTCTATTTTTGCACAATTGATGCTTATTTCAGGCGATTGATTTGTGCAAATCGAAAGGCAATGCTGCGCCATCACATTCTGGAGGAACACCATGAAGGAAATCGGTCATTTCATTAATGGCAAACATGTGCCGGGCACCAGCGGCCGCACATCGAATGTCTACAATCCGGCCACGGGCGAAGTTCAGGCTACGGTCGCGCTTGCCAGCGACGCCGAACTGCGCGCGGCTGTCGAAAGCGCCAAGGCGGCACAGCCGAAATGGGCTGCGACCAATCCGCAGCGTCGTGCCCGCGTTTTCTTCAAGTTCGTCGAACTTCTGAACCGAGACATGAACGAGTTGGCGGTGCTGCTCTCCAGCGAGCACGGCAAGACCGTCGAAGATTCCAAGGGCGATATCGTCCGCGGACTTGAAGTCTGCGAATTCGTCTGCGGCATTCCGCATCTGCAGAAGGGTGAGTTCACCGAAGGCGCGGGCCCGGCCATCGACATGTATTCGATCCGCCAGCCGGTCGGCATCGGCGCAGGCATCACCCCGTTCAACTTCCCCGGCATGATCCCGATGTGGATGTTCGCCCCGGCGATCGCCTGCGGCAACGCCTTCATCCTCAAGCCTTCCGAGCGCGACCCGTCGCTGCCGATCCGCCTCGCGGAACTGATGATCGAAGCCGGTCTTCCGGCCGGCATCCTGAACGTCGTCAACGGCGACAAGGGTGCCGTCGACGCCATCCTCACCGATCCCGATATCGGCGCGGTTTCCTTCGTCGGCTCGACGCCGATCGCCCGTTACGTCTATGGCACCGCTGCCATGAACGGCAAGCGCGCGCAGTGCTTCGGCGGCGCGAAGAACCACATGATCATCATGCCGGACGCCGATCTCGATCAGGCCGTGAACGCGCTGATGGGCGCCGGTTACGGTTCGGCCGGCGAGCGCTGCATGGCTGTTTCCGTTGCAGTTCCTGTCGGAGAAGAGACGGCAAACCGTCTCGTTGAAAAGCTCATTCCGCAAATCGAGGCACTGAAGATCGGTCCTTACACCGACGACAAGGCCGATATGGGCCCGCTCGTCACCAAGGAAGCCCAGACGCGCGTCAAGGGCCTGATCGACAGCGGCGTGGAACAGGGCGCAAAGCTCCTGGTCGACGGCCGCGACTTCAAGCTGCAGGGCTATGAAGACGGCTATTTTGTCGGCGGCTGCCTGTTCGACCACGTCACCCCTGACATGGACATCTACAAGACGGAAATCTTCGGACCGGTTCTGTCGGTCGTTCGTGCCAAGAACTACGAAGAGGCGCTGGAACTGCCGATGAAGCATGAATATGGCAACGGCGTCGCCATCTTCACCCGTGACGGCGATGCAGCCCGCGATTTCGCAAGCCGCGTCAATATCGGCATGATCGGCATCAACGTTCCGATCCCGGTTCCGCTCGCCTACCATTCCTTCGGCGGCTGGAAGGCTTCGAGCTTCGGCGACCTCAACCAGCACGGCACGGATTCGATCAAGTTCTGGACGAAGACCAAGACCATCACCTCGCGCTGGCCGTCTGGCATCAAGTCGGGTGCCGAATTCGTCATGCCGACGATGAAATAAGCCGCAAGCAGGCAATACAAAAAAGCCCCGCTGTTTTGCAGCGGGGCTTTTTTGACTGGAATTCATCCGTCCTGGAAGCAGGGCCTGAGATCAGTTGGTCGGGCCGTCATTAAAGCCCACTTCGTCCACCAGTTCGGATGCCTGCTTGCGATGGGCGGCGATGTCCGTCAGCGGCAACCTGTCCGGATTGATGGGGCCGAAGCCCTTCACCACATCCGACGGCTCGGCGCCGGGCAGCACCGGATATTCGAAGACCTGCCTGGCGTAGATTTCCTGTGCCTCGCGCGATGCCAGGAACTCCATGAGTTTCAGGGCATTGTCCTTGTTGGGGGCGTATTTCGTCAGGGCCATGCCGGAAATATTCACATGCGTGCCACGGTCGCCCGCATTGGGAAAGATGACCCGCACGGAACCCGCCCATTCCTTTTCTTCCGGCTCGCGGTCATTTGTCAGCATCAGGCCGACATAATAGGTGTTGCCAAGGGCAATATCACACTCGCCGGAAAAGATTGATTTCGCCTGGCTGCGGTCGGTTCCATCAGGTTTGCGGGCAAGGTTGTTCTTCAGGCCGGCAAGCCAGGTGCGGGTATAATCGACACCATGATGTGCAATCATTGAGGCGATCAGCGCAATATTATAGGAATGCTGGCCGTCGCGAATGCAGATCCTGCCCTTCCATTTCGGATCCGCCAGTTCCTCATAGGTGATATCCTTCTGGCTCACCCGCTCCTTCGAGGCATAGACAACCCGGCCGCGTGTCGTCAGGCCGAACCATTCGCCCTCGGGATCACGCAGATTGGCGGGGATATCCTTTTCGATGACGGGATCGTTGAGAACAGGCTGCGTGACACCGCCCTCCTTGGCCTCGACCAGACGGGCGATATCGACCGTCAACAGCACATCGGCCGGCGAATTGACGCCTTCTGCCTGGATGCGTTCCACCAGTCCCTTGTCGAGAAAAAGAACATTCGTCTCTATTCCCGTTTCCTTGGTAAAGGCGTCGAGCAGCGGCTGGATCAATTCAGGCTGGCGATAGGAATAGACATTAACCTCTCCCTCTGCCCAGGCTTTGGGTGCGCAGGAAAGGATCATCATCCCTGAAAAAACGGCAGCGGAAAAATATGATTTCAAGCTTGCCATTGTGAATGCCTCCATTACATTCCGATTCTTGACTTGTTTGTTCATGAATCATGAAGGCGGTCAACAAGGCTGTTTGAGAAATCTCGGATGGATGCCAGTTTTTTCGGTTTCTGGAATTGTTCTAAACTGAAAAAGAGACTATATAACTCCACATTGAGAGTTAGGAGACCAGCATGCGCTTGACCAAACAGACCAACTATGCCGTGCGCATGTTGATGTACTGCGCCGCAAATGAAGGCCATCTGAGCCGCATTCCGGAGATTGCCAAGGCCTATGGCGTTTCCGAGCTGTTCCTGTTCAAGATCCTCCAGCCGCTCAACAAGGCCGGCCTGGTGGAAACAGTTCGCGGCCGCAATGGCGGCGTGCGGCTTGGCAAGCCTGCCGAAAAGATCAGCCTGTTCGATGTGGTCAGGGTCACCGAAGACAGCTTCGCCATGGCGGAATGTTTCGAGGACGGCGCCGTCGAATGTCCTCTTGTTGACAGCTGCGGCCTGAACTCTGCGCTGCGCAAGGCGCTCAACGCCTTCTTCGACGTGCTGGCCGAATATTCGATCGACGATCTCGTCAAGGCTCGGCCGCAGATCAACTTTCTGCTTGGCCTCGACACCACGATGCCGAAGGTCGCTGCCCTTCCGGCTGCATGATCGTCTTATTGCTTCCCTGGCGATTACACCATAGCCCGTGCCCATGAGGTCACGGGCTTTTCTTTAAGGAAGCCGCGCGAGACAGAATATTTTTGATCCCGCGTGTTGACCTCGCGAACGGAAGCGGCGCATTTGGTCGCGAGCTTTTTCAAGCAACCAATCAGCGTCGCAATGATCATCAAGCCTGAATTCCATACATTTGCGCTTACCGCGCTCATCGGCAGTATAGGTGCGCTGCTCGCCAGCCTCATCGATATCCCGGCACCCTTTCTATCCGGCCCGGCACTTGCGGTGACGATCTCTGGACTGGCAGGCCTCAGGCTTGGCATTCCCGCCTTCATCCGCAATGCCTGTTTCGTCGTTGTCGGCATTTCGATGGGAACGAGCGTGACGCCCTCCGTGATAGACGCTGCGAAGACCTGGCCGGTGAGCTTTGTCGTCGTCCTCGTCGCTGTCGTCATCATGCTCTATGTCGCTTACTGGATACTGCATTACGGTTTCGGCTACGACCGGACCACGGCAATGCTCGGCGCTTCCCCCGGCCACCTTAGCTATATCATCAGCCTCGGGGCCGAGACGAAAAGCGACCTCGCAACCGTCAGCATCGTGCAAAGCGTCAGGGTACTTGCGCTCACTCTTTCCGTACCGCTGATCGTGGAATATTTCGATCTTGTCAGCACCGAACCGCTCCTCACCAAACCCCCGATGGATCTCCTCACCTTGGGACTGACCATCGTCGCTTCCCTGCTGACCGGCTGGCTTTTCCTGCGCTGGAAGTTTCCTGCTGCCCTGCTGCTCGGCGGCGTCGCGATCTCCATTGGCACGCATATTACCGGCCTCACTGAAGGCGGCGTCCCGACCTGGCTCAGCCTTCCAGTGTATGTGCTGATCGGCTGCCTGATCGGGACACGGTTTTCGAATGTCTCGCTGATGGAGGTGCGCAAGGGCTTTGTAGCGGGCTTTGTCGTCACCATCGCCGTCATGGTGATCGCCGGCAGTATTGCCTGGATGATTTCCCACGTGACCGGCGTTCCGCTCAATGCGGTAATGATCGCCTATTCACCGGGTGGCCTCGAAACGATGGCTGCGATGGCGGTCATGATGCACGCAGATACCGCCTATGTCGGCTCGCATCACGTCATCAGGCTTCTGTTCCTGTCGGTTCTTATGCCGCTCGTCATGGGAAAGGATGCCCGAAAACGAGACGGCGAAACCTGACATCTGCCGGAAAAATGCTGGCAGCATTGCAACCTTTTTCTCTCCGGCACGTTCAGGCTTAGCCGCAATTGCGGGCGGCGACCTTTCGCCTGTTCGGCAGGCTGACCCATCGGAGGACCATTCATGAACCGCTTGATGACGTTGACGGGCGCCGGACTTGCGCTTGCCTTTTCTGTTTCGATCGCTCAGGCGCAAGTGGTCGTGTCGTCGAAAATCGACACGGAGGGTGGCGTTCTCGGCAACATCATTCTCGCCGTTCTCAGCAAGAACAATATCGAGACGACGGATCGCATTCAGCTCGGCGCAACGCCAGTCGTCAGAAAGGCGATTACCGCGGGCGAGATCGACATCTACCCCGAATATACCGGCAACGCCGCCTTCTTTTTCTCCAAGGCGGATGACCCTCTCTGGAAGGACGCTGCCAAGGCCTACCAGGAAGCAAAGACGCTCGACTATGACGCCAACAAGATCGTCTGGCTGACGCCCTCCCCGGCCAACAATACCTGGGCAATCGCGCTGCGAAAGGATGTTGCGGACAAAAACAAGCTGAAGACGCTCTCCGATTTCGGCAAATATGTTGCCGACGGTGGTGAAGTGGTTCTTGCCGCTTCTTCCGAGTTCGTCAACTCGGCTGCTGCCCTGCCGGCGTTTCAGACCACTTACGGCTTCACCATGAAGCCGGACCAGTTGATCACGCTGTCCGGCGGCGATACGGCCGCTACCATCGCAGCCGCAGCCAACCAGACCAACAACGCCAATGCCGCCATGGTCTACGGCACGGATGGCGGCATCGCCCCGTCCGGTCTCGTGGTGCTGGAGGACGACAAACACGTGCAGCCTGTCTATCAGCCGGCGCCCATCATTCGCGAAGAAGTCCTGAAAAAGCATCCGAATATCGAGGAACTTTTGAAACCCGTGTTTGAAAAGCTCGATCTGGCGACCCTGCAGGAGCTTAACGCCCGTGTCCAGGTGGGCGGCGAGCAGGCAAAAACCGTCGCGCTCGACTTCCTGACCAAGAACGGCTTCGTCAAGTAATAGTCTGTGGTTCCGGGCGACGGGTCGGGAAAAATTCGTTCTTCCGGCCTTCGCCTGATCGATGAGACAGGGGAGCGGGATTTTGACGAAATGGCCTGACAAGGTGGGGGTGGTGATTTCATGCCTGCTTCTCTATGCGCTTCTCGTGGCGCCCTTCATGACATTCCGTGCGAACCGGATCGTTCAGGGTGAGACACGAACGGTTTTCGAAGCCCTCCCGGCTTCGGCTGCCGCCATTATCACCACCGTCGTTCTTCTTGCCGCTTTCATCGCGTTCTTTCGCTTTTCCGCCCGCCTCAAGCTCACGATTGCGCTGGTCGGGCTTGCGGTACTGGCGGTTTTCGTCGGTCAGGCTGCTTCTTTCCTGACACCGGAGGGCAATAGTTTTGCACGCGTCTCGCCTGCCAGCGGTTTCTGGCTGATTTTTGCCGGGCTTGCTCTGCTTGCTACGGATTGTATAGCCCGTCTCAGGCCCAGGCCCGTCGTTCGGATTTTGCTGTTGCTGCTGGCGATGGCTGCACTTGCGGCCGTGCTGACAAGCGGTCTCTGGAACGATCTCTCGATCATCAGGGAATATACCGGGAGAGCCGACACATTCTGGACCGAGGCACTGCGGCACGTGCAGCTCGCCATCGGCTCGCTCTTTGCGGCGACGCTCGTGGGCATTCCGCTCGGCCTCCTCTGCTACAAGGTGGAGCGGCTGCGGGCGGGCGTGCTGAACACCCTCAACATCGTCCAGACCATACCCTCCATCGCTCTTTTCGGTTTGCTGATCGCGCCGCTTGGATGGATCGCAGCGACGGTGCCGGGCGCGGCAAAGATCGGCATCGCCGGCATAGGCATGGCGCCCGCCTTCGTGGCGCTATTTCTCTATTCGCTGCTACCGGTGGTTTCCAACACGGTGGTTGGCCTTTCCGGCGTTTCGCGAGCAGTCCGGGAGGCGGCGCGCGGACTCGGCATGACTTCCACGCAAAGCCTGCTGCGGGTGGAGTTTCCGCTGGCCATTCCGGTCATCCTCACCGGCATCCGCATCGTGCTGGTGCAGAATATCGGGCTCGCGACGATCGCAGCGCTGATTGGCGGCGGTGGTTTTGGCGTTTTCGTCTTCCAGGGCATCGGGCAGACGGCGATGGACCTCGTGCTGCTGGGTACCGTGCCGACCGTTTTCCTCGGCTTTGCGGCTGCAATCATGCTTGACGCCCTCATCGACAGCAATCTCTTCAGCGCAGGCGGAAGGCAAAAGGCATGATCGAGATCGACACCATCACGAAGCGATATGGCGATACGACCGTTGTGGACCAGGTGTCACTAACGGTCGCGCCGCGCACCGTCACCGTCATCGTCGGCACGTCGGGGTCGGGAAAAACCACCCTGCTGCGCATGATAAACCGGCTGGTGGAGCCAACTTCCGGCGCAATCCGAATAGACGGAAAAGATGCCAGCGCGATACCCGGATTCAGGCTTCGCCGCCAGATAGGCTATGCCATTCAGGGCCATGGCCTGTTTCCGCATCGAACGGTGGCGGAGAATATCGCGACCGTGCCGCAGCTGATCGGCTGGGACCGCAAACGCATCGCTGCGAAGATCGATGCGCTGATGCATCTCTTCCAGCTCGAACCTGCGCTTTATGCCGAGCGTTTCCCGCATGAACTTTCCGGAGGCCAGCAGCAGCGTGTCGGCGTGGCGCGGGCGCTGGCCGCTGAACCGAACATTCTCCTCATGGACGAGCCATTCGGCGCTCTCGATCCGGTTATCCGCGCCAAGGCGCAGAAAGACCTCATCGATATACAGAAGAAGCTTGGCGTGACCATTGTTCTCGTCACGCACGACATGGACGAGGCTTTTCATCTGGCTGATCGTATCGCAGTCATGGACAAGGGACGTATCGTGCAGGACTGTCCGCCGGCAGAACTGGTGCTGAAACCCGCGAATGACTTCGTGCGCACCATGATCGGGGAAAACGAACGCGCGCTGAAACTGCTCTCGGTCCTCTCGGTTGCCGATGTCGTGGAGCCGGGAAGCGCCGAGGGCGAGCCGCTAAGCGAACATACAAGCCAGCGCGACGCGCTTTCGGCCATGTTATGGGCGGGCCGCGATGTCCTGCCAGTGATAAAAGACAGCGGACAGCCCGCGGGCCTGGTGCGGCGTGACGTTCTCCTCCAGCGCGCCGCCGGAAACCGATGAGAAAAGCCGCTTCTTTCTTCGCCCTGGGATTTCTGGTGCTGGCGCTGATGGCGTTTCTTGCCTCGCCCCAGAGCTTCTCGCCCCTGTTCAGCCCCCTTGTGCAGGCCAATGCGCCAGCCATCTACACGCAGGCCAATCTGCTTTCCCTCACCCTTTCGCATCTCGCCACTGTCGCTATCGCAACGGGGCTTGCCGCCATGATGGCGGGTGCGCTCGCCATTCTCGTAACCCGGCCCTCCGGAAGGGATTTCCTTCCGCTCTCCCGCAGCATCGTCAATATCGGCCAGACCTTTCCCCCTGTAGCGGTTCTGGCGCTCGCGGTGCCGATAATCGGTTTTGGCGAAAAACCCACTCTGATCGCGCTGTTTCTTTATGCCCTGCTGCCCGTCTTCGAAAATACGCTGACCGGACTTACCACCCTTCCGCCAGCAGTGGTGGATGCCGCAAAAGGCAGCGGCATGACCGGCTGGCAACGGCTCGTAAAAGTGGAGCTGCCGCTCGCCCTGCCGGCCATCCTCGCCGGGATCCGACTTTCGGCGGTCATCAGCCTTTCCACCGCCACCATCGGCTCAACGGTTGCCGCAAGGACGCTTGGGGAAGTTATCATCGCCGGCCTGCAATCCAACAATCTCGCTTTCATCCTTCAGGGCGGGCTTATCGTTGCGGCACTGGCGATCCTGATCCACACCGGCTTTTCCGCCCTGGAAAGGACCGCGGCCCGCAGAACCGGGCAATGAACAGGACATGCGTCACATTTTATATTCCCGGCGTTCGCCGCACATGGTAGGGGCAAACCGTCGAAACAGAAATTTCAGAGGTTCGGGTGACACAGGCAATCGTCGTGATGGGAGTGAGCGGTTCTGGCAAGTCCACGGTCGCGGAAGGTCTGGCGGAAAAACTGGGCATTGCCTTTATTGAGGGCGATAAACTCCACCCCAAATCCAATGTCGAAAAGATGTCAGAGGGTATTCCTCTTACTGATGAAGACCGCTGGCCCTGGCTCGATCTCGTCGGCGCGGAACTTCGCAAAGGCAGCGAAAGCAACGGTGTCGTCGTTTCCTGCTCGGCGCTCAAGAAAATCTATCGCGACCGCCTCCGCCGGGCCACAGGCGGCCCGCTGGCGTTCGTCTATCTGGATGGCAGCCTGGAACTGCTTAGCCGGCGGATGGGCGAGCGCAAGGGCCATTTCATGCCGCTCTCGCTGCTTCAGACCCAGCTTGCCACGCTGGAAGTACCAACGGGAGAACCCGGCGTCGTGGCTGTCAGCATCGATACGACCCCGGAAGAGATCGTTTCGAACGCGCTTTCCGCTTTGAAAACGGTCGTGTTTTAAAGCCCGAGCCTGTCTCTCAGGCCATACCACCAGGCGCCAAGTACGGTCAGCGGAACGCGGAACGTCTTGCCACCCGGGAAGGGATAGTTCGGCAAGGAGCTCCAGATATCGAAACGTTCGGCGTGGCCTGCAACGGCCTCGCCCAATATCTTGCCGAGCAGATGCGTGGTCGTTACCCCGTGACCGCTGTCGCCATGGGAAAAGTAGATATTGTCCGACAGTTTGCCCATGTGCGGAATACGCGTCAGGGTCAAGGCGAAGTTGCCGCTCCAGGCATACTCAATCTTTATCTTTTCCAGCTGCGGGAAGGTCTTCAGCATGTTCGGGCGGATCACGCCTGTCAGGTCGGCCGGATCGCTGCCGCCATAACCGATACCGCCGCCGTAAAGCAGACGGTTGTCCGAGGTGCGACGGTAATAATCGAGAATGTAATTGGCATCTTCGACGCAGTAATTGGCGGGCAGAAGCGCCTCGATCAGATCGGCATTAAGGGGCTCCGTTGCCATGACCTGGCTCGAGACCGGCATCATCCGTTCGCCGATTTCCGGCAGCAATTTGCCGAGATAAGCATTGCCGCAAACGAGAACATATTTCGCCCTCACGCTGCCCGTTGCCGTCCGCACGACGGGGTTTTCCCCCTGCTCTACCGCAATGACCCGCGAATTTTCGAATATCCGAGCGCCCAGGCTTTCGGCAGCCGCCGCCTCGCCCTGCACGAGATTAAGAGGATGGATATGGCCGCCGAAACGATCGATCATGCCACCGGCGTAACGATCGGTCTTCACGTAGCGGCCGACATCCGCTCCGGAGACCATTTCCAGGCCGCCATGACCATGTTTTTCCCAATGGGCCTTGTGTGCCTCCATTTCGCGAATCTGTTTTGACGTGAAGGCGGCGAAGAAACCGCCGCCGACCAGATCGCAGTCGATGGCATATTTGGCGATGCGGTTGCGGATGATCGCGCCGCCTTCAAGCGACATCTCCCCAAGCTTCACCGCCTTGTCATGCCCGTAGCGGCCGGCGATGGTTTCGAGATCCCGGCTGTAACCGTTGACGATCTGCCCGCCGTTGCGCCCCGACGCGCCGAAGCCGACCCGCACGCCTTCCAGCACAATGACCGCGTAGCCACGTTCACTGAGTTCAAGGGCGGCGGAAATGCCGGTGAAACCGCCGCCGATCACGCAGACATCGGCTTCCAGCGCGCCCTCAAGCGTCGGGCGCACGGTTTTGACATTAGCGGAGGCCGCATACCATGACGATGTGTGGCCGGGATTGGGAATGTTGGTGACCTCAGCCATTTCACACCGTCCTGATATAGGCGTCATATTCGACGTCGGTTACACGCAGGGAGAATTCGGAAAGCTCCTGCTGTTTGCAGGCGGAAAACAGCGTACGGTATTTTTGGCCAAGCGTCGCATAGGCGAAGCTGGACCGCGTGAAGCGTTGCAGCGCATAGTCCCAGTTGGTGGGCAGCGGCTCATGGTTGATCGCGTGACTGTCGCCGGAAATCGCGCCGCCGGGCTGGCGCTTCTCCTTCATGCCGGCGAGCGCGGCGCTCAGTATCATCGCGAGAACCAGATAGGGGTTGGTGTCGGCGCCGGCGACGCGGTGTTCGATACGCGTCGCCGCCTTGCTGGCAACAATGACGCGCACCGCTGCTGAGCGGTTATCGATACCCCAGGAGGCGTAGGTCGGCGCATGTTCGCTCGGTGTGAGACGGCGATAGGAATTGGCATGAGGTGCAAAGATCGCCATGCTCTCTCCCATGTTTTCAAGGAGGCCTCCGACCGAATGCAGCAGCGCATCCGAAGGGCCGTTTTCTCCCGCGTAGATATTCCTGCCATCCCTGTCGAGAACGGAGAAATGCACATGCATGCCATTGCCTGCCTGCAGCCCATAGGGCTTGGCCATGAAGGTGGCGTCGAGGTCATGCCGACGCGCCACTCCTTTAACGATACGCTTCAGAAAAACGGCAAAATCGGCAGCCTGCAACGCGTCAGGCACGTGATTGAGGTTGATCTCATATTGGCCGGGACCGTTTTCCCGCAGCGTCGTATCGGCAAGCACGCCCTGCGCGCGGCACGCTGTCGCGATGTCGTGGAAAACATCTTCGAAATCCTGCAACTCTGAAATCGACAGGACCTGCGTCTGGCCCGTATGCCACCGGCCCTCGCGGCTGTGCGGCGGACGCACGGGATCGAGCGCCGAACGAACGGGATCGATCAGGTAAAACTCGAGTTCAGTGGCCACGACAGGGGTCAAACCCGCTTTTTTATAAGCATTGAGAACCTGCGCCAGAACATGGCGCGGATCGCCGTAAAAACCGGTTCCATCCGGATTCTTCATCGCGAGCAAAACCTGCGCCGTCGGCCGGCCGAGCCATGTCACCCGCGACAGTGTGCCGGGAACGGGAAAGCAGAAGCCGTCCGGATCACCCGTGCCCTCCGCGAGGCCCGCAGCGTGGACATCACGGCCCCAGATATCCAGCGCATAAACGGAACGGGGAATGGCCATCCCCTTTTCAAGCACGTCGATTGCCCGTTCGCGCGGAATCCATTTGCCGCGCGGCACGCCGTTGGCATCTATGACAAAGGCTTCGAGTATTTCGATATCGGGGTTATCGACGAAAAATTTCTTTGCGTTTTCAATATCATCCATCATGCACCAGCAAGCCGTTTTCATCTCTGATCATGCGCAGCAATCTTCGCTAGCGAAAATCATCCTGCTGCTGATAGATGAGAAACCTCGCCACCATGATGACGTCTGCCCCTTTTCCCCTTTGCATGGGACCATGTTACGTGGCCCGCTCACAGAAGGCCAGCGGATTTCGTTCTCAGGGATTGAACCTTCCCGGGCGATACGCGTCAATTGCGATAACAGGCGTTTCGCCCAGCATCGTTTCAGCCAGAACACGACCGGTAATGGGCCCGAGCGTCAGCCCGTGATGGGCGTGGCCGAAGGCAAACCATAAAGTCCGGTGACGTGGCGCCTTGCCGATTATGGGCATCATATCCGGCGTGCAGGGCCGGGCACCCATCCACGGTTCCGCATCCAGCCGGCCGCCAAGAGGAAAGACGGTCCGCGCCACCCGCTCCGCCCGTTCAATCTGCACGGGCGATTTCGGCGCATCGCGTTCGGCAAATTCCGCCCCCGTCGTCAGCCGGATACCTTTTCGCATCGGCGCAAGGAAATATCCCCGCTCGGCATCGATCAGCCAGTTATTGAGCTTAGTGCCTTCCTGCGGCGCGTAATGCATGTGATAACCGCGCTTCACGCCGAGCGGAAAACGGTAGCCCAGTCGCTCGGTGACGGTATCCGCCCAGGGGCCTAACGCCACGACGGCATGTTCGGCCTCGACTGCGCCGGTTTCGGTGCGCACCGTCCAACCGCTTGCCGTCTGACTGAGGGTGGACGCATCGCCCCTTGACACGCGTCCACCGAGGCTCTCGAACAGCCGGACATAAGCGAGCGTCAGCGCATGCGGATCGAGCACCGACCAGGGATCGTTCCATTTCAGGCCGCCGACGAAATCATGGCTCAGATGCGGTTCGGCAGCGGCAAGTTCCTCAGCGTCGAGTTTCGTATGGGAAATGCCATGGTCTCGCGCCAGACGTTCGGCAAAGGCAAAATCAGCGTCCCGCCTTGCGGTTGTCCGGTAGGCTTCCATCCAGCCATTCTTGACGATCAGGTCACCGGCTTTGGCCTCCTCGATCAGGATGTTGTGCTCGGATACCGAATGCTCGATCAGCGGTGCATAGGCCCGGGCAATTGCCGCATGGCGCGCGGCTGCGGAATTATACCAGTAGCGGCCCAGAAAAGGCGCGATCTTGGGCAGAGCTGAGAGATGATAACGGGCATCGATGCTGTTATTCAGGGAATAGCGCAGCAGCAGGGCAAGATCCTGCGGAAAGGCATAGGGCACCACACCTTCTCTCTGGATCAACCCGGCATTGCCGAAAGAGGTTTCCTCACCCGGTCCGCGCCGGTCGACCAGCACCACCGACCTGCCCCTGCGGGCCAGCTGCAAGGCGGTGGAAACCCCAATGATCCCCGCCCCCAAAACGATCACATCCGCTGCCATGGCAATCAATCCGTCTCTGCGTCACATACCCAGCAACATGGGTCGGCATTTTTCGCGAAGCAACAGAAAAATCATTGCCTTAACAGAAACACCACGCGGCCTACTGGCTAATCGCCTTCGTTTTCACGGCCTCGATGTGGAAGGCAGCCGCCAGGAGCGCCCGGGTATAGTCCTGCTGTGGACTGGCGAAGATTTCCGCCGCCGGGCCGCTCTCCACCACCTTGCCGTGACGCATGACGATCAGGTCGTTGGCAAGTGCCTTCACCACCTTCAGGTCGTGGCTGATGAAGAGATAAGCGAGCTCATGCTTTGCCTGGAGATCACGCAAGAGATCGACCACCTGCGCCTGCACACTCATGTCGAGTGCCGATGTCGGCTCGTCCAGCATGACAAAACGGGGTTTAAGCACCATGGCACGGGCAATGGCGATGCGCTGGCGCTGGCCGCCGGAAAATTCATGCGGATATCGCCAGCGGGTGGCCGGATCGAGACCGACCTCTTCCAGCGCGGTGGCGACGCGCGTATCGCGTTCGTCGGCAGACAGCGACCGCTCATGCACCTTCAAGCCCTCGGCGACGATCTCACCCACCGACATGCGCGGGCTGAGTGAACCATAGGGGTCCTGAAACACGACCTGCAGCCGGTTCCTGAGCGGCTTCATCATCTCATAGGAATAGTGGTCGATCGACTGGCCGATGAAGCTGATACGTCCTTCAGATGCGATCAACCTGGAGAGCGCGAGACCAAGGGTTGTCTTTCCGGACCCGGATTCCCCGACCACACCCACCGTCTGGCCGGCACGCAGCGTGATATCGATACCGTCCACCGCCTTCACATGGTCGACAACGCGACGCATCAGCCCCGCCTTGATGGGAAACCAGACCTTGATATCGTCGCCCTGCATGACCACAGGCTTACTGCTGTCGGAAACCGGTGGCTCGCCCTTGGGCTCCGCCGCCAGCAGGTGGCGTGTATAGGCATGCTGCGGATCGTTGAAAACCTGTTCGACGGTCCCGGTTTCTACGATCTTCCCCTTCGTCATGACGCAGACGCGGTCGGCAAATTTACGGACGATGCCGAGGTCATGGGTGATGAACAGCATGGACATGCCGTGTTGCTTTTTCAGATCACCGAGGAGTTCAAGAATCTGGGCCTGAACCGTCACGTCCAACGCCGTCGTCGGCTCGTCGGCAATCAGCAGTTTCGGCCGGTTTGCCAGCGCCATGGCGATCATCACACGCTGTCGCTGGCCGCCGGACAATTCGTGCGGATAGGCTTTCAGGCGTTTTTCCGGTTCACGGATACCGACCTGGCGCAGAAGCTCCAGTGTGCGTTCACGCGCCTCGCTCCCCGTGATTGCCTGATGCAGCTCAAGAATCTCTCCGATCTGACGCTCGATGGTGTGAAGCGGATTGAGCGAGGTCATCGGCTCCTGGAAGATCATGGTGATATCGTTGCCGCGCACCGCACGTAGCGAGCGCTCCGGCAATGTCAGCATGTCCTTGCCATCGAACAGGATTTTGCCCGAGGGGTGGCTTGCTGCCGGATAGGGCAGCAGTTTCAAGATGGAATTGGCTGTCACCGACTTGCCAGAGCCGGATTCGCCGACAAGGGCAACGACTTCGCCCGGCATCAGGTCAAAGGAGACGTGATCGACCGCAACACTTGTCGCGCCGCCCTGGTGGAAGGCGACAGAGAGATCACGAACGGAGAGCAGCGGCTGGATATTTGTTTCCGTCATGGCGATCACCGGAACGTCTTGCGTGGATCGAAGGCGTCGCGAACGGCCTCGCCGATGAAAATAAGGAGCGACAGCATGATGGACATGGTGAAGAAGGCCGTGAGACCGAGCCAGGGCGCCTGAAGGTTATTCTTGCCCTGCGCGATCATCTCGCCCAGCGACGGTGAGCCCGGCGGCATACCGAAGCCGAGGAAGTCGAGCGAGGTAAGCGTGGTGATGGAGCCGGAAAGAATGAAGGGCAGGAAGGTCAGCGTCGCCACCATGGCATTGGGCAGAAGATGCCGGAACATGATCGTCCAGTTGCCGACGCCGAGCGCACGGGCGGCACGGACATATTCGAAGTTTCTGGCACGCAGGAATTCGGCACGAACGATGCCGACGAAGCCGACCCATGAAAACAGCAGCATGATCCCAAGCAACACGAAGAAACCGGGCGGCAGAATGGCCGCAATGATGAGCAGGATGTAAAGCACCGGCATGGACGACCAGATTTCGATGAAACGCTGCAAAAGCAGGTCCGTCCAGCCGCCGAAATAGCCCTGAATGGCGCCGGCGGTGACGCCGACAATGGCGGAAGCAATGGTCAGCGTCAGACCGAACAGCACGGAGATGCGGAAGCCGTAGATCATCCGCGCCGTGACGTCGCGGGCCTGATTGTCGGTGCCGAGCCAGTTCAGATTGCCAAGCGTGCAGCCGGGATCGGCATCGCCCTGCGGATAGGCCGAGCAGCGCTCCTTTTTATCCATCAGCCAGAAAGGTGCGGTGGGTGCCGAATGCGGAATGTTGGAGTTGACCGTCTGGTAGGAATACCGGATCGGCGGCCAGATCATCCAGCCATTGGCGTTGATCTCGTCCTGAATGAAGGAGGATTTGTAGTCGGTCTGGGCCAAGAACCCGCCGAATTTCTCCTCCGGATAATCCACCATGACCGGCACCAGCAGCTCGCCCTTGTAGGAGGCGAGGATGGGTTTGTCATTGGCGATAAATTCCGCCATCAGGCTCAGGAAAAACAGGATCAGGAACAGCCAGAATGACCAGTATCCACGGCGGTTTGCCTTGAAATTCTGCCAGCGGCGCTTGGTCGTCGGCGAAAACCACGGGCGCTTGGGATTTACCAGCGTCTCGGTTCCTGCAGGATGAGCGAGCGACATCACACGTCCCTCCGCTCGAAGTCGATACGCGGATCGATCCATGTGTAGATGAGGTCAGAGAGCAGGCCGACGACAAGGCCCATCAGCGAGAAGATGAACAGTGTGCCGAAGACGATCGGGTAATCACGGTTGACGACCGAGAGATAACCGAGGCGGCCGAGACCATCCAGCGAGAAGATATTCTCGATGAGCAGTGAGCCTGTGAAAAAGGCCGAGATGAAAGCACCCGGAAAGCCAGCGATCACGATCAGCATCGCGTTGCGGAAAACATGCCCATAAAGGACCTTGCGCTCGGTGAGACCCTTGGCGCGGGCAGTAATGACATATTGCTTCTTGATCTCGTCGATGAAGGAATTTTTGGTCAAAAGCGTCGTTGTCGCAAAGGCGGAGAGCGACAGCGCGATCAATGGCAGGGTAAGATGCCAGAAATAGTCGATGATCTTCTGCCACCAGTTCAGCTGGTCGAAATTATCAGACACCAGTCCCCGCAGCGGAAACCAGTCGAAAAACGATCCGCCGGCGAAAAGCACGATGAGCAGGATGCCGAACAGGAAACTCGGCACCGCATAACCGATGATGATGATGCCTGAGGTCCAGACATCGAAGGTCGAGCCATCGGAAACGGCCTTCTTGATGCCGAGCGGAATGGAAATCACATAGGATATGATCAGAATCCAGAAACCGAGCGAGGCCGAGACCGGCAGCTTGTCAATGATGAGATCGATGACCGACGAATTGCGGAAGAAGCTGTCGCCGAAGTCGAAGCGGATGTAATTCCACATCATTTCAAGGAACCGGGTGAGCGGCGGTTTGTCAAAACCGAACTGCTTTTCGAGCTTCTTGATCAGCTCCGGATCGAGCCCCTGTGCACCGCGATATTTCGAACCGCTTTCATCGAAGCCGCCTGATTGCCCCATGAGATCGCCGCCGCCCGAGAGCCGGTCGGAGGCGCTGTCGCCCTGACCCGTCAGCTGCGCGACGACCTGTTCCACCGGCCCACCCGGGGCGAACTGGATGACAAGAAACGAAATGCCCATGATGCCGATGATGGTCGGGATCATCAGCGCCAGACGTCTGAGGATATAGGCGCCCATCAGCCTTTTCTCCCAGCCGTTCGGTCAGCGATTTTCGTCTCGGTCAAGCCCGGTCCTTTCCTCAAAGCGGCGTCACGCGCATTTCAAGCGATTCGTCTCGGCCTATGTGAATCAAGCCTTGATCGCGAAAGCAAGGCCGGCGTCATTTTCCCGTCTGGCTGGACCACCAGGCTTCAGGAAAACCGATGCCATATTCAGGCAGGTTTTCCGGGCGGATAATCGTGTTCCAATAGGCGATGAACAGCTCGCCGCGGTAGAATTGCGGAATGACATAGCTGTTGGCGAGCAGCACCCGGTCAAGCGCCCGGGCAGCAGCGACCTGCTCATCGCGATTGGGCGCAAAAATGACTTTGCGCACCAAAGCATCGACGGCCGGATTCTTGATGCCGGCGAGGTTGTTCGATCCCTGACGATCAGCAGCCGCCGAACCCCAGTAATCGGCTTGCTCGTTGCCCGGATTGGCCGACGTCGCCCAGAGCTTGACGATAATGTCGTAATCGAAGCTGCGGGTGCGGTTGGTGAATTGTGAGGCATCGACTGTGCGGATGGTCGCGTTGATGCCGATTTTCTTCAGACTCTGGACGTAAGGAAGGATCGTTCGTTCCATGCCGGCGGAATCAATCAGGAATTCCATATCGAGTTGCTGGCCGGTTTTCGCATTGACCATGCGATTGCCGCGCAGTTCATATCCCGCTTCCTTCATCAGCCTGACGGCTTCGCGCAGATTGTCGCGTTGCTTGGCCGGATCGCCCGCCACCGGATTCTTGTATTCCGTCGTGAAGACCTCAGGTGGAACCTGATCCTTGAGCTCCTGAAGCAGCTCCAGTTCGCGACCCGTCGGCAGGCCTGACGAAGCTAGTTCGCTGCCCATGAAGAAGCTGTTGATGCGCTGGAACTGGCCGTAAGCCAGCGTGCGGTTGAGTTCCTCAAAATCGAAGGCATAGTTCAGCGCCTTGCGCAGTTTCGGGTTCTGGAACTTTTCCCGCCGCATGTTCGGCACAAAGGCCTGCATGATGCCGACGGAACGGTAGATGTTCGGCAGCTCCTCCTTCTTCACCCGACCGTCTTTGACAGCGGGAAAATCATAACCCGTGACCCAGCGGCTGGAGGAAGCCTCCCGCGCGAAATCGATCGTACCCGATTTAAACGCCTGGAATTCCACGTCCTGATCGGCAAAAAAGGTGTATGCGATGGTTTTGAAGTTGTTCATCCCGACATTTACGTTGACGTCCTTGCCCCAATAATCGTCACGGCGTTCATAAGTGATGGTCGATCCAGGGGCGACGGCAGCGATCTTGTAGGGGCCGGAACCCATCACAGGCTCCAGCGTGCCGCGCGATATGTCACGCGGTTTGCCGTCCGGGCCGGTGCCCTCCCACCAGTGCTTGGGAACGATCAGCAATTGACCGACGATCTGCGGCAGCTCGCGATTGTTCTTTTCATCGAAGGTGAAGGTGATGTCCCTGTCGCCGCTCACCTCCGCCTTGGTGACGTGGGTGTAATAGGTCGCAAGCTGCGGGCTCAGGTCCTTGGCTTTTTCGAAGCTGAACACGACATCCTCAGGCGTCACAGGCTTACCATCCGCCCACTTGGCCTCCCGACGCAGGCGGAACGTCGCTTTGGAGATATCCTCGGGATAGCTGACGCCTTCGGCCAGCAAACCATAAGAGGCCGACAGTTCCTCTTCCGTCGATTTCATCAGCGTATCGAAGACGAGCGAAAGGCCCGTCGCCGCCTCGCCCTTCGCCAGCAGCGGGTTCAGCGTATCGAAGGTGCCCGATGTGGAGAGGCGCAACGTGCCGCCTTTTGGTGCATTGGTGTTTACATAATCGAAATGGTCAAATCCATCGGGATGCTTCAGCTCCCCGACCGTCGAAATCCCCTTTCGCCAGACATCGCCCGACTGGGCGGAAGCCTCCGCCGGCATCAGGATGGCGGACGCCATAAGGGCGATAAGAAGTCGGGATTTCAGTGGTGCCAATGTCATCGGGTCAATGTCCCTGTTTTTGTGCCTGTTGCGGAGAGCATAAAAGAAACATTGGCAAAAAACAGATGCGCTGTCTCACAAGCTCTTTATCAGCGTCGTTATCCCGCCCTGAAGGGCAACACGAAACATGGTTTTAACAAAATCCCGTTCCAGTTTATTCTTGGGGCAAGAGAATCAACTGATCGGACGGGCACGGCTATATGAGGGCGGGATCATCGAGAATTTTCAAGGCGACGATGCTGGCGATGTCGGTCGTCTTGTCGCTGCAGTTGCAGATCGAAACCGCATCGGCCGAAGACAGGCCCGCAAAAGAAGTGTTCGGCCACATGGCGCTGCCTTCCGCCGCCGCATCGCAGCCGATCGGCTCCTATGCCAAGGGCTGCCAGGCTGGCGCAGTCGCCATGCCAACGGACGGTCCCGGTTGGCAGGCCATGCGCCTTTCGCGCAACCGGCGCTGGGGCCAGCCGCAGCTGATTTCCTTCCTTGAGCAATTTTCGCAGGACGCCCAGAAAATCGGCTGGCCGGGCCTGCTGCTCGGCGACATTTCCCAGCCGCGCGGCGGTCCGATGCTGACAGGCCATGCCTCGCACCAGATCGGCCTCGATGTAGATGTCTGGTGGCGGCCCATGCCCACGCCTCGGCTCACTGTCGAACAGCGCGAAACGGTGCCCTTCATCTCCATGCTGGACAAGAGCAAGTTTCTGACGGTTGACGACCGCAAGTGGTCGCCGCTGAATGCACGGCTGGTGATGATGGCGGCAAGTTACCCGCAGGTGGAGCGTGTTTTCGTCAACCCGGCGATCAAGCAGAAGCTCTGCCAGACCTGGACCGGCGATCGCACCTTCATGGGCAAGATCAGGCCGATCTACGGCCATGACGAGCATTTCCACATCCGTCTCGAATGCCCGCCCGGCGCGCCGAACTGCAAGCCGCAGGCCGCCGTCGGCAAGGGCGATGGCTGCGATAAGTCTCTTGCCTGGTGGTTCACCAAGGAGCCATGGGCGCCGCCGAAAAAGGACCCCAATGCCAAGCCGGTGAGACCGCGTCCCGTCATGGTTTCCGACCTGCCCGCTGCCTGCGCCGCCGTGGCCGCCGCTCTTTCCGCCAACCCCGAGGGGATTGCTGCCCAGGCTTATTCAACTTCGCCGACCCAGGCCGTGCGCCAGCAAAGCGTGGAACAGGTCATTCAGGCGGCCCCCGCCCTGCAGCCGCCTTCGGATATTCCACTTCCGACCCAGCGCCCGACATTGAACTGAAACAGAAATGAGGCATTCAACAGCTTCCCTTTTCAAATGGCGGCAAGCTGTTATAGAAGGCTTCAAATCGATTTAATTCTACGGGGACGGGCTGGGACCATGGAAGGACAACGCTGTATCGCGCTCATCGCTCACGACGAGAAAAAGGACGATATGGCGGATTTCGCCCGTCATCACCAGAAGGCGCTTGCCAATTTCAAGATTGTCGCAACCGGCACCACCGGTGGACGGGTGCAGGAAGCCTGCCCCGGGCTTGAAGTCATTCGCCTCAAAAGCGGCCCTCTCGGCGGCGACCAGCAGATCGGCGCGATGATCGCCACTGGCCAAGTGGACATGCTGATCTTCTTCACCGATCCACTGACGGCAATGCCGCATGATGTCGACGTGAAGGCTTTGACGAGGCTTGCCACGGTCTATGATATTCCCATGGCGCTCAACCGCGCCACCGCAGAAAATCTCATCGACTTCCACGTCGCCAACTGACCCTCCCACCATGGAACAGGCAATGCCGAAGACGTCCGATACCGAATATCTGTCCTTTCCAATCCTTCTTGGCGACATCGGCGGCACCAATGCCCGCTTTTCCATCCTGATCGATTCCTTTGCGGAGCCTGTGCACCTCACAACGGTGAAGACGGCGGAATACCCAACCATTGACGACGCCATCCAGCAGGCTGTTCTGGACAAGACCTCGCTTCAGCCCGTCTCGACCATTCTTGCCATTGCCGGCCCGATCGAAGGTGACGAGATACCGCTCACCAACTGCCATTGGGTCGTCAAGCCGAAGGGAATGCTCGCCAATCTCGGCCTGAAGGACGTCATCGTCATCAATGACTTCGAGGCGCAGGCGCTCGCGATTGCGGCTCTGGATGACAACAACCGCGAAGCCATCGGCTCCGGCAAAAAAGACGTGCTGGCCTCTCGCGTCGTTCTTGGACCGGGCACGGGACTTGGTGTGGCCGGTCTGGTTTATGCGCGCCATATGTGGTTTCCGGTTCCGGGTGAAGGCGGCCATATCGATATCGGCCCGAGAAGCGCGCGTGACTACGCGGTTTTCCCGCATATCGAAACCATCGAAGGTCGCGTCGCTGGCGAACAGATTCTGTGCGGGCGCGGGCTGGTCAATCTTTACCGCGCCGTCTGCAAGGCCGATGGCATCGAAGCCGTCTTTTCCGATCCGGCCGATATTACCGCGCAGGGGCTCACGGGTGAGAATGCACAGGCCAAAGAAACGCTTTCGCTTTTCAGCACCTATCTCGGCCGCGTAGCGGGCGACCTCGCGCTAATCTTCATGGCCAAGGGCGGCGTTTATCTCGCGGGCGGCATTTCGCAGAAGATCATTCCGGCGCTCAAGAGCCCGGAATTCCGGACCGCCTTTGAAGACAAGGCGCCGCACAGTGCGCTGATGCGGACCATCCCCACTTTCGTCGTCACCCACCCTCAGGCGGCCCTTTCCGGCCTCGCCACCTATGCGAGAACACCTTCCGATTTCGGCCTGGCGCTGGACGGGCGGCGCTGGAGGGTCTGATCGCCCGAACCGTTCCGACGTGATGCTTGCGAAGCGGGCGGACGGTCTTTAACGTCACTGCGGAATCAAACATCCGATACCGGCGGGTTCCGATCCGCCCGACATGAGAAGTGAGTGACAGCATGGGCAGCAGCGGCATGAAACTGGTGGTGGTCGGCGCGGCGGGCCGCATGGGACAGGCGTTGATCCGCCTCATTCACCAGACGCCGGGCGTTCAGCTGCATGCTGCGGTCGCGCGCGAGGGTTCGGCCTTTGTCGGCCGCGATGCCGGGGAGATTGCCGGTCTCGGCCCCATCGGCGTCGAAATCACCAGCGATCCGCTGCAGGCATTTCTCCACGCCGAAGGGGTGATCGACTTCACTTCACCGGCAACCAGCGTCACCTTTGCCGGTCTCGCTGCACAGGCCCGCATCGTGCATGTCATCGGCACCACGGGCTGCGCGCCGGAAGATGAGGAAAAATTCAAGGCGGCGTCGCGCCATGCCCGCATCGTCAAGTCGGGCAATATGAGCCTCGGTGTCAACCTGCTCAGCGTCTTGACGCAGCAGGCGGCGCAGGCGCTGGATGCGGAGAACTGGGATATTGAAATCCTGGAAATGCACCACAAGCACAAGGTGGATGCACCTTCCGGCACAGCGCTGCTGCTGGGCGAAGCCGCCGCCGCCGGCCGCAACGTCGATCTTTCCACGTCATCCGTTCGTGTGCGTGACGGCCATACCGGGGCGCGCGAGACGGGAACCATCGGCTTTGCCACACTGCGCGGTGGTTCGGTGATCGGTGAACATTCTGTCATCTTCGCCGGCGAAGGCGAGCGCGTCGAACTTTCCCATTACGCCGGCGACCGCTCCATCTTCGCGCGCGGCGCGATCACGGCAGCGGTCTGGGCCTTCGACAAGAAGCCCGGTTTCTATTCGATGCTGGATGTGCTGGGGTTGTCGCAGGCGGAATAGTCTTCCACCTCGATTTTGACCTTAGTTTTCCACCGTGAATTCGACCGTATCGGCCGAGAAGCGGCTGATGGCGTATTGCACCGGCACGCCGTCCATATCTGCGTTCAGCGCCTGGGTTATCAGCAGGATGGCGCCTGGCGACAATTCGAGATCGGCGAGATCGCGCGTATCCGCGTGACTAGCGGAAATGACGGTCGAAATACGCACGTAGTCAGCCACGCCAAGCATCTTGAACGCAGCCGTAATGGAGCCGCTTTTCTGATAGGCCTCTCCTATTCCGGCAAAACGGTCGGCGGGGAACCACGTGGTCGAGCGAGAGACCGGGCGAGTGTCCGCCTTTCGGAGCGTTTCGAGACGTATGAGCGGCGTACCCAGCGGCAATTGCAGTCGCGCCGCCAGATCGGCATTGGCCGGCTCGGTGATGTGGGAAAGCAGCAGCGCCTCCATTTCCTTTACCTGATCGCCGATGCCAGCCGTAAAGCGCGTGCGTAGCGATATCGGAAAGCTCAAACGCTCCTTGCGGGCGATGATCGTGCCGCGTCCCTGCATCGGCTCGAGTATGCCCTCGCTCGCCAGTGCGGCAATGGCACTCCGGACAGTATGGCGGTTGACGCCGAATTTTTGCGCCAATGTCATTTCCGGCGGTAACATGCCGGTTTCGTCGTGATCACCAGCGGCGATTTCGCCTCTGATCCGGTCGGCAATCTGCCGCCAGAGCGCCACTCCATTCTTTCTTTTCATCGTTGCCGAAGGGCTCATGTCACACGCTTGTCATTCATCGCCATTACTTGTAGCTTATATTGTATAGTTGTCTATATCAATAGACATTAGAGGTCAAGCGATGACAAACGATACTGCAGACATACACGCAGGCAGAAAAAGAGCGGCAGCGCTTCTTGCCCGCGCCACGGTTCAGGAACTTGAAACGGCTTGGAACCGCCAAGGTGAGAACCCCAAAACGGAAACCGTACGCGGGCCGGAAACCGGGCTGGTGATGGTCAAGGGCCGGATCGGCGGTGGCGGCGCTCCTTTCAACCTCGGTGAAACGACAGTCACCCGGGCGACGATCAAGCTGGCCTCCGGCACCGTGGGTCATGCGCATGTTCTCGGCACCGGCCGCAAAAAAGCCTGGTACGCCGCCGTTTTCGATGCGCTCTGGCAGGAAAGCCCGACACGGGATTTCATCGAGACCGAGCTTCTCTCGCCTCTTGAAAAAAGGCTGACCGCAGAGAAAGAGCGGACAATGAAGGAGACTGCCGCAACACGGGTCGATTTCTTTACCATGGTTCGAGGAGAAGATTGATGGGTGTCACGGCCGAAGCACTGACGGGCGGTTTCTCCAACGCCGTCTTCGATTCCCAACGGGTTTTCAAAAAACTGATGGACGGCATGGCCCGTCCGGGCACCACACAGGCGGTCGAAACAGCAGTCTTTCCGCCGCTGCCGCTTGCCGCGGCGACCGGAGCGGTTCTGCTGGCGCTCTGTGACCATGACACTCCGGTCTGGCTGAGCGGTGCACTACGAAAAACCGCTGTCCCCGGCTGGATCGGTTTTCACACTGGCGCAGCTGCGACAGAAGAAAAGGTCGCGGCACATTTCGCGGTCTTCGAGGCCGGCGGCGCCATCTCCTCCTTCGGTCTCTTCGCCCTGGGAAGCCAGGAATATCCCGACCGTTCCACCACGCTCATCATCGAGTTGCCTGATCTCGATGGCGGTCGGGAACTGCAGCTTTCCGGCCCTGGCATCCGCCACGTCAACGTGATCAGTCCTTCCGGTCTGCCCGACATATTCCCGAGGCTCTGGGCGGAGAACAACGCCTTCTTTCCGCGCGGCGTCGACGTGATCCTGACGGCTGGCGATAAATTCGTCTGCCTGCCGCGCACGACGCGCATCAAACTCGTGGAGTCATAAGATGTATGTTGCTGTCAAAGGCGGTGAAACCGCCATCGCCAATGCCCACCGGCTTCTGGCCGACAAGCGGCGCGGAGACCGGGACCTGCCTGCCATGACGGTCGCGCAGATCGTTTCACAGCTTTCGCTCGCTGTCGACAGGGTAATGGCGGAAGCGTCTCTCTACGATCAGTCGCTCGCGGCCCTTGCCATCAAGCAGGCGCGCGGCGACATGATCGAAGCTATCTTTCTGCTGCGTGCGTACCGCACCACGCTGCCGCGCTTCGGTTACTCGGTACCGGTGGACACAGCGGATATGACGGTGAGGCGGCGCGTTTCCGCGACTTACAAGGACCTGCCGGGCGGACAATTGCTGGGGCCGACCTTCGATTATACCCACCGCCTGCTCGACCCCTCCCTTCTCGAAGACCAAACGGTCGAAGCAGCAACCCAGCGGGATAGCGAGCCGGAACATGTCATGCGCGTTTCCGATATTCTCGCCCAGGAAGGGCTGATCGAAAGCGATGGCGAATTGCCGGACGACCATATTGCCGGTGACCTGACGCGGGAACCGATGGAATTCCCGATGTCGCGCGATCTGCGCCTGCAATCACTGGCACGCGGCGATGAGGGTTTTCTTCTGGCGCTCGCTTACTCCACGCAGCGCGGCTACGGCCGGACACATCCTTTTGTCGGCGAGATTCGCATCGGTGAAGTTGAAATCCAGCTAGACGTGCCGGAACTTGGCTTCGCGGTCTCATTGGGCGATATCCAGGTTACCGAATGCCAGATGGTGAACCAGTTCAAGGGTTCGTCCAAGGCCCCTCCGCAATTCACGCGCGGTTATGGCTTGGTGTTCGGTCAGAGCGAGCGCAAGGCGATGGCGATGTCGCTGGTCGACCGTGCACTACGCGCCGGCGAATTCGGCGAAGATGTCGTAGCGCCAGCGCAGGACGAAGAATTTGTCATCTCACACGCCGATAACGTGCAGGCAACGGGCTTCGTCGAACATCTGAAACTGCCGCATTACGTGGATTTCGAGGCTGAACTCGGGCTCGTCCGAAAAATGCGTGCTGATTTCGAAGCAACGAACGCGACTGGCACGGAATGGATGGGCGATGCGGCCGAATGACTCAGCGGCTGTGCTGCTCGCCGAACCAGTAAGCGCAAAAGACGGTCGTTGCTGCAAAGACAGCAAAGAACACGGCTACAAGAATTCCAATCTCCATGAGCTTGTACTCCTTTTTTCACAAGGCTAACGCGCAATGCTTGAAGAAGTTTCATTTGACGACGGACTGGCTGCCTACAACTTCGCCTATCTGGACGAACAGACCAAGCGGATGATCCGCCGGGCAATCCTGAAAGCCATCGCGATTCCGGGTTATCAGGTTCCCTTCGCTTCCCGTGAAATGCCCATGCCCTATGGCTGGGGCACGGGCGGTGTGCAATTGACCGCCTCCATTCTTGGCCCCGACGACGTGCTGAAGGTAATCGACCAGGGAGCCGATGACACGACCAATGCGGTTTCCATCCGCGCCTTCTTCCAGAAGGTGTCGAATGTTGCCGTTACGACCCGAACGAAGGATGCCACCATCATCCAGACGCGGCACCGCATTCCGGAAGAGGAACTGCATTCGGGCCAGGTGCTTGTCTATCAGGTACCCATTCCCGAGCCGTTGCGTTTCCTCGAGCCGCGCGAGACCGAAACGCGCGTCATGCACGCGCTGGAGGAATATGGCCTGATGCACGTCAAGCTCTATGAGGACATTGCCCGCAACGGCCGCATCTCCACCACCTACGCCTATCCGGTGAAGGTGGCCGGGCGTTATGTGATGGATCCATCGCCAACCCCGAAATTCGACAACCCGAAAATGCACATGTCGGACGCGTTGCAGCTGTTCGGCGCCGGGCGCGAGAAGCGCATCTATGCCGTACCGCCCTACACCGACGTCGTCAGCCTCGATTTCGAGGATCATCCTTTTGAAATCCAGCGCTTCGACAAGCCCTGCGCGCTGTGCGGCGCAGAAAATGTCTATCTCGACGAGGTGGTGCTTGATGACAGAGGCGGACGGATGTTCGTCTGCTCCGATACCGATCATTGCGAGGACCGCCGCGCCCATGGCCACAAGGGCCATATGCTGGCGGATGTGAAGGAGGCCGCAGAATGAGCGACGCACCGCTTCTCAAAGTCCGTGACGTTTCAAAATATTACGGTGACCGAGCCGGTTGCCGCAATGTTTCTTTCGAACTTTATCCAGGTGAAGTTCTCGCCATAGTCGGCGAATCCGGTTCCGGCAAAACCACGCTCCTCAACTGCATTTCCACCCGGCTGATGCCAACGGCAGGCAGCGTGGAATATCGCATGCGCGACGGCTCTATGCGCGATCTCTACCATATGGGTGAGGCCGAACGGCGTTTCCTGATGCGCACCGACTGGGGCTTCGTGCATCAGAACCCGGCAGACGGGTTGCGAATGGCGGTTTCGGCCGGTGCAAACGTCGGCGAGCGGCTGATGGCAGTTGGCAACCGGCATTACGGGAATATCAGGCAATCTGCCAGCGAATGGCTGGAGAGGGTGGAAATCGGCACCGACCGTATCGATGATCAGCCGCGCGCCTTCTCAGGCGGCATGCGCCAGCGTTTGCAGATCGCCCGCAATCTCGTCACCTCGCCGCGCCTGGTTTTCATGGATGAGCCAACGGGTGGTCTCGATGTGTCCGTGCAGGCGCGTCTGCTTGATCTTGTGCGTGGCCTCGTCAACGATCTCGGCCTCGCCGTCGTCGTCGTCACCCACGACCTCGCGGTAGCCCGGCTGCTGTCTCACCGCATGATGGTGATGAAGGGCGGCGACGTCATCGAGCACGGCCTGACCGACCGGGTGCTGGACGATCCGCGCGAGCCCTATACGCAATTGCTTGTTTCCTCCATCTTGCAGGTTTGACGCCATGCCGACGCCTCTCATCGTTTCGGAAGTCTTCAAAAGCTTCACCATGCATCTTCGCGACGGCATCGAACTGCCTGTCGTCCGCGATGTCAACTTCTCTGTCTGCAGCGGCGAATGCGTCGTGCTCGGCGGGCCCTCCGGCATCGGCAAGAGCTCGATCCTGAAGATGCTCTATGGCAACTATGCCATAGACAGCGGACAGATTCTGATCCGCCATGAGGGTGAAGTTGTCGACATCGGCAGCGCCTCCCCTCGCACGATCCTCGACATTCGCCATCGCACCATCGGTTATGTCAGCCAATTCCTGCGCACGGTACCCCGAGTCGCCGCCATAGACGTTGTTGCCGAACCGCTTCTGGCGCGCAGGATTGCCACTGAAGAGGCACGTGAGCAGGCGGCCGCTCTGCTTTCGAAACTTAACCTGCCGCGCGAATTGTGGTCGTTGCCGCCCGCCACTTTCTCAGGTGGTGAACAACAGCGCGTCAACATCGCCCGCGGCTTCATCACCGATCATGCGATCCTGCTGCTCGACGAGCCAACCGCTTCCCTTGATGCCACCAACCGGCGTGTCGTCGTCGAGATGATCAGGGAGAAAAAGGAAAAGGGCACGGCACTGCTCGGCATCTTTCATGATGAAGAAGTGCGAGAAGCCGTGGCCGACCGCATTCTCGACGTTTCGCAGTTTTCTCCACGGAAGGCTGCAGCATGAGTGTGAAGGTCGGCCTCGAGCCCGTCATCCACGAAACCGCCCGCGTCACCAACAGCGCGATCGGCCGCTACACCGAAATTTCGGAGCGCTGCCGGATCGAGGAGGTCGAGATGGGCGACTATTCCTATGTCATGCAGGACGGCGCCATCTGGTGCGCGACCATCGGCAAATTCGTCAACATCGCTGCCTCCGTCCGCATCAATGCCACCAATCACCCCATGCAGCGGGCGACCTTGCATCATTTCACCTATCGCGCGCGCAATTACTGGGACGATGCGGAAGACGAGACCGATTTTTTTGCCGCTCGCCGCGCCAGACGCGTTGTGATCGGTCACGATGTTTGGATCGGCCACGGCGCCACCATCCTGCCTGGGGTCGCCGTTGGAAACGGCGCGGTGATCGGAGCAGGTGCTGTCGTCTCGAGGGACGTAGCGCCCTACACCATCGTGGGAGGTGTACCCGCAAGACTGATCCGGGAGCGTTTCCCCGCAGAACTGGGCCGGCAGATGGATGACCTCCGCTGGTGGGATTGGGATCACAGAAGACTGCGCGACGCGCTCGATGATTTTCGCAGCATGGCGGCCGAGGATTTCATCAGAAAATATCGCGGCTGAAACATTACAGACCTGATCGACCCCGGGAAGTTCCCGGGGTTTGCTTTTTCAGTTTGGTGTCCTGAAGACGCGGCGGGCCGGTTCCCAGACATTCGCCGGCAAACATGCGGCCGCAACACTTGAGCTCTTTGTAATATTTTCTTCATCAAACTGACATTCGCACTTCACGCACCGCTGTTACGTCGAACCCCGTCAAAAGAAGATTGGACGGGGAAATGAGCTTTCACCTGAAGCAAGTCACGCGCCGTTTCGGCAATCACACCGCGGTCGATTCCGTGAATGTCGAAATTCCGCAGGGCCAGATGGTCGGCGTGATTGGACGTTCAGGCGCCGGCAAGTCGACGCTGCTGCGCATGATCAACCGCCTCGTCGATCCGTCCTCGGGTTCCATTTATTTCAATGACACGGAAGTTTCGTCGCTGAAGGGGGCTGCACTGCGCAACTGGCAGCGCGACTGCGCCATGATCTTCCAGCAATTCAATCTTGTTCCGCGCCTCGACGTGCTCACCAATGTCATGCTTGGACGCCTCAACCACCGTTCCACGGCATTGAGCCTTTTTAACATCTTCACACATGAAGAGCGCCTGATGGCCATCGCCGCGCTGGAGCGGCTCGGCATCGAGCATGTGGCCATGCAGGCGGCGGGTACGCTTTCCGGCGGTCAGCAGCAGCGCGTCGCCATAGCCCGCGCCCTGATGCAGTCTCCGAAGATGGTCCTTGCCGACGAGCCGATCGCCTCGCTCGACCCGCTGAACGCCAAGATCGTGATGGATGCGCTGCGCGACATCAATGAGCGTGAAGGTATCACCGTCATTACCAACCTGCACACGCTGGATACCGCGCGCAACTACTGCGAACGCATCATCGGCATGTCTCAGGGCCGCGTCGTGTTCGACGGAACGCCCGCCGAACTGACGGCCGCAGCCGTTACCGAGATTTACGGAACCGATTCTCAGGGATCCGGCATCGACGAGACCATGACCTCGACCAGCATCAATATTCCCGGCGCGCAGCTTGCCGCGCGTCCGGTGCAGCAATCTGCCGGTCCCGAACCGCTCGCTCTCGCCGGGCTCTGAGGGAACCGCCCAGCATCGTTTGCGCCCGCGTCAAGGGCCGATGGTTCACAACAAACTCCGGCTTGCCGGGAAACAGGAGAAAGTCCATGTTGAAGAAAATCCTTCTTTCGGCAGTCGCCCTTGGCGTTCTGGCCGGTTCCGCCATGGCCCAGGACGTCAAGGTCCTGCGCATCGGTCTCGACGGTTCCGAAAACGAAGCGGACCAGATCCGCAACACGAAGTGCGTAGCCGACGGCCTGAAGGCCGCGACCGGCGTTTCCGAAGTTCAGATCTTCCCATCGCCGGACTATAACGGCGTCATCCAGGGTCTGCTCGGCGGCACCATCGACATCGCCTCCATGGGCGCTTCTTCCTACGCCAAGATCGCCCTGGCCGATCCGAAGGCCGTTGATCCGATTCTGACCACCGCCGGCGCTGACGGCTCGACCGGTTACTACACGATCATGGTTGCCCGCAAGGACAGCGGCATCAAGACGCTGGCTGATGCCAAGGGCAAGAAGATCGGCTTCGCGGACCCGGATTCCACTTCCGGCTTCCTCGTTCCGAACGTCGCTATTCCGAAGGAAACCGGCGTTCCGGTCAAGGAATACTTCTCCGAAACCGGCTTTGGCGGCGGCCATGAGAACCTCGTTCTCGCCGTTCTCGACAAGAAGTTCGATGTCGGCACCACCTTTGGTTCGGGCGTGGGCAAGTGGGAAGAAGGCTACACGGCCGGCAACCTCTACCAGATGGTCAAGAAGGGCAACCTTGACATGGACGATATCGTCGAAGTCTGGAAGTCGCCACTGATCCCGAACGGCCCGCTGATGGTCACCAACAAGCTCGGCGACGCGATGAAGCAGAAGGTCGAAAACTTCTTCATGGAACTGCCGAAGAAGGACCTCGCCTGCTTCCAGGGCTTCACACAGGGCAAGAACACCGCCTACATCAAGGTCGACCCGTCTTTCTACCAGACGATCATCGACGCCCGTAAGTCGGTTATCGGCGGCTGATCCTCAGATCATATCCGGAAGCGGCGGTGCCTTGCGGCGCCGCCGCTTTTGCAAATAAAGGAAAAGCGGCATGGCGACCACACTGCACCATGGTACCTTCTCGCCAGAAGGATTGAGCGCATCGTCCCAGACGGTCATGCGTCATTATCAACAGCAGCTTGCGACTCGGCGAATCTATACCGTCATTTCGCTCGTGATCTTTCTCGTCATCCTTGCCGCCTCCCTGAATTTCGCCAATGCGGCCAATTCAGGCAAATTTTTCGAGCGCCTGCCCTATTTCTTCGATTTCATGAAGACCTTCGTACCCGATAGTCCGCTGGAAATCTTCCGGGCCATGTTCGACCTGCCGTCGCCCTATGCGGACGGTTCGCTGAAATACAACTATGTCGCGGATCGCGTTTACATCACCAGCGGTTTCTACATCCCGCACTTCATCTACCAGCTGATCATCACGCTCAATATTGCGCTGGTCTCGACGATCATCGGCACCGGCTTCGCCTTCGTGCTCTGCTTCTTCGCCTCCACCAATCTCGTTGGCGCCGGCCTTGTGCGCTGGTTGGTGCGCCGGGTGATGGAAGTGCTGCGCGCCTTTCCTGAAATCGTCGTCGCCGGGCTTTTGACAGCCATTCTGTCGATCGGTCCGATCGCGGCGATCATCGCAATCTCGGTCCATACCATCGGCGCTCTCGGCAAGCTCTTCTTCGAAGTGGTGGAAAATGCCGACATGAAGCCGGATGAAGGCCTTCGCGCCGCCGGTGCCAACTGGCTGGAGCGGGTGCGTTTCGCCATCGTGCCGCAGGTGCTGCCAAATTTCGTTTCTTATGCGCTGTTGCGCGCCGAAATCAACGTGCGCGCCTCCACCATCATCGGCGCCGTGGGCGGCGGCGGCATCGGCGAAGTGTTCCGGCTGTCCATCGGCAATGATCATGCGTCGAAGACCTATGCCATCATCATTCTGCTGCTGATCACCATCATCGCCGTCGATCAGTTTTCCGGCTGGCTGCGCCGCAGGCTGATCGGCCATCAATCCTTCGAATTCGGACGGGGAGCGGCCTGATGTCTTCCAGCTTCATTCTCAACACTGCCGAGCGCGAGAGGCTGACGGCTGCGCATCCTGAGGTATTCAACCGCAGTTTCATGCAGCGATATGGTCTGCTTGTCGGACTTCTTGCCGTCACCGCCTATCTCGTCGGCTGCTTTTTCCTCTTCAATGTTGGTCCGGCTTTTATGCAGGGCCGATGGGATCGCGCCTCCAGCTACATGCAGGACTGGTATTCCTGGCGCGCCCAACCGCGCCTCCGTTTCGAAGCCGGCAAGGTTGAACCGCAATGGTCGAGCCGCGGTCAATATCCGGTCGATGCGAAGATCGACTGGCTGCAACCCCTGCCCGATGGCGGTTACAGCGTTGTTTATGTGGGTTCGGACAACCGCCTCGATGTGACGCCAACCCGCGTGGATGTCTATGTCGACGGCAAGAACTATCCCGTCATGATCAACGACGACGGCGCTATTGCACCACAGGGGCTGCCTGCCGAAATCCAGCAGGACGGCAAGAAGGTGCTGGTGCATTACGGCTTTGCCGGTCAGGCGGAAATCCGCACCAGCCAGGTTTATGTGCAGCGCCGTTTCCTTGGATGGGCGAACTTCCTGTTCGATACGAAATCGGAATTCTGGGGCAAGGGTTATGGCGAGCTTGCCGCTCTCGCTCTCTGGGGAGAGAGGCTCGATCCCGCGCGCTCCAATCTCGGCCATATGGTCGATGATTTTCTCGACAACAGTGTCTGGCAACACGCCGACATCCTGTCCAAGCTGATGCAAACGCTGGTCATGGCTTTCGTGGGTACGCTTTTCGGCACCGTCGTTGCCCTGCCGCTCGCCTTTATCGCCGCACGCAACATCACCGCGAACAGGGCGGCGAACTGGGGCATGAAGCGCCTTTTCGATTTTCTGCGCTCGATCGACATGCTCATCTGGGCACTGTTCTTCACCCGCAGCTTCGGCCCGGGACCGATCCCCGGCATTGCCGCGATCTTCTTCACCGATACCGGCGCGCTCGGAAAGGTCTATGCCGAGGCGCTGGAGAATGTCGACGACAAGCAGCGCGAGGGTGTCAAATCGGTCGGCGCCTCCCCGATTGCCGTCAATCGCTTCGGCGTGCTGCCGCAGGTTCTGCCGGTGTTCATTTCACAGTCACTCTATTTCTGGGAGAGCAACACCCGGTCCGCCACCATCATCGGTGCGGTGGGAGCCGGGGGTATCGGCCTGAAACTGCTGGAAGCGATGGGCACCAATGCCGACTGGGACAAGGTGGCCTATATGGTCCTGCTGATCCTGTTCGTCGTTTTCCTGTTTGACCACATTTCTAACTCGCTGCGTTCGCGTCTCATCGGAAAAACGCATCATTAAACCCGGCAAGACGGGACTTCACGTGACGCCGCAAGCGTTCGTCATCCCGCCCCTCACATCAGGAGAAGCGACTGATCCTTTCTCCGTCCCGCGTCCGTAGGGCTAACTTATCCTCAAGCGCACCCTTAACCTCTATGAGGTTCCGGGTGCGCTTTTTTCCATCTGCATCATCATTCTGTCACGGAAAGAGATTACTTCGCACTCCTGACCTTGCGGGAGGCGGGCGAGTCACGCCAAATGGCTTCTCATCCCTGGTTTTCCATGACACCGAAGAGTGCTTGCCGTGCGCTATGCCATCTATTTTTCTCCGGCTAAAGATCATCCTCTGACCAAAACGGCATCCCGCTGGCTTGGACGAAACGCGTTTTCCGGCAGACTGCATGATGACCATGCCGACTATGCGGAGATGACGGAAGAGCCCCGCCGTTATGGCTTCCACGCAACCCTGAAAGCGCCTTTCGAGCTGTCCGAAAAATACAGCGAAGCAGAGCTGCTGGCGGCCGTGGCGGACTTTGCTGCAAGCCAGCCGGCCTTTGACATTCCGCGTATCGTGGTTGGTGCACTTGGGCCATTCTTCGCCCTGGTGCCGGATCGCATTTACCAGCCGCTGCAAGACTTTGCAGCGGAGATCGTGGATCATTTCGACCGGTTCCGCGCCCCCCTGTCCGAAACAGATATTGCCCGCCGCCGGCCGCAGATGCTGACCGAAAGCCAGCGGGAAAATCTGTCGCTCTGGGGCTATCCGCATGTCATGGATGATTTCCGTTTTCACATGACGCTGACCGGCCGGATCGACGAAAGCGAACAGCCCGCCGTGCGTGAGCTTCTCTCCGCACGATTTGCCGAATTCACCGACAAACCCCTCACCGTTTCCGGCCTCGCCCTGTTCATTGAAGAAACGCGCGGCGCCCCCTTCACCGTTCACAGCTGGCACCCGCTTGGCCAGCAGCCAAAGGAAGATGCGACACCATGACTGAGCACGCCCTTTCCAACGCCCGTATCGTTCTGGAAGACGATATTATTCTGGGCTCCGTTCTGATCCGCGACGGCAAGATCGCCGATATCAGCGAAGGCGCCTCCAAGACCGGAGAAGATCTTGAAGGCGATTTCCTGATTCCCGGCCTGGTGGAACTGCATACCGACCATCTCGAGCAGCATTATTCGCCGCGCCCCGGTGTCATCTGGGACAAGATTGCCGCCATTCAGGCCCATGACGCACAGGTGGCGGCCTCCGGCATCACCACCGTATTCGATTGCCTGCGACTTGGCTCGGATGAAGACGGTGGTTTCAAAAAAGGTGAAATGCGGGAAATGGCTGACGCCATCGAGGCGGCGGCGGATCAGAACCGCCTGCGCTCGGACCACCTGCTGCATCTGCGTTGTGAGGTCGCTTCCGCCGATGTGCTGGAGCATTTTGAAGATTTCGAAACCGATCCGCGCGTGCGGCTGATTTCGCTGATGGATCATTCCCCGGGCCAGCGCCAGTTCCAGTCGATGGACCAGTATATTTTCTATTATCAGAAGAAGCGCGGTCTGAGCGACGAGGCGTTCGCCGAATTCGTGCGGCGCAGGCAGGCGGCATCGGCGGAATATTCCGCCAAACATCGTGATTATCTGGCTGCCCGCTGCGCTGAGCGTGGAATCACCGTTGCGAGCCACGACGATGCAACAGAAGCGCATGTCGGCGAAGCGATTGGTCACGGTGTGAAGCTGGCGGAATTTCCCACCAGCGTCGAGGCGGCAAAAGCTTCGCACAGCGCCGGCATGAGTGTCTTGATGGGCGCCCCGAACATCGTTCGCGGCAAATCCCATTCCGGCAACATCGCCGCCCGCGATCTGGCCGAAATTGGTGTTCTGGATGTTCTCTCTTCCGACTACGTGCCCTTCAGCCTGCTCTTCGCGCCGTTCCTGCTTGCCGATCAGGTGGAAGCCATCACGCTGCCGGAAGCTCTGCGTATGGTCACCGCCACACCGGCGCGGACCGTTGGTCTTCACGACCGCGGCCGCATAGCCGGCGGTCTGCGGGCCGATCTGGTTCGGGTTCACCGCGAAGATGGCGTTCCCGTGGCACGTTCCGTCTGGCGTCTGGGCAAGCGCGTGGCATGACCGGCGACGGACAAGATAGCCGGCGCGAGGGATCGCCCGGAACCATGATCGTCATTGTCGGCCCCAGCGGGGCCGGCAAAGATACGCTGATGGATTATGCGGCAATGCAGCTGTCCGGCCGGCCGGGCTTTCACTTCACCCGCCGCGTCATTACCCGCAGCGGCGACGCGGGCGGTGAAAACCACGACGCAGTTTCCATGCAGGAATTCAACCGGCTTGAGAGTGAAGGCGCTTTCGCAGTCTCCTGGCAGGCGCATGGGCTGAAATATGGCATTCCGGCCGCTGTCTATCGTCAGCTGAACGCCGGGGACGTGGTTATCGCCAACGGTTCCCGGTCGGCCCTGCCTCAGTTCGGTATTGCTTTTTCCCGCCTGAAGGTCGTGAATATCGTGGCGCGACCGGAGGTTCTGGCACGAAGGCTGGAACAGCGAGGAAGGGAGAGCCGCGACGATATCCTGCGACGGCTGGAACGTAGTGCTCTCTGTGTCGACGGCAATTTTGACGTGATCACTGTGGACAACAGCGGCGCGATCGAAGATGCGGGAAGAACAATGATGGAGCTTCTGGAGCAAAGCGTCCGCAACCGTACATAAAATCCCCGGCCGCGCTGCTCGACAAACGGGTGCGCGAGGCTTACCATTAGGCGACAATTTCCAAACATGGTACGCCAAGGCTAGGGATGCCCGAAAAGAGGCTCAGCGACGAAATAACTGTGGTGGCCGGTCTGGCCGCCGGCGTCAGCAATTATGCGCGGGGGCGTGGCATCGATATCGCACCCATCTGCAAGGCTCTTGAGATCGATCCCGGCAATTTCGGAAGTCTCACAGAGCGCATCAGCCTCGATAGATTATGCCGTCTGCTGGAAACCTGCGCCCTGATATCCGGCGACGACGCTTTCGGATTGCAGTGCGCCTCCACTTTTCCCGCCGGCGCGTCCGGTGCTTTCGGATATGGCCTGATCAGCGCCCCGACGGTGCGGGCGTTTCTGCGCTTTCTTCAGGATCACGTCTATTATGCGACCAATAACAGCAATTTCACCATGGTTGCAGATGCGACCGGGGTGACGCTGTCATGGTCCTTTGCACCGGTGATTGTCAAGCGTGATCAATATGTCGATCTGTCCCTGGCAATCCTGATACAGCGGCTCCGCGATATTCTGGGAGAGCGCATCCATCAGATCGAGATTGGGATGGAGCGACAGAAACCCGATAATATTCAATTATTTAAAGAAAGAATGACGAAGCGGATCAGCTTTTCCCAACCGATCCATACCATGCGCCTTCCCCTATCTCTCCTTGAGGTGGCCAATCCGAACGCCGATGAACGCCTGTTCGAATTGATGAATTTGCAGTGTCGGATGCTTCGACCGGAGACATCGGCCGACGCGACGCATTTCATCGATCAGGTGAAGCGGTATATGCAGATGAGGCTTTCCGATGCGGAGCTTTCGCTCAGCGAGATTGCCCCCTATTTCAACCTTTCGGAACGCAGTTTTCAGCGGCGCCTTGCCGAACTCGGGACCAATCTCAACGAGATAAAGGATGCCATTCGCAAGAATGCCGGATTCAAGCTTCTGGTGGAAAGTGATCTTCCGGTCTCCGACATCAGTTACCGGCTTGGATATTCGACCCCAGGTGCATTTTCCCGCTCCGTTTCTCGCTGGTTCGGGGCAACACCTACGGATATTCGCCGGAAACACGCGCATCATTCCGCCGGATAATACATGGCTACAGCATCAATATTTCGGAACGAGGCATTAAAGTTGATGAATATATCAACAGTTGTCGCGATGTGTGCCGAAACATAACAATAAAATGAAAAACTTGGCGCGTCATGTTATTTCATCGGTGGAACACATCCACTATTAGAGCGCCGATCTCCTTCGGGTGTGACGAAAACATTCCAAAGCTTTGAAACTGTATTTCACGCCAGACAGATTGTCGTCGCTGGGCGTCGTTGTCGCAGGCCCTCGATGGCTGGAATAGAACGTCTGCATCGGATTTACAGGCTGCGAAAGCGGCCCCTTACCGCAAAACTCCTGAGGCCAGATGAAACCTATTGGCGAAATTGGCGTTTCTGTTCGCGTGTGGACGGAGCGGCCAACGAGCTGGTGTCGGAGAATGAACACTGCCTGCTCCTGCCCGGGAAGGCCAATCTTTTTTGAGGCTGAAAGAAATGTCTTCAAATTCGCCGCATGAATATCGCCAGACGCATGAAGTCGTCCTCTCGGAGCGTGAGCGGCAATATCTGGGGCTGGTCGCGCGGGGCAAACATCCCTCGCACGTCGCCGTGATAGTCGGCGCCGACGAGGCGGACGTCAAGGATACTCTGGAAAAGGTGCGCCACAGGCTCGGTGCGACCAATCTGCTGAATACCGTCAGTATTGCCCTGCTGCGCGGCCTGATCGAACAGGAGGCATAATCGCCACCTGCTCAACTCAAGCTTCCGCGACAAAGTCCTTTCCGGAAGCTGAAAACCGAATGAGCGGCTTTCTGCGTCAAAATCCTTCCATATCAATGGCGGGATCGGCGGACCAAATGGCGGCTGGACATGATGTCCGGTCCCATCGACGCAGATAAACGCAGCCATTTACGGTTTACCCGGCGGGTCACGGTCGACCCGCCGGGTTTTTAATGTCCGGTCAAAGCGATTGAATTTCGCCAAGAATATCGCTTTCGATCACGATACCGCTTTCCAACGCCTGTTTGCGGATACCCTGGCTGCGGCGACCGGGCAGGCGGACATTTTCCTGTTTTTCTATCTCCTGGGCTATGAGAGCCAGCCTTTCGGTAAAGGCAGAGCCGCCTGATGATACAGGGTCTATTGCGATAATGGTGTGTCCGAGCGAGGGGGGCGCACCCTTGTCGTCCAGAAGGGAGGAAGCCTCGAAGGCGAAGTTTCCGCCGGTAATTGCAGCGGCCATGATTTCCACCATCAGCGCCAGCGCTGCGCCCTTGGCTTCGCCCGCAGGAACCATGGTTCCTTCTATGGCCTCCTCCGGATCGGTGGTCGGTCGGCCATTTCTGTCAAGCGCCCAGTCGCCCGGGATCGTCTCCCCCTTCTGGCGCGCCGCCATGATTTTTCCGCGTGCGACCTTGGAGAGAGCCAGATCGATGACGAGTGGATCAGCGCCGCCAACGGGCGTGGCAAAGGCAATCGGGTTCGTACCATAAAGCGGCCTGCTGCCGCCCCAGGGCGCCATGGACGCAGGCGCATTGGCGAACATCAGCGCCACGAGACCCGTTTCGGCAATACGTTCGACAGTCAGCGCCATGACGCCGGCGTGATGGGAACGGTGGATGGCGGCGAGCGCGATCCCCTGCTGGCGCGCCATTTCAGGCAATTCCTCAAGCGCGAGATCGATCGCCGGATAGGCATAACCATGATTGGCGTCGACCGAGAGGACGCCGGGCTTCACCCGTGTGGCCACCGGACGCGCCTTGCCATCGACCTTGCCTACACGGGCCTGACGCACGTAAACGGGTATACGGCGAAAACCATGACCACCCTGCCCGGCGGCCTCGGAGGCGACGAGCGCCTTTGCCACCGAGCGGGCGTTTTGCGGTAGAACGCCGTTGCGCTCAAAGATAGAGGATACGAGATCCTCCGCCTCTGCGATTGAGAATTTCATTCCGGAATGCCTCTGCTTGTGATGTCGTCAAGACCTACACCATCGAAAACATTCGCGAAATATCATTGAGGCCACACCACGGGACAGGTCGGAAAAAATCGGTCCCGCCAGGGGAGCTGCTAGCGGATGCTGATCGGCAGCGTGATTGTCCTGTTTGCTTCCGGCGGCGGGGCGGGCACGGGCGACGCGCTCTGAATCCAGGCGGCGATCTGCTGATCCACGGACGAATCGCCGGTGGACTGAACAACGCTGACACCGCTGATGGCACCGGCATCATTGACGCGGAACCGCACCGTCGCAGTCATTGCATCGCTGCGGAGTGAACGTGGTTTGCGGCGCTGAATGTGCGAGCGGACTTTCGATCCCCATTTTGCCGGGGAGGCGGATGACGAAGAAAAGAAGCCGGCATTGCTGCGCGATGCGGCCGTGCGGTCGGATTGCTGGGCTTCCGCCTTCGCAGTTTCACGCAGTTCCGAGGCCTGCTGCGGTTTGGGGCGCTGGCGCTCGACCTTCTTTTTCTCTTCAGGCTCTTTCTTTTCCACCTTCTTTTCGACGGGCGGAGGCGGAGGCCGCATGACGGGCAAGGGGACCTCGACATTTTCAAGTTCCGCCATCATCTGCTCCTGAACGGGATCGACAGGCTCAACCGGCTCGGGAATTTCCTGCGGTTCGACGATCTCCTCGACCGGTGGCTCAGGCGGCTGCACCGGCTCAGGCGGCGGCGTTTCGGCAACCGGTTCAGGTGGTGGCGGGGTCTCTTCAGGAGCAGCTTCCTCAACCGGTTCGCTGCTGTCGCTCTTCACTTCTTCGGCGTCCTCGACATCCTGTGCCTGCGTCGTTTCTTCAGTTTGGACGGCTTCCGGTATCGCCGCCATTTCGATCATGATGGCGGCGGGGGGCGGCCCGCCGGCCTCAAGCTCATCCGGCTCCTGCATCAGATAATAAGCGAACCCGGCATGGACGCTGAGCATCAGCAACGCCGCGGCGGACCACAGCGTCACCTCCCAAAGGCGGGAATGTCGGGCCTGTGGATAGCCGTTTTCACTCATGGCGTCGCTTCCTGCACCGCCGACGGGGCGGGCTGGCCAGCAGCCGGAGGCTGCGATACGGCAGCGGCATTTTCCAGCCCCACAAGGGCGATCTTCAGATAACCGGCATCTCTCAGCAGGTTCATGATTTCCATGAAGTGGCCGTAATCAACCGCCTTGTCTGCACGCAGGAAGATGCGGGTATCCTTCTTGCCACCCGTCTGGCGGTCGATGGCGGCCGCCAAGGCTTCACGGGCCACCGCATCATTGCCCAGATTAAGCGAGAGATCGTCTTTGACCGTAAGATACAGCGGCTCCTCCGGTCGCTCCGCGGGTTTTGCGGTGGATGCGGGAAGATCGACATTCACATCGACGGTGGCGAGTGGCGCGGCCACCATGAAGATGATGAGCAGAACCAGCATCACATCGATGAAGGGCGTGACATTGATCTCATGGTTTTCGGAGAGATCGTCACCGCTGTTTTCGCGAATTCCTCCAGCCATGTCCGATCACCGTCCAACCAGCGATACTGCGGGTTTGCTGGTGCTGCCCGGCGGAATGCGGCGAAAATCGAGGTCGCGGCTGACGAGGCGCTCCACGCCCGCTGCGGCATCCGCCAGCAGATGGCGGTATCCGGTGATCGAGCGCGCGAAGACGTTATAGATCACCACTGCGGGAATGGCGGCAACGAGGCCGATGGCGGTGGCCAGAAGCGCTTCGGCAATGCCGGGCGCGACGACGGCGAGATTGGTGGTCTGCGATTCCGAAATGCTGATGAAGGAGTTCATGATGCCCCAGACGGTGCCGAACAGGCCGACAAAGGGGGCGGTGGAACCGATCGTTGCCAGAACGCCCGTCCCGCGTGACATGCGGCGACCGGCGTGGGTTTCGATACGCGACAGCGCCGAGGAGACACGTTCCTTGATACCGCCGCCATCGGTATGTTCGACCACAGCATCGGAAAGCTGCATTTCATGAGTTGCCATGCGCAGCATGAGCGCCGCAGGTCCGCCCTTCTTCTCGACAGCCTCGGTGGCCTCGTTAAGGGTTTTCGCCTTGCGAATGACCTTCAGCGTTGCGCCGGCCCGAACACGCGCACCTGCAAGTTCAACCGACTTTGCAACCCACACCGTCCAGGTCACCAGCGAGGCGAAGGCCAGACCGATCATGACACCCTTCACGACCCAGTCCGCCGCCATGAACATGCCCCAGGGGGACAGGTTGTGTGGGATATCCGCGCGATGTTCGGCACTTGCCGGTTCGGCGCCGACGGGCTCTACCGGGGTTGAAACCTCGTTGGTCGGCGCGGCACCTTCGGGTGTCAGGGCGGGAGCGACTGAAGATTGTGCGCGCTCTGCAGGCGCGGCTTCATTGTTTTGAGGTTGTGCAGGCGCGACGGCTGCCGGCCGTTCCTGTGCGGGCATGGAAGGCTGGTTCGGCTGAACGACTGGAGCGTCCGGCGCCGCCGGGGTTTGTGGGGACGGCTGTGCCGGCTGGACCGTTTCCGCTTGCGGTGCGGACTGAATCTGGGGTTCGGATGCCGTCTGAGCGAAAACCGCACCGGCGCTCAATCCAACCAGTAAGATAACCGTCGTGGCAAGGGAAATGCGCCGTGTCCTGCTTGCCTTGTTGAGAGACGCGGAAGAAGTGGTGGTCGCAACTGACATGTTTTTTATCCCGGATTTCCGTCGATGAACCCATCCGCAGATTGACCGGTTTGAAACCGGGGTCATAACGGATGCCGTCGTAAAAGCTTGACGTTCCGATAATAAACCTGAGTTCTTTTGACAACTATTATATTGCCAAAAGACGACCCGTAAACTCTTCTTTACAAAAAATTGACCGATCTACCGTCTTCAGCTGCTCTGCGAAGGCGAAAACTGCGCAACGAGCGCGTGTCGGTCACCGGGATAGGTGACCGACACGCGGGTGATGTAATCCGTTCCGTGCCAGGTCCGGCGATCGATGACCAGACAGGCGGCTCCCGATCGGATACCCAGCGCAGCGGCATTTTTGCGGTCGGCCGAGACGGCGCTGATGCGATGTTCGGCAGCGCTCCAGGGCACCATCTTCAGCAGCCACGTTCCGGGGCCGATCTGCGAAAAATCGGCAAACTCGGCCTCCGGTACAGCAGTGACATTGATGAGGCGCTCTTCCAGACAAAATGGGACGCCACCCGCAAAATGCGTGCAGGTGAGTTCCAGCACGGGCGCATCGGCCGCAAGCGCCATAGCCGCTCCATCGTCTTTACCCGCAGGCCGGAGACGCCGCTGATCGAGGCGATACCTGTAAACCAGCCCAAGTGCCTGCACCTCTCGTTCGATATCGTGGATTTCCAGCACGGCCGATTGCGCGTGGGGCTGACGGACAAAACTACCGAGACGCCGGCGTCTTTCGATAAGACCCCGCTGCACCAGTTCTCCCAAAGCCTTGTTCACCGTCATGCGCGAACAGGCATATTGGCGGGTCATTTCGTGTTCGAATGGGATACGATATCCCGGCGGCCATTCGCCTGACATGATGTGGCGCTCCACATCGTTGCGGATTCGCTCGTGCAGTGACTTTTCCTGAAGATCGGCGCCTGTGCCCCTCATCCCGATGCTTCTATCCTCCCCGTTCCATACCCTGCTATCCGTGAGCGGCGGCGGCGATCGCTTCGCTGCGGATTTCTTCCGTCAGCCTTGCACGCAGTTCGGAAAATTCCGGGCTGGCCTTGACGGTGTAGTGGCGCGGATGCGGCAGGTCGACCGGCGTGATCGATTTGATACGGCCCGGCCTCGCAGACATGGTCACCACGCGCGATGCCATGAAAACCGCCTCCTCAATATCGTGCGTGACGAAAATGACCGTCTTTTGCTCACGCTCCCATATGCCGAGCAACAATTCCTGCATCAGCCCGCGGGTCTGATTGTCGAGAGCGCCGAAAGGCTCGTCGAGCAGCAGGATTTTCGGGCCATTTGCCAGGGCGCGGGCAATGGCCGTTCTCTGCTGCATGCCGCCGGAGAGTTGTTTCGGCCAATGGTTTTCGAAACCACGCAGGCCGACCTTGTCGATATAGCTGTCAACGATCTCCCATTTTTCCTTCTCCGCAACGCCGCGTTCGCGCAGGCCGAAAGCGACGTTTTCACGGATCGTCAACCAAGGGAACAGCGTGTAGGACTGGAACACCATGCCGCGGTCCGCCCCCGGGCCAGTCACCGCCCTGCCTGACAACAGCACCTCGCCCGTTGTCGGACGGTCAAGCCCGGCGATGATGCGCAGCAGGGTCGATTTTCCGCATCCCGAAGGACCGAGGATGGTAACGAAATCATTGCGCGGGATTTCCAGATTGGTGGGCTGCAGGGCCAGCGTCGGCTGCCCGCCGTGTACGCCTGGAAAGATGCGGCTGACGCCGTTGATAACGAGTTCGCTCATCAGGCAAGCCTCCAGGCAAAAAGCTTCCAGTTCAGCGATTTGAACGCGAAATCCGAGATAAGGCCGATAACACCGATGACGATGATGCCAAAGATGATCTGGCCGGTCGCCATCAGCGCCTGGCTGTTGATGATCATGTAGCCGATACCGGAGGAGGCGCCGATCAGTTCCGCGACGATGACATAGGTCCAGGCCCAGCCGAGGACGAGACGGAGGATTTCGGCAATGTCGGGCGCATTGGCGGGAATGAGGACTCGACGCACCACGCCCCGATCCCTCGCGCCCAGCGTATAGGCGGCCTCCACCAGATCCCGCCGCGTGCCGGCGACGGCCACAGCCACCATCAGGATGATCTGGAAGACGGCGCCGATGAAGATCACCAGCAGCTTCTGCATCTCGCCGATGCCGGCCCAGAGAATGAGCAGCGGCACAAAGGCGGAAGCCGGAAGGTAACGCGCGAAGGAGACAAAAGGCTCAAGCAGCGCCTCGATGGGCTTATAAGCCCCCATGGCGATACCGAGAGGGACGGCGACTACGGAGGCCAGCACGAAACCGCCCACGACACGCCAGATCGTCATGCCGATATCGCTGGCAAAACCCTGATCCGTCAGCAGATAGATACCATCCTTCAGCATGGTGACGGGGTCGGCCAGAAAGGTCGGCGACACGAAACCGCCCAGCGTGGCAAAGCCCCAGGCAGAGAAAAAAAGCACGAAGAACAGGATGCCGAGCGCTATCCTCGTGCTGTTCTTTATGGGTTGAAGTGGTTGCATTCTGTCGCCTGTCCCGAACCGGCGCGGCACTTCGCCACGCCATCACCATGTTCCCGCACTCAAGACGCGGGAACACTGTCGCGCTTCTTACTGGCTGCAATATCCGGAGAGGGAAATGCAGCTGGCTGTTTCCGTCACTTGATGAAGGACGTGTCCGCGAGGGTCGAAAGATCGGGCTTCGACTTGATCACGCCGATTTCGAGCAGCAGGTCAGCCGATTTTTCGGAAAAAGTCTTGAACTCGCCCTCGAAGAATTTCTGGTTGGCGGCCTTGTCCTGCCATTCGAGGAATTTTGCCGAAGCGGCAAAGGCCTCGCCGGACTGTTTCACATCCGCGCCCATCGTCGCATAGGATTTTTCGGGATCGGCCTTGATAAGATCAAGTGCCTGGAAATAGCTGTCCGCCAGAGCCTTGGCTGCCTGCGGATTGGCCTTCAGGAAGTCTGGCGTGCAGCCAAACGTGTCCATAACCGCGGGATAATCCAGTGTCGTGGCAAGAATCTTACCCTTGTCGGGAGCGGCGCGCACGGTAGAGAGATAGGGTTCATAGGTCATGGCTGCATCGTTCTGTCCGGCGACGAAAGCCTGCGCGGCCGGCCCCGGCTCAAGGTTGACGACCTTCACATCCTTCAGTGTCAGGCCGTTTTCCTTGAGGATCCAGGCGAGGAAGAAATAAGGAGAGGTGCCCGGTGCGGACGCGGCCACCGTCTTGCCCTTGAGGTCCGCGACCTTTGCGACATCGCTGCGCACCGCGATGCCATCGGCACCGTGCGATTTGTCCATCTGGAAAATCTGGGTGGATTTCACGCCATTGGCGTTCCAGGCGATCCAGGTTTCCACCGTGGTGGCGGCGCACTGGATGTCACCGGAAGCGAGAGCGAGATGGCGGCTGGCCTGCGGGATTTTCTTGATCTCGACCTTCAGGCCGTTCTTTTCGAAAATGCCGGCCTGTTTTGCAAGCGTCAGCGGTGCAAAACCCGTCCAGCCCGACATGCCTATCGTCACGGACGTTTCGGCATAGGCGGAAGCGGATGAGAAAAGCGCCGCCACAGCGGCGAAAACCCAGGTTTTTTTCATGATCGGAACCCCTTTTGATTTATTTTTGTGCGACATTGTTTTTCGCTTTATTTGAGGCATCGTAGGCAGGCATTTTGTATTTGTCTAGACAAAACAGAAAGCGCACGCACATCCCTGGAACGATTGCAAATGCACGGCCAGCCATTCTAGACATAGAGAACGCGGCCGGCGAGCAGGCCCAACGATTTCCCGTATCGAGCTCTCCATGACCAGACAGAGACGTCGTAATATCATCAAGGCCAGAAGGACCGGCACGGGTATCGCGCTGGTTGCCGCCATTTCCTTCATCGCGGGCATGACGGATGCGGTTGGACTGCATATTTCCGGCGACTTCGTATCCTTCATGACCGGCAATACCACGCGCGCCGCGGTTTCAGCGGAAGCCGGCATCTATTCCCACGCCGTGAAACTCCTTGTCGCGATCATCGCCTTTGTGGCGGGCAACGCGGGCGGGATCGTGGTGGCGCACAAGTTCGAGCGGCGTATCTTTGCAGTCCTCATGGCGGTCGGATCGCTTGTGGCCATTTCGGCATTGCTTCGTGGCGAGACCTCGGGCCTCGTGCAATTTTACCTCGTGGTCTTCGCCATGGGCATGGTCAATGCGGCCGTCGAGCATATCGAGGGACTGCCGATCGGCCTAACCTATGTGACGGGCGCCCTTTCCCGTTTCGGCCGAGGCATCGGCCGCTTTCTTCTCGGTGACCGGAGCTTTGATTGGGGCATCCAGATCGTGCCGTGGCTGGGCATGCTGAGCGGTGCGATGTGCGGTGCCGTTCTCGGGGCCAAGCTGCAATCGGATGCTCTCTGGGTCGTGGCGGTCGCTGTCTTCGTTGTCGCCATCGCCACACTCATCATTCCGCGCTCACTCCGACAGCGCTATAATCAGAGGGTGAAAATCCGGCGGATTACGCCGTAGCAACCGTTGCGCTCACTTTCGCGAGATCGTGACGAATTTTGTCCCGCGCACCCGCACTGTCATCAGGCAGGGCTCCTTATCAGTACGCTCGCAATAACGCGGATGCATCTTCAGCACGAAGACCATGTTACCAAAACGCTTGATGAAGTCATAACCGTAGATGCGGGCCGTCGCGATCATCAGGTAGCCGCCTTCTTTCACCTGCACGTAAAAATTATAGGGGCATCCCTCGTCATCACAGGCGCGGCCTTTTTCGCCGTCGCAATCCAGAACCCCGTGATTGACGATGGCATCCATCAACCCGTCATTGTTGATATCCAGCCGTGTGACAAAATCGTCGCCGAATGCTGCCACCTTGCACTCGTTGCGGAAATGATCCTTCTCGTAAATCTCCGGATCGCTCACCAGCTGCTGCTGCGCCGAGAGCGCCACCGGGAACATCAAGAGAACCAGCGCCTGAAGAGCGGCAACGAGAGCGATTCGCACGGCATTTTCCTTTGCATCCGTTTGGGTTATGGATGTTGCGATCATCCGGGCGGCCAGCCTAGAATTTAGTGCTTGCGCGACACTGACGTGTTCGCCGCCCGTGTTCCGGGGGGAACCTTTTCATGACACTTCTGGGTTTTCTCGACTATGCCGGCGTGGCAGTGTTTGCCGCAACCGGTGCGCTTGCCGCTTCGCGCAAGCAGCTCGACCTGATCGGCTTCCTGTTTTTTGCGGCGGCCACCGGTATCGGCGGTGGCACGGTGCGTGATCTCGTGCTCGGCAGAACGCCGGTGTTCTGGGTCATCAACCCCACCTATATTCTCGTCTGCGTCTCGGTGGCGGTGCTGCTGTTCTTCACGGCACATCTGTTCGAATCCCGTTACCGGGTATTGATCTGGCTCGATGCGCTCGGCCTTTCTGCTTATTGCGTCATGGGAGCGGCCAAGGGCCTCGCAGCAAGCGGTTCGGCCACTGTCGCCATTGTCACCGGCGTTCTGACGGCAACATTTGGTGGGGTTTTGCGCGATATTCTCGCCGGTGAGCCCTCCGTGCTCTTGCGGCCGGAAATCTACATCACCTGCGCGCTTCTGGGCTCTTCCACCTTCATTGTCGTCTATTTCTTCGGCGCGCCGCTTTATGCCGCTTCGGCAGCGGGCGTGTTGATGGCCTTTGGGATCCGGTCCGGCGCGCTGATCTTCGGCTGGACCTTCCCGCCCTATAAAGGCAAGCCCGGCAGACGCCCGGAAGATGTCATGAAGTGACCCATGGAACGACGCTGAAAACAGAAATGGCGCCCGCGGGCGCCATTTGCATATCCGTCGTCGAACCGAAGAACTTCAGCCGCGCTTGCGGCGGAGGCGGATCACCACATCGACATGGGCGATTTCCATGCCCTCAGGCGCTTCCGGCAGATTGCCGATCTGGAGATTGTTGACAGGTATATCGAGAACCTCGTTCTCGCCTTCCACGAAGAAGTGATGGTGATCCGACACGTTGGTGTCAAAATAGGTACGGGCACCTTCCACGGCGAGAACCCGGATGAGACCGGCCTCGGTGAACTGATGCAGTGTGTTGTAGACCGTGGCGAGAGAAACGGGCACGCCAGCTGTCACAGCCTCATCATGCAGTTCCTCGACGGTGAGGTGGCGGTCACCTTTCGCGAAGAGAAGATCGCCCAAAGCCACGCGCTGGCGCGTGGGCCTCAGCCCAGAGCGCCGCAGCCTCGTTCCGATATCCATTGTGGCGTCAAATGCCATGCAATCCCATTCCAAACAGAGGTATGCCACCCGTCAATTGCAATAGCATATATCTTTTGCAGGGAATGCTTTCAATAGTTTCAGCGCCGCCGAGTGTCGCAAATGGCCGCAAACCGGCCATTCCTGCAAATTTCCTCTGGTTCCGACCGGATGGTTCCTGTATGCGGACGGCATATTGAGGTAATGACTTCTGCAAAGAAGGTTCGAAGACAAAGAATGGGGGCGGAACCGCCTCTGCCCTTGCAGCGCTTCATTTTGAACCTAACTTGCTCTAGTGAAGTCGATCAACACCAGTAATTGGGGAAGTGAAAGCGGTATGGCAACGAGGCAATCAAGTTACAATTACGAGGAGATCCTGTCCTGCGGTCGCGGCGAATTGTTCGGCCCGGGAAATGCACAGCTCCCATTGCCCCCCATGCTCATGGTTCACCGCATCACCGAAATTTCAGAAACCGGTGGCGCGTTCGACAAGGGTTTCATCCGTGCCGAATATGATGTCAGCCCCGATGACTGGTATTTTCCCTGCCATTTCCAGGGCAACCCGATCATGCCGGGGTGCCTCGGCCTTGACGGCATGTGGCAGCTGACCGGCTTCTTCCTCGGCTGGCTGGGCGAAGAAGGCCGCGGCATGGCGCTTTCCACCGGCGAAGTGAAGTTCAAGGGCATGGTGCGCCCTCACACCAAGCTCCTTCAATATGGTATTGATTTCAAGCGCGTGATGCGTGGCCGTCTGGTGCTTGGAACTGCTGACGGCTGGCTGAAGGCGGACGGCGAAACCATTTATCAGGCGACAGACCTGCGGGTCGGCCTGTCCAAGGAAAAGGCTGCCTGAGGCAGACGGAATAGTTCAGACAAACGCCGGGCGGCTTCGGTTGTCCAGCCGAAATCTTAAGAAAAGGTCCCTTTCATGAGACGAGTTGTTGTCACCGGCCTCGGTATTGTTTCTTCCATCGGCGGTGATGCCGCTGAAGTCACCGCGTCGCTGCGCAATGCCAAATCCGGCATTTCTTTTTCGCCGGATTTTGCCGAACACGGTTTCAAGTGCCAGGTCTGGGGCAAGCCTTCTCTCGACCCCACCGATCTGGTCGACCGCCGCGCCATGCGTTTCCTGTCACAGGGCGGCGCGTGGAACCATGTTGCCATGAAGCAGGCAATCGCCGATTCCGGTCTGGAAGAGAGCGATATCAGCGGCAATGAGCGCACCGGCATCATCATGGGCTCGGGCGGTCCTTCCACCCGCACCATCGTCGAAGCTGCCGATATTACGCTGAAGAACAACAGCCCGAAGCGCATCGGTCCGTTTGCCGTGCCGAAGGCGATGTCCTCCACCGCTTCGGCCACGCTCGCGACCTGGTTCAAGATCCACGGCGTCAACTACTCCATCTCTTCGGCCTGCTCCACCTCGGCGCACTGCATCGGCAACGCCGCCGAGATGATCCAGTGGGGCAAGCAGGACGTGATGTTCGCTGGCGGCCACGAGGACCTCGACTGGTCGATGTCGAACCTTTTCGACGCCATGGGCGCCATGTCGTCCAAATTCAACGAGACCCCGGACGTCGCCTCGCGCGCCTATGACGTCAACCGCGATGGCTTCGTCATCGCCGGCGGTGCGGGCGTTCTGGTTCTCGAAGAGCTGGAACACGCAAAGGCACGCGGTGCCAAGATTTATGCCGAAATCGTCGGTTATGGCGCGACCTCTGACGGTTACGACATGGTTGCCCCCTCAGGCGAGGGCGCGATCCGCTGCATGCGGCAGGCTCTTTCCACCGTCAAGGGCGACATTGACTACATCAATACCCACGGCACCTCGACGCCGGTTGGCGACAGCAAGGAAATCGGCGCGATCCGCGAAGTCTTCGGCGACAAGATCCCGCACATTCAGTCGACCAAGTCGCTGACTGGCCATTCGCTTGGCGCGGCCGGAGTGCAGGAATCAATCTACGGCCTCTTGATGATGCAGGAACGTTTCATCGGCGAGAGCGCGCATATTTCCGAACTCGATCCGGAATTTGCGGGCGTTCCGATCGTTCGCAGCCGCATCGACAATGCCAAGATCGACACCATCCTATCCAATTCCTTCGGCTTCGGCGGTACCAACGCCACGCTCGTCTTCCAGCGTCATAACGGATAATTGCCCATGAACGGCATCATGCAGGGTAAACGCGGCCTCATCATGGGCGTCGCTAACAATCACTCCATCGCCTGGGGTATCTCCAAGGCACTTGCGGCACAGGGCGCGGAACTGGCCTTCACCTATCAGGGTGAAGCGCTCGGCAAGCGTGTCAAACCGCTCGCCGCGGAACTTGGCTCCGACTTCATCGTGCCTTGCGATGTCGAAGATATCGCTTCTGTGGACGCGCTGTTTCAGACGATTCGCGAAAAATGGGGCGCGCTGGATTTTGTCGTGCATGCCATCGGCTTCTCCGACAAGAACGAGCTGAAGGGCCTTTACGCGGATACGACGCGCGAGAATTTCAGCCGCACCATGGTCATTTCCTGTTTCTCCTTCACGGAAATCGCCAAGCGCGCCGCCGAGCTGATGACGAATGGCGGCTCCATGCTGACACTGACTTATAACGGTTCGCAGCGCGTCATTCCCAACTATAACGTCATGGGCGTTGCCAAGGCGGCGCTCGAGGCTTCCGTGCGTTATCTCGCTGCCGATTACGGCCCGCGCGATATCCGCGTCAACGCCATCTCGGCCGGCCCGGTCCGCACGCTCGCAGGTGCGGGCATTTCCGACGCGCGCGCCATTTACGCATGGAACCAGAAGAACGCGCCGCTGAGACGGACGGCGGATATCGACGATATCGGCGGGTCTGCGCTCTACCTTCTGTCCAACCTCTCGCGCGGCGTGACGGGTGAGTGCCATTACGTAGACTGCGGCTATAATATCACCTCGACACCCACGCTCGAGGTTCTGTCGAAAGCGGACGCGGAATAATCACGTCCCTGGTTTATTAAAGCCCGGCCCCGTGCCGGGCTTTTTTCATTTGGCGTCTGTGTCATTTTCATAAATTACTAAAGTATAAATCACCGAGGTAACTGATTTTAAACATCGGTTGATTATGGTCCGCAACAATTCAACGGTTGCGCTTGCCGCATATGCTTAGAGATCGACACTGCCTCATGCGACTGGCCAAACTGAAGCCATTGCTGGAAAAATTCGGAGTTTCGCGCGACGGGACCGCAGCCATCGAATTCGCGATCCTCGCCATCCCTTATTTCCTGGTTGTTTTCGCAATCATCGAAACCTTCATCGCCATGATCGCGGAGCAGGTGGTCGTCAATGCCACCGAAAGCATGGCCCGGCGGCTGAGGACGGGGCAGATCAGCAGTTCGATTTCGAAAGAAGATTTCCGAAAGAACTTCTGCAACGAAGTCTCGGTGATAATCACCTGCTCGGCGGATGAGATCAAAACGGAACAGAAGCTCTATATCGATCTTCGCTCCTTCACCACCTTCAAGGATATCCCCACCGCCATACCTTTGAAGGCCTTCGGAGAATATTACGATCTTGATACGGCGCAATTCGGCTTCAAGCCGGGTGGGCCGGAAACGATCAACATGCTGCGTGTCTATTATCGCTGGCGGGTGACGGCCGATATCATTCGCCCCTATCTTACAAAAATTCGCCCGGCCGATGGATCGATGCCTTCTCACTTCCTGATCGTCGCGACCGACGCTTTCATGAATGAAAAATACACGACAAGCGGGGGCTCCTGATGGCAGGTCTGATTGCCGCCGTGACGCACGGCAGGCTGCGTTTCATTGCGCTTGCTTCACGCTTCGCAAGAGATCGCCGCGGTGTTGGCGCGGTGGAATTCGCGATCATTTTCCCGATATTGCTCGCACTTTATGTGACGTCCTTCGAACTCACCATCGGCTACAATACCTACAAGCGGGCAAGCAGCGCCGCCGCGACTATCAACGACCTGATTTCGAAAACGGGTTCTGTAGACAAGACCTATCTTGCAGGCATGGGGGATGTAGCATCCGCAGTCTTCGCGCCCTATAGCACGAAGGGTCTCCGGCTGAAGATCAGCGGTATCAAGATCGATGCTCAGAAACAGGCGAAAATCACCTGGTCCTGGGATGAGAAGAACCAGCGGCCCTATGCGGTCGGCTCTGCGGTGGTGGTGCCGACCCGCCTGCTGATTGCTGACAGCTTCCTCATCCATGTCGAACTTTCTGTCCCGCATGAACTGTTGATGTTCATGACCGACATCTCCTCCTCTGGCGTCAAGTCGATCACCATCGGCCGCGATTATTTCTTCAAGCAGCGCGATGCGGAGACAGTCTGCAGCAATTGCTGAATGCACCGTTGCATCCGGATCCCCTCGCGCTGACGACTAGTAGACATCGCGAAGATAGCGCTTTTCGCGCTTCAGCTGGCTGACATATTCGCTTGCTGCTTCCGCAGAGAGGCCGGCCTCGTCAATGATGATCCGGTGCAGGGCATCGTCTACGTCCTTCGCCATGCGGGTCGCGTCACCGCAGACGTAAAAATAGCCCCCCTCTTCGAGCCACTGATAAAGCGCCTTGCCATTCTGCCGCATGCGCGTCTGCACGTAGATCTTTTCCGCCTGATCGCGCGAAAAGGCGAGATCGAGACGCGTCAGCACGCCCGCACGGCTCATTTCACCCAGCTCACTCTCGTAAATGAAATCCGACTGCCGGTGCTGGTCACCAAAAAACAGCCAGTTCCGGCCGGTGGCGCCCCGCGCCAGCCGTTCCTGCAGGAAGGCCCGGAACGGCGCTATTCCCGTGCCCGGACCCACCATGATAACCGGCGCATCGTCGTTCTGCGGCACACGGAACGCCTTGTTGGGCGAAACGAAAACCCCGGCAGTCGCCCCTGCCTCCACCCGATCTGCCAGATAGGTGGAGCACACGCCGCCGCGCTCGCGGTCGTGAGCGCGATAACGCACGCTGGCGATCGTCAGATGCACGCTGTTTCCCGCGGCAAGGGGGCTGGAGGAGATGGAGTAAGCCCGATGCTGCAGCGGTTTCAGGAAAGTCACGAATTCAGCAAGATCGAAAAGACGCCTGCCGCCAAGATTGAGCAGGTCGAGAATATCCTTGCTCCAGAGAAAGGCGGCCAGCTGCTCCCTGTCGCCGTTCGCAAGAACATGCGCCAGTTCGTCATGACCCGCGCGCTTGCCGATTTCGGCGACCAGTTCACGCGAGGGCGTCGAGATTTCGAACATGCGGAGAAATGCGTCTCCCACCGAACGATCCAGCCCGGCCACTTCGCTATCGGCTTCCGCCTCGAAATGGTCGAGCAACGCACCAGCCAGTTTCGGGCAGTTGACGGGAACGACACCAAGGGCATCACCCGCCTCATAGCTGAGGCCGCTTTCCCCGAGATCGAATTCGTAATGCCTGATTTCCTTCGATGAAGCCGGACCGGAAAGACGGTGATTGACGCTTAGCCGCGCCAGATAGGGATTCTTCCGGTTCCATTCCTGTGTCACCCGCCTGGGGAGTTGGGCCGGACGAGGCATCACGACAGTCGCCGCCTGGTCGCCATCGAGCGCAAGTGCAATGGGCAGGGTCTCATCGATCCAGGCGGCGGCAGCGTCCTCGAAGTCGATATCGCAATCAATCCGCGTTTTCATACGTTTGCCGCCGAGCTGCTCAAAGCGCGTATCGATGAGTTTGCCGGCCTGGCAAAATCCGTCATACCCCGTATCACCCAGCGCCAGCACGGCGAAATTCATCGCCTCCAGTCGTGGCGCACCATCAGCGGCAAGCGCTTCCCAGAATAGCTGCGCATTATCGGGCATTTCACCCTCGCCATAGGTCGAGGTCACGACAATGACCCGTTTCATCGAACCGAGGCGCTCCATGGACACGTCGTCAAGCGCCATCACCGCCGGCTGCATACCCTGCGTGCGGGCGGCGGCGGCGATATCCATCGCCAGCGCCTCGGCATTGCCGGTCTGTGTGCCGAAGAGGATGTTCAGCACGCTCGCCGCCGTCTCGGGAGCGGCAGCGGCGACAGATGCCTCCAGGCCAATGGCCGCGCGGGAGTGGAGCCCGGCTAAAAAACCCGCAAGCCAGGCGCGCTGGTCGCCGTTAAAGGGCGCATCTTCGGGAATGTAGGGTATCTTCATCATGCTGCCCTGTTCTGGCTGGATGCGGCGGTTAGGTCAGGAATGGCGCGGGCCGCGAAAAGCTCTTCGAAGCCCGGCAGACGACCGATCTTCTCGATGTTTTTGCGGCTCTGATGAATGATCCAGCCATAGGTGCCTGGACTGTCCACCGACCAGATGTTGCGGCGCGCCAGTGCCTGCTTGTAGTCATCAAGTCGCTTGGCGGCGATCATCACCGCAAGCTGTCCGTCGCTATGGTCGGAAAGAGCCTCGCGCGCATATTTCAGCAGACGCTGCATCAGGGCATAATCTTCCGTGAGAATGAGATTGCGCACCGCTTTTTCGATGGCGGCGTCGGAAGGACCCGATGCCATCGGCAATCGCTGCAAGGCGATGGCCTGCGCCATGCTCAACACAGTGTAATTGTTGATCAGTGCGTACATGTCTTCCGTATCCGTTTCGCCATAGGCCGGCACGGTGCCGTTCAATACGGACTTGCGATCTCGATAGGCCAGCTTGAACTTCCGCAGCTGATGGGCAGCAAGTGCGGAAGCCAGTTCCTCCAGCAATTCCTTGCGCGGCTTGGCCTTGAGAATTTCGTCACTGTCCTGATAAAGCAGCAGCGCGCGTGGCATGCCGTAAACGAAATTGTGCTGTTCGCTCTCCCAGTTTTCCAGCAGCCATGCGGCCTTCGCTGAGCCAGTCTCCACCGCGTGCCAGTTCAGAAGCTGGTGAACGGCGTGACGATGGATCGCCGCCTGCTCGTCCTCGCCCGTGATGGAGCCAAGCAGGATCGAATCGTGGCTGACTTTCTTCGGCAGGTCGCCATAGGGGTCGTATTGATAGACGAAACCGCCACTCATGCCGTTGCCGAAGCCCTTGCCAAAACTACCGAGGTTAAGCACCGCACCGTTGGTCATGTATTCGCAGGCAAAATCCCCCACGCCCTCCACAACGGCGGTCGCGCCGGAGTTGCGCACCGCAAAACGATCGCCTGCCTGCCCTTCCACAAAGGTGCGGCCGCCGGTTGCGCCGAACAGTGCGAAATTACCGACCAGCACATTCCCGCCCGCCTCCTGCGAACCGCCGCCGGGAGAACGCACGACGATGGTGCCACCGCAGGCGCTTTTGCCGACGCCGTCATTGCAGGTACCGGTATGGACCATGATCATGCCGTCGTTGCAGAAAGCGCCGAAGGACTGTCCAGCCGAACCTGATGTATCGATGCGCACGGAACCCGCTTCCAGAAATCGACGGCCACGGCTGTCCCGCCTGACGGCCGGCAGCGCATCCGCCTCTTCGTCGGAAAGCTCATGGTTCAGCATACGTTCGATATCGACGGCGAGCTGGCCGCCGACGCTCTTGTTGCAATTGTTAAGGAAACGGTTGCCGCCAAGCTCGATGCTTTCGCGCCCGCCGTCGACCAGTGCCGAGCGCACGAGTTCGATGAAGGCATCGTCCAGCGCGAAGTCCTTTTCCATATAGACCGGGCTGTCGATCTTCACTTCCTCGACCACGGTTAGCATTGCCCGGAGGTCAAGCTGGCCAACGCTTGCGGGATGATCGAGTAGGTGAAGAAGATCTGAGCGGCCCCGCGCTTCCCGCAGCGAACGCAGCCCGAGTGCGGCCAGGATCTCGCGCGTTTCATGGGCGATGTTCATGAGATATTGCGCCAGCGCCCGCGGATCGCCGTTAAACGCCTCCTGATTGGTGGTGAGGCCGGCCGGGCATTTGATGTTGCAGTTCTTCGCCATGACGCATTTCAGCATCATCAGCGCCGTGGTGCCGAATTCGAAACTATCCCCGCCGAGAAGAGCCGATTTCACGACATCGCTCGCCGTCTGGTGCGCGCCGGAGCAGCGCAACAGCACCTTGGCGCGCAGGCCGGTGGCGCAAAGCGCCTGATGCACCTCGGCAACGCCAATTTCTGCGGCGCGCCCAGTATATTTGAGGCTGGTAACGGCCGCCGCCCCCGTGCCGCCGGTATTGCCGGCGACGTTGATGACATCCGCTCCCGCCTTGGCGACACCGACCGCGATCGTGCCGATGCCTTCTGACGAGACCAGCTTGACGATGACCCGCACGCGCGCTGCCTTGGCGTCGTGGACGAGTTGGGCCAGATCCTCGATGGAATAGGTATCATGATGCGGCGGCGGCGAGACAAGCTCGACGCCCGGCGTACCGCCACGCGCGGCGGCGATTTCCACCGTGACCTTTGGAGACGGCAATTGTCCGCCTTCGCCGGGCTTTGCGCCCTGGCCGATCTTGATCTCGATCTCTTCCAGCATCGGATCGGCAAGATAGCCGGCCCAGACACCGAAGCGGCCCGATGCGAACTGCTTGATGCGCGAGGCGCGAATGGTGCCGTATCGCGATATATGCTCGCCGCCCTCACCGGAATTTGACATGCCGCCAACCATGTTGGTGCCATGCGCCACAGCCTCATGAGCGGCCGCGACAAGCGCGCCATGGCTCATTGCACCAGAGGCGAGGGTCATGGTGATCTCGCTGGCTTTTTGCACGGCATTGAGCGAAATGCTCGCCGGCGCGGTGCGAACAAGCGAGAGGTAATCGGAAGCCTCGCCCCTCGCCTGAACCAGAAGAGCGCCCCCTTCAAGCCAATGTCCAACTATGTCCTCGCCGAAGCGATCGATCAGCGATTGGCCAAGTGCTGCGAGCCTGGCAAGCTCATGGCCGTCCGGGCCGGTCAATTGCAGCCGGAAGGCGCCTTCCTCTGCGCCTTCGCAGAGCAAGCCCCGTACCATGAAGCTGTTATTGCCCTTGCGGGAAAACCGACCCATTTCACGGCGAAACTCTTCCGCCGAACCGGCGAACGTCACATCCGCCGGCAATTCCAGGACATCGCGCAGGGCGGCGGGGCGACGCGCTCTTTCTTCCGCCATCATACTGGCAAATGCGCGGTAGCCGGGCGTTACCTCGAAGGCATCGATCGCCTCCGGGGTCAACCGGTCAAAACTGGTGTGATAATAGGCCGCGTCGCCGAGACCGAAGGCATCTTCCAAGCGGTTGAGCGGCAGGAGACGTAACGCCTCTTCGTTTTCGGTTCCCTTGTCGAAGCCGATCTTTTCCTCCGTCATATCCACGAAACCGCGGACGGCCGTCGTGCCATAGGAATGGCCGGCCCCTTCGGCACGCTCCTTGAAAAGACCGAGCAGCGGAATGTCGCTTTCTCCCTTTACAGACAGCGCCTTGCGGTGCCAGTCCGCCACGGCCTGGGCGATGACGGCGAAGCTCACGCCGCCGACCGGCGTTTTCACATTCGGGAAATAACGCTTCAGCACGTCATCTTCCGTATCGAGGAAGTTCGGCTCGAAGAACTCGCCCCCGATATAGCTTTCCGCCGTACACAGGCCCACCTTGCCCATGGTCTTCATCAGCGATTTTTCCGCCGCCTTGGCGAAGCGCTTGAAGGCCTTGTCGGCTTCGCTGCCGAATTTCTCCTCGGCGCGGAACTGCACGGCGAGCGGATAGACCGCCGAAGCGCCAAAGCCGAGACCGGCTGCAATGTGATGGGAGGAGGAGAATTGTCCGCTTTCGACGATCAGCGACACACGCAGCCTGAGGCCTTCCTCGATCAGTCGCTGATTGATGGCGGAAACGACCATGATCATCGGCAAAGCGGCACGACGTGCGGAAACATGCCGGTCAGTGATCACGGCAATGCCACCTTCGCCAGCGGCAAAAGCGGCGACCGCGGCGCACAGTCCGTCTATCGCCTCTCTCAATGCCGCTTCATTGGCCTCCCCTTGATCGAAGACGGGCGCATAGAGCATTTCGAAACGGCACACCGGCGTCTCGGTTTGCTCGCGGATGCGCAGCATGTCCAGGTGGCTAAGGATTGGCGAGCGCACGACGATCTGGCGTGCCTTCTTAGCGCCGCTGTTCGGCTTGGCACCCAGGGCCACCCGTAGCGTCATGCCATCAGCTTCGCGAATACTGTCTAGCGGCGGATTGGTGACCTGCGCGAAACGCTGCGAAAAATACTTGGCGACCCCACCTTCCTGATTGGAAAGCGCGTTGATGGCATTGCCGTATCCCATCGCCGAAATTTTTTCGGAACCGGAAGCCAGCATCGGGTCCATCAGGAATTTAAAACTTTCCTGATTGTGCGAATAGGCGACGTAACGCTGGTGACGTTCGAGATCACCATTATAACGCAGCGGTGAGCCCTGCTTTTCCGCTGGCACTTCCGGCAGATCCTCCAGCATGACACGGGCTTCGCGCAGCAGGGATGAATAGTCGCGGCGCGCGGCAAGAAGCTCCAGCGCCTCGACGGTGGAAAAGGCGCGGCGCGCGGCGTGGTCGTAATAAAGCATGCCGCCCGCCTCGATGCGGCCGCGCCGGATAACGCTCTCCGCCGGAAAGGCGATCTGCCCGGCCTCCGACATGACACAGAGATATTCGTCCGTCTCGACGGTGCGCAGCGGGCGCAGGCCAAGCCGATCGAGCCGCGCGCCAACGATAGTGCCGTCGCCGAAGATCAGCGCGGCCGGACCGTCATTTTTCTCCTCATAGAGAGAGAAATATTCCAGCATCGCCTTCACGCCCGGCGACAGGGTGTCGTCGTTTTCCCAGGCTGGTGGCATCATCGAGACCACAGCGGTAACGAGGTCAAGACCGTCCTCCATAACCCGCGCCTGCAAGGTCTGGTCCAGACGGCAGCTATCCGACTGGCCTTTCGGCCTGATGATGCTGGCATTCTTCGCCAGGGCGACTGCCGCTTCCGACAGGCGGTTCTTCTTGTCGGTGTTGAGTTCGCCATTATGCGCCATCAGGCGGAAAGGCTGCGCCATGGATGGGTGCGGATCGGTATTGGTGGAGAACCGCGTGTGGAAATACATCGTATGCACTTCATGGCGCGGATCCGTCAGGTCGCAGAAATAGGGCATCACCTCATGGGAGTTCAGACGGCCCTTCAAGACCTGCGTGCGGGCGCTGAGCGAGAGCGGATAAAAGCCGGCGAGGTCAGGCACGCTATACGCAAGCGCCTCGATGGCAATCAGTGCCTTGTGGATACGCCAGTCGAATTCCGCCAGAGTTGCGCATTCGGCCGGAGCAGAGAAAACCCATTGGCGGATCGGCAACTGGTAAGGGATGGCGGCAGCACGGATGGCCGCGTCATTTACCGGTACATCACGGACGGTGAGGACCGAAAATCCCTGCTCCTGCAGCGCGCTGCCGATAATGCCAACCGCCTCATCATGGAACGCGGAGTTCTGCGGCAGGAAAAAATTGCCGACGCCGAAACGGCCGGCCTGCAAACCGTGTTCGCCAGTCAATTTCCGAAAGAAGGAGAGCGACAAATCCAGCGACACCCCGGCACCATCGCCGACACCTTCTGCCGACATGCCACCGCGATGCGGGACGGCGCAGAGCGCCTCGTGGCCGCGCTTCAACACATCGTGAGTCTGCACGCCGTCCTTGCGGGTGATGAAACCAACGCCACAGCTGCTTTTTTCAAAAGCGGCATCGTAAAGGCCGAATTTTTGCTCCGTCACGCTCAAGGCTGTCTCCTCTCATTGCGCAATTCGCGCGGCATCGCCTTTTTCCCGAATCCGGCGCGTCAGCCGGCGCTCTGCGGGCGGAGCCGCAGGCGACCTGGCTGCTCCTCTTCTTCTGCTTATCGGCGTTTGATGGCGCGAACGGTCGTTTTGCGGCCGTCAAACGGCTGGGCGGCAATCGCCGCATTTTCGCAAATAATGATCGTGTTCGTTCGCATCGCGTTCCCTGATGGTCGATTTTCAAGCGCAAACATACGCCGAATTACGTCAGTATTGCTTACGTAATATTTCATGATTAGGAAAGTCAAGATTAAAATCGATCCGGCGCAATAAAAAAACAAAACCGCCGCGAAATCCGACAGGATTCCGCGGCGTGACTGCTTCAGGAGTTTTTTAAATTGCCCAGATCAGTCAGACGGCATTTCGAGCGTGCGGCTAAACCAGAGGGCAATAAGCGTACACAGGGCGCCCGACATGAGGTAGATGCCGACCGCGAAAAGGCCGAATTTGGACGAAAATCCGAGCGCCACGAGCGGCGCGAAGCCGGCACCGATCAGCCAGGAAATGTCCGAGGTCAAAGATGCGCCGGTGTAGCGGTACTCGCGGCTGAAGCGGGAGGCGAGCGCGCCACCCGCCTGACCGAAGGACAGGCCCAGCAGCGAGAAGCCGATCAGCACGAAAAGATAACGGCCGATATCACCGGAACTGAGGAGAACGGGGGCCACAAGGCTGAAGAGACCAATCAGGACCGCCGCGATGGCGAGAAGTTTCCGCCGCCCTATGCGATCCGCCAGAATACCAGAAACGACAATCATGCCGCCGGCAATGATGGCGCTGACGAACTGCACGAAGAGGAAGTCCGACACGCGCTGGCTGGTGTTGAGAGAAACCCAGCTCAGCGGGAAGACGGTGACGAGATGGAAGAGCGCAAAGCTCGCCAGCGGCACGAAAGCGCCGGTGACAACCACCGGGAACTGCGACCGCAGCATTCTGAACATGGGACGCGGCTCCAGTTCATGCTGTTCCAGCATGGCCTGGAATTCCGGCGTCACGATCATGCGAAGGCGGGCAAAGAGCGCAAGCACATTCAGCGCCAGCGCCACGAAGAAGGGGAAACGCCAACCCCAGGCCAAAAACTCTGCACTGGAAAGCTGCGTGACGAAAACGATGAAGAAGGCGCTGGCGAGTCCAAAACCCATGGCCGCCCCGATTTGCGGCATCATGGCGTACCAGCCGCGCTGCCTCGGCGGAGCGTTCATGGCGAGCAGCGAGACAAGGCCATCCCAGGCGCCGCCGAGGCCAAGGCCCTGGCCGATACGGAAAACCGCCAGCAGGCAGGGAGCCAGCATGCCAGCCTCGGCATAGGATGGAAGGAAGCTGATCGCCATGGTGGAACCGCAGAGCGTGAAGAGCGCGGCCATCAGCTTGACGGCGCGGCCGAACCTGCGGTCGATCTGGAGGAAGATCAGAGAACCGATCGGCCTTGCGATAAAAGCGAGAGAGAAGACAGCGAAGGAATAAAGCGTGGCCGTCAGCGGATCCACATAAGAGAAGAAGACATGCGGAAAAACGAGCGCGGAGGCGATGGCGTAAATGAAAAAATCAAAAAACTCCGTCATTCTCGCAAGAATGACTGCAATCGTAATGCGATCCGGATCGACCTTTACGGGGCCGGCACCGTGTCCGTTCGCCTCTGGCGCCTGCCCAAAAGATGGAGCAGCATTCGTATAACTCATAATATTCCTCCTGCGTCATGGACGAACCATTTCCTGTAACGCGCAGGCTCCTCTTCCGTTGCGTTACGATGCGACGGATTGTCACACGCACCCTACGTAACGTCAATTGAAGTTTGAGAAGAAAGGCTTGCCCCACGGGCTTCCTATGCGATAATGCACGCGCTCCGCCTGTAAACGCAGCTTTGACCGCCACATGGTGCATCGCAAAGATTTCGCTGCACCGCGACAATATACCTCATTTGAAAAATGATGTTCGGCAATTATTCGCGGCATAATCCAAACTGTACGAGTTCAAAGAACGTGCGCATGATCAAAAAACTCCCATCCGCCCTCCTGGCAATTCCGGCAATGCTGCTGCTCAGCGGCTGTAACCTTGTTGTCATGAATCCCTCGGGCGACGTCGCCATCCAGCAGCGCGATCTTATCATCACGTCCACGGTCTTGATGCTGCTGATCATCGTTCCCGTCATTGCCCTGACGCTGTTCTTCGCGTGGAAGTACCGCGAGTCGGCCAAGGCCGAGGATTACGATCCCGAGTGGCACCATTCCACGCGCCTTGAGATGGTGATCTGGTCGGCACCTGTCGCGATCATTCTGATGCTCGGTACCGTGACTTGGATTTCCACCCACCGACTCGACCCTTATCGGCCGCTGGAGCGCATCGACGAGAACCGTCAGGTCACCGCCGATATCAAGCCGATCACCGTCGAAGTTGTGGCCATGGACTGGAAGTGGCTGTTCTTCTACCCTGAACTCGGCATTGGCAGCGTCAATGAATTCGCCGCTCCGGTCGATGTTCCGATCAATTTCAAGATCACCGGCACGACGGCGATGAACTCCTTCTTCGTTCCAGCACTGGCCGGCCAGATTTATGCCATGGGCGGGATGCAGACCAAGCTGCATGCCGTGATCAACAAGGAAGGCGTCTATGACGGCTTCTCGGCCAACTTCTCCGGCCCCGGCTTCTCGCATATGCGCTTCAAATTCCACGGCCTCAGCCAGCAGGGCTTCGACCAGTGGGTGGCCAAGGCAAAGGAAGGCGGCAAGGGCTTCGGGCGCCAGGAATATCTCGAATTCGCCAAGCCTTCGGAGCGCGAGCCGGTGCAATATTTCGCTTCGGTCGATCCGGAACTCTACAGCGCGATCCTCAACCGTTGTGTGGAGCCCAACAAACTCTGCATGCGTGACATGATGCATATCGACGCCAATGGCGGCGGCGGCAAGGAAGGCATCGACATCGCCAAGGCGCTTAACTCCGTCGTCTGCACCCCGCTTGCGCCTTATGGCGTCGCCAGCGGTCCACAATCCACTCCGGCTGCTATCGAAGGCCAGACTTTCGAACCTGCGGCGCTGCCGGAAACCAAACAAGTCGCTGGCTGACGATACGTCCCGGCATTCTGCGGCGCGGCCTGTCCGCGCCGAATTTACGTCTTTGAATCGCAAGAGGCTAAAATGGTCGTCAACTCCGATCAAACGTCGTTCCTATTCGGACGGCTAACCTGGGAGTCAATCCCGCTTCACGAGCCCATTCTTGTCGCCACCTTCGCGGCCGTGGCTCTGGGCGGCATCGCCGTCGTCGGCGCCATCACCTATTTCAGGCTGTGGGGCTACCTCTGGAATGAATGGTTCACGAGCATCGATCACAAGAAGATCGGTATCATGTACATCATTCTGGCGCTTATCATGCTTCTGCGCGGTTTTGCCGACGCCATCATGATGCGCGTGCAGCAGGCCATCGCCTCCGGCGGATCGGAGGGATATCTTCCGCCGCATCACTACGACCAGATATTCACCGCCCACGGCGTCATCATGATCTTCTTCATGGCCATGCCGATGATCACCGGTCTCATGAACTTCGTCGTGCCGCTGCAGATCGGCGCCCGCGACGTTTCATTCCCGTTCCTCAACAATTTCTCCTTCTGGATGACCACGGCTGGCGCCGTCATCACCATGATCTCGCTGTTCATCGGTGAATATGCGCAGACGGGCTGGCTTGCCTATCCGCCGCTTTCCGGCATCGACGGAAGCCCGGGAGTGGGGGTCGACTATTATATATGGGGTTTGCAGATCGCGGGTGTCGGAACGACGCTGTCAGGCATCAACCTGATCGTGACCATCATCAAGATGCGCGCGCCGGGCATGACAATGATGCGTATGCCGATCTTCGTCTGGACGTCGCTGTGTTCGAACATCCTGATCGTGGCATCCTTCCCGATCCTGACCGCAACGCTCGCGCTTCTGACCCTTGACCGCTACGCTGGTACGAATTTCTTCACCAACGACCTCGGCGGCAATCCGATGATGTATGTCAACCTCATCTGGATCTGGGGCCATCCGGAAGTTTATATTCTGGTACTGCCGGCTTTCGGTATCTTCTCCGAAATCGTCGCCACCTTTTCGGGCAAGCGCCTCTTCGGTTACGCGTCGATGGTCTACGCCACTGCCGTCATCACCATCCTGTCCTATATCGTCTGGCTGCACCACTTCTTCACCATGGGTTCGGGCGCAAACGTCAATGCCTTCTTCGGCATCACGACGATGATCATCTCGATTCCGACGGGTGCGAAGATCTTCAACTGGCTCTTCACCATGTATAAGGGCCGCATCAAGTTCGACGTGCCGATGCTGTGGACGATCGGCTTTATGATCACCTTCGTCATCGGCGGCATGACCGGCGTCCTTCTCGCCGTACCGCCAGCGGACTTCGTGCTGCATAACTCGCTGTTCCTGATCGCCCACTTCCACAACACGATCATCGGCGGCGTGGTGTTCGGCGTTCTCGCCGGCATCGTCTACTGGTTCCCGAAGGCCTTCGGCTATCGTCTCGATCCGTTCTGGGGCAAGCTGTCCTTCTGGTTCTGGTTCACCGGCTTCTATTTTGCCTTCATGCCGCTCTATATTCTCGGCCTGATGGGCATTACCCGCCGCCTCAGCCAGTTCGAAGACAACTCTCTTCAGATCTGGTTCCTGATTGCCGCCTTCGGCGCCTTCCTGATCGCGCTCGGCATCGCCTCCTTCGTCATCCAGCTCATCGTCAGCTTCCTGAAGCGCGACAAGCTGCGTGACGTCACCGGCGACCCCTATAATGGCCGCACGCTGGAATGGTCGACGTCTTCTCCGCCGCCGCAGTATAATTTCGCCTTCACGCCCGTCATTCACGATGTTGACGCCTGGACGGACATGAAGAAGCGCGGTTACAGCCGCCCGCTGGAAGGCTTCATCCCAATCCACATGCCGAAGAATACCGGCTCGGGCGTCATCATCAGCGCCATCAGCGTGGTGCTGGGCTTTGCCCTGGTGTGGCACATCTGGTGGCTGGCAGTTCTGTCATTCATCGGCATCGTCGCGGTCTCGATCGCCCATACCTTCAACTACAATCGCGAATACTACATTCCAGCCTCCGACGTCTCCACGGTTGAGGCGGAGCGTACCAAGCTGCTCGCGAAACAGGCGTAACGAAACATGGCTCATACACCTGCACAAAGCGTCGACGGCGCTGAACCACCGGTCTTTTACCTGAAGGAAGACCATCATCCCGAGAACGGCACTTCGATCGGCTTCTGGCTCTACCTGATGAGCGACTGCCTGATTTTTGCCGTGCTCTTCGCCACCTACGCCGTCCTCGGCCGCAGCTATGCGGCCGGACCTTCGGGCGCGGATCTGTTCGATCTCAAGCTCGTCGCCATCAACACCGGCTTCCTGCTTTTCTCCTCCATCACCTATGGCTTTGCCATGCTGGAAATGGAAAAGCAGAAGGTGAAGACGACCCTGGTCTGGCTCGGAATCACCGGTCTCTTCGGCCTCGCCTTCCTTGCCGTCGAACTTTACGAGTTCCATCACCTGATCGAAGAAGGAGCCGGTCCGCACCGTTCGGCTTTCCTGTCGTCGTTCTTCGCGCTGGTCGGCACCCACGGTTTGCACGTCACCTTCGGCATCATCTGGCTCGTCACGCTGATGGTGCAGGTCGCCAAGCATGGCCTGATCGCGGCGAACAAGCGTCGCCTGATGTGCCTGTCGATGTTCTGGCACTTCCTCGACGTCATCTGGATCGGCGTCTTCTCCTTCGTTTACCTCATGGGAGTTCTTTGATGAGTTCCGAAGCACACGCACATCACGACGCGCATGGCGACGACCATCATCACCATGATGGCGCGAGCCACGGCACGTTCAAAAGCTACATGATCGGCTTCATCCTTTCGGTCATTCTGACGGCGATCCCCTTCTGGCTGGTCATGGGCGACGTCCTTGAAAACAAGACGCTGCTCGTCATCGCCATCATGGGCCTCGGCGTCATCCAGATCTTCGTGCACATGATTTATTTCCTGCACATGGACACCAAGTCGGAAGGCGGCTGGACCTTCATGGCGCTGATCTTCACCGTCGTGGTGCTGCTGATCACGCTCTCCGGTTCGCTGTGGGTTATGTACAACATGAACAAGAACATGATGCCGCTGCACATCGAAGATGTGAAAAACCTGCCTTAACCACAAATTGCGGCCTGCCGGAAGCCCGGCAGGCCGCCTTCCGCGCCAACACATAACCCCATGAATCGTAGCGCGATTTATGGGGTTATCTGCTGGAAGAAGCGCATTCGGGGCGATGAGGCCCGGTCAGGTGGACGACACTTCTGCCAGACACGCTTCTCAAGGACCGTGACATGACCAAAACAACGCCCCCCAAGCGCGGCATTCGCCCCGCAGCCATCGTCGTTCTGTTTCTGACCGTCGCCCTGACAGGGCTGCTGCTGGCTCTTGGAACCTGGCAGGTCAAAAGACTTTCCTGGAAGCTCGACCTGATTGAGCGTGTCGAGGCCCGTGTGCACGCGGAGCCCACCGATGCGCCCGCCGCCGGGGAGTGGGCGGCGCTCGGCGAGCCAGCGGAGTACGAATATCGCCGTGTGAGACTTTCGGGCACTTTCCTCAACGACAAAGAGGTCCAGGTCTATACCGTTACCGATCTCGGCCCGGGTTACTGGATCATGACACCGCTGAGACGAGATGATGGCACGAGCATCATCGTCAATCGCGGCTTTGTCCCGTCCGACAGGCGAGACCCGTCATCGCGACAGGAAGGTCAGCCGACAGGCCGCGCGGAGGTCATCGGGCTGATGCGTGCCCCCGAGACAGGCGGGCTTTTCCTCCGCACCAATGACCCCGCAAATGGACGCTGGTACTCCCGCAATATTCCGCAGATATCGCAGGCCTCCGGCCTTTCGGGCGTCGCGCCGTTTTATGTCGATGCCGATGCGGCACCCAATCCCGGCGGTCTGCCGGTCGGCGGCAAGACCATGCTTACCTTCCCCAACAACCATCTCTCCTACGCCATTACCTGGTACATTCTCGCGGCCATGGTCGTCGCGGCGGGCTGGTATGTGCTGCGCAATCTGAACGCCCCGAGGTCAAAGCAGGGCAAGGATTGAGCGGCCGGTTTTACCGAATGGTTCACAAAACCCCTTCCTTCTTCACGTTTTGCTGATCTATAACGACAGTTCGGCCTGACATGCCCGTCGGCGCAGCTTCGTTTCGGTGAGTTATGGCAAGAGCATTTCTTCTCGTTCTGGATTCCTTCGGCGTCGGCGGTGCGCCCGATGCGGAGCACTATGGCGATCTTGGAGCGAATACGCTCGGTCACATCGCGGAATTCTGCGCTGCCGGTGCAGCTGACAGAACGGGACTACGGTCCGGACCGCTGAAGCTGCCGAACATGTGTTCGCTCGGCCTGCTGGAGATCGCAAGGCAGGCAAGTGGTGACATTCCCGTCGGTATGGAGGCGCCGGAACGCATTTTTGGCCTGCATGGCTGCGCCAGCGAGGTTTCGAAGGGCAAGGACACTCCGTCCGGTCACTGGGAGATCGCGGGAACGCCGGTGACGTTCGACTGGGGATATTTTCCGACGGAGGGCGATGCGTTTTCGCCGGAACTGGTGAAAGCGATCTGCGAGGAGGCGGATCTTCCGGGTATTCTTGGCAATTGCCATGCTTCCGGCACCGAGATCATCGCGCGGTTCGGCGAAGAACATATCCGGAGCGGCAAGCCGATCTGTTACACATCTTCGGATTCCGTGTTCCAGATTGCCGCGCACGAAACGCATTTTGGCCTGGGGCGGCTCATCGCGCTCTGCGAGACGGTACGCAAGCTGCTCGATCCGCTGAACATAGGCCGCGTCATCGCGCGTCCCTTCATCGGCGAAACGGTCGCGACCTTCGAACGCACCGGCAACCGCCGCGATTTTTCCGTGCTGCCACCGGAGCCTACTCTGCTCGACCGGCTTGTGGAGGCCGGCCGAAAAGTGCACGCCATCGGCAAGATCGGCGATATCTATGCCCACCAGGGCGTTTCACGCGTCATCAAGGCAAACGGCAACGCCGCCCTGATGGATGCGACGCTGCAGGCTATCGACGAGGCAGAAAACGGCGATCTCGTCTTTACCAATTTCGTCGATTTCGACATGCTTTATGGCCATCGGCGCGACGTTGCCGGTTACGCCGCCGCCCTTGAGGCTTTCGATGCGCGAATCCCCGAAATCCACCGCAAGATGGCGCCTGGCGATATCGCTCTTCTGACCGCCGATCACGGCTGCGACCCCACATGGCGGGGCACGGACCACACACGGGAAAGGGTGCCGATCATGGCATTCGGCCCGGGCATTCGCTCGCGCGATGTCGGCATTCGTTCAAGCTACGCCGATATCGGCGAAAGCATCGCCCACCATCTAGGTATCGAGGCCGGTTCTCACGGCAGGAGCTTCATTTGACATCGCATTTGCTGAAGGCGGAAATTCACTGCCACATCGAAGGTGCGGCCCCGCCCGCCCTCGTCGCGAAACAGGCTGAAAAATACGGGATCGACACCAGCAGCTTTCTGCGGAACGGCCAATATGTATGGTCGGATTTCGCCGAATTCATCCGTTGTTATGATGCGGTGGCACAGGTGTTCAAGACGGATGAGGATTATGCCGTTCTCACCGAGGCCTATCTGACCGAACTCGCGGAAGCCAATACGATCTATAGCGAACTGATCATTTCGCCCGACCATGGCGACCGCATCGGGCTTGGCGCCGACGCTTATCTGGCCGGCATTGCCGAAGGCATCCGGATTGCAAGGGACAAGACGGGTATCGAAACCCGCATCATCGTCACAGGCGAGCGGCACTTCGGTCCGGAGCGGGTGATCGCCGCGGCCGAATATGCGGCGCGCACCCAACATCCGTTGGTGACGGGGTTCAACATGGCGGGCGAGGAGCGTATGGGCCGCGTCGCCGATTATGCGCGCGCCTTCGATATCGCACGCGATGCCGGCCTTGGATTGACCATTCATGCCGGCGAGGTTTGCGGGTCGGAAAGCGTGGCCGATGCACTCGATCTCGTCAAACCATCCCGCATCGGGCATGGCGTGCGGGCAATCGAGAATGCCGGTCTCGTTGCACGGCTCGCCGAAACCGGAACAGTCCTTGAAGTCTGCCCCGGCTCCAATATTGCGCTCAAGGTCTATCCCGACTTCGCCAGCCATCCGCTGAGAGCCCTCAGCGACGCGGGAGTGCGGGTCTGCATCAACTCCGACGACCCGCCATTCTTCTTTACATCACTTGCACGGGAATATGCGCTGGCCGCCGACGAGTTCGGCTTCAGCGATGGCGAGATAAACAGCATGACCCGCACCGCACTGGAATGTGCCTTCGTTGACGAGGCAACGCGCGGAAGGCTGCTTAAAAAACTCGACGGTGCCTGATGCAGCTGTTGGCAGGGTAAAACCACGAAGAAGGCTTGCGAAAAGCCGACTTTCGGTCAATTACAGGGGCACAAGAAAAAAGGAAGGCCAGTTTCATGGACGGCGTCACAGTCATCGAACATCCGCTGGTGCGGCACAAACTCACCATCATGCGCAAGAAGGAAACCTCCACAGCCGGCTTCCGCCGCCTGCTCAGGGAGATTTCGACGCTGCTCTGCTATGAAGTGACGCGCGATCTTGAAATGACGATGGAAACCATCGATACGCCGCTCGAGACCATTCAGGCACCGGTGCTGGAAGGCAAGAAGCTGGTTTTCGCCTCCATCCTGCGCGCCGGCAACGGCCTTCTGGAAGGCATGCTCGAACTGGTGCCTTCGGCGCGCGTTGCCCATGTCGGCGTCTATCGCGACCACGATACGCTCGAGGCCGTCGAATATTATTTCAAGGCTCCCGAAAGCCTCGATGCCCGTCTGGTCATCGTTGTCGACCCCATGCTGGCGACCGGCAACTCCTCCATCGCCGCCGTGGAAAAGCTGAAGGAGCGTGGTGCGAAGAACATCCGCTTCCTGTGTCTTTTGGCAGCCCCCGAAGGCATCAAGAATTTCCGTGAGGCACATCCCGATGTGCCGATCTACACCGCCGCGATCGACAGGCATTTGAACGAGAAGGGTTACATTGTTCCCGGCCTCGGTGATGCCGGCGACCGCATGTACGGCACCAAGTAACCATTCATCATCGCTTAACCTTTTACGCCATTCGCTGCCCGATCAGCGGCGGATGGCTTTTTCTTTTAAGATTTCGGCATGTTTTGCGTCTATTCTTGCCAGGGGTAACCGGCCCTCGGAGGAGTGAAGACTTGCTGGCGCGCGCGATTTTTCTGCTTGTTGGCCTTTCCATCGGCGCCACGCAAATACCCGTTCTGATGGACAAATTTCAGCCGCGCCCGGAAAGCAGCGTAGCAAAAACCGAAATTGTGGCCGAAGCAGCCAAACCCCAGCCTGTTTCGTTGGGCGGAGTCAATCTGAAAGCTGACGCCCGCGGCCACTTCAACGCCACCTTTCGTATCAACGGCAAATCATTCGACGGACTTATCGACACCGGTGCTTCAACGGTTGCCATCAATGAGACGATTGCACGTCGACTCGGGTACGGCGTCAACAGTCTGGATTTCAGATACGCGATCTCAACCGCCAACGGTCATACCATGGCCGCCTATGTGAAGCTCGACCGGGTGGAGATAGGCACGATCCGCGTGCAGAATGTCGACGCCATGGTGCTGAAGGACAATGCACTGAGCAACATGCTGGTCGGCATGAGCTTCCTGAAGCAATTATCGTCGTTCAAGGTTTCTGGCGGCGAAATGCGGCTGGTCAGGTGATCCGCTCGAGAACGGGTGCAGCGACTTCCGGCGCGTCGTCGCTGATTCCATAGCAGGCCGTTATCGCTTTAATGGCGTAGGCTGCGTCTTCTCCGGACGCTGCATGGACAATGGCAATCGGTTCTCCCTTTTCCACCTTCATCCCAAGCGGCAGGATATTCGAAATACCAACGGCGGGATTGATCCTGTCCGAGGGTTTTCGTCTGCCGCCGCCAAGTCCGACGACGGCGATGCCGAGTTCGCGCGTTGCGCAGGATGTCAGCCAGCCGCTGCTCGCGGCCTGGACCGGAAGAGTGACTGGCACGGACGGCAGATAAAGGGAAGGATTTTCAACGAAATCCGTTGGCCCGCCCAATGCCGAAATCATTCGCGCGAAAATTTCCATTGCCCGGCCGGAGGAGAGGGCGGCCGACGCCAGTGCTGCGCCTTCTTCCAGTGTGGCCGTTTTTTGAGCCTGCACGAGCATTTCCGCCGCGAAAGACAGAACCACGTTTTCCAGACGGCTGCCAGCCTTGCGACCAGCCAGAAAATCGAGACAATTGACGATTTCAACGGCATTGCCGGCAGCATCGCCAAGCGGCTGGTTCATATCTGTTATCAGCGCCGTTGTCGGCAAACCTGCGCCAACAGCCACATCGACCAGCGCGCGGGCGAGCGTCCGTGCATCGTCAATGCTTTGCATAAAGGCGCCGTTGCCGACCTTGACATCAAGCACAAGCGTCTGCAGCCCGGCCGCCAGCTTCTTCGACAGGATGGAAGCCGTAATCAGCGGTATGGAATCGACCGTCGCGGTCACATCGCGAATGGCATAGAGGCGTCTGTCAGCGGGGGCGAGGTCACCCGTCTGACCGATGATGGCACAGCCGACCGTCTTCACCGCCCGGCGAAACAGAGCCTCGTCCGGCATGACATTGTAACCGGGAATCGCTTCCAGCTTGTCCAGCGTGCCGCCGGTATGTCCAAGGCCCCTGCCGGAAATCATCGGCACAGCGAGACCACAGGCGGCTACGATCGGGGCGAGCATCAGAGAGACATTGTCTCCAACGCCACCGGTCGAGTGCTTGTCGGCAACCGGCCTGCCGATATCGCTCCAGGACAGGACATCACCGCTGTCACGCATGGCAAGTGTCAATGCCACCATCTCATCCCGGTTCATGCCACGGAAAAACACCGCCATGGCAAAAGCCGCCGCCTGCCCTTCCGAGATGCCGTCTTTCGACAGCGCTTCGATGAATGCGGCGATCTCCTGCGGCGAGAGCGCCAGGCCATCGCGTTTGCGGCGGATGGTTTCCTGCGGGATCAAGCTCAATACCCGCTGGCGGTCCTGGCGGGCTCTCCGCCGGCCAGAACGTTCAGCACGTCGTCAAGGAGACCTGAAGCGCCGAAACGGAACGTCGAAGGCATGGCCCAGTTCGGCGCCATGATGGTTTCCGCCAGCCGCAGGTAAAGTGTCGCGTCCTCCACGGTACCGATCCCGCCGGCCGGCTTGAAGCCCACCTTCTGTTTGCTGTCGCGGATCGCCTGCAACATGATGTCAGCCGCCTCCAGCGTGGCGTTGACGGCAACCTTGCCTGTCGAGGTCTTGATGAAATCGGCGCCTTCGGCAATGGCAATTTCGGAAGCCCGACGGATCAGGGCCCTGTCCTTCAGCTCGCCGGTTTCGAGAATGACCTTGAGCAGCACGGGTGTAGCGCAGGCCTTGCGAACGGCGGCCACCACGTCGGAAACCGCGGTTTCATCGCCCGCGATGAATTTGCGATAGGGAATGACAAGATCGATTTCATCCGCACCGTCGCGGATCGCCACCTCGGTTTCCGCGACCACGGTTGCGACATCAAGATCACCCGACGGAAAATTGACGACCGTTGCAATGCGGATCGTGTGGTCCTCTCCGAAGGCGGCGCGCGCCTGCGCCACGAAACGCGGCCAGATGCAGATGGCGGCCGTATTTCCAAACTCCGTATGCGCCCGCTGGCAGAGCGCGGCGATCTGCTGTGGCGTGCAGTCTTCCTTGAGGTTGGTGAGGTCCAGCAAGGACAAAGTGAGGGCAGCCGCTTCGCGCGGACGCTGGAGTTCCATGGTCACGCTCCTCCTGCGATCATTTCCTTCAGAATGGCGGCAAGCCTTTTGCCACCCACGGGAGCCATGTCCTTGGTTTCTTCATGGCTCAGTTCCGCGCCGGTCATGCCGGCACCGTAATTGGTAATAACCGATGCGGCAGCGACGCGCATCCCGAAAAAGCGCGCAAGGATGACTTCCGGCACGGTAGACATGCCCACGGCATCCGCCCCCAGCAGACGCGCCATGCGGATTTCCGCCGGTGTTTCGAAGCTGGGGCCAGAGAACCACATATAGACACCGCCGAACAATGGCACCGTCGCACGGATGGCGGCATTGCGCATGGCAAGCATAAGATCAGGATCATAAGCCGTCGTCATGCCGACGAAGCGGCGGTCGCTTTCTTCGCCGATCAGCGGGTTCATGCCGGAATAATTGATGTGATCGGTGATCTGCATGACGGAGCCGGGTGGCATATCCTGCCTGACCGAGCCCGCCGAATTGGTGAGGATGAGCGACTGCACGCCCAGGCCGGCGAGCGCTTCGATGACCGGGCGCATCGCTGCGGGATCACCCTTTTCGTAGAAATGGACCCGACCCGACAGCATCATGACGGGCTCACCGCCGAGATAACCGGCCACCAGTTCGCCCGCATGGCCGGAAACGCCGCCAGCTGGAAAGCCGGGCAGCTCGGTGTAAGGAATGCGGATCGGCTCGCTCACCTCTTCCACCAGCGATCCCAGACCGGAGCCAAGCACGATGGCGACGCGCGGCATGAGGCCGTTCAGGCGGTCCACCAGAATGTCGATCAAACCGTCGGTCATCAGGGCAGCTCGGTCTTGAAGACGGAGGGTAGCAGCTCTTCCATGGTCATGACCTTCTGGACGCCGGTTTCGTCACAAAGATAGATCTTTGTCTCTGGCGTGGCGAACTCGGCGATCTTCTGGCGGCAGCCGCCACAAGGAGAGCAGAGCGGCAGCTTCTCGGCGATAACGGCGACTTCATTGATCTTTTTCGCCCCGCCCATGATCATGGCGCTGATGGCTGATGGTTCTGCGCACCAGCCCTGCGGGAAGGAGATGTTCTCGATATTGGCGCCCTTGTAGATCTTGCCGTCTTCGGCGCGGATTGCCGCACCGACCGGAAATTTTGAATAGGGGGCATGGGCGAAGGCCATGGCCTCTACTGCCGCCTCAAACAGGGCATGGGCCTGCGGATCGGACATGGGGTTAACGCTCCTTCGCATAAGCAACGCCACCGGCCTTCGGGGGCTTGGCAACGCCGATGAAACCCGCAAGCAGGATGCAGGTCAGAATATAGGGCATGGCCTGGAATATCTGCACCGGCACTTCGCCGATGCCAGGCACGGATTTACCCTGCATGAAGTTCGCGACAGCATCCAGAAAACCGAACAGAAGGCAGGCGAACATAACCGGCACCGGCTTCCATTTCGCAAATATCAACGCTGCGAGCGCGATGTAGCCCTTGCCCGCCGACATGTTGGCGATGAAGGCAGCAGATTGAGCCACAGCAAGATAGGCGCCCGAAAAACCGCAGAGAAAACCGGCGACAATGACAGCGCGGAAGCGCATCCATGTCACCGAAATACCAGCCGTATCGACAGCACCCGGATTTTCACCGACCGCGCGCAGGCGCAGGCCGAAACGCGTTCGGTAAAGCACCCACCAGGACAGCGGCACAGCCAAGAAGGCAAGATAGGTGAGGATGTTGTTGCCGGAAATGACGTTTGCATAGAGCGGGCCGATGAAGGGAACCTCGCGCATGGCATCAGCACCGGGCAGGATGATCGGGGCAAAACGCCCCTCGCCCGGAAGCTGCGGCGTGCGTCCGCCCTGGCCGAACCAGGCCTGTCCCAGCACCACGGTCAGGCCGGCGGCAATGAAGTTCAACGCCACGCCCGACACGATCTGGTTGCCGCGATTGGTGATGACAGCAAAGCCGTGGATCAGCGAGAACAGGATCGAGACGGCAATACCGGCCAAGAGGCCGGCCCAGGGGTTCGCCGTGATATAGGCAACGCATGCGGAAGCGAAGGCCGCTGCCAGCATCTTGCCCTCAAGGCCGATATCGAACACGCCGGCCCGCTCGGAAAAGAGCCCGGCCAGTGCGGTAAAGAGAAGCGGAATGGTGAGACGAACGGTCGAGCCCAGAATGCTGACCAGCATATCGAAGAAATCCATATCAGCTCACCCCTTTGCCAGACGCTGGTAAATGCGGACGATTGCAGGCCGGTACATATATTCCAGCGCGCCGGCGAAAAGGATCACAAGACCCTGAATGACCACGATCATCTCGCGGGTAATGTTGGGCATCTCGAAGGAAAGGTCTGCGCCGCCCTGATAGAGAATGCCGAACAGCAATGCCGCGAAGATGATGCCGAGCGGATGGCTTCGGCCCATCAGCGACACGGCGATACCGACGAAGCCCGCACCGGCGACGAATTCCACCTGCAGACGGGCCGACGCGCCCATAACCGGGTTCAGCGCCATCATGCCCGCCAGACCGCCTGAGATGAGCATGGCGATGATGACGGTGCGTGCATAGTGAATACCGGCATAAATGGCGGCGGAGGGGCTGATGCCGAGCGTGCGCATTTCATAACCGAGCTTGGTGCGCCAGATGAGCACCCAGACCAGAAAACACATCACCAACGCTATCAGGAAGGAGACGTTAAACGGCGCCGGACCAAGCTTCAGGCCGAAGAGAGCCATCAGCCAGTCGAGTTTCGGCAATTGGCCGCCCGGCAGAAAAGTACGGGTTTCCGGCGCCATCTTGCCGGGCACGATCAGCACGTTCACCAGCAGGTAAACCATCAAGGCCGCAGCAATGAAGTTGAACATGATGGTGGTGATGACCACGTGACTGCCGCGTTTTGCCTGCAGCCAGGCCGGAATGAAGGCCCAGGCGGCGCCAAAAACAGCAGCGCCGATGACGGCGAAGGGCATCGTCACGTACCACGGCACATAACGATCGAGTGCCAGCGCCACCAGCGCCGCGCCAAGGCCACCGACATAGGCCTGACCTTCGGAGCCGATATTGAAGAGCCCGGCATGGAAGGCGACGGCGACGGAGAGGCCGGTGAAGATGAAACTCGTCGTATAAAACAGCGTGAAGCCGATGGCATCACCACGGCCGAGCGCCCCTTCGATCAGCAGGCGCAGCGCCGCAAGCGGGTTTTCACCGATGGACCAGACAACGAGGCCGGAAATCAGAAAGGCGGTAACGACATTGAGAAACGGCAGGAGGCCGTAAGTAATCCAGTTTGGCAGCGGTACGGAAGCGGTGCTCATTCATGCCTCATGCGGCGATGCCGGCCATCATCAGGCCCAGCGTCTGTTCTTCGGCTTCCGCCGTTTTTTCTCCGACGACCCGGCCTGCGAACATGACCATGATCCTGTCCGACAGCGACCGGATTTCATCGAGTTCGACGGAAACCAGCAAAATCGCCTTGCCAGCATCGCGCATTTCGATGATGCGGCGATGAATGAATTCGATCGCGCCGATATCCACGCCGCGTGTCGGCTGGCCGATTATCAGCATCTTGGGGTCACGCTCGATTTCACGGGCGACAACGATCTTCTGCTGGTTGCCACCGGAAAAGTTGGCGGTCTTCAGCTGCGGGTTTGGCGGGCGGATATCGTATTTCTCGATCTTCTCGACCGCATCCCTGCGAATGGCCTCGGGGTTGAGGAACGGCCCTTTGCCGTAACGTTCGTCGTGATGATAACCAAGGATGGAGTTTTCATATTCCTCGAATTTCAGCACCAGCCCCATATGATGGCGGTCTTCCGGGATGTGGGCGAGGCCAAGCCTGCGTAAAATTGCGGGATCGGGGCGATCCACCTTCTTTCCGTCCACCCAGATTTCGCCGGAATAGGGCTTTCGGATGCCAGCGATGGCTTCCAGCAGCTCCGACTGGCCGTTGCCTGCGACACCGGCTATACCGACGATTTCACCTGCTCGGACATCCAGCGAAACGTCATCGACCATGGTGACGCCGCGGCTATCCTTGACGGTGAGATTGCGGATCGACAGAAGAACGTCGCCCGGCGTCGTTTCGCCCTTCTCCACCCGCAGCAGCACCCGTCTGCCGACCATCAGTTCGGCCAGTTCCTCGACGCTCGTCTCGGAGGTTTTCCGGGTCGCCACCATCTCGCCACGACGCATGACGGAGACGGAGTCCGTGATCGCCATGATCTCGCGCAGCTTATGGGTGATGAGAATGACTGTCTTGCCCTGATCACGCAACACGCCGAGGATCTTGAACAGGTGATCGGCCTCTGCCGGCGTCAGAACGCCGGTCGGCTCGTCAAGGATCAGGATTTCCGCGCCACGATACATGGCTTTCAGAATTTCGACGCGCTGCTGGAGGCCGACTGGCAATTCCTCGATCACCGCATCGGGATCGACTTCCAGTCCATAATCGTCCTCCAGGCGCTTCAGCTCCCTGCGTGCACCAGCCCGGCCATTGGCCAGCAGCGCACCGCCTTCTGCGCCCAGCATGACATTTTCCAGCACGGTAAAATTTTCGACCAGCATGAAGTGCTGATGCACCATGCCGATACCGGCATTGATGGCGGCCTGACTGTCGCGGATCGAAACCGGCGTGCCGTTCACCCGGATTTCACCGGCATCCGCCTGGTAAAAACCGTAGAGGATCGACATCAAAGTCGACTTTCCGGCACCGTTTTCCCCGATGATGCCGTGGATCGTACCCCTGGCAATTGTCAGATTGATGTTCTTGTTGGCGTGTACGGCACCGAATTTCTTGTCGATGCCCACGAGTTCGATTGCAGGGTCCATATTCAAACCGAAACCTCTCCGAAGGCTGGATATGAAAAGGGCGCAAGATGAAAAACATCACGCGCCCCAGCCACATATCATATCATTTCGGGCAGGAATTGTCCGCCATGTAATCATGGACCTTGACGGCGCCGGAGATGATGTCGGCTTTGGCCTTGTCCACGGCAGCAGTCATTTCAGGCGTGATGAGCGCCTTGTTGTTATCATCGAGCGCGTAGGCAACGCCGTCTTCCTTGACGCCGAGAGCGACGATGCCAGGCGTGAACTTGTCATCCTTGGCGTCCTTATAGGCGTTGTAAACGGCCAGATCGACGCGCTTGACCATCGAGGTCAGAACCGAACCGGGATGCAGGTGGTTCTGGTTGGAATCGACGCCGATCGAGAATTTCTTGTTGTCGGCGGCAGTCTGGAGCACGCCGATACCGGTCGCACCGGCTGCCGCGTAAATCACGTCCGCGCCCTGATCGATCTGGTTTTTGGTAAGCTCGCCGCCGCGCACAGGGTCGTTCCAGGCAGCGCCGGTGGTGCCGGTCATGTTCTGGAAGACTTCGATCTTGTCGTTGGCAGCCTTGGCGCCTTGAGCGTAACCACAGGCGAACTTGCGGATCAGCGGAATGTCCATGCCGCCGATAAACCCGACCTTGCCGGTCTTGGAAGCCATGCCGGCCAGCAGACCGACGAGGTAAGAACCTTCGTGCTCCTTGTAGACGACCGAGCGGACGTTCGGCAGTTCAACGACGGAATCGACGATGACGAACTTGGTGTCGGGGAACTCGGCGGCAACCTTTTCCATGGCCGACGTCCAGGCGAAGGATACGGCGACGACAGGGTTGAAACCCTTGCTGGCGAAGTTGCGGATGGCCTGTTCGCCCTGCGTGTCGCTGGTCGGTTCGAAGTCGCGGAATTCGATGCCCGTTTCCGCCTTGAACTTTTCAGCGCCGGCCGCAGCGGCCTCGTTGAACGACTTGTCGAACTTGCCGCCCGTGCCATAGACCAGCGCAGGCTTGATATCCGCGGCGAGCGCGGAGGCCGACATTGCGGCAAGCGCAAAAAGCGTCAGAAGGGATTTTTTCATTGTGCAGCCCTGTTGTTGCAATTGATATTTTAAGGGTCCTCCCGCAATCCCGTTTCCCGGGAATGTCTGCGGAACCGCCAGCCGTTATACCGGCTGTGCTTGCCTCATATCCTTGCATGGCTCAATGAAAAATTCATCCGGTTTTTTTGACCCGGTGGAAAAACTTTGATCTGGCGATTTTTTAGTCTTTCCACCGGGCAGAACTGCAAAAAAACTAGTCGATATTACAGCTTACGCCGGTTCCCCTGAGGCCGCAGTAGCCACCCGGGTTCTTGGCAAGATATTGCTGGTGATAGTCCTCAGCATAATAAAACGTTTCAAGCGGGCCGATCTCGGTGGTGATGGCGCCGGCATGGCCAGCCTCTTCCAGAGCCTGCTGAAATGCGTCTCGAGCTTTCTGTGCCTGCTGCAGCTGCCCTTCCGTCGTCGCATAAATGGCGGAACGATAGGTCGTGCCGACGTCGTTGCCCTGCCGCATGCCTTGAGTGGGATCGTGCTCCTCGAAAAATATCTTCAAGAGCGCCCCGAGCGAGATCACCGCCGGATCGTAGACAACCTTGACCACCTCGGCATGGCCCGTCTGACCCGTCGTCGTTTCCTGATAGGTCGGATTGCGGGTAAAGCCGCCGGCATAACCGACCGCCGTCACCCAAACGCCGGGCGTCTTCCAGAACAACCGCTCCGCGCCCCAGAAGCAACCCATGCCGAGATAGATGGTCTCGAAGCCATCCGGATAAGGCCCCTTCAGAGGTCTGCCGTTGACGAAGTGAAGTTCCGGCACAACGAGAGCCTCTTCACGGCCAGGCAACGCCGTCTCTTCGGTCGGCATCGTCGTTTTTTTAGAAAGCGTATCGAACAGGAACATTCGGTCCTCCATGCGGCCAGTTCCGCCGCTTCTCACGGTTCACATCCGCGGGCGCCAGCCCCGTCAGACCGCCAAACGTCTCGTCGCCTTGTATTTTCTGTAACCGGCCATCCAGCAGAGGAGGGACAGCGCGAGGAAAAAGGCAAATGCAGGCAGTGCCGACAGGGCATTTTCTATGAAGCGCCACGCTTCAGGGTGAATATAGTGAGCCAGAGACGCTTCCACCATGGTTCGCGAAGCAGGAAGAAGATAGTTCCAGACTGACAATATGCCGGTGATGGTGACTGATGACGTGGAAACAGAGCGGATCGAATCGAGCACACCCAGAAAAATCGCTGCGGCGAGGAAAAGAAAGCTCAAAAACCGCAAAAAAGCTTTCATTGGGATACCTCGCTCACGGTCTGCCGCTTACGGCAGCCACATTTTGAAACATTTCCTGCATGGATAAAGGCCGGAAAACGCGATTGCAATCGCATCGAAAGGCATGAAATTGCCGACAATTCAAAAAACTGTCAGATTCGTGTTGATCCCTGCGAATTCATCGGTATATATCGCGCCGTTCCAGTGATTTGCATTCTTCATGACATGCAGACTTGAAAAAGGACAGGTGGCCGAGTGGTTTAAGGCGCACGCCTGGAACGCGTGTGTGCGTGAAAGCGTACCGTGGGTTCGAATCCCACCCTGTCCGCCATATCTCCATGTAAGTATTTGATAAATGTAGATTTTTATCGATAGCATGTGGTGGACCAACAACTTTACCCACAAAAGCCACACGCTACGTTCTGCCGGGCTTCGGAAACTAAATCCAATTTAGGAGTCTCACCGTTTTGTAAGCCGTGAACCAACATGGCACAATCAGTGAGTTGGCCACTAGCGCTGACTTTCCAAAGACTCGATCTCAAATAAAATTTTTCGACTCCCCTAGCAGCAATTGAGGCGCAGCTTGGTATGGCTCCAGACACTGTGTCCAAGACCATACAGGGCTCCGCGCATTTCCGGTGTGCCAACCCTCCGGCTAAAGTCTCTGCAAAGACACTCGGATACCGAGGCGTAGATGGGTGTGATTGAACGCATCGCCCTAAGCTTGCACAAGCACTTCTAAGGGAAAGCGCGTTTCCCGAGCGCGAGGTATAATTGCAAATATAAACGATGTGCAGATTAAGTTAAAATAGGTGCGTCGTTTGAGTATAAGTATTCCCCGAAAGCTATGTTTTGTTAAGATAAAAATATGTAATAAGAGGATTTTTTTTATCATATTGGGCGTTGAAAAGCTTATGTTGGGTAATGTTCATTTATTTTATTTCGATTTATCTCCGATATACTTAAATGAATCGATTTAATCACGTGATTGTGAATGATTTTTGCTAGGGCCATATCATTGCCTTGCGGGGGAATCCGAGCAAGCATGAAGGGGTGTTGACGTACACTATCGGCTTTCACGGGATGAAATTACGTGAGCCATATCAACCTGATAGGAGAAATCATGAAGACCTTCATCCGCCTGCCAGCAGTTCGTGAGGCCACCGGCCTTTCCACCTCTACCATCTACGAAGGCATCCGGGACGGATGGTTTCCCAAGCCGGTAAAGATGGGGCCGCGCGCCATCGCGTGGGACATTGACGTTATTAGCGCATGGCAAGATGAACGCATCGCGAAGAGCGCCTGATATGGACAACACTCAACTCCGGTTTCATGGCAACCAGCGCCTCTGAGCTTGAGCAGCATCACTTGAATTGAAAATTGTCTATTTCGATGCGTCAACTGAACGGCATCGTGATTGCGGACTCGACTTACACGGGGCTTTGACCACCGGGTACGGCCCCTTCCCATTCAGTTGCTTTGAACTCGTGGCAGCGTCACGAGAGCGACAGGCTAGATCACTTGTCCTAACGTGAGGTTTGAAGAATGAACGCGCAAGAAATCGTCCTAGACTTGCAGTTCAGTCGGTACGGAACGACTAGAGTGGCGGAGCAAGTTCTCCGCCACCTCAACGAAGAAAACCGATACGAAGTCATGCGGGCGCTTGAACTGTTAACGTCCGCAGGTTGGCCCGATACTGAGGCTCCTTTCCGCACTCTAGTTCTGGAAAGGTTCGAAGAATGGCTGGCGCATTGTGAGGCCCTTCCTGTCTTCGACCGGTTTCGCGCCACCATCACGACGCTGCGGGTACTTGGATTACCCCAACCGGATGTTAGCGAATTGGCGAAAAAGGCGGAGAAAGTGCTGCGAAGCATGCGAATCAGAGCCTTGCAGCAGCAAGTCTAGGGCTGATCCAGCCACAGTGATCTAGCGAGGTAAAAGCCTATGGCTGCCGAAATTATTTCATTGGACGTGGAAAGGGCGCGACGTAGCAACGAGCCTCCGGTTGACCCTGCATTCGCGCAGGCGTGGATGCTGATCTTCGAGGCGCTTGAACTGGTCGAGGATATTCCCACGGCGCGGGCGCAGGCCGCGTACGACAAGCTGTATGAGGGATTGCGGATACTGGTGAACCGCGAGAAAGGTGTGCATCGTGGGTGAAGAAGAGAAGAATGAGTCACCTTTGCGGTTGGAAGACCTAGGATTAGGCGAGATACTTCCACCTGCTCCAGCAAAACCGAGGGAAGTTGATGCGTTTGCTTCGCAACTGACTCGGAAGCAGACGCCCGGATCGAAAGTTGGGCCTAACTTCATCCGCCGAGGCAATGCCGAAGATTACGAGCCATCGCTGGCAAACGCAAAAATTGCCGTCAAGTCCTTAGGCGTTCGTCCTAAATACAACGTGTTTCACGATCGGATAGAATTCGAGGGATACAACAAGCCGAGCGGGGAGCCTTTCTCCGACACCACCCTGAAGATGCGAAATGCGGTGGTAGAACGGTTTGGCTTTGATCCCAAGCAAGGTTTCACGGAGGATGCGACGCGGATTTTAGCGCTTGAGAACGCATTCGATCCCGTCCGTGATTATCTCGACGGGTTGAAATGGGATGGCACCCCGAGGCTGAATACTTGGTTGTCGCGATATCTCAGTGCGGTAGACGACGAACTGACACGGGCAATCGGGTGTGCGGTGCTAATTGCCGGGGTGCGGCGCGTTCGCAAGCCGGGTTGCAAGTTTGATGCGATGCTAGTTCTCGAAGGGGATCAGGGACCGGGTAAGTCCACGGCTCTCAAGATTCTGGCCGGAGGCGATGACAATTTCAGTGACGCCCTCGATTTCCGCCAAAGCTATAAAGAACATCTGGAGATGCTCGCAGGGAAGTGGGTCTTGGAAGCGCCGGAACTGAGCGGACTTAGCCAAGCCGCCGTTCAGTCGGCGAAGCAATTTATTTCCAAAACTCATGATCGGGCACGAAAGGCCTACGCCCGCGCTGTTGAGGAAGTGCCGCGCCGCTGTATCCTGATCGGCACGACAAACGACGCAACATATCTGAAAGACCCGACCGGAAACCGGAGGTTCTGGCCTGTGCGGACGGGGAAGATTGATCTCGAGGGCCTTCGGCGGGACCGGGATCAGCTTTGGGCCGAAGCTGCAATGGCAGAGCCCAGCTTTGCTGAGCCTGTTACGATCCCGGAGCACCTGTGGGCTCTTGCGGCGGCGCAACAGGCGGAAAGGGTTGAGGCCGATCCATGGGAGGATACGCTCTCCACGCTTTTGCCGAGGTTTGCGAAGGTTATCGAAGGCAGGCAGCGGATTACAACGAAGGCGATCTTCGAGCAAATCCTCATGCGGGACATGCGGGACGTGGCCATGCGGGAGAACAAGCGTGTGGCCGCGTGTATGCGGCGGTTGGGCTGGGAGGGGCCGAAGCCGCTTTGGATGGGGGATACGGCGCTGAAGGGGTATGAAAAGAAGCTGGAATGAGTTTGGTATGGTCCTAACCGCATAACCGCGCTTTCCGGTTAGAACCGGTAGTTCTATGAACCCATTCCCCAAAAGTAGCGCCAACAGCCAACTATAGTTAGAGGGGTTAGACGGGTTAGGATTGTTCCATTTAATTGAAAAGATTGGGAATTTATCATAACCGCGCCGGGCTTCATAACCGGGTAGTTGCCCAAACCCACCTTTGGTTTCAGTTTGGTACAATCAACAGACACATCCTGTGCAGCGCAGGACAAAGAAGGGCAAAGCCGATGACTGAAAACGAAATCCTGAGCCCCGCGCTCGTCGCGCTATTGCAGATTATGACATCGGCGGACGTTTCTGAGGCCCGGTGCATAGAGGCGGCGAAAGCGATTATTGAGTACGAAGCCCCGCAGGGAGTCTATGACCTGACGCATAGATATTTGCTGGGCGTGGCCGAAGATGAAGCGCAGGATGTTGGGCTGAAGCTGGAAGCGTTAAAACTCATCCGAAAAGTTGAGGCGCGCCGCGTGGTACCGGGGGTGGCAGTTGCTGCGAATGCGATGATAAGTCAGGAGACTGCGAGGCGGCTTGGATCGGCTAAGCGTCGGCTATCCTTGATTGCCGAAGGGAAGTGGCCCCCCGGCGAGGGATGGGAACAAGCGGCGGTGCCGGAGGCTGTGACGCTAGACACAGACGGGCTGGCTGAGCGGCTTAAGGCGGCAAGAGGCGGGTAACTTCCGCGCTGTTGTCAGCCAATTCAAGCTGAATTCGACTTCGGACGACGGAGGCTATACCGCCGCAGCTTTTTATTGTTTTGCTGTTCTGGCCCGTATGTGCGTAATCTCATGCCTTTCACGGACCTCGGAAAGCGCTCGGGAAACGAAAAGTTTAAAACCTTTGCCTTGCACCGCTTGCTGTCGAGTTCTTGACTTTTGCGTTGGTGACTTGCGGGCGTAGCAATACAGCGCATAGCGCTAGCCCCAATGAAGCGTATACTGCCGAGGTTAACTCCCGCTCGCGCCGCGCAGGATGCGAAACACGCTTGCCCGCCCGATCCCGAGTCGCATCGCGATGGCGTCCGCTGTCATCCCTCCGGCCTTGAGCCGTAACACGTCATCCGCCTTGGCTCTGGCCGTCGGTGCGCGTCCCTTATACTTCCCTTCGGCTTTTGCCTTGGCTATGCCCTCGCGTTGGCGTTCCAGCATCAATTCCCGTTCGAATTCGGCAATCGATCCCAACAAATTCAACATGAGCTTGCCCGTGGGCGTCGCCGTGTCGAGGCTGATTGAAAGGATGCGCAGTGCAACTCCCTTGATGCGCAGAGCCTCTGTGATTGCAACGAGGTCCGCGACGGATCGGGCTAAGCGATCCAGTTTGGTGACAATCAGCGTGTCGCCTTCCCGTAAATAATCCAACGCTCGATCCAGTTCGAGCCGCTGGGATGCAACAGAGGAAATCTCCTCCTTGAATATCTTGGCGCATCCGGCGTCGGTCAGGTCGCGGAGTTGCGCAGCAAGCCCAGCTTTCTGGTCTGACGTGGACGTGCGGGCATAGCCAATTAAAGCGGAAGTGGACATAGGGGGGCTCCATCAGTCTCACAAGCATCAAAGAAATTGTGATACTCACGTATCAAAATGTCAACTCGAACCTGTGTGATACGAAAAACAGTCGCGCCGACGAGTATCATTAGAGCTTGCCCTAATGATACTGCAGGCAAGAGTGTGAGCCATATCCTATGGGGCCGGGCAACGTCACGGGTGACACGGGATGCCGCCGCGTTGCCGGATGCCGGGACGACAATGCGCCGCCCGTGCGCTTGGCGGGACATCCGGCATGAATACCTATGAAATTAAAGGTCGTGCCGTGGGCTAAATGCGGGGCAATAAATAGGTATGGTCGAGCGTGGCGTTGACTTCATGTGGCCGCAGCAACATAAGTCCCCTACCTCCCTCAATCGCAGCCGTAGGCGGGGGTGGGTTCGCCGATGGCCCCCGGCCTTGCCTATCGCCACGTCCCTCGCAAATTTTGTGCGGAATTTTTCGAGATATGGCTCACGCTGCGCCGGACTAGCTTTTTCGCCTACCTGCATTCAAAGGAGCAATTGGCTCCGCGTCGCTTGGAGGGACGGCAAACAACTCGGAAATATCATGCTCCAATATCGTCGCCAGCTTTTGGAGCGTGTTGATGGTCGCGTTCCGCTTACCGCGTTCCAGATATCCGACATAAGCGCGCTCGACCTCAGCAGCATACGCAAGGTGGTCTTGCGACATACCCTTTCCGACGCGTAAACGCCTGAGATTCCAACCAACGCGCTCTTTGACATCCATTCTCCCAAAGCAACATCTGGAACTCTACGAAACCACGTCATATAATACGAGGAATTTCGGTTTGTAGGGGGAGACTATGTGGCCGCGAGCGAATTGGTCAAAGGTTATTGCAATTCTAATCGCCGGTACCGTATCGGCGGGCGGAACTGCCTTTGCAGAAAGTTTTGACGATCAACTGAAAGCGTCCGTGAACCTAAAAAAAGCACACGTCCTACGGTACTATGAACGCTGCATATCTGAAGGTTGGCGAGATATGGAGTGTCGCTCCGAACTTGAGGCGTTACACCCCCGCGAATTGGCTGCGCTACAAAAGATGTCGCGAAATGCAAATAGATACGACCAGTTGGAAGCAGGTAATGCTCTTGCGGCCTGCTACGACGTAACTAATGAGTACAGAGAGTTGATCGAATGCTGGGAACGGCTTTCGGTTCAAATGGAGGCCGGAGAGACTATACAAGGCACAACAGAAAAACGGCCACCCCCTTCGGACGATATAATCTCTAAGCTGTCCGGACTAAGTCAAACCGAAAAGATTTCCCTTGTTCTTTGCGTCCGGGGGGGCATCAGTAATAACTACCGCAATACCGTCGCTCATGATCTGAGAGTGGGCGGAGGTGATACTAATTGGGCGATGAAAGTTAATGCAGCTGAGAATGTCCAAATGTCAGAGCTGGCCAAAGCGGCCAATTGGGCAGATATGGATACGTACTATAGGGCAGAGGCGAATGCGATTGAGAAGCTGATCCAAGGAAAAATAAGCTTTGATGAATACAAATCGCTGTCGAAGAAAAATTCTCTAAACTTGAAAAAAATACTCGATTTCGAGTTAATGAGGCAGGAAGCTCACAAAAAGAATTTCCAAGAACTCGATTCAGTCTGCAAGGGACTTTCTGCTGCGATAATAGCCAAAGCAAAGGTAGTGTCGTCAAAATAGTCAACAGGTGCGTAGACAACCTCGTATCTACAAAGCGCATTTTACTACGCCTTCTTCATAGCAACCACATTTTCGCGTCTCGCCTTAGTTGTAGTGGCGAAGCCCGCCCAAGCTGCCATAAGTTTGCGGCGCTTCTCCAACAGATCGCCGCGTTGATACGCCGCCTCAGTCTTGTCTTTTACAACGTGGGCCAGCGCTGCTTCCGCAATTTCCCGGGGAAACCTCGACTGCTCCGCCGCCCAATCTCTAAACGTAGAACGGAAGCCATGGACGGTTAATCCCTCAGCACCTTCCAATCCTTGGAGTAACTCGAGCATGGCCATGTTGCTCAAGGGCTTTCCACGTTTTGCACCGGGGAACACATACAGGCTGTTGGCCTCGCGTGGGGTCGTTTTCAGGATTTCGAGTGCACGATCCGAAAGCGGGACTCGATGGGGGCGATTTGCCTTCATTCGCTCGGCTGGAATCGTCCAGACCTTGGCTTCTAGATCGAACTCCGACTCAGTCGCACCGATCGCTTCCGACGTACGCACAGCGGTCAGGATTGTAAACTCAAGCGCATTGGCCGAGATGCTATTCAGTGCCCGAAGCCGCTGCATGAATGCCGGAAGGTCTGTGTATGGCATTGCGGGATGGTGGCGTATTTTTGCCACTCTCGATGGGGCGGGGAGAAGTTTATCGAGGTGGCCTCGCCAACGAGCGGGGTTGTCACCCGAGCGATAACGCCGTGCTGTAGCCCAATTTAGCACGGCCTCTATACGCCCCCTAACGCGAGATGCGGTTTCGGTTTTCCCTGTCCAGATGGGTTCAATAATTTGCATTATGTGCCCGGTGTCAATCTTCGCGACTGAGAGGGGACCGATGACCGGATCAGCGTAAGTGGCGAGAGTGTTACGCCATTGGTCCGCATGCTTCGCATTTTTCCAGCCCGCTTCATGGGCCTTAATGTACCGCTTGGCCGCTTCCGAGAAGCTGACAAGCTTTGCATCATCTGCGCGGGCTGCGGCTATCATCTCGCGCCGAGTGTCAATAGGATCAATGCCGTCCGCCACGAGTTTCCGAGCCTCCTTCGCTCGTTCCCGCGCTTCGCGGAGAGAAAAGGTGTCGATAGAGCCGAGCCCCATGTAACGAGCCTTGCCAGCAATCATGAACCGGAAAATCCACGACTTCGACCCGCCCTTGGCGACCTGCAGATAAAGCCCCCCGCCGTCGCCATACAAGCCCGGCGCACGTTCCTTTGCGACCCCTGCTGCGCTAAGTTTATTTACAACACTGGCCATTGGAGTTTACCCACAAGGGATTTAACTAATTCAATGTAACTTATTGAATTGACGAAGTCTACGCGAGTAATTTTAGCGGACGCGGAAGAAGTCACACAGTTGGGAATGTGATATACATCGCTGGTTGTTCCAGTCACTATGGAACCGAGAACCGAAGATCACGTCGCCGCCGGAACGATGTCTATGCCCAAATCGGTATCGCTTACGTCGGGCACTTCCTGAAAATTAAAGCCCTGAAAAACAAAGGTTTTTACAGGTCGTCATTGAGGCACGATGCCTCACTTTCTATGTACCAGTTTTCTACAGCAGCGTGAGTGAATGGTAACATGACAGAGCCCTTAGCTGCTGCGAAGCGTCAATCGCTGAATGTGCGGGAGGGAAAAAGCAAGAGGAGAAGTCGACCATCGCTCAGAACACCTAGAAATTGGGCTTTTAGATACGGCTAGGGGGACATAACTCCCCCTTTATGTTGCGTGTCTGACATGAGCATGGCGCCATGGCAATTGGTCGTTCAGAGGAACTAGGAACAGTTTGTGTTGTGCCCCTATACCTCACCGCCGTCAAAAGATCTGATAATCAAGCTATAGCAGCGCCCACCGTTCAAAGAATTCTTGCAGTATATAAACTCGCCCCAAATGGCTTTGCTGATCATTTGTGCTTCTGTTCAGTGTGTCAAATCTAGCTAGCGCCGGATTAAGAGTGTCATCTCCCACATCCTTTTGCATTTCTCTGTTTTCTTTTCGTTGGAGTTCGAATTCATTCAAAAACTGCCGTACTCGAAATCTTTGCTCTTCCGGGATGCCGCGAATGAACCAATAGTACACCGGGATTATGCCAGCGGAAGAAAGCAGCGGATCTCGTGGTATAAATATCTCTGACATTGCCGTCAGTGTGTCCAATGCGCGCCGTGCCGCAAGTTCGAGCTTTTCCTTATCTACGACTTGTAGCGCAAACTCGTCCAAGTTCGTCTTCTTGGTGGCTGCAGGTTTACCAGTATATTCGAAAAGCAAAAGTTTGGCCGCAGCGTTGAGGTCTGCGGCGCGCGAGACCCCAAAACGGATATTCTCGATGAAAAAGTCATGAGAGCCTAGTACGCGAATAAGTTCTGAAACCGGCCCCACTACCGCATTCCGGACCTCCGCACCTGTGAGCGGCTTGGATTTGTTTAGGCGAACGAAAATCTCGTTGATATCAGCTTCGTCCTCTGCAAATACACTCATGATATCCAGAGATGCATTCTCAAATTCTTCCGCAACTTTTGGAAAAGAACGCCGCAAATCTCGTAGGCTTAAACCGGCAATTTTGAGCGATGGATCCTTTTTGAAAGAAAAGCTCGGCCCAAGCACAAGTTTATTCTCAAAAAAATCGAAAATCGCTTCCAAGCGTTGTTTTCCATCGATGATGGCATAGGGCAGCTTTGAATTGTTAAGTGCCGATTGACCAATTTGGAAGTCAGCCAAATACAGCTTGGGAACGTCAAAGCCGTTGATGATAGAGTCGACTAAGTAAGCCTTGTCCTCAGTGGACCAAAGCCTGCCGCGGCGCTGATATGGTGGATCAAAATCGATCTCCTCCCGGTGATTGTACCACCAGACGAGAGTTTTAGGATTGTGAGGAGTTATCCGGAGTATACTCATTGCGAAAACCCAAATGATCGTCTCAGTTCGAGCGATAAGCCGTGAAGATCGGGGTAGATTGTGGAATCAGAGATCCCCTTGCGAAACAAGGAATGTGCAACAGCATCCCGTATGTCTTTACCAATGACGACTTTATGTAAAGTTCCAGCCGCGAACGCATTGTTTTTAAAGCTTTTATCCATTGCATCGACGCTTTTGCCGAATAGTGCAAACATCCCCCGCTGCGCCACGATCCTCGGACTATTGTGGGTGCCGTATATCATTATTGGAAGATTTTTACGCTCCTCAAGGTCGGCTTCGGGACTGTAACTTTTAACCTGCTCGCGGTTTGGGTCGAGGATCCCTCCATTGAACGAGATGTCACTGAGTGCTCCACGATTCCACTGGACTGGATCAAGCATCCAAACGGCGGCATCATTCTTGGGCTTGCCTGCTCTCGTTCTTTCGGACGAGGTCAAGGCGAAGTAAAGAGCGATAAACGGGCTTTCCGTCCAGTCTAAAAGGCGTGTTGGTATACCGTAATGCTGCATGTAGAACATGCGCTCCCAGACATTCTTGAATGCTTGGCTTACGAACGGGGGAGAGCGTTGCTCGAATACGGACGCAAGCGCCGACTCTATCTCATGGATTTTTTCGATAGTTCTATGTTTTTGATGCCTAAAAATGGAGGGACTTAGGGAGTGCTCGGCATTGCCAACTCCGCGGTACCAAGAAGTTTCGTGTTCGTTCTGAAACGTTTCAACGAGTTGCATTACTTCCGAAAAGCTACCCGGCTTATGAGTAACGATGTCTGGCATATCTTCCCCACGAACGACAAACTGTCCCCAGTTACCACAACTTTAGGACTAAGCGGAAGTAGGGCGGAGACCTATGCATGCGGCATTTTCAATTATCTCACCTGCAGCGGGTAAGTGGAACTCCTGCCTGACTTTGGCTTACATGTTAGGAACAGGAGATGCCGGGACGAGACGATCGCGCCGGAACCATAGCCCATCCTTCAAGGTAAAGGTGGGCGCTCGCTGCGATCAGCGGAGAGCAGGCACTGGTGGAATTATCGCAGCAGTTTGATATGCACGCCAATCAGGTCAAGCAGTCGACAGGCCAGCTTCTTGACGGGGCGACAGGCGTGTTCGGCGATGAAGCGAGGGCGGAACCGGCTGGTGGAGCTAACGCTGAAAACGATTTTTTTGCCGGAGCGCTCGGCAAGGCGGGATTGCTGCGTGGCTTCATGTCGCCGCGCTGCTTAAGAGCGAGCGCAACGAACACCCCACATTTTCTTTTGAGATTGAGGTCGCGAGATAAGCTCCTTCATCGATAGGAGCGGAATGCAATGGTTGGAGACCGCGCTGATGCCACGCTTGAAGTCATGAATGAAGGCGTGCGCGAAGTCAGGCGGGAGAGTATCTTCGGATAGAGGTGATCACCGGCCGGCGGCAGCGGCGGAACTAGACTGCCGGGGAGAAGGCACGGATCCTTGCGGAACTCGTCTATCTCTGCGCCGTCGTAGATCGGTTCAGTCGCCGCGTGCTCTTATCGCGGCTGTCGATCGCGATGGAAGCGGCTCTTTGCATCGAAGCAGTTGCGCAAGCTCTGGCCCGTTATGGCATATCCCACTTCGTCAACACGGGTCAGGCTCGCAGTTTACCTCTGTCGACGTCACGGCGGTACTAAAGAAGGCCGTAATCGCCATTTTACTGGATGGTAACGTCGAGTAGCCGGGCAACGTCTTCGTCGAGTGGATCTGGCGGTCTATCAAATACGAAGAACTTCCACGCCTACAAAAGAGTCTCCGAGGGCGGGGATGGCATCAGTCGCTATCTGGTCATTTATAACAGCCGACGCCAAGATTTATCCCTTAACCGGCAGACGCCGGATCAGGCCTACTTTAATGCGCTGGCACCAATCATGGTGGCGGCATAATCGAGGCTGAGACCCAATTAGCAAAACACCCGAAAATATCTAAACAAACCAAGCCACCTCTATGAGTCGTTTATTTCGCCAAAAAGCGTGTTGGGCCCAAAAAATCCGTTAGCGCCAGTTCCAGCTGATTGGCGTCGTTAAGTTCGCACTCCCATAGTGTTAAGATCGTCCAGCCTAGCCTTTGCAGGCCTTGCAGAGACGCCCTATCTCGCTCAATATTTCGATCAAGTTTGGCGTTCCAGAACTCCGTGTTAGAGGTTGGGCGCCTCGAAATCCTACAGTCGGTTGCCGGATGTTGGTGCCAAAAACACCCATGGATAAAAATCGCCTTTCGTCGCCGCGAAAAAACAATATCTGGCTTTCCCGGGAGACCTCGAGCATGCAGTGTATACCGATATCCAAGCCGATGGAGTAAGTGCCTGACCAGCATTTCAGGTTTCGTATTCTTTGAGACTACGCCTCGCATGATATTGGAGCGTTTTTCTGGGGAGATCTTGCCCATACTACTCGTCGCCCGGATAACCGGCAGCCTTCAAAATCATGTCGAAATGCAGGGCGACAGCTTCGGCCAGCCTAACAGGGACTGCATTTCCAATCTGTGTGTACTTTGGCACTTCGCGATCGTGAATTCCTTCACGCGGATTTCCTGCCCGACGAAGGCCGCCAGTAGTGCGCTTCCCCGCAAATTGATACCAGTCAGGGAAAGTCTGTAGCCGCGCCCATTCCCGAACCGTCAGCGTTCGAGGCTGTCTATAGTGGACATAGTCATCCGGCATAGATGTCGCAGTAATCGAGGGAGCTTTATTGCCCCATCTTGCGGGTAGAACTTTTTGAGAGAATTTCTTAGTTCGATGCTCTTCCGGAATCTCGCCGCCGTTCTCTATCATTGCTTTGAACTTTTCCACGATCCTAGCAGAGTGACGGCTGTACTCCTGCTCCGTTATTCTGGAGACGTTTGTACCTCCTTGATTGGCGCGAAGCTGCTCCTGAACCGCTGTAGTTGCTTTTCGCGGGTACTTCCTTGTGGCGAAATCCTCAGGGAAGTCTTGTGTAAGTAGGGCATCAGTAGTCGTTCGATCTTCGAGGTCGCCTAGTAAGTCGATCAAATCTGGAACGGGGTGGATGCCATATCGAGGCAGAAAGTTGCATAAGTAGGCGCTATGTTCATCAGCTTCCGGCTTAAGAACTGCTCTTGCTGCATCCTTCACGTCATTCCGGATGCCGACCATTAGGACACGGGGCCGATTTTGAGGTACACCATAGTCGCTCGCAAGCACCAACTGCCAGCGGACTGTATAGCCAAATTCCACGCCTAACCGGCGAAAGCGGCCGTAGACATCTTTCCAAATGTCGCCTTTCTGACCTTCGTTAGTCCACCGTGAGAATAGCAAGCCACGCACGTTCTCAAATAAAAATATACGCGGCTGAACCGTCTCGATAACGGAAGCCATTCTTTCATAAAGCTGATTTGATGGTATGTCCTGTTTATCGACGGAGTATGAGCGTCGATGCCCTATACCGGAGAAGCCCTGACAGGGTGGTCCGCCCGCGAGTACATCAATCGTGCTCGCGGGACCAAAGACTAAGTCGCTGTCGAGCTGCCGGAGGTCAGCCTGTAGCTTTTCTAGACGCAATTTATCCAGAGTGTTGACGTCTGACGATGCCAAATCCGGCATTGTATTGAATGGTGATCCACCAATGAGGTGGCTTCGATTTAGAAGATAGGTCGCGCGTGCATCGTCATTTAACTCGTTTACGAAAATCGGCGTAAAGCCCGCCTGTTCGAACCCAAGAGAAAGACCTCCACATCCTGCAAAGAGGTCGATCATAGGGCGGACCACAGCTTTGTTTTTGCCTGTGTGAACTGGAACTAGGTCGTTTTGAAAACTATGTCGCAGCATGCATGCACCCTATCTAGGTGTTTGTTCGAAGCTCTCTACATGCCAGAAAAGCTTAGGCTTTGTCCAGGGCTAGGTCCGAGGAAAATGCGCCAGCCTTCGCAAATATTGCGTCTGACAGGCTATTACGTATCGATTTTCCCGCGAATGCCGACCTGAAGTTTGCAGAGAAAATTTGCTTGACGCCGAATGCAATGCCCTTTTCCGTCTCCCTTCCCCAATAATTCCCGCCGCTCAGATTCCTAACTCGTTTGACAGCCATGTCCGTTGGCTTGAACGGAGCTTTTTGGGTCGGTACAGTTACAAAGGCGTAGGTAAACTTCTTCAAGTCTGCAAAATAGTGACCATTTTGACCGACGCTGATGTGGTTACCTTCAAACCCCTTCGAACGATACACCAAATCCCAAAGCATAGGGATTTGTGAGTTGTCGTTCCAATTTGTTTTGCATTGAACTACCCCAAGCTCAAACCGGTTGAGTATTGGAGAGATTGCGGCAGACATGGTTTGTATCGTGTACCCACCCTCGGGAAATTGGAATCCATCTGGAAAAATCACTACAACAACATCCGATTCGGTGTTTGTCGGGTCACTGTGATAGTTGATACTTGTTGAGTCGAGAATGCATTGGGGAACCAAGCTTTTCTTCTGCTTCATGGCAACGCCGTTTGTCCCTGACAAAACCATGTTTAGATATAGGGTTACCAAGCCTTCCCATGCGTGACCCGCTGCGGAGAGCACGTCTTGACCCCGCCCCTCCGTGGATGTCGATAAGAAAATCTTTGATAGGTGGTCCCCGAGATCAAATACCTTATCCGTGTTGGTTAAGCTTTCAGTAAGCGAATTCACTGTCGGCGCCCAAAGTGCCCAAGCTGTGCTCATGGTCTTGGTTTTCATCAGATCTTTTAGGATTTTGATCCGATACTCTTCAATCGATTCCAATGTCGCATCTCCGGTGTTTTTTCGACTCCTCTCACGCGCTGAAGTGTGACGCAAGATGCGATCATCAGGGGATAAAGCTGATCGATGAATGGCTATCTAATGCATTGAAAAAATGATAACTTTATCAAGTTGCGATATGGGCGAGATTTAAGCGCTCTAACCGTCGTCGGTGGACGTGGGCAGGCTTGATTGGCGAATCAAGCAAAATTTCAATAATCGACTCGAAATGCCGCCCCAAAAAACTGATGTTTTTGTTGGAAATTCCTGTAGTGATCGCTGCGATATTTGACCGAAGCGGACCAAGAAAAAGTCCTAGATAGTGATAACGAGTTGGCGCTGAAAGTTCCCTACCCACAAAATTAACCACAAACACTCGTCGGAACTTACCGGCACTTGGCGGAGTAACTCAAGCAAAAAAAGGGCTCAACGCGTTGTTTTTAAATTAATATCGTAATTGCTCAAGGCTTTTCGATGTTTGGGCGGAAAGACACCCTGTCCGCCATTTCGCCCACTTCAAACCATTATAATGGCATCCCGGAAGTCCTTGTGCCTGCGGCGCCGGACGACAGCGCAGCATAGCGTCAAAGTCGCGTTTTTCGGCTTACGCAAGCCTTGATGGCTATGCATCTGCAAAGAAAGAGTTTCCGGCGCTTTTTTGCTGCCTTTCCCCTGCTCTTGCGCCTTGCAGCCGCAAAAATCGCTCCTTATATACGCCGCATAACAGCAGCGAAGGCTGCAAATCCAAGTCAAGGTGCTGTCAAAGGAATGCCTCACGGGGTTCAGACAGCGCGCTTCAAGGAGAGAAGAGCATGGCAAAAGTAATCGGTATCGACCTTGGCACAACCAACTCCTGCGTCGCAGTGATGGATGGCAAGGACACGAAAGTTATTGAAAACGCGGAAGGCGCACGTACCACGCCGTCCATGGTGGCATTTTCCGATGATGGCGAACGCCTTGTCGGCCAGCCGGCCAAGCGCCAGGCGGTCACCAATCCGACTAACACCCTGTTTGCGGTAAAGCGCCTGATCGGCCGCCGTTATGAAGACCCGACCGTCGAGAAGGACAAGGCTCTTGTTCCCTTCGAGATCGTCAAGGGCGACAATGGCGACGCCTGGGTGAAGGCGCAGGACAAGAATTATTCCCCTTCGCAGATTTCCGCGATGATACTGCAGAAGATGAAGGAAACCGCTGAAGCCTATCTCGGTGAAAAGGTCGAGAAGGCCGTCATCACCGTTCCCGCCTACTTCAACGACGCGCAGCGCCAGGCAACCAAGGATGCCGGCCGCATCGCCGGTCTTGATGTTCTGCGCATCATCAACGAGCCGACCGCGGCAGCACTCGCTTACGGCCTCGACAAGAAGGACGGCAAGACGATCGCCGTTTATGACCTTGGCGGCGGCACCTTCGATATTTCCGTTCTGGAAATCGGCGACGGCGTCTTCGAAGTGAAGTCCACCAATGGCGATACCTTCCTTGGCGGTGAAGACTTCGACATGCGTCTGGTCGAGTATCTGGCCGGCGAGTTCAAGAAGGATCAGGGCATCGATCTGAAGAACGACAAGCTCGCTCTGCAGCGTCTCAAGGAAGCTGCTGAAAAGGCGAAGATCGAACTGTCGTCCTCGCAGCAGACCGAAATCAACCTGCCGTTCATCACGGCTGACGCTTCCGGTCCGAAGCACCTGACGCTGAAGCTGACCCGTGCGAAGTTCGAAAGCCTGGTCGACGACCTCGTGCAGCGCACCGTTGCACCTTGCAAGGCAGCGCTCAAGGACGCCGGCGTCTCCGCTTCCGAGATCGACGAAGTCGTTCTCGTCGGTGGCATGAGCCGCATGCCGAAGGTGCAGGAAGTGGTCAAGCAGCTGTTCGGCAAGGAGCCGCATAAGGGCGTGAACCCTGATGAAGTTGTTGCCATGGGCGCGGCCATTCAGGCCGGCGTTCTGCAGGGCGACGTCAAGGACGTTCTGCTGCTCGACGTGACCCCGCTGTCGCTCGGCATCGAAACGCTGGGTGGCGTCTTCACGCGTCTGATCGATCGCAACACGACGATCCCGACGAAGAAGAGCCAGACCTTCTCGACCGCCGAAGACAACCAGTCGGCCGTGACCATCCGCGTCTCGCAGGGTGAGCGCGAAATGGCGCAGGACAACAAGCTGCTTGGTCAGTTCGACCTCGTTGGCCTGCCGCCGGCACCGCGTGGTGTTCCGCAGATCGAAGTTACCTTCGATATCGACGCCAACGGTATCGTGCAGGTTTCGGCCAAGGACAAGGGCACCGGCAAGGAACAGCAGATCCGCATCCAGGCCTCCGGTGGCCTTTCTGACGCCGACATCGAAAAGATGGTCAAGGACGCCGAAGCCAATGCTGAGGCCGACAAGAAGCGTCGTGCGGGCGTGGAAGCCAAGAACCAGGCTGAAAGCCTCATCCATTCTACCGAGAAGTCGGTGAAGGAATATGGCGACAAGGTTTCCGAAACCGACCGCAAGGCGATCGAAGACGCCATTGCCACCCTGAAGACCGCGGTTGAGGCTTCCGAGCCTGACGCCGACGACATCCAGGCGAAGACCCAGACCCTCATGGAAGTCTCCATGAAGCTCGGTCAGGCCATCTATGAAGCGCAGCAGGCCGAGGCTGGCGATGCTTCCGAAGGCGGCAAGGATGACGTCGTCGACGCTGACTACGAAGAAATCAAGGACGACAAGAAGTCCGCATAATCGCGCGACTTTCCGTCTCCTGACAATTTATGCAAGACATCCGGCTGCCGCGTGCAGCCGGAAATCCATTTGCGGGGCTTGTTAACTGAATGGCGAAAGCAGACTTTTACGAAACACTCGGCGTCAGCAAGACTGCGGACGAAAAAGAGCTGAAAAGCGCCTTCCGCAAACTCGCGATGAAGTACCATCCGGACAAAAACCCTGATGATGCCGATTCCGAACGGAAATTCAAAGAAATCAACGAAGCATATGAAACGTTGAAGGATCCGCAGAAGCGCGCGGCCTACGATCGTTTCGGCCATGCGGCCTTTGAAAATGGCGGCATGGGCGGCGGTGGCGGCTTTGGCGGCGGCGGTTTCGCCAATGGCGGCTTCTCGGATATTTTCGAAGACATCTTCGGCGAGATGATGGGCGGCGGTCGCGCGCGCCGATCTTCCGGCGGTCGCGAACGCGGTGCCGATCTTCGCTACAACATGGAAATCACCCTGGAAGAAGCCTTCACCGGCAAGACGGCGCAGATCAGGGTTCCGACCTCGATCACCTGCGACGTCTGTTCCGGCTCGGGCGCCAAGCCCGGCACGCAGCCGAAGACCTGCGCCACCTGCCAGGGTTCAGGCCGCGTGCGCGCCGCGCAGGGCTTCTTCTCGGTGGAGCGCACCTGCCCCACGTGCCATGGCCGCGGACAGACGATCTCCGACCCCTGCGGCAAGTGCCATGGTCAGGGCCGTGTAACGGAAGAGCGTTCGCTCTCGGTCAACATTCCCTCGGGCATCGAGGATGGCACACGCATTCGCCTGCAGGGCGAAGGCGAAGCCGGCATGCGTGGCGGTCCGGCGGGCGATCTCTATATCTTCCTGTCCGTGCGTCCGCATGAGTTCTTCCAGCGCGACGGTGCCGATCTCTATTGCACCGTGCCGATCTCGATGACGACGGCAGCGCTCGGCGGCACCTTCGATGTCACGACGCTCGATGGCACGAAGTCGCGCGTCACGGTTCCGGAAGGCACCCAACCGGGCAAGCAGTTCCGTCTGAAGGGCAAGGGCATGCCGGTGCTGCGTTCGGCGCAGACGGGCGATCTCTATATCCAGATTCAGATCGAGACGCCGCAGAAACTCAGCAAGCGACAGCGCGAGCTGCTGCAGGAGTTCGAGCAGCTGTCTTCCAAGGAGAATAATCCGGAATCGACGGGCTTCTTCGCCCGGATGAAGGAATTCTTCGACGGCTGAGTGCCGCCGTTCTTCACCATCAGAAACGCCGCCATCCCTTGGACTGGCGGCGTTTTCTTTTTGGGGTCAGCCTGAAAAGCCGCCCTCTTCCAGATATCGCCGCTCCTCCGGTGTCGTTTCCCGCAACAATATCTTGTTACGATGCGGAAAGCGGCCGAAACGTTCGATGATCTCGCGATGTTCTTCGGCGTGATGCAGATAAAGCCCGCCGAGCGGCCGATTGAGACGGCACGCCCGGTGCTGCGCCTCCAGATCTTCTGCGTGAGAAAACGGTAGATAGAAGAAGACCCGCAGATCCTCACTCACTGCCTGATCATGTCCGCGCCGGATGGCTTCATCGGCCAAAAGCCGCGCCAGAGGATCGGTCGCATACATGTGGGCCGTGTCGCGAAAGCAGTTGCGCGGAAACTGATCCAGCAGCAGCATCAAGGCGAGGCTGCTTTCTGCACCCTCCAGCCAGCCATCCAGTTCTCGCCTCGCTGCAGCGAAATGAGCGTCACGGAACCGGTCGTGAAAGTGACTGTCGAAGGCGGCGTCCTTGTCGAACCATTTTTCCGGGCCAGCCTTCTTCCAGAAATCGACGATTTCTTCAGCGAGCTTGGCTGTGTCGTTTTTCATCCTGTACTCCCGTCAGTAATGCGGTGGCCTTGTGATGGCGGGCGCGTCCAATGACTGCTCCTCAAGACTCAGGAACCGCTCTGTCAGGCGATCAAGCTTGGCGCGGGTCTGTTCAACAACCTTCCACTGCTCCGCCAGCTGGTCCGACAGTTCCTCTATCACCTTCACCTGATGCGCGACCGTTTCCTCGAGCGCGATGATCCGTTCTTCGGTTTCCGACGTCATGGTGACCTCTCTTTCCAGCCCTTCCTTGGGCCTAAAGGCTCGCGAGTCAACCATATGTCGCTTTCGTGAAGCGAATTCGGCATGGCGGAAACAGAGACAGAAAAGCCGGCGATGTCTCCATCGCCGGCCACATGAGTTTATCGCATTCTCAGTCTTCTTCTACGAAAACCTCTTCGCGCTTCTTCTTCACGCTGGGGAGGAAGACGATGATCAGCACGGCGAGCGCAATGAAAAGCAGGGTTGCGCTGATCGGCCGGGTCACGAAGGTCGACGGATCGCCACGCGAGAGGATCATGGCGCGCCGCAGGTTCTCCTCCAGCAGCGGACCGAGCACGAAGCCGAGCAGCAAAGGGGCAGGTTCGCAGCGCAGTTTCACCAGCACGTAACCGATGAAGCCGAAGAAGGCGACGGCATAGAGATCGAAGACGTTTGAATTGACGCTATAGACCCCGATGGCGCAGAAGGCCATGATGATCGGGAAAAGCACATAGTAGGGCACCGTCAGCAGCTTCACCCACAGCCCGATCAGCGGCAGGTTGAGGATGACGAGCATCAGATTGCCGATCCACATGGAGGCGATGATGCCCCAGAACAGCGCTGGCTGTTCGGTCGCCACATTCGGACCGGGAACGATGCCCTGAATGATCATCGCGCCGATCATCAGCGCCATCACCGGATTGGCCGGAATGCCGAGCGTGAGCAGCGGAATGAACGACGTCTGGGCGCCGGCATTGTTGGCTGATTCCGGACCGGCCACACCGGCAACCGCTCCGTGCCCGAATTCTTCCGGGTTCTTGGAGACACGTTTCTCCACGGTGTAGGAGGCAAAGGCGGCAAGGATCGCCCCGCCGCCCGGCAGGATGCCGAGGGCCGAACCAATGGCCGTGCCGCGCAGAACCGGCCCTACCATGCGCTTGAAATCATCCTTGGTCGGCATCAAGCCGCTGACCTTGGCGATCAGCACCGAACGGGTCCGCTCGTTTTCGAGGTTGCGCAGGATTTCGGCGATACCGAAGACACCCACAGCCACAGCCACGAAATTCAGGCCATCGGCATATTCGCGGATACCGAGGGTGAAGCGCGGCGTGCCGCTATAGATATCCGTGCCGACGAGACCGAGCAGCAGGCCAAGCACGACCATGGCCAACGCCTTGACGATGGAGCCATGGGCGAGCGCGATGGACGACACGAGGCCGACGACCATCAGCGAGAAATATTCCGCCGCGCCGAATTCCAGCGCGATTGCCGTGAGCGGCGGCGCGAAGATTGCGACGAGGAAGGTTGACACCGTGCCCGCGAAAAACGACCCGATGGCGGCGATGGCAAGCGCTGCACCCGCCTTGCCCTTGCGTGCCATCTGGTAACCATCGATGGCGGTGACGGCAGAGGACGATTCGCCGGGCATATTGATCAGGATCGCCGTGGTCGATCCACCATATTGCGCACCGTAATAGATGCCGGCGAGCATGATCAGCGACGAGACGGGCTCAAGCTGGAAGGTGATCGGCAGCAACATGGCGATAGTCGCCGTCGCGCCGATGCCGGGCAGAACGCCGATGAGGGTGCCAAGCAGCACGCCGATCAGGCAGAAAAAGAGGTTTGCCAGCGACGAGGCGGTGACGAAACCGAGCGCAAGATTATCGAGCAAATCCATCGCTATACCTCAGAAGTTGAGCCAGGGGCCGAAGCGCTGGAAAGGCAGGCCAAGACCATAATTGAAAACAGCGACGGAAAAGACAGTGATAGCCGCGGAAAGAACGACCGCCATCAACGGGCTCATCTTGTGTGAGGCGAAGGACGCAATGAGCGCGCTGAAAAACAGCGCCGGCACAAAACCCAGGCCCCGAACAGTGAAACCGAAAAAGATCGGTGCAGGCAGGATGAAAAATATGCCGCGCCAGGCGATTGCGCCGATGCCCTCGCCAGCCGGCCGGGTTGCGCGCAGGAATATGACGCCGCCAAGCAGGATCAGGATGATCGCGAGTACCAGCGGGAAGTAGCCCGGCCCCATACGGAAGGCGGTTCCGATTTCCAGACCATAGGACTGCAAGGCAAAAAAGACGCCAAGCCCCATAAAAATTGCCCCGCAGACTGCTTCGGCAGGGTCATTAAATAACGACTTCATGAAAGATGCCCCTCCACGGCGGCCGACATTCAGCCGGTTCGCCTGTTAAAGTTGATCACGGTCGACCGGCGGCAGGAAACCGCCGGTCTTTCCGCGTTCATCAGTCGGCATATTGGCCGGCAGCCTCAATCACCGGCTTCCAGCGGGCGATTTCGCTTTCAAGCTTGGCCTTCAGCGCCGCCGGTGTCGCATCGCTTTCCGGCGACGGCGTGGTGCCGAGTTCGGCAAAACGCGCCGCGACATTCTTGTCCTTCAGCGCGACCTGCAGCGACTTGGAGAGCTTTTCGTTGATTTCCGCAGGCGTGCCCTTCGGCGTGTAGATGCCGTGCCAGATGCCGACTTCGAGTTTGGGCAAGCCAGCTTCGGCAACTGTCGGCACGTCCTTCAGCACATCCAGCCGCTTCGGCGAGGTTACGGCGTAAGCCTTCACAGTGCCGCCCTGGATCTGCTTGGTGGTGTTGGTGGTCTGGTCGCACATGATGTCGACCTGGCCGCCCAGCAGATCGGTCATGGCAGGGCCGGTGCCCTTGTAGGGCACGGTAACGAGCGGCGTCTCGATGGCGCTCATGAACAGCATGCCGCACAGATGAGAGGCCGCGCCGATGCCGGCATTGGCAACGGTGACCTTGTCCTTGTTCGCCTTGGCGTAATCGATCAGCCCCTTGAGGTCCGTGGTCTCAAGGTTCTTGCGCGACAGGATGGTCATCGGTACTTCCGTGACCAGACCAACATATTCGAAAGCACTGGTCGTGTCGTAAGCGAGCTTTCGATAGAGCGTGGCGCTGGTCGCCATGCCGATGTGGTGGAGAAGGATGGTGTAACCATCGGGATCTGCCGAGGCAACGCGGCCGGCGCCAAGCGTGCCGCCGGCGCCGCCGACATTTTCCACGATGATCTGCTGGCCGAGATCCTTCGACATGGATTCAGCCACAAGACGCGCCACCGTGTCCGTCGGGCCACCGGCCGAGAAAGGCACGACCATGGTGATGTTACGCTCGGGATAGGTCTGAGCGGATGCGGACAGCGCGAAAAGGGAAACGGCAGCGGCGGCAGCAAGGCCGGAAACTGTCTTCAGTATTTTCATCGATTCCTCCCGGATGAAAATGATCGCCACTTCAGCCGCGCATGCTCCTCCATGGCGGCCGGGGTGACGATATTTGCGATCCCGAAGTGACATTCAGCAACGGCACTGTTGCGATGAAACGCAGTTTTATCCGTGTAACCAAAGATAATGGGTGGATTTCAACCCATGACGGCGTAAAGATGGGTGGAAATCCACCCATCAGATCTCGTTCATATGCCGGTGAAGCTCGTATTTCTGCATCTTCTCGTAAAGCGTTTTGCGGGAGATGCCGAGGTTCTCATAAACGGATTTCAGATTTCCACCATGGGCTGCGATGGCCTGCGCAATCAGGCTTTTTTCATATGCCGCGACCCTCGGGGCAAGAGCCGACCTGCCATCATCCTGAAACGCCGGCGACGCATCGGATACGTCGGTTTCCAGGCCCAGCGCGAAGCGGTCCGCAGCGTTGCGCAATTCCCGGACGTTGCCCGGCCATTCCCTGAGCGAAACAGCGGAGAGCAGGTGCTGCGGCACCTCCATATCCTCCCGCCCGTAGCGGGCGGCAGCTTCTCGTACCAGATGGAGGAAGAGCAGCGGAATATCCGCGCTGCGCTGCGAGAGCGACGGCACGAGAATTGTCGCGACGTTGAGGCGGTAAAGAAGGTCGGCGCGAAAACGGCCAGCCGCAACTTCCTGTTCCAGATCTACCTTGCTGGTGGCGATGAAGCGCACGTCGAGTTCGACCGTTTCATTCGAGCCGAGACGGGTAATCACTCTTTCCTGCAGCACGCGAAGCAATCGACCCTGCAGTTCGAAAGGCATAGAGCCGATTTCATCCAGCAGGATGGTGCCGCCGCGCGCGTGTTCGAACTTGCCATAACGCGGGCGCAGCGCGCCCGGAAAGGCGCCGGCCTCGTGACCAAACAACTCGCTCTCAATCAGTGTCTGCGGAAGCGCCGCACAGTTGATCGCGACAAAGGGCCGGTTGGCTCTGCTGCTGATATCGTGCAATGCCCGCGCAACCACCTCCTTGCCTGCGCCTGTATCGCCGACGATCAGTGTATCGGCATCCGTCGCACCGATGGCGCGAATGCGGTACCGCAGATCGACCATCACCTGGGTTCTGCCCGGCAGGCGCGTTTCGAGATCGTCATGCTTGCCCGCCACCGCCTTGAGACGGCGATTTTCCAGCACCAGCGCCCGCCGGTCATTGGCCCGCTTGATGATGCCCGCGAGATATTGCGGTGTGAACGGCTTCTCGATGAAATCATAGGCGCCATTGCGCATGGCGTTGACCGCCAGCTGAACATCCCCGTGACCCGTCATCAGAATCACAGGTATTTCCGCATCGAGCTCCCTCACCTTCTGCAGCAGTGTCATGCCGTCCATGCCGGGCATACGGATGTCGCTGACCACGACACCATCAAAACTGTAGCCGATGAGTTCGAGCGCGTGTTCGGCGCTCGCCAGCATGGTGACGGCAAAACCGGAAAGCTCCAGCGCCTGGGCAGTGGAGAAGCGCAGTTCCTCTTCGTCATCGATCAGCAAAACCCGCGACATGGTCATTCCGCAGCCGCCTCCATGCGCCAGGCGGCGGCGGGCAATTCGATCTCGAATTCCGCGCCCCCTTCCTCATGATTTCTCACCCGCAACTGGCCGCCAAAATCCTTGATGATGTTATAGGAGATGGAAAGCCCGAGGCCGAGGCCACGCCCCACACCCTTGGTGGTGAAAAACGGATCGAAGATGCGATCCGAAATTGCCGGCGGAACGCCTGGTCCCCGGTCGCGGATGAAGACGGAAACCGTCTGGCCGTGCTGTACGGCCTCGAGCGCGATGCGCCGATCCTCGCGCCCCTCCACGGCGTCCGCCGCGTTGGAAATGATGTTGACGAGCACCTGCTGCAGCCGCACCGGACCAGCTTTCACCGCAAGTGGCACCGGGCCGAGATTGACATCCAGCACCGCATTGGCGGCCTTCAACCGGGCACCGACGATTTCAAGCGTGTCGCGAAGCACGGTTTCCAGGCTGACCGCAGTCATTTTTTCGTTCGGCTTTCGGGCGAAATTCCTGAGGTGCCTGCTGATCGAGGCCATGCGATCGATCAGCCCCGAAATGCGCCTGAGGTTTTCCCTGACCTCGTCCAGCCGCCCGCGCTCTACAAGAAGCGACGCGTTTTCGGCATAATTCTTGGCTGCGGCAAGCGGCTGGTTGATTTCATGCGACAAGGCCGCCGACATTTGTCCGAGCGCCGCAAGCTTGCCCGCCTGCACCAGATCATTCTGCATCTTACGTAATTGTTTTTCCGTCTGGCGGCGTTCGGCAATTTCGTGTTCGATCTCCTGGTTCACACGCGCCAGATCGGCAGTGCGTTCCTCGACCCGCCGTTCCAGCTCCGCCTGGGCTTCTGCCTGATGGGTCAGCCGTTCACGCAGCCGTCGCCGTCTCTGCAGCATCGCCGCAATGAGCGCGGCTGCCAGACACAGGCACAGGATGATCGCGATCATTGCCGTCTTCACCTGTGTCCGCAATGAACCGGTATCCATCAGCACGCTGACGGTCCATCCTGCATCCGCCATCGGCTGAGACAGGACCATATATTCCCTGTCCCCCTCATTCTGGGTAATCGTCATCAGCTGATGCGAGCCGAAACTGCCGTGTTTCAGCGGCAGTTCCTTCAGTGTGGCATTGGCGTAACGGCGTGAGGCCTCGGTACGCGCCAGTCTTTCGGGCGTCAGCGGCATCAGGCCGGAGTAAAGCCATTGCGGCGTGCCGGTCATGAAAATGATGCCTTCGGGATCCGACACAAGAATACGGTTTTCGCCATCGCCGAAGGAGGCCTCTATGCCTTCGATGTCGACCTTGAAGACGATGACGCCCTTTATTTCCGCATTGAAGAGAATAGGTGCGGAGAAATAATATCCGCGCTTGTGCGAGGTCGTGCCGAGCGCGAAGAACCGCGACTGCAGGCCCTTCGCCGCATCCTGAAAATAGGGACGGTAGCTGAAATTCTCACCGACGAAGCTTGTCGGGCCATCATAGTTGCTGGCCGCGATTGTCTCGCCATCCAGCGTAATGATGTAGATATCGGAGGATTCCAGCAGGGTGTTGATGGATTTGAGGTAGACATTGGCGCGCTGTCGCAGGGCTTCATCCTTGGGATGTGCGACCAGCTCCTCAATGTCATCATGATCTGCAATCAAGGCAGGCAGCGGCTCGTAACGGTTCAACAGCCCGCCAAGGGCGGAGACGGCAAGCCGGAGCGTCGTGCGCCCCTGCTCGGACATTTCACCGAAATAGCTTTCTGCAATGACGCCGCTTCCTTTTGTCACGGCGCCGTAACCGAGGCCAAGACCGAGCATCATCAACAAAATCCAGCGATATTTCACCGAAACTCCCCTCACGCGGCAGGAATCTAACCCGCTCTCCCGAAGCGAGTGTAGGAGGAGTGACGAGATTTTCCAAGTGAGCGCTGGACACCGTGAGAGATCGCTAAAAACAAAAAACCGGCCACGAGGGCCGGTTTTTGCAAAGTCACGTCGGAAAAGCTTATGCGCTTTCCTTCGGCGTCAGAACCTGACGGCCGCGATACATACCGGTCTTCAGATCGATATGGTGCGGACGGCGCAGTTCGCCGGAGTTCTTGTCTTCAACATAGGTCGCAGACTTGAGACCGTCAGCCGAGCGGCGCATGCCACGCTTGGACGGGCTTGTTTTTCTTTTTGGTACAGCCATTTTTGTTACTCCACTTAAGCGGCGAAACAACGGAACCGGCCAGAACCAAAGGCCGAATGTCGGATGTCTCGATATCGGAAATTTGGCGCGCTTATACATGCCCAAACGGGCTTTGACCAGCCCTGACGCGCATTTTTTCGGATTCGGCAAAAACCATGCGGCAAACTGCCCTCAGGCAATGCCAATCATGCTTCACCTTCTATCGAAAACAACCAGCTCCTTGAAGTGGTTCATATCCCTGAATTCACAGAAAGCCGGCGGACGCATCTCCATAACTGGCGCCGCGGCACGCAGCTTTTCCAGTTCCTCGTCAAGCATCGCCTGCCAGCGCGGCAGGCACGCGGGCTTGAACCAGCTGATGATGTAGGAAAGGGTGATGTGAAACTCGTAGCTGTCATGATCAGGATGGCGATATCCGAAGAAATCGGCGAATGTATCCCGCCACAGGGCCACAATGCGATCATCCTCGGGCGTGGCTCCCGTCAGGATCAGACCTACCGGCCGCAAACCGGTAACTTGCATGTTGAATCCCGGCAGCGCCGGAAAAGCAGAAAGGCGGTCGCGATAATAGTCCGTCATCGTGTCGATCGGTGTATCAAGCGGCATTGTCTGCGGCCAATAGGGCAGAGCACGCCGAAACTCGATGATGCCCTGAAACACCGTCATGTGCAGGCTGGAAGCCGGTGTGAAAGCAAGCTGGGATGCCTCCGGCATATCCAGGAAGCGCCGACGCGTCGCAATGATCGCGTTTTCGGTCTGCGAGCCCCCGACAAGATGGCAGACGACCGTATTGCCCGGCTCAGGCAGAAACTCACCATTCTCATTAAAGCGGCTGCCGAGATGGCGCGGCGGCTGATCATGACAGGCAGCAGAAATATAGCCGAGATCTTTCGAGACGAGCGGGGCGTGCATGGGAAACTCCTCGTGAAGCGTTTCCTCTAATCCGTGCACGCGACACAGCCATGACATGGACCGGCCAAAAGCCGGTCAATGCGCCTCGTCCCAGTTGTCAGCCGCGCGGGCATCCACCTGCAATGGCACCTTCATGGAGATTGCCGGCATGGCCGCATTTTCCATGACCGAGACGACGACGGGCAGAGTTTTCTCGATTTCCGCTTCATCGACCTCGAAGATGAGTTCGTCATGCACCTGCAACAGCATGCGGGCGGAAAGGTTTTCAGCCTCCAGCGCCGGTTCGATACGGACCATGGCGCGCCGTATTATATCCGCCGCGGAGCCCTGGATCGGGGCGTTAATGGCGGCGCGCTCATTGAAGGCCTTCACGGAAGGGTTGGACGAGCGGATTTCCGGATAATGGGCGCGGCGGCCGAAAATCGTCTCGACATAACCGTTCTCACGGGCGAAAGCCTTTGTCGCCTCCATGTAGTCGCGGATGCCGGGAAAACGCTCGAAATATTTCTTGATATATTCGCCGGCTTCAGAACGGGCGATACCGAGCTGGTTGGCGAGACCGAAAGCCGAAATACCGTAGATAATGCCGAAATTGATGGCCTTGGCGCGGCGGCGCACTTCCGAGGGCATGCCTTCGACAGGCACACCAAACATTTCCGAAGCCGTCATGGCATGAATGTCGATGCCGTTTTCGAAGGCGTTGCGAAGCTGCGGAATATCGGCGACATGGGCCAGCACGCGCAGTTCGATCTGGCTGTAGTCGGCGGAAAGAAGCTTGTGGCCGGGCGTCGAGATGAAAGCCGTGCGGATTTTTCGCCCTTCCGCCGTGCGGACGGGGATGTTCTGAAGGTTCGGTTCCGAGGACGACAGACGGCCTGTTGTGGTGGAGGCCAGCGCATAGGATGTATGCACACGTTTGGTCTCCGGGTGGATATATCCCGGCAGAGCATCCGTATAGGTGGATTTCAGCTTCGTCAGCTGCCGCCAGTCGACGATCTTGCGGGGCAGTTCAATACCTTCAGCCGCCAAATCCTCCAGCACCTGTGCCGAGGTCGACCATTGGCCGGTCTTGGTCTTGGAGCCGCCCGGCAGGCCCATCTTGCCGAACAGGATGTCGCCGAGCTGCTTTGGCGAGCCGATGTTGAAACGCTCGCCGGCCAGCTCGTAGATTTCCTCTTCAAACGCTGCCGCCTTCTGGGCGAGTTCGCCGGAAAGACGTGAGAGTATTTGCCGGTCGACGGTGATGCCACGCTCCTCCATATGCGCCAGAACAGGCACAAGCGGACGTTCCAGCCGCTCGTAAACCTTGGTCAGCCGTTCTGAAACAAGCCGCGGCTTCAGCGCCATCCACAGCCGCAAGGTGACGTCAGCGTCCTCCGCTGCATATGCCGTCGCCTTGTCGATGTCGACAAAATCGAAGGTAACGCTCGACTTGCCCGATCCCGCCACGTCCTTATAGGGGATCGGCGTATGGCCGAGCCAACGTTCGGACAGCGAATCCATGCCGTGCGTCACTTTGCCAGCCTCAAGCACATAGGAGATCAGCATCGTATCGTCGAAACTCTGCATGACGACGCCATGGCGTTTCATGAGCAGATAGTCATATTTGAGATTTTGCGCGACCTTCAGCACGGCCTCGTCTTCAAGCAAGTCCTTGAGACGGACCAGTGCTTCGTCAAAGGGCACCTGGCCTTCGGCGAGCCTGATACCATCGCTGAATAGATCGCCGCCGGAGCCAGTCTTGTGCGTCAAGGGAATGTAGGCGGCGCGTATATCGCTGCCCGAGGCATCCTTGCCATTATCGGCGATTGCCAGCGAAAACCCGACGAGCTCCGCCTGCATCGGATCAAGCGAGGTCGTTTCCGTATCGAAGGCGACGACCCCCGTTTCCCGCGCCGCCGCAACCCAGAGGTCCAGCGTCGCAAGATCCCTGATCGTCGTGTAGGCGCTCGTGTCGATCTTGGCGGCGGCAAAAAGCGTCTGGCGGGCGGTGGCAAGATCAGCCGGCGCGCTGCCCTCCCCTGCACCTTTCCGCGCCGGAATAGCGGGCGAAGCCGCAGTGCCCGTTACGCCAGCAGCCGCTTCACGCGCGGCCGGCGCATCGAGATCGGGACCATGGGCGTCGGCGCCCCACTGAACCGGCACATTGGCGGACTCAATGGCGGAAGCATCGGTCTCTGTCGCTTCGGCAACCCGCCGCGTCAGCGTGGTGAATTCCATCGCCTTCAGGAAGGCAATGAGTTTCGGGCCGTTCTGAGGTTCCAGCACCAGTGCTTCAAGCGGCTGATCCAGCGGCACGTCGGTTCTCAGGGCCACGAGCTGTCTGGAAATACGAGCAAGTTCCGCGTTGGCGATGATATTTTCCCGACGCTTCTGCTGCTTGATCTCACCTGCCCGGGCGAGCAGCGTATCGAGATCGCCGTATTCTTCCAGCAATTGCGCGGCCGTCTTTGGACCGATGCCGGGGATGCCCGGAACATTGTCGGTCGAATCGCCGGTCATGGCCTGCAGGTCGATCATCTTTTCGGGACCCACGCCCCATTTCTCTATGACATCGGGGATGCCGATCTGCTTGTCCTTCATCGCATCGTACATGTGGACATTGGCAGTGACGAGCTGCATCAGATCCTTGTCGGAGGAGATGATGGTGACATCGGCCCCAATGGCCTCCGCCTGCCGGGCATAGGTGGCGATGATATCGTCCGCCTCGAAGCCTTCCGTCTCGATGCAGGGAAGGTTGAAGGCGCGCGTCGCCTCCCGTATCAGCCCGAATTGCGGCACCAGATCTTCCGGCGGCGCCGTGCGATTGGCTTTATAGAGATCATAAAGCTCATTGCGGAATGTCTTTGACGAATAATCGAAAATTACCGCAAAATGCGTGGGCGTCACGCCGACATCGGTGTTGCGCGCATCCTTCAGGAGCTTCCACAACATGTTGCAGAAGCCGGAAACGGCGTTGACCGGCAGCCCGTCCGACTTGCGGTTCAGCGGCGGGATGGCATGGAAGGCCCGGAAAATGAAACCGGACCCGTCAACGAGGAAGAGATGATCGCCTTTTTTCATGGGTAGCATGGATAGCGCGGGGGCGTTTTAACGTCTACCGAAACTTCGCGGAACATACGGTAAAGAGCCGGAACGGAGGTGGTGAAAAAGCGCGTCGCATTTCACCCGAACGTTACCGATTTGTAATCCATCTTTCCCTTGAAAAGCCGCATTTGCAGACACATTTCTTAGAGGACGGCGCCTGATCACGCCGTAGTCTGATAGCTGGCTCGTCCCCCGCCGCGTCAGACCGGACAAAGGCCTTTCCCCCTCTCCGGGCCTTTGTCCTCCAATATGACCGCCATGGCCGTCCCCTCCAGGCCATGGCGGTTTTATTTTGCGCCTGTTACCAGCTGGCAAAAACATATCGTGCGATATATACCGCACTATTGAATTGCCGGCGCCGCCTGGCCAAACTGTCTGAGGGACGGAGGAATGGGGTTTTCCCGGGATGAATCGGCCATCTATCTCGCCGCCAAAATGGCGCGGGAGTTCACTATGGCGCTGCAGAAAAGAGCCGCCGCATTGGGCTTCTCTCCCGGCCAATTCCCCATTCTCATCGAGCTCTGGCATGAAGAAGGGCTGACGCAAAGGCAGTTGCTCGACAGAATCGATGTCGAACAGGCAACGCTTGCTAACACGCTCTCACGCATGGAGCGCGACGGGCTGATCGTGCGAAAGACGCATCCCGCTGACCGCCGCGCCCAGATCATCGAATTGACGCAGCGCGGCAGGGACCTGGAAGCGAATGCCATTGCCGCTTCTGAGGCCACCGAAGACATGTTGCTTGCGGATTTCCGGCGTTTTGAACGCCAGCTTCTGCTGGAATATATGCGCCGCGCCATCGAGAGCGCAAAAAAAGCAAAATAGCGCTTCCAACTCGAAACCGCTTCGCAGTTTTCCTGAACTGCTCTATCGTTCCCGCGGCCGCGCGTTTGCCGATTCACGACACGCCGGCCCTTGTTTCCCGCGATGCGCGATGCCCGGATGTTTCGTCTTATCGCCGGGTCACGACAGACATGACAGGATCAGCGATGACAGACGTTTCCCCCATTCTTTCCACTGCCGATGACAATCTCACCTCCAGCCTCGAGCGACTGTTCGAACTCGTCCGCATTCCGTCGATTTCCACGGACCCCGCTTACAAGGCCGAGTGCCGCAAGGCGGCGGAATGGCTTGTGAGAACGCTTTCAGCGCTCGGCTTTACCGCCTCCGTTCGCGATACAGCCGGTCACCCCATGGTGGTGGCGCATCACGATGCGGCCAATGAAGACGCCCCACATGTGCTTTTCTACGGCCATTATGATGTACAGCCGGTCGATCCGCTCGATCTCTGGGAAAACGATCCTTTCGAACCCGCCGTCAAGGATATCGGCGCAGGCCGTCAGGTGATTACAGGACGCGGTACGGCGGATGACAAGGGCCAGCTGATGACCTTCGTGGAGGCCTGCCGCGCCTACAAGGCCGTGAATGGCGGCCTGCCGGTGCGCGTCACCATTCTTTTTGAAGGTGAAGAAGAATCCGGTTCGCCCTCGCTGAAGCCGTTCCTCGAAGCGAATGCGGAAGAGCTGAAGGCAGATTATGCCCTGGTCTGCGATACCGGCATGTGGGACCGGGATACGCCCGCCATTGCCGCGGCGCTGCGTGGTCTGGTCGGCGAAGAAATCGTCATCACCGCCGCCGATCGCGATCTGCATTCGGGTCTTTTCGGTGGTGCCGCCGCAAACCCCATCCACATCCTGACCGACATTCTCGCTGGCCTGCATGACGAGACCGGCCGCGTGACGCTCGACGGCTTCTATGACGGCGTGGAAGAAACGCCCGCCAATATCAAGGCTGCCTGGGAAACGCTGGGCCGCACCGCAGAAACCTTCCTCGGTGAAGTGGGCCTTTCGGTTCCCTCGGGTGAAAAGGGCCGCTCCGTGCTGGAACAGACCTGGGCGCGGCCGACAGCGGAGGTCAACGGCATCATAGGCGGGTACACCGGTGATGGCTTCAAGACCGTTATTGCAGCAAAAGCTTCCGCCAAGGTGTCGTTCCGCCTTGTCGGCGAACAGAACCCCGCCGCCATTCGCGAAAACTTCCGGGCCTATGTACGCTCGAAAATTCCGGCTGATTGCTCCGTGGAATTCCACGAGCATGGCGCATCGCCGGCGATCCAGCTTTCATACGATTCACCCGTCCTGACCAAGGCGAAGAACGCCCTTTCGGAAGAGTGGCCCAAACCGGCCGTCGTGATCGGCATGGGCGGCTCTATCCCGATCGTGGGCGATTTCCAGAAGATGCTCGGCATGGATTCGCTGCTCGTCGGTTTCGGCTTGACGGACGATCGCATTCATTCGCCGAATGAAAAATACGACCTGCAGTCCTTCCACAAGGGCATTCGCTCCTGGATCCGCATTCTCGACGCACTGGCCGCGAAATAAAAAAGAGGAGGCGCCACTGGTCGGGCGCCTCCGCTCACTCCAAAAACAAAAAGGCCGGGCAAGCCCGACCTTTCCATCCGTTTTCCGTCAATGCCAGTACATCCGTGGTCAAAGCGGTTCAACGGTCTGATGTTTCAGAGCGCGTCGATTTCCGACGCTGCTTTCACAATCAGGATCATCTGTTTTGGTTAATTTTTGGTTAACGCAACAACAGCGGCATCTTAAGACGCCCCTGACAGTTTTCATCTGAAACACTGTTGAACCCTATATCGGTATACTTACCGCCGTTTTCAAGACCCCGCCCGCCGGACTTCCTTCCAAAGAAAAAGGCCGGAAAAATCCGGCCTTTCAGTTCATGCAAGAAACCCTTTCGGGCCTGTTGCGTATCAGGCAGCGACGAGGTTGCCTGCGGACATCTTGCCAGAGCGGCGGTCCTGCATCAGTTCGTAAGAAAGCTTCTGGCCGTCGTTGAGGGCGGTCAGACCTGCGCGCTCAACAGCCGAGATGTGAACGAATACGTCCTGCGAACCGTCGTCCGGCTGAATGAAGCCGTAGCCCTTGGTTGCGTTGAACCACTTTACTGTACCAGTCGCCATAACGATTTCCTTCCGTTGGCAATTGTATTTGCGCTGCGAGCAGCGCGGTCTTGGGGTCGAATTTGAAGGAAAAGATCGTCGTGAGCGTCTGGAAAGACGCCGAAGCTCTGGTCGTCAAACAAATATCGATGGCGAAGTACCTAGGTTGGAAGGGGCTGAAAGTCAAGTTTCTTTGAACGAAACTATCGCATCAGGGGTCCGCCAGGGCTCGAAAAAGGAAGCGCCAAATAGCAAAAACCCGGCGCGGGAGGAGGTGCGCCGGGTTCTTGAAACTGACTGACAATTGGGAGGAGGAGTATTGTCAGTCCAATCGGGCGACGCTGGGAGGAGGAGTGCGTCGCTTCGATGTTTTGAACATACAACATCGCCGCTCAAAAAACAGACATTCTATCGCAGCGCAGCATTGCGATTATTGCATAGCTGAAGCGTGACATCTTGAACAACCATTTCTAACCGCCTAACAAATACGCATGTCTATTCAATCCGTCAGAGCATTTTTTGCCGAAAAATCACCCGAGGTGACGATCATTGAAACGGAAGCCAGTTCGGCAACCGTTGCGCTCGCCGCTGAAGCACATGGCGTCGAGCCAGACCAGATCGCCAAAACGATCTGCCTCAAGGCGGGCGATGCAATTCTGCTCGTTGTCACCGCGGGTACGAAACGCCTCGACAACAGGAAATTCCGTGATCATTTCGGAACGAAACCGCGCATGCTGGGGGCGGACGAGGTGGTTGCGGTGACCAGCCATCCTGTCGGCGGCGTATGCCCCTTCGGCTTGCCGTCGCCTTTGCCGGTGTTTTGCGACATATCGCTGAGAGATTATCTTGAAGTGGTTCCGGCAGCCGGCGCTACCAACGCAGCGGTGCGGATTTCTCCCCATGTGATGGTCGAACTGACTAAAGCTGAATGGGTCGACGTCTGCCAATGACGCCGATTTGATCCGGCTTGGGCTTAACCCCGCCTTAAATTGCCGCATTTAAACTCTTCATCCTGGATTAAGGATCGCGCAGGCATAGACGCCTGAGGCCGACAGGGCACAGGCGGTCCCGCAAAAGGAGCGATTTCGGCTGGATGGCAGGCAAGGGTAGATCACGCGAACGGGTAGAACCCTCTTTCGGGGATTTCCACGAGTCCGGTGACGATCTGCGTCTTGACGCCAGCGAGCGCATCAGCGGCACTGCAAAACAGTCGCCGAAGAAACCGAAACAGGCTTCACGCCGACCCAAGACGACGAAAAACGAAAAGCGCGCCCGCAGCACAGGTCGGGGGGCGACGGGTTTCATCCGGTCCCTCGTCTATTGGTGCATCGTGCTGGGCATTTGGGGCGGTATCGGGATTGCCGGACTTGTGCTTTATTATGGCGCGCGCATGCCGAGTGCCAGCAGCTGGTCCATTCCAGAACGTCCGCCGAATGTGAAGATCGTTTCCGTGAATGGCAGCGTGCTCGCAAACCGCGGCACGACCGGCGGCGAGGCGCTCGCGCTGGAAGACATGTCGCCCTATATTCCACAGGCTGTCATGGCGATTGAGGACCGGCGGTTTTATTCCCATTTCGGGGTCGATCCGCTTGGTCTCGGACGTGCCATCGTCACGAATGTGCTGACGGGGCGAACCGTGCAGGGCGGCTCGACACTGACGCAACAGCTGGCGAAAAACCTTTTCCTTTCGCCGGACAGGACCCTCGAACGCAAGGTTCAGGAAGTGCTGCTGTCCTTCTGGCTGGAGCACAAGTTCACCAAGGATCAGATCCTGGCGATGTACCTCAATCGCGTCTATTTCGGATCCAACGCCTATGGCGTCGAGGCGGCCTCGCGGCGCTACTTCAACAAGTCCGCCCGCGACGTCAATCTGGGCGAAGCGGCAATGCTTGCCGGGCTTCTCAAAGCGCCCTCGCGCCTTTCGCCGGCACGGGACCCACAGGCAGCGGAAGAACGGGCGCAGGTCGTGCTGCAATCCATGCGCGACGTCGGTTTCATTACCGATGATGAGATCAAGACCGCCATGTCGCAGCCGCCGACCAAAGCGAAACGCTTCTGGTCCGGTGCCGAACATTACGCCGCCGACATGGTGCTGGAAGAGGTGCGCGGCCTGGTTGGCGAGGTCAAGCAGGATATCGTCGTCGATACGACAATCGATCCCGATCTTGAGCGCGATGCCGAAAAGGCGCTGACCCACGTGCTGCAGGGCGACGGCAAAAAACAGGGCGCCTCCCAGGCGGCACTGGTTTCCATCGATGGTACGGGCGCGATCAGGGCCGTGGTTGGCGGTGCGGATTATGCCGAAAGCCAGTTTAACCGCGCCGCCAAGGCAAAACGCCAACCCGGCTCGGCATTCAAGCCCTTCGTCTACGTCGCCGCCCTCGAATCCGGGCTTACGCCCTATACCATTCGTAATGACGGGCCTGTTCGTATCGGCAACTGGACCCCGGAAAATTATGAGAAGAAATTTCGCGGCGAAGTGACACTGGCCACAGCGCTGGCCAACTCCCTGAACACCATCGCCGCCCAGCTGGTGATGGAGGTCGGTCCCGAGCGGGTGACACAGGTGGCGCATCGCATGGGCATCGAATCGGAGCTGCAGAACAATGCCTCCATCGCGCTCGGCACTTCGGAAGTGTCGCTGATGGAACTGACAGCTTCTTATGCTCCCTTCATGAATGGCGGCTATAAAGCCACGCCGCACATCGTGAAGCGTATCACCGATGCCGATGGCAAGGTGCTTTATGAAAACAAATATGACAATCCGCCACGGGTGCTGAGCGAAGAAATTGCCGCCACGATGAACGGCATGCTGTCGCGCGTCATCACCGAAGGTACCGGCAAGGCCGCGCGCCTGCAGGGCTGGCAGGCAGCGGGGAAATCCGGCACCACGCAGTCTTTCCGCGATGCGCTCTTTGTTGGCTATACGAGCAATCTGACGACCGGCGTCTGGTTTGGAAACGACGACGGCACCTCCATGAAAAAGGTCACGGGCGGCGGCCTTCCTGCAAGGGCGTGGAAAGAGTTCATGACCGCGGCTCATTCCGGTCTTTCGCCTTCGCCCCTCTTCGGTCTTGGTGCAGGCGGCGTGCCGCCGCTCATGGATATGCAGCAACCGGCGCCGGAGAATGCGCCCTCCTCCATTGGCGACATCATTTCCAACGCGCTGGGCGGCGGAACGACTGATAACCGCGCCTATCCCGCGGCGCCGGCATCACCCACACCGAATCAGCCAGATGGGCAGCCGGGAGGGCTGACGCCCCCGGCTAATATTCCTTCGCGGGATATCGAACCCCGTTATTCCGCCGGCAACGGCCCTGTGCCGCCGGCCGATATTGGCGGTGAAGCGCCTGACGTGTCGGGACCGAAACAAACCACCCTGCTCGACATTCTGATGGGTCGCTGACAGGTTTTTAAATCGTCGCCAAGTCCCGGCAACGAAGGACGAAGCGACCGAGGTCCACGTCCTTCACCCCTTTCGTTTCACGCTTTCGGTGGCCGAACCGGCCGCCGCCCCATCCACGGCGGCGAATCGGCGCCTGAAGCGCAACACCTGCGTGCATACGTTAACTTTAGATTGATATTTGCCCAGACACGGCTACATTTCGGATGACTTTTTAGGGTAAATGAATTATTAATCGTTCATATAAATTAAATTTCTTCTATCAAAATAAGTTTTTCAGGATCCTATATTATGTTGGGTACTAAAGGCTCATCCCATGCCGTTTTTTTCGGCGATCCCTATTCCTCGGCCATCACTTTCGAGACACCGGAAACGCAGCCCTGCATTTTTGAGAAACGGGTATCTCCACTACAACGCGGCCAGTTCGCGCTCAAAAGAACGATGGACATTGCGGGGGCGTCCATCGCCCTCGTCGCACTGGCTCCCGTCCTTCTGACGGTGGCAGCGCTCGTCAAACTCGACAGCCGCGGGCCGGTCCTGTTCTCGCAGGTCCGCTGGGGCATGAATGGGCGGAAGATTCGCGTCTATAAATTTCGCTCAATGAGAACAGACATGTGCGACGCCACCGGCGTGGCGCAAACAGTGAAGAATGACCCGAGAATAACCCGCATCGGCGCCATTCTCCGGCGCACGAATATTGATGAGCTGCCACAGCTCATCAATGTGCTCAAGGGTGACATGTCGCTGGTCGGACCGCGCTGCCATGCCATCGGCATGCTGGCGGCCGGCCGTCTCTACGAGGAGCTGGTTCCGCACTATCACCTGCGGCACCGGATGCGGCCAGGCATCACGGGACTTGCCCAGATGCGGGGCCTGCGCGGGCCGACGGATCGCAGCGACAAGGCAAGGGCACGCATCGTATCCGATCTTTATTATGTCGAAAATTTTTCGGTCTGGCTGGATGTCAGGATCATGGTCGGAACGGTGATTTCCGAGTTGCGGGGCGGCAAGGGCTTCTGATCTTCAAGAGGCAAGGCAAGATTGCGAAAAGAAAAGCCCGGCATCTCTGCCGGGCTTTTCTCATGAACTGTCGTCACCTTCAATTTGTCGGCGCGGGAGCTGCAGCCGGGTCCGGCAGCGGCGCCGGGTTCGCAGACAGCGTGCGGAGATAGGCAATAAGATCTGCTCTTTCCGTTTCTTTCTTCACACCCGCAAAGCCCATGGCCGTGCCTGGAACGTGCTTTTTCGGGGCTTCGAGAAAATAGTTGAGATGATCGTAATCCCACTTCTCGGATCCGCCCTTGGAGAAATCCTTCATCGCTGCGGAGTAGCTGAAACCTTCGTGGCTGGCGATCGGCCGGTTGACGACATCGAAGAGATTGGGGCCGACCTTGTTTGCACCACCACTCTCTCCGGTATGACAGCTCGTACATTTCTTGAAGACCGCTTCGCCCTTGGCGGCGTCCGCGCTGGCGAGCAACTGTGCGATCGGGGTGGCCGCAGCCGCCGCTTCTCCGCCGCCCGTTCCGCCGCTGCTTTCTTCCGCGACGATGGCGTAACCTTCCTTTTCGGGCGCGGGCGCATGGAAAATGCCCTCGGACGCAATCGACACCGACATCAGGACGAATACTGTACCCAGAAACGCCCCAACGCCCATATTAACATAAGAATTCATCTAAACGCGCTCCCTCGCATCCGCTCGATATAACGGGCATCTTGAAATTGCTCGAAAGCTATGGCTTTTGCACAGCCTGCGCAACTTGAATAATGCTCCCCACACCGTGACGTTTTGACACTTTTCGGGCGGGATTTGAAGGGTGTCGGATGAATAATCGGGATTTCGAGAAAGCTGTCGTCCTCATACCGGCGCGAATGGCCTCCACGCGCCTGCCCGGCAAGCCGCTTGCCGACATTGGTGGCAAGCCGATGATCGTGCAGGTTGCGCAGCGGGCACGTGAGGCCGGCGCGGAGCGAATCGTCGTCGCGGTCGATGACGAACAGGTATTTTCGGCGGTTCAAAATGCCGGTTTCGACGTGATGATGACGCGTGACGACCATCAATCCGGTTCGGATCGCATTTTCGAAGCGCTGCAGAAGGCCGACCCCTATGGCAAGGCGGAATATGTTATCAATGTTCAGGGCGACCTTCCAACCATCGAGGCGGAAACTATACGCGCCTCGTTGCGCCCGCTGGAGAACGCCGCCGTCGACATTGCGACACTGACGGTCGAAATCACCGACGAGGAAGAAAAAACCAATCCGAACGTAGTGAAAGTTGTGGGCAGCCCACTTTCCGAAACACGTCTGCGCGCGCTTTATTTCACCCGCACCACCGCGCCTTACGGCGAGGGGCCGCTTTATCATCATATCGGGCTCTACACCTATCGCCGTGCTGCGCTCGAGACATTCGTGAGTCTACCGCCCTCACCGCTGGAAAAGCGCGAGCGGCTGGAGCAGCTGCGTGCTCTCGAAGCGGGCATGCGCATCGATGCCGAGATCGTCCGCTCCGTGCCGCTCGGTGTCGATACGCCGCACGATCTCGAAAAAGCCCGCAAAATTCTTGCAAGCAGAACCCTTTAACGGACAGTCCCATGAGCTTGATCACCAATCGCATTGCCTTTCAGGGCGAATTCGGCGCGAACTCCGACATGGCCTGCCGCGACATGTTTCCGAACATGGAACCATTGCCGTGTCCGACATTCGAGGATGCGTTCAACGCCATTGAAAACGGCGAAGCCGATCTCGGCATGATCCCGATCGAAAACACTCTGGCCGGCCGCGTGGCGGATATTCATCACCTGCTGCCGGAATCGCGCCTGCATATCATCGGCGAATATTTCATGCCGATCCGCTTTCAGCTGATGGTGATGCCGGGCGTGAAAAAGGACGAAATACGCACCGTCCACAGCCACATCCACGCACTTGGCCAGTGCCGCAAGATCATTCGTTCCAACGGCTGGAAACCCGTCATCGCCGGCGATACGGCAGGATCGGCAAGGCTCGTTTCCGAAACGGGCGACCGCAGCATGGCGGCGCTTGCGCCGCGTCTTGCCGCCAGCCTTTACGGTCTCGATATTCTCGCCGAGAATGTCGAGGATTCGGAAAACAACGTCACGCGCTTCGTAGTGCTGTCCCGCGATGAAAACTGGGCCAAGCGCCAGTCGAGCGAAGAAATCGTCGTCACGACCTTCGTTTTCAACGTCCGCAACATTCCCGCGGCACTCTACAAGGCCATGGGTGGCTTTGCGACGAACGGCATCAATATGACGAAGCTCGAAAGCTACCAGCTCGGCGGCAAATTCGTGGCGACGCAATTTTATGCCGACATTGAAGGCCATCCCGATGACGAACCCGTGCGGCATGCCCTGGACGAGCTGCGCTTCTTCTCTGAAAAAGTCCGCATTCTCGGCGTCTACAAGGGCCATGCGATGCGCGGCAAGCTCAACCAGAGCTGAGCCTGCCGCGATCTCCTACTTCGGCCATTCCACCCAGTCGCGCATCAGGCGATGCGCGATGGCTCCCATGGGCGGCGCAGAAAGACCTTCGCCCGCCGGGGCCTCCAGCATCTTTGCCACCTCTTCCCGCGTGAACCAGCGGCAATCCTCAAGCTCGACCTCATCGCGTGCGATCTCAAAAGACAACGCCTCGGCATAACAGCCGATCATCAGCGTATGCGGCATCGGCCAAGGCTGGGAGGCGTGATAACGGACGCGGCCGATTTCGACACCGGATTCCTCGTGCGTTTCACGGCGAACAGCCTGTTCGATGGTCTCGCCCGGCTCCACAAAACCGGCGAGGCACGAATACATGCCCGGCGCAAAATGCGCTCCGCGGCCAAGCAGGCACAGATCGCGCTCGATATCGATCGTCATCATGATGACGACGGGATCGGTGCGTGGAAAGATAGTGTGGCTGCAGGCGGCGCAGATGCGCTTGTAGCCGCCGATTCGCAGCTCCATGGCTCCACCGCATTTCCCGCAAAAGCGGTTGTCGGCGTTCCAATGTGTGAGGCTGACGGCCTGGGCGACCTCACTCAGCAATTCCTCTTCCAGCAGGTGATCGCGATAAAGCGTGCGGGCATCGGCAAGCTTGTAGTGGCTCGCCAGCTGGTCTTCGGCCACGGCAACCGGAACGGCGATTCGCGGTTCGCCGGTCTCCCGATATCCAAGCAGGACGGCATTGTCGAAATCCGGCTGCAATTCGGCCAGCTCATAGGCGGAAAACAGGGGGTCGATGACCTGCTCGTCATGCTTCAGGACAAGCCGGTTGCCGGAAAAGGCAAAAATATGGGTGCCGTCTATTTTCAGCGCATCGGCAACGCACTCCTCCGTCCGCTTTTCAGCGAAACGATCGAGGGCGTTTTTGGAAAAGGCCGTCAGCAGGCTTGCTTCGGGATGGGGGGCAGTGGTTTCAAAAATTTTCATGGAAATCATCAGAGTGCGCCGGAGATTTTTTTCATCAAAGTTTCCTTTTCGCCTGCGGCATAAGGCACGGGCGTCCCGTGACCCCAGATGGGGCCGGGCCAGCAGGTGTCGCCTTCATTGCGGGCGATAATATGGACATGCAGTTGCCGGACGATGTTGCCCAGAGCGCCCACATTGATCTTGGTGGCCGCGGTAATTTCTTTCAAGGCGGACGCGACAAGATTGGTCTCGAATGTCAGCACGGCCTGATCAAGCGGAGTAAGATCGAACAGCTCGCTGACGCCCTCTCGCTGCGGCACCAGCACCAGCCATGGCCAGCGGCTGTCATTTTGCAAACGCAGTTCACATAGCCCCAAACGCGTCACGAGCACGCTATCGCGCGCCAGTCTTTCGTCCAGCTGGAATGTCTCCAAGGTGTCCTCCATGTTTGTTTTCATTGTGATAGCAGTTTTTTGAATGCTTGGCTTGCATTTGCTGTCGATATTGCCGATATGTGGCCCCGGGAGGTTGGTGGTGGACGAGCCACTCGCCAACCGGGTCAGGTCCGGAAGGAAGCAGCCCTAACGAGCCCGGCACGGGTCGCCGTGCCAGCCTCCCACCTTTTAAAAGACGTGCTCAGCTTTCGCCGGGCCAGTTCAGCGCCCCAAGACAAACTGGCAAAACAAACTGGCGAGGCGATGAACGACAGCGTACCCACCACATCAAGCGAATCCCAGGTCGGGACCGGCTATCGGGTACTGGCGCGCAAATATCGCCCGAAGGATTTTTCCGATCTGATGGTCGGACAGGAGCCGATGGTCCGCACGCTGACAAACGCGTTCGAGACCGGACGTATTGCGCAGGCCTATATGCTGACCGGCGTCCGCGGCGTGGGCAAAACGACCACGGCCCGCATTCTCGCCCGAGCGCTGAATTACAAAACCGACACCATCGACAAGCCGACCATCGATCTGCGCATTCCCGGTGAACATTGTCAGGCGATCATGGAAGGTCGCCATGTCGACGTGATCGAGATGGATGCCGCCTCCCATACCGGCATCGACGATATTCGCGAAATCATCGAACAGGTGCGTTATCGCCCTGTCTCGGCGCGTTATAAGGTCTATATCATCGACGAAGTGCACATGCTGTCGACGCAGGCTTTCAACGGCCTGCTCAAGACGCTGGAAGAGCCGCCGGAGCATGTGAAGTTCATCTTCGCCACAACGGAAATCCGCAAGGTTCCGATTACGGTTCTGTCACGATGCCAGCGTTTCGACCTGCGCCGCATCAGCGCCGCCGATCTCGTCGGTCTTTTTACCGCCATCGCCGGCAAGGAAGGTTTCGAAGCCGAACCGCAGGCGCTTTCGATGATCGCCCGCGCGGCGGAAGGGTCTGCCCGTGACGGCCTGTCGCTGCTCGATCAGGCAATCGCCCATGGCGGTGGCCGGGTGGAAGCTGAAGCGGTACGCGGCATGCTCGGTCTTGCCGACCGGGCCCGCATCGTCGATCTCTTCCAGCATGTCGTCAAAGGCGATGTCGCGGCCGCTCTGTCGGAATTTAACGGTCAATATGAGGCGGGCGCGAACCCGGTTGTGGTCCTTAACGATCTCGCCGATTTCACCCATCTCGTGACCCGCATGAAATATGTGCCGGATGCAGCGGAAGATCCCTCGCTTTCTGAAATAGAACGCGTGCGCGGTGCGGAATTTGCCGACACGATTGCGGTCACCGCGCTTTCGCGCATCTGGCAGATGTTGCTGAAGGGCATACCGGAAACGGAAAATGCCTCGCGCCCGGCCGGCGCTGCCGAAATGGTTCTCATCCGGCTGGCGCACGCTGCCAATCTTCCCGCACCCGAAGATGCTGCCCGGCGCTTGCTGGAGCTTTCGAACGGTGACGGGGGTTACGCCAATGGCGGACCTTCCGGCGGTGGCAATGGCGGCGGTGCGCGCGCCTATTCGTCAGCACAGACCGTGGCCGCGGGACGACCTGTCGATCTTCCCAACCAGCGCCAGGCAACGCCACAGACCTCCGCCATACTGCGCGCCATTCCAGATAGCCGCCCGCAGGAAATGCAGGTCGCAGCACCGAAAACGGAGGAGCGGCCGGAGCCGAAAGTTCCCGTCAGTTCCGTGCAGGATATTGCCGATCTGTGCCAGAAGAACCGCGATCCCGTCATGCGGGCGAAAGTGCGCAACTTCGTACGGCTGGTACGGCTGGAGCCCGGCCGGCTCGATATGCGCCTCGGGGAAGGTGCCCCCGGCTCCCTGCCCGGCGAACTTGGCGTCAAGCTCAAGGAATGGACCGGCATCCACTGGATCATCAGCCTCAGCAAGGAGCAAGGGGAACCGACCCTTGTCGAGGCTGAGGGCAACGCACGGGACGCGCGTCTCGTCGATGCACGCCAGGACCCTGATGTGGCTGCCATCCTGGCGCAGTTTCCCGGCGCAAAAATTACCGACGTGCGCATCCGCGCCGCCGCACAGGATGAGGCTGAAGAGATCGCGCCGCCATCGGTTGCCGAATCGAGCGAAGGCGACATCCTTCCTGGCGACGATATCGAGTTTTAAACAAAAAGAACAGGAGATTGGCACATGCGTGACATCATGGGCATGATGGGCAAGGTCAAGGAAATGCAGGCCAAGATGGAGAAGGTGCAGGAAGAAATCGCTGCGCTCGAAATCGAGGGGCGTGCTGGCGGCGGTCTGGTAACCGTCATTCTGAACGGCAAGGGCGAAATGCGCGGCCTGAAAATCGATCCCTCGCTGTTGAAGGAAGACGAGGTGGAAATCCTTGAGGACCTGATCGTCGCAGCGCATAAGGACGCCAAGCAAAAAGGCGAAGCGCAGGCGCAGGAAAAGATGGCTGGGCTGACCGCCGGCCTGCCGCTGCCGCCCGGCATGAAGCTGCCGTTCTGATATAACCGATCTAAAGAGAGGGCGAAGCGCATGGAGCGGGCGCCCTCCTTGTCCCATGACGGCTTCAAGCTTCCAGCATCGCGCGAAACCGGCTCGCCAGCGGCGTTTCCAGAAAGGCCCGGCGTTCGGCTGCATTGAGCTGCATGGGGCGAAAGCGCTGCAAGATGGTCGGTATTGGCAGCTTTAATCCCTGATAGGGTTTGAACACGATATCCTCCCCGGCAGCCAACATGCCGCCTTTCAGCACCCGGCAGTAGAACCCCGGTTGGCCCGCCCGACGGAAACGCAGTGCGAAATCGGGATCGCCGATGCGAACCGACAGGGTGGCGCAGGGAATGCGGGCGGCAGTCACTTCCAGCTCAACGTCATTTGCCGAGAACCTGTCGCCAACGTGGAGTTTTGCGCTGTCGACACCATCAAGAACGAGGTTCTCACCAAAAAACCCGGGTTCGACCGCAAAGCCCAGAGAGCGGGACCAGAAGTCGAGATCGGCGGAGCCCATGACGTAAATCGCCTGATCCGGCCCGCCGTGATGTTTGCGATTGCAGACGGCGTCACTGACGATGCCTTCCGCATCGACCATGACGGGACCCTGCACGGCGTGTTTGAAGATGCCCGTCTTCGTGGTCTTTCCCTGCAGCCTTTTCGCCTCGCCCCGGCACACCGCCCTGATTTTCATGAACAACCCTTTGCGCTTCATGATTCCCGTTTCCCGATTTATGCAGTAGAAAGCGCTCATGGCAAAACGAGTCACCGGCCCCGAAATCGAAAAACTGATCCAGCTCCTGGCAAAAGTGCCGGGGCTTGGGCCCCGCTCGGCGCGGCGGGCAGCACTGCATCTCATCAAGAAGAAGGAACAGCTTCTCGGGCCGCTGGGCCATGCCATGGGCGAGGCCTATGACAAGGTGAAGATCTGCTCCTGCTGCGGCAACGTCGATACGATAGACCCCTGCACCGTCTGCGACGACGACCGGCGCGACCAGTCGGTCATCATCGTGGTGGAAGATGTGTCTGATCTCTGGGCGCTGGAGCGGACGGGTGCGATGAACACTGCCTATCACGTGCTGGGGGGCACCCTGTCGCCGCTCGACGGGGTCGGGCCGGAGGACCTGAACATCAAGGGCCTGATCGACCGTGTGAGCGCCGGCGGCATCCGCGAGCTCATCATCGCCGTCAATGCGACGGTGGAAGGGCAGGCAACCGCCCATTACATCACCGACCGCCTCTCCGGTCTCGACATCAAGATCACCCGGCTTGCGCATGGCGTGCCGGTGGGCGGTGAGCTCGATTATCTCGACGAGGGCACCTTGACGGCCGCGCTTCGGGCGCGAACGACAATCTGAAGTCCCCCCCCCCGTCATTCAAAGAGGAGACCGAATGCGAAACCGTCTTGCCCCGAAGGCACTGGCTGCCCTTCTTTCCGTTTTTTCAGCAACGACGGCGTTGGCGCAATCGGCACCGACAGGAGCAGCGGCAGCCCGATATGATGCCGAATTTAATGCCTGGCTGAAAAAGGAAATCTGGCCGGAAGCGCGCAAGGCCGGCATTTCGCAAAGGACGCTTGAGGCCACGCTCAGCGGTCTCTCCATCAGCTGGAACCTGCCCGATCTCGTCATTCCCGGCCAGAAGCCGCCGAAGGAGCAGAGCCAGAGCCAGTCGGAATTTTCCTCGCCCGGCGCCTATTTCTCGGAAAAGCGGCTGCAGGGTCTTGCCGCCACCGGGCGTTCGCTTGCTTCCACCCACCGGGCGACGCTGCGCCGGATAGAGGCGAAATACGGTGTGCCGGGTGATATCGTCGTTGCGATCTGGGGCCGCGAATCCGGTTTCGGCCGAGCCAAGCTGCCGCATTCCGTGGTCGATGTGCTGGCGACGAAAGCCTATATGTCCACCCGCAAGGAGATGTTCCGCACCGAGCTGATCGATGCGCTGAAGATCGTCGAGAGTGGCGATATCGCGGCCTCTCGCATGATGGGCTCCTGGGCCGGCGCGCTCGGCCAGCCGCAATTCATGCCGTCGAGCTATCTGAAGTATGCCGTGGACTTTGATGGCGACGGCCACCGCGACATCTGGAACTCCGTGCCGGACGCGTTGGCATCCATAGCTAACTATCTTTCTCAGCGCGGCTGGCAACGCAATCGCGACTGGGGTTTCGAAGTCTCGATCCCCGCCAATGTTTCCTGCGCGCAGGAAGGGCCTGATCTCGCACGACCTGTGGCGGACTGGGCGAAAATGGGCATCACACGCATTTCCGGAAAAGCCTTCCCGGCCAATGACCTCTCTGCCGATGGCATGATGCTGGTCCCGGCTGGGCGACACGGGCCGGAATTTGTGGTGACGCCGAATTTTTACGTCATCAAGGAATATAATAATTCCGATCTCTATGCGCTCTTCATCGGCAATCTCGCTGACCGCATCGCCCACGGCGCGGGGCCGTTCCAGGGGGAATGGGGCAATGTCGGATCGATGCTGCGCTCGGATGTTCTGGCAATGCAGAAGGCGTTGGTTGCCAAGGGCTATGATGTCGGCAAGGCAGATGGCCTCGCCGGTTTCAAGACGCGCCGCTCACTCGGGGACTGGCAGTTGAAAAACGGGCTCGCTCCAACCTGCTTTCCCGATGCTACGTTGAAGGCGAAGCTGAAGTAGCGTTGCTGGCAGCGTGTGAAAACCTCTCCTCCGTCATGCTCGGGCCTGTCCCGAGCATCTGCAACCGATTGATTTAATGATAGGTGTTTGGATCCTCGGGACAGGCCAGAGGATGACGGGGAGTGTGTGGGAAGGGCATCGCCACTCACTTACCCATCGTCTCTCAATGCTGATCGGTATGAGGCTTGTGAAAGATATCGTCGGTTGGCGGGATGGTCTGACGTTCGATCATCCGGTGCACCCGTGGCCGCGTCTTGCCGCGGTGAAGCTCCAGCAGCCGGTCCCAGGCCTCTGCATCTGCCTGGGTGCGGCGGTGATTATGGCGGACATATTCCACCCAGGTCGGCACATGGTAACTTTCCGTCCAGATGTCGGGGTTTTCGAGATCCCGCATCAGGTTCCAGTTGCGCGCGCCGTCACGAATGCGAATGCGGCGGCGCTCGGCCATCAGCGGCAGGAATTCGCCCAGATCCTCGTCATGGATTTCGTAGTCGATGAGGATGGCGATGGGCCCGCTGCGCGGCTTGATGTCCAGTCTCAGCGGCGGCTCCACGAAACGGTTGAGCGGATCGAGATTGAGCGAGGCGAAGGCTGGCATGGCGAGTTTGAGGCCGACGACGACGCCAAGCAGCATCAGTGCGCAGGAACAGAGCAGCGAATAGGAAATGCCGTAATCTTCCGCCAGCTCACCCCACAGCCAGCTGCCGACCGCAATGCCGCCGAAGGTGAGCGTCTGGTAAAGCGAGAGCGCCCTGCCAACCACCCATCGCGGGGTGGAGAGCTGGACAATGGTATTGAAGAGCGACAGTGCCAGCACCCAGCAGGCGCCGGCAACGGTCAAGACCAGTGACGTGATGATCGCGCTCGTGCTCACCGCCGTTACGCCGGCGCTGAAGGCGAAGCCTAGAAATGCGACGCGCACGATCCATTCGCTGGACAGCACCTCGCGCAATCTCGCGCTGATCAGCGCACCGCCAATCGCGCCGACGCCGAAGGCACCCAGCATGACGCCATAGGTCAGCGGGCCGCCCTCCACCAGGTCGCGGGCGACGATGGGCATCAAGGCGAGGATGGCGCTGGCTGAAAGGCCGAAAAGGAAGCCGCGCACCAGCACCTTGCCGATATTGGGCGACATCGCCACATAACGCATGCCGGCCGAAATGGCGGCCAGAAGCTGCTCCCGCGGCAGGGTCGAGGCATATTTGGGCGGCTGCCAGCGAAACAGGGCGTAGATCAGCGTGAAATAGCTCAGCGCATTCACGAAAAATGCGGCGGCCGCACCGGCGGCGGCGACGATGATACCGCCGATGGCCGGGCCGACACTGCGGGTAATATTGAAGCCGACACTGTTCAGCGTGACGGCGGCAGGCAAATCCTCGCGCGGCACCATTTCACCGACGGATGCCTGCCAGGACGGATTGTTGAGGGCCGTGCCACAGCCGATCATAAAGGTGAAGAAAAGCAGAAGCCACGGAGTGAGCCAGCCGGACCAGGCAAAAACGGTAAGCAGCACGGACGCCGTCAGCATCAGCAGCTGCGCCGAAATCATGATGCGGCGGCGGTCGAAACTATCGGCCAGCGCACCTGAAATCAGCGAGAACAGCATGATCGGCAAAGAGGTGGAGGCCTGCACCAGCGCGATCATGTTTTCCGAACTGGAGAGCGACGTCATCATCCATGCGGCGCCCACCGCCTGGATCAGTCCACCGAAATTCGAGGCAAGGCTCGCGATCCAGATTCGTCTGTAAGTCAAATGCCTTAAAGGCGCGAGTGGCGATTTACGGTCAGGCACGCTCTGTCCACTTGATGCAACTGCGATTTATCAAACGGCAACTATAGACAGTGCCGAAAATCATGCCAGCCTTTCCCGCACGGGAAGGGTGAAAATATGGCCGAGGGCGCAGCGGAAGCGAGTCTACCCGCGAAAACCTTGCAATCCTGCACCGATGGGTCTATATGACCACTGAAATTCTTGATCGCTTGATGAAGAGTGGGGCCGCAAGGCTCCGCTCTTTTTCGTTAGGCGAACCGGAAACAGAGGGCTGAAAGCCCGGCGACAATCCAAAACCGGAAGGCCAGATGGCAGACACCGCACACGAACCGCGACTTATAACCGAAACCGGCATCGACCAGCGTATTGCCGAGATCATCGAACCCGTTCTGACGGGTATGGGCTATGTTCTGGTGCGCGTGCGGCTTTCCAATCAGAACGGCATGACGCTGCAGGTGATGGCGGAACGGGAAGACGGCACGATGACCGTTGAGGACTGTGAAGCCATTTCCATGGCCATTTCACCGGTTCTTGATGTGGAAGATCCGGTCGATAAAGCGTATCATCTTGAAGTTTCCTCGCCCGGCATCGACCGGCCGATGGTTCGCAAATCGGATTTCACCCGTTGGCAGGGCCATCTGGTGAAGGTCGAAACCTCCATTCTGGTCGAGAACCGCAAGCGGTTTCGCGGCAAGATCGTTGAGGTTGATGCTGACGGTTTCAAGCTGGAACGCGACCAGATCGCTTATGGCGAAGAGCCGACCGTCGTTATTCCGTTCACTGCGCTTTCCGATGCGAAGCTCATTCTGACGGACGACCTTATTCGTGATGCGCTGCGGGCAGACAAGGCGGCCAAGGCCGCTGCCGCAAACCAGAACGACGAAAACGAAGCAGACGAAGACTAATTCCAACGTAAAGCCCGGAAAACGGGCGATCCCCGCAATTATGCGACTTACGGAGATAAAAAAATGGCAGTGAGTGCTAACCGGCTTGAGCTTCTGCAGATCGCCGATGCTGTGGCGCGCGAAAAGGTCATCGACCGCGAAATCGTGCTTGCCGCAATGGCCGACGCTATCCAGAAAGCCGCCCGCTCGCGCTATGGTTCGGAAACCAACATCCGCGCTGATATCAACTCCAAGACCGGCGAAATCCGCCTGCAGCGTCTTCTGGAAGTTGTCGAAGCGGCTGAGGACTATTCGACCCAGATCCCGCTGGAGCTTGCCCGCGACCGCAACCCGGATGCCAAGCTCGGCGACTTCATTGCAGATCCGCTGCCACCGATGGATTTCGGCCGTATCGCTGCCCAGTCCGCCAAGCAGGTCATCGTGCAGAAGGTGCGCGAGGCCGAGCGTGACCGCCAGTATGACGAGTTCAAGGACCGTATCGGCGAAATCGTCAACGGCACCGTCAAGCGCGTCGAATACGGCAACGTCATCGTCGATCTCGGCCGTGGCGAAGGCATTATCCGTCGTGACGAGATGATCCCGCGCGAAAACATGCGCTACGGCGATCGCGTACGCGCCTACGTCTACGACGTTCGCCGCGAACAGCGTGGCCCGCAGATTTTCCTGTCGCGTACCCATCCGCAGTTCATGGTGAAGCTCTTCACCATGGAAGTTCCGGAAATTTACGACGGCATCATCCAGATCAAATCGGTTGCCCGTGATCCTGGCTCACGCGCCAAGATCGCCGTCATCTCGAACGACAGCTCGATCGATCCGGTCGGCGCCTGCGTCGGTATGCGCGGTTCGCGCGTTCAGGCCGTCGTCGGCGAACTCCAGGGTGAGAAGATTGACATCATTCCGTGGAGCCAGGAGCCGGCGTCGTTCATCGTCAATGCCCTGCAGCCGGCGGAAGTCGCCAAGGTCGTTCTGGATGAAGAATCCGAGCGTATCGAAGTGGTTGTTCCCGACGAGCAGCTGTCGCTCGCCATCGGCCGCCGCGGTCAGAACGTGCGTCTGGCATCGCAGCTGACCGGCTGGGACATCGACATCATGACCGAGCAGGAAGAATCCGAGCGTCGCCAGAAGGAATTCAACGAGCGTACGGCCCTGTTCATGGAAGCGCTCGACGTCGACGAAATGGTCGGCCAGGTTCTGGCTTCGGAGGGCTTCGCGCAGGTTGAAGAACTGGCTTATGTCGATCTCGACGAAATCTCCTCGATCGATGGCTTCGACGAAGACACCGCCGATGAAATCCAGACCCGCGCCCGCGAATATCTGGAACGCCTGGAAGCCGAAATGGACGCCAAGCGCAAGGAACTCGGCGTTTCCGACGAGCTGCGCCAGATCGACGGCCTGACCTCGCAGATGATGGTTGCGCTCGGCGAAGACGGCATCAAGACCATCGAAGACTTTGCCGGCTGCGCAGCGGACGATCTCGTTGGCTGGAGCGAGCGCAAGGACGGCGAGACGAAGAAGTTCGAAGGCATCTTCTCCAAGCTCGATGTTTCGCGCGTCGAGGCCGAGAACATGGTGGTGCAGGCTCGCCTTCTGGCAGGCTGGATCACCGCCGAAGAGCTCGCTTCCGAACAGGAAGCTGATGCGGAAGCTGCCGAGGAGGCGGATACCGCCGAGCAGGAATGACATCGCAGGCGCATGAGCCGGACGAGCTGCCCGAGACTGACGATGACGGGCGGATCAAAGGCGACGTCAATGGACGTATGTGCATTGTGACACGGCAGAGCGGATCGCCAGATGAGCTGATCCGCTTCGTCGCAGGCCCGGACGGCAACGTCGTTCCGGACCTGAAACGCCAATTGCCGGGACGCGGCTGCTGGGTGACACCCGAGCGCGCCCTGATCGAGAAAGCCATCGCGAAGAAGATCTTCGCGCGGGCTCTGAAACGTGACGTCAAGGCCGGGCCTGAGCTTCTCGCTCTTCTCGACCGTCTGATGGCGCAGCATGTGGCTGGCATGATGAACATGGCGCGCAAGGCGGGCCAGTTCATCAGCGGCGCGACGAAGGTCGATGCTGCCGTTCGGTCCGGGAACGCGATCGCCGTGTTTCACGCGACCGACGCTGCGGCCGATGGCGTCAGAAAACTGGACCAGGCCCGCAAGGCCTGGGCACTCGGCAGCAATGCCGGCAATGAAATTCCGTCCTTCCGGCTCTTTAGCGAAGCCGAAATGGACGAGTTGATGGGCCAGAATGCTTTTATCCATGCCTGCGCGCTTGCAGGGCAGGCGGGTGAGGGTGTAGTGAAGCGCGCAACGATGCTTGAGCAGTACCGCAATGGCGGTCGGGCTCATGCGGAACGCGACGCTGCCCGGACAGAACAATGACGCGGTTGCCCGATATGAACGGTCGCCGCGTTCCGATGCAGCAATTGAACGACGAGACCTGATGAACGTCATCCGGTTCTCGTCCGAAGGAACGGGAACGGAATGACCGACAACAACGACGACAAGACACTCAACGCGCCTGCCAAGAAGACTCTTACCCTGAAGCCGGGCGGGATGAATCAGGGCACCGTGCGGCAGGATATGGGTCGAGGTCGCACCAACGCGGTTGTCGTGGAAACACGCAAGCGCCGCCCCATGCGTCCCGAAGACGAGAAGCAGGTACATTCGGCTGCGGCCCCCGCTCCGAAGCCGGCGGCTCCCGCCGCAGCAGCACCGCGTCCACAGGCTCCGCAGCCACGCATCCACCAGCCCAGCAACCAGCAGCAGCGTCCGGGTTCTTCCCCTTCGCAGCAGCAGCGTCCCGGCTCGTCAGCGCCCCAGCAGCGCCAGCCGGAGCGTCCGCGCGGCAATGTTCTGCATGACCTTTCCGCCGGTGAAATGGAAGCCCGTCGCCGCGCACTGATGGAAGCGCAGGCCCGTGACGTCATTGAAGCCAAGCAGCGCGCCGAAGAAGAGGCTCGCCGCAAGGTGGAAGAAGAACGCCGCATTGCTGCGGAAAAGGAAGAGGCCGCCCGCCGCGCCGCCGAGGAGGCTGAAGCAGCAAAGCTCGCGGCAAGCCAGCCGGCCGCGGAAGCGAAATCCGAACCGGCCGCTGAGAAGCCGGTTTCTGCCGCTCAGCCGGCGCCCCGCGCCGAGGCTCGTCCTCAGCCCGCCGCTGCCCCTGCCCGCCCGGCCACCGAAACCGCCGCTCCGCGCGGTCGCCGCACTGACGGCGACGAGGAGGACGATCGCGGTGCACGCCGTGGTAACCTGCCAGTCCGTGGCAAGGTTGCAGCGCCGGCGCCGGCCAAGCCGGCTGCACGCCTGAAGACAGAAGAAGAACGCCGCCGTGGCAAGCTGACCGTTACCTCGTCCAACCTGGATGAAGACGGTACGCCACGTGGCCGCTCCATGGCATCCATGCGCCGCCGGCAGGAAAAGTTCCGCCGCAGCCAGATGCAGGAGACCCGCGAAAAGGTAATGCGCGAAGTGATCCTGCCGGAAACCATCACCATTCAGGAACTGTCGCAGCGCATGTCGGAACGTGCCGTCGACGTCATCAAGTTCCTGATGAAGGAAGGCCAGATGATGAAGCCGGGCGACGTGATCGACGCCGATCTGGCGGAACTGATTGCGGTCGAATTCGGCCACACCGTCAAGCGCGTTTCCGAATCCGACGTGGAAGAAGGCATCTTCAACCAGGCGGACGACGAAGGCGAAATGCTGCCGCGTCCGCCCGTCGTGACGATCATGGGTCACGTCGACCACGGCAAGACCTCGCTTCTCGACGCCATCCGTCAGGCGAACGTTGTTGCCGGCGAAGCCGGTGGCATCACCCAGCATATCGGCGCCTACCAGGTCGAGAAGAATGGTCAGAAGATCACCTTCATCGACACCCCCGGCCACGCCGCCTTCACCGCCATGCGTGCCCGTGGTGCGCAGGCGACGGATATCGCCGTTCTGGTGGTTGCCGCAGACGACAGCGTGATGCCGCAGACGATCGAGTCCATCAACCACGCCAAGGCGGCGGGTGTTCCGATCGTCGTTGCGATCAACAAGATCGACAAGCACGAGGCCAACCCTGAAAAGGTTCGCCAGCAGCTCTTGCAGCACGAAGTCTTCGTGGAATCGATGGGCGGTGAAGTTCTTGACGTCGAAGTTTCGGCCAAGAACAAGCTCAACCTCGACAAGCTGCTTGAAGCGATCCTGCTGCAGGCCGAAATCCTTGACCTCAAGGCGGACCCGAACCGCACGGCGGAAGGTACGGTCATCGAAGCCGAGCTCGACCGCGGCCGCGGCGCCGTTGCCACGGTTCTGGTTCAGAAGGGCACGCTGAAGCCCGGCCAGATCATCGTTGCCGGTGATCAGTGGGGCCGTGTGCGCGCGCTCGTCAACGACAAGGGCGAACATGTCAAGGAAGCCGGTCCGGCCATGCCGGTCGAGATTCTCGGTCTTTCCGGCACGCCGTCGGCGGGTGACCGTTTCGCGGTTGTCGAAAACGAAAGCCGTGCTCGCGAAATCTCCGAGTACCGCCAGCGTCTGGCACGCGACAAGGCTGTCGCACGTCAGACCGGCCAGCGCGGTTCGCTGGAACAGATGATGAGCCAGTTGCAAACGTCGGGAATGAAGGAATTCCCGCTGGTCATCAAGGCAGACGTGCAGGGCTCGGTCGAAGCCATTATCGCTTCGCTCGACAAGCTCGGCACCGACGAAGTCCGCGCTCGTATCGTTCATTCGGGTGCTGGCGCCATCACGGAATCGGATATCTCGCTTGCCGAGGCCTCCAACGCCGCAATCATCGGCTTCAACGTTCGCGCCAATGCACAGGCACGCACGGCTTCCGAACGCGCCGGTATCGAGATCCGCTACTACAACATCATCTACGATCTGGTGGATGACGTGAAGGCGGCGATGTCGGGTCTGCTTTCGCCGGAACGTCGCGAGACCTTCCTCGGCAATGCCGAAATCCTCGAGGTGTTCAACATCACCAAGGTCGGCAAGGTCGCGGGTTGCCGTGTCGTCGAAGGCAAGGTGGAACGTGGTGCGGGTGTTCGTCTGGTTCGCGACAACGTCGTCATCCACGAAGGCAAGCTCAAGACTCTCAAGCGCTTCAAGGACGAAGTCAACGAAGTGCCTGTTGGTCAGGAATGCGGTATGGCCTTCGAAAACTACGAAGACATCCGCGCCGGCGACACCATCGAGTGCTTCCGCGTCGAACACATCACGAGAACGCTCTAAAGCATTTCCAGGAAAAGTGGACCCCCGGTTTTCCGTCCAGAAATGCGATAGAACAAAGAGCGTTCTCGCCGCAAAACAGGACTTTACTGTCGGGCGCCGGCTTACCGGCGCTCGCTCCGTTTGAGGCATAACCCATGGCAAAAGCTACATCATCGGCCCCTTCCCAACGCATGCTGCGCGTCGGCGAACAGGTGCGCGCCGCCCTGACCCAGATTCTCCAGCGCGGGGAAGTCCGCGACGATCTGATCGAAAGCACCGTCATTTCCATTTCGGAAGTGCGCATGTCTCCCGATCTCAAGATCGCGACAGCTTACGTGACGCCGCTCGGCGTTGCCGACCACACCGATATCATCACGGCACTCAACCGCCATGCCAAGTTCATGCGCGGCCGCCTCGGCCCGCAGCTCCGGCAGATGAAATACATGCCGGAACTGCGTTTCCGCGACGATACGAGTTTCGACAATTATCAGAAGATCGACGCGCTTCTACGCTCGCCCGAAGTGCAGCGCGATCTTGGACCTTCAAACGAAAAAGACGACGAACAGAACTGAAGCATGTCCAAACCACGCAAACAGCAGAACCGCAAACCCAAGGGCCGTCCGATTTCCGGTTGGCTGATCCTCGACAAGCCGCTCGATTTCGGCTCTACCGAGGCCGTCTCCAAGATCAAGTGGCTGTTCAATGCCCAGAAGGCAGGCCATGCGGGCACGCTTGATCCGCTAGCCTCCGGCATGTTGCCGATCGCGCTTGGTGACGCCACCAAGACCGTGCCTTACGTCATGGACGGCCGGAAAATCTACGAATTCACAGTGACCTGGGGCGAGCAGCGCACGACCGACGATCTGGAAGGCGAAGTGGTCGAATCTTCCGACCAGCGCCCGGACGAGCAGGCGATCCGCGATCTTCTGCCCAATTATACCGGGGTGATCATGCAGACCCCGCCGCAATTCTCCGCTATCAAGATCGCCGGTGAACGCGCTTATGATCTGGCACGTGACGGCGAGACCGTGGAAATTCCCGCACGCGAGGTGGAAATCCATCGCTTGACGTTGCTGGCCTGCCCGGATGCCGATACGGCCCATTTCGAAGTGGAATGTGGCAAAGGCACTTATGTGCGGGCGCTTGCGCGTGACATGGGCCGCGATCTCGGCTGTTTCGGCCATATCTCGGAACTGCGCCGCACCATGGTCGCTCCATTCGGCGAAGACATGATGGTGCCGCTCGAAACGCTCACCGCGCTGGAAGCCGTTGAAGACCGCGACGAGCGGCTGGAAGCGCTGGACGCCTATCTGATCGACACGGCCGAAGCGCTTTCCGCTCTTCCCCGCCTCATCATCAACGACGACCAGGCGCACCGGCTGAAGATGGGCAACCCCATCCTGCTGCGCGGGCGCGACGCGCCGGCCAGCCATCCGGAAGCCTACGCTACCGCGCATGGCAAGCTGGTCGCCATTGGCGAAATCGGCGAAGGCGAGTTTCGCCCGAAGAGGGTTTTCGGCTGAGTCGGAGCGTCACGCGTTTGCTGACGCGTGGCGGAGCGCTGTCAATCGCCTCTTTCCATTGCACCCGGAATAGTTTATAGGCAGCGCCAGCTTGGGCTTTGCCTTTGCTTTTCATGGCCAGAGCTGGACGACATCCCGGCTCTAGGCGTCCCGTTTTCCTTAAAACTGAAAGGATCGTCCGATGTCGATTACTGCAGAGCGTAAAGCCGCCCTCATCAAGGAATATGCAACGAAGGAAGGCGACACCGGTTCGCCGGAAGTTCAGGTCGCAATCCTTACCGAGCGGATCAACAACCTGACCGGTCACTTCAAGGATCACAAGAAGGACAACCACTCGCGTCGTGGCCTTCTGACCCTGGTTTCGAGCCGTCGTTCGCTTCTCGACTATCTGAAGAAGAAGGACGAAGCCCGTTACACCAAGCTGATCGGTGCTCTCGGCATTCGCCGCTAATAAGGTTTCCGGCGGGCTTCTCAATGATGCCCGCCGGTTTTTAATTCCGGCCCTTCAGGCCGCATGATTTTCCGGGCGTTTGCCGCAGATGTGGCCCCCGGGGCGATAAGGGTGAACCGGATGGGCCGGTGCCGCCTTTTTCAACCGCAGACCTGTCATGGGGCAGGATTGCCGGATGCTTGCCTGCCCAAGCCTCCCGCTGTCTTGCCCGTGATTGAGTCACAGCGCTGCCACGGCCGGTCACGATGACCGAGCGGGCAGCCACAACCAAGGACAAGATATGTTCAATCAACACTCCGTGGAAATCGAATGGGCAGGCCGCCCGCTGAAGCTCGAGACCGGCAAGGTTGCCCGTCAGGCTGATGGCGCCGTCATCGCAACCTACGGCGAGACCATGGTTCTCGCGACTGTGGTTTCCGCTAAGTCTCCGAAGCCGGGTCAGGATTTCTTCCCGCTGACGGTCAACTATCAGGAAAAGACCTACGCAGCCGGCAAGATCCCCGGTGGTTACTTCAAGCGTGAAGGCCGTCCGAGCGAAAACGAAACGCTGGTCTCGCGCCTGATCGACCGCCCGATCCGTCCGCTCTTCCCTGAAGGTTACAAGAACGACACCCAGGTTGTCGTCACCGTTATCCAACACGACCTGGAAAACAATCCTGACATCCTCTCCACGATCGCCACATCCGCGGCGCTCACGCTTTCCGGCGTTCCCTTCATGGGCCCGGTCGGCGGCGCGCGCGTTGGCTACATCAACGGCGAATATGTTCTGAACCCGCATCTCGACGAGATGGATGAGTCGGTTCTGGACCTGGTTGTTGCCGGCACGCAGGACGCCGTCCTGATGGTGGAATCGGAAGCCAAGGAACTCAACGAAGACGTCATGCTCGGCGCGGTCATGTTCGGTCACCGCGGTTTCCAGCCCGTTATCGATGCGATCATCAAGCTCGCCGAAGTTGCCGCCAAGGAACCGCGCGAATTCGAACCGGAAGATTTTTCCGCTCTCGAAAACGAGATGCTGGCACTCGCCGAAGCTGAACTGCGCGACGCTTACAAGATCACCGAAAAGGCCGCCCGTTACGCCGCCGTCGACGCCGTCAAGGCTAAGGTAAAGGCGCACTTCCTGCCGGAAGAAGGCGAAGCCAAGTACACGCCGGAAGAAATCGGCGCTGTCTTCAAGCACCTTCAGGCCAAGATTGTTCGCTGGAACGTTCTCGACACCAAGAGCCGCATCGACGGCCGCGACCTGTCGACCGTTCGCCCGATCGTTTCCGAAGTCGGCATTCTGCCGCGCACGCACGGTTCGGCGCTCTTCACCCGCGGTGAAACCCAGGCGATCGTTGTTGCGACCCTCGGCACCGGCGAAGACGAGCAGTATGTCGACAGCCTCACCGGCATGTACAAGGAACGCTTCCTGCTGCATTACAACTTCCCGCCCTACTCGGTCGGTGAAACAGGCCGCATGGGCTCTCCGGGCCGTCGTGAAATCGGCCACGGCAAGCTCGCATGGCGCGCTATCCGTCCGATGCTGCCGACTGCCGAACAGTTCCCCTACACGCTGCGCGTCGTTTCCGAAATCACCGAATCCAACGGCTCCTCGTCGATGGCAACGGTTTGCGGCACCTCGCTGGCGCTGATGGACGCAGGCGTTCCGCTTGCCAAGCCGGTTGCCGGTATCGCCATGGGCCTCATCCTCGAAGGCGACCGTTTCGCGGTTCTTTCCGACATCCTCGGTGACGAAGACCACCTCGGCGACATGGACTTCAAGGTCGCAGGTACGGCTGACGGCATCACCTCGCTGCAGATGGACATCAAGATCGCCGGTATCACCGAAGAGATCATGAAGATCGCTCTGGAGCAGGCACAGGGTGGCCGCAAGCACATTCTCGGCGAAATGGCCAACGCCATCACCGAGAGCCGCGGTCAGCTCGGCGAATTTGCGCCGCGCATCGAAGTGATGAACATCCCGGTCGACAAGATCCGTGAAGTCATCGGCTCCGGCGGCAAGGTCATTCGCGAAATCGTCGAAAAGACCGGCGCGAAGATCAACATCGAAGACGACGGCACCGTCAAGATCGCTTCTTCTTCCGGCAAGGAAATCGAAGCGGCCCGCAAGTGGATCCACTCCATCGTTGCGGAACCGGAAGTCGGCGCCATCTATGAAGGCACGGTTGTCAAGACCGCCGACTTCGGCGCTTTCGTCAACTTCTTCGGCGCCCGTGACGGCCTCGTCCACATCTCGCAGCTCGCTTCCGAGCGTGTTGCCAAGACCTCCGACGTCGTCAAGGAAGGCGACAAGGTCTGGGTCAAGCTGATGGGCTTTGACGAGCGTGGCAAGGTTCGCCTGTCCATGAAGGTTGTCGACCAGGAAAGCGGCAAGGAAATCGTTGCCGACAAGAAGAAGGAAGACGGTGAAGCCGCTGCCGAATAAGGCCGCGCCACCAGATCCTGTCGAGGCGCGGGTTTTGCCCGCGCCTTTTTTCTATTCTACCGTGAGGATGCTCCCATGAGCCGTGACGCCGTAAAAACCCTTTTCCATCCCTTTGCCTCTGACATGCTTGCCATGCCGAAAGACGGCGAACGCGTTCTTTTTCTGGGAGCGGAGGCGGGTCCGCGGCTCGACGGTTTCGACGCGGAAATCGTCGCGGTTCAGCATCTTCGGCCGCTCTATCGCGCTCTTGAGGCTCAGGGTGCAAAGGTCACTCCGGATATTTCGGGCGAAGATTACGATGCGGCGCTGCTGCTTTGCGGCAAACACCGCGGCGAAAATGAAAACCGTGTCGCTGAAGCGCTTTCCCGGGTGAAGGCCGGCGGCCTGATCGTCGCAGCCGGATCGAAGGAAGACGGTATTCTGACGCTGCGTAAGACGCTGACAAAGCTCGGCATCGAGGTGGACTCGACGCCGAAATATCACGGCGTCGCCCTGTGGTTCAAACGGCCGGACGATATCTCTGCCGTCGTGTCGAAACTTGCTCAGAAGCCCGTGACGGTGGAAGGCCGCTTCACCGCCCTTCCCGGCATGTTCTCGCATGACCGCGTGGATGATGGTTCGGAACTGCTCGCATCGCGCCTGCCGACCGATTTCGACGGCAATGCTGCCGATTTCGGCGCCGGCTGGGGTTATCTCTCCATCATGCTGGCGGAAAAATCGCCGCGCACGGCCCGTATCGATCTGTTCGAAGCGGATTGGAATGCGCTCGAATTCGCCAAGACCAATCTTCTCGAAAACAACCCTCGCCTGACGGCGCGTTTCTTCTGGCAGGATCTGGCAAACGAGCCGCCGAAGGAGAAATACGACCTCATCATCATGAACCCGCCTTTCCATTCAAGTGGACAGGCGGCAGAGCCGGCGCTGGGTCAGGCCTTCATCAAGGCTGCGGCCGGGGCGCTGCGCAGCGGTGGCAAGTTGCTGATGGTCGCCAATCGCGGGCTGCCCTATGAGCCGGTGCTGGCAGCAGAATTCCGCACCAGCACGGAAGTATGCCGAAATGCCCGCTTCAAGATTCTGAGCGCGCAGAAGTAAGAAAATCAGCTCAATAGCCAGGCCCATAGCGACACGGAAAGGACACCGGTCGCCGTGGATATGCTGATGGTTGAGGCCGCAACGCTGTGGCCGATGCCGAAACGGTTGGCGATGAGCCAGGCATTCACGCCCGTTGGCACCGACGAGGTGAGGACAAGCGCCGCCGTCCATTCACGGCTTAGCCCAAGTACGTGGCCCATGGCCCAGACACAGGCTGGCAGGAGCAGCAGTTTAAAAAAAGTCATGGTGACGGCAATGCCCATATTGCCGCGGATGGTGTATTTCGTCAGCGCCATGCCCAGCGAGATCAGGGCTGCGGGTCCTGCCATGGAGGCGATCTGATCCACCACTGTTTTCAGGACAGGCGTCAGCGCCAGACCGGAAACGTTGGTCGAAAGCCCTATGACGAGGCCAATCACAAGAGGATTGGTGACGAGATTTCTGCCGACCTGCTTGAAGACCGCGGCCGTGCTGCGCTTTTCTCCACCGATTGCCTTGTGCGTTGCATTTTCCATCAGGATCGTGCCGGCGATCATCATGACCGGCAGGTGGATGGCGAGCAGGATGGAAAGGGCAACCAGCCCTTCGTCGCCCACGGAGCGACCGACAAGAGGCAGGCCAATGAAGATATTATTCGCAAAGGCCGAGGAGATGCCGGCAATGACGGCGATGCGGACATCCTGCTTGAACACATGGCGGGTGACGATATGCCCGACTGTCCAGGTGACGGCCACGCCAGCAAAATAAGTGAGCCAGAGCCGGAACGGCGAGGCACCGTGGAAATTCGCTTCCGCAAGGGTGCGGAAAATCAAGGTCGGCACGGCGATCTTGAAGACGAAGTCGCTCAAGATCTCTCCTGCGTCTGCCCGGAAGAGGCCAGCTCTCACGGTCAACCAGCCGATCAGGATGAGAATGAAAATCGGGGCGACATTCGCGGCAACGGCAGACATGGAGGGAAAGCTTTCGCGGCTTTTGCGGGAGGATACTCCGCTTTAGAGCCTTTTCGGCCGGAATGGAATCGCGAAAACGCTTCATGTTCCGGTTTTAATCGCGGCATGGAAGGCTGGGCAGCCTTCGCACCACATCTACCGGGCGGGCGTCCGGCCCATGCGATGGTGACGTCTGCCTAAAAGAAAAAGCGGGGTCTCCCCCGCCTTTTATGTCCGTTATATGCCGCCAGTACATCCGTGGCGGAGATAACGGTTGAGCCAGAAGACCTCATGTCTTCCACTTCGGTACGCATTCACACACCTCTGCTCTGGTCGCAGAGATAGCTTAACCATATTACAGGCAAATGACGCGTTTTCTTCTTTCGCGCAGAACCGCATATTTCCGCTTTAGGCTTTTCTTGCAGCCAGAAATGTTTAAGACCTTTGAAAAAAGACGCACACCCCGTGCGAACCGGATAGGGCCAATGACGAAATTTGACGTACTGACTGTCGGCAATGCCATCGTCGACATCATTTCCCGCTGCGATGACCGCTTTCTCAACGACAATGCCATTACCAAAGGGGCGATGAACCTCATAGACGCAGAACGGGCAGAGCTGCTTTATTCGCTGATGGGGCCGGCTCTCGAAGCCTCCGGCGGCAGCGCTGGCAATACGGCGGCGGGTGTGGCGAATTTCGGCGGCAAGGCTGCCTATTTCGGCAAGGTGGCGGAAGACCAGCTCGGCGAAATCTTCCAGCACGACATCCGCGCTCAGGGCGTTTATTTCGAAACCAAGCCGCAAGGCACCTTTCCGCCAACGGCCCGTTCGATGATCTTCGTGACCGAAGATGGCGAGCGTTCGATGAACACCTATCTCGGCGCCTGCGTCGATCTGGGCCCTGAGGATGTGGAAGATGACGTGGTGGCGCAGACCAAGGTCACCTATTTCGAGGGTTATCTGTGGGATCCGCCGCGCGCCAAGGATGCGATCCGCGAATGCGCCCGCATTGCTCATGAAAACGGCCGCGAAGTTTCCATGACGCTTTCCGACAGTTTCTGCGTCGGCCGTTACCGTGAGGAGTTTCTCGATCTGATGCGCTCCGGCACAGTGGATATCGTTTTCGCCAACAAGCAGGAAGCGCTTTCCCTTTATGAAACCGACGACTTCGAGCTTGCGCTGACCAGGATCGCCGCCGACTGCAAGATCGCGGCGGTGACGATGAGCGAAGAAGGCGCGGTTATCCTGCGCGGCACGGAACGCGTAAAGGTGGATGCCTATCCGGTGCATGACGTGGTCGACACGACGGGTGCGGGCGATCTTTTCGCCGCCGGCTTCCTGTTCGGTTATACGCAGGACCGGTCGCTCGAAGATTGCGGCAAGCTTGGCTGCCTTGCGGCTGCCGCTGTCATTCAGCAGGTCGGGCCTCGTCCCATGTCATCGCTGAAGGCGCTTGGCGAGAAGCACGGCCTTATTTAAAGGCTTCACCCGGGTAAGCACCCCAGATTTCGCCCTGCGAAACCCAGCCCGAGGCCTGACCGGCCTCGGCGCGACACCAGTCCCCATTGCATTCGCCGATCCTGAAGACCACGCCCGGCTCAAGCCGTGCGACGACGGCTGCGCCGGACTGCGCCTCGCGACGCATGTTGACATAGACTTCCTTGCCCTTGCCGCGCATCCATGGGGCAGCGACGGCCGTGCGCTCACCGGAGAGGAGGGCCTGGTTGACCCAGCCTTCCGTCCCATCGGCATCACGGATGCGCCGCCAGTTTTCATATTCCTGGATGATCTCGACCGGCATCCCGGATTTCAGATACATCCATGACACGGCGTAATCCGTGCTCGGACCGATGCGCATGTTCACGCGTTTGGATTTCAGGCTGACGAAACGCGGCAGCGGCAGGCCGCTGGCGCCTTTCGCGGCGCCCTGCGCCATGGCGTCGGTTGCCGCACCGAGGAGGCCCAAAGACAATGCAATGCAAACAATAGAAACCACACTGCGCATGCCCATTTCCGTTTCCCGCCTTCTGCAAACCGGATGATATTTAAGGAGGCTCGTTTCCACATGCCTCAAGCTTCAGCGAGTTTTGTTTGTCTTCGCCGGTGGGTCTGGTAGAAACGCCCTGATTGAAAGAAATTATCGCTCTTTCTGGTTAATGACTTCTGAACAAGGCAGCGGCAAACGATGACCCCCAAGAAGAGACCGACAGTCTATATCACCCGCAAATTGCCTGATGTCGTCGAAACCCGAATGCGCGAACTTTTCGACGCAGAACTCAATATCGATGACACTCCGCGCAGCGAGGAAGAACTGGTCGCCGCCATGCAGCGGGTGGACGTGCTGGTGCCAACGGTCACCGATCGCATTACCGCCCCGATGATCGAGCAGGCTGGACCGCAGCTGAAGCTGATCGCGAGTTTCTCCAACGGCATCGACCATGTGGATGTGGACGCCGCGGCCCGCAAGGGCATCACCGTGACGAACACGCCCAACGTACTGACCGAGGACAGCGCCGATATCACCATGGCGCTGGTGCTGGCCGTACCGCGCCGCATGATCGAGGGCACACGCGTGCTTGCCAATGGCGCGGATGAGTGGCTCGGCTGGTCACCAACCTGGATGCTGGGACGGCGCATTTCCGGCAAGCGTATCGGTATTGTCGGGATGGGCCGCATCGGCACCGCGGTGGCGCGGCGCGCCAAGGCTTTCGGGCTTTCCATTCACTATCACAACCGCAAACGCGTCAATCCGGCGACGGAGGCGGAGCTCGAAGCGACCTATTGGGACAGTCTCGACCAGATGCTGGCGCGGGTGGACATCGTTTCGGTCAACTGCCCTTCGACGCCCGCGACCTATCACCTGATTTCCGCCCGGCGACTCGCGCTGATGCAGCCGACGAGCTACATCGTCAATACCGCGCGCGGCGACATCATCGATGAGGCAGCGATGATCCAGTGCCTGCGCGAGGGCAAGATCGCCGGCGCTGGACTGGATGTCTACGAGAACGAGCCTGCGGTGAACCCCAAGCTCATCAAGCTTGCCAAGGAAGGCAAGGTGGTGCTGCTTCCACATATGGGTTCAGCGACAATCGAAGGCCGCATCGAGATGGGTGACAAGGTCATCATCAATATCCGCACGCTGTTCGATGGTCACCGCCCGCCGAACCGGGTGCTGCCCGGGCGAAACTGAGTTCTGAGACAGAGGCCCGAAGATCGGACCTCCCGGTTCTTGTCAATCGCGCCGGAGGGAAGTCGCTTCAGCCGAGGATCTTGGTCATCTCGATCGAGGTCGTGCGATCATATCCCGCATGGGCATTTTCTGCCGTCTTGACGAAACCCCAAGCCCCGAACTTTGCATGATTGGCGACAAGCTCAATCCGAGTTTCCAGCCGTAGCGCCGGCAGCGCCAGTTCACGGGCCAAGGCCTCGGCTTGCGCCAGCAACATTTTACCGATGCCCTTTCCCTGCGCTTTCGGGGAAACGCACAATTTGCCGACGTAAAGACAGGATGGCGGCTCCGGCCTGCAGAAAAGGCAGCCCAGCAGTTCATTCCCGTCCAAAACCACGAAAGCAATCTCCGCCCTTGCCTTTTCGGCGAGATTTTCAGGCGTCAGGCGATGGGCTGAAGATGGTGGGTCGATGACGCCATCCATGTAAGCGAAGGACGTCATGATAAGCGCCAGCAATTCATGCCAGCGGTCGAAGTCGTCCCCAATTCTTTTGATTTCCATCATGTTTTCTTTGTCCCTTGACGCCGCTTGTATCGCACTGTTTCGAAACGCGCCGATAGGGCGTCATAGAGGAGCAGACGGCCAATCAGCGGTTCGCCGGCACCGGTGATCAGCTTGATCGCCTCCATGGCCATCAGCGTGCCGATAACGCCGGTCAGCGCGCCGACAATCCCTGTTTCCGCACAATTCGGGATGAGGCCCTGCGGCGGCGGCTCGGGAAACAGGTCACGATAGCCGGGTAGCAACGTGCCTTCGGCATTTGTCTCATAGGGCTTCAGCACCGTCACAGAGCCATCAAACCGGCCAACGGCGCCCGTCACCAGCGGCCTTTTTGCCGTTTCCGCCGTGTCCGCTGCGGAATATCGCGTGTCGAAATTGTCCGATCCGTCAATCAGGAGATCGAAGGATTGCAAATGATCATGCGCCCAGACCTGCGAAAAGCGGCCTTCATACACGATTGTACGCACATGAGGGTTAAGGCGAGCGATGGCCTTTCGGGCACTTTCCGTCTTCTGCTCGCCAATCGTCCCGCTATCGTGGATCACCTGGCGCTGAAGGTTGGAGAGAGACACGACATCATCGTCGATCATGCCGAGTGTGCCGACCCCGGCGGCGGCGAGATAATGAAGCACCGGCGCGCCAAGACCACCCGCCCCGATGACCAGCACGCGCGCGGCCTTCAGCCGTTGCTGGCCTGCACCGCCGATTTCCGGCAGCAGGATATGGCGTTTATAGCGTTCTATTTCTTCCGGGCTCAGCGGGTCCATGTCGCACTCCCTCTCTTTGCCTTCATGCGGTGATGCTCCCGTGGGATACATTGAAGAATTGTGCCCGCTCGCCAAGGGCGGAGAACATGGCCGCATCCGTTCCAGTCATGAAACTCTGTCCCCCCAGCGCGTGGATGAGATCGAACAGGGCCGCCCGCCTGCCCTCGTCCAGATGAGCGGCAATCTCGTCCAGCAGCAGAACCGGTGCATAACCCGTCATGTTGGCGGTCAGCTGCGCATGCGCGAGCACCAGACCCACCAGCAGCGCCTTCTGCTCCCCGGTCGAACAGCGTTCGGCTTCCATGTCCTTTTCCGCATGCCGCACGAAGAGATCGACACGGTGCGGCCCATCAAGCGTGCGCCCGGCGGCGGCGTCCCGGTAGCGACCTTCACGCAGCATCAAGCCATATTCGTCTTCCAGATCGACGGCGGGACGGTTCAGGCCATCATCCATAAAGCCGGAAAGCGACAGCATCGCTGAGGGGAAGGCCGCATCGCCCGTCCGCCCTTCGATCAAACTCCGGAGCAGGCCGAGCATCTCATAACGGGCAACCGCCATGGAGATGCCGAGTTCAGCCATCTGCTTTTCGATACCATCCAGCCAGACCGGATCAAAACGGCCCTCGGAAAGCAGTCTGTTACGCCCACGCATCGCTTTGTCAAAATCGCTGGCGCGTCGACCATGGGCGGGATCAAGCGATAGCACAAGCCGGTCAAGGAAACGCCGGCGGTCAGACGATGAGCCTGTAAAAAGGCCGTCCATGGCGGGGGTGAGCCACAGGACACGCAGATGGTCGGTCAATTCATCGACGGATTTGACTGCCGTGCCGTTCAGCCGCAGCCGGCGCGACACCACCTCGCCATCGCCTTCAATCCCCGTGCCGATCGCGACCTCGCCATCCATGCCATCGACATCTGCGAAAATAGAAAAGCCGGTGGCTTCCGCACCCACGCGTGTGACGTCGGACAGGACCGCGCGGCGAAGTCCGCGTCCGGGCGACAGAAACGACACCGCCTCCAGAAGGTTGGTCTTGCCGGACCCATTGTCGCCGGTCAGCACCACATGGCGTTCATCCAGGGAAAGCGATGCCGCCGCGTAGTTGCGGAAGTCCGTGAGTTTCAGTCGGGAAAGCGAGACCTTGTTCGTCATGGTTACGGCCTAAAACGAAGCTGCCCCGATGGCAAGGCGGCTCTTGCCCATGTTTATTGCCTAGCGCCGAAACCATGCGAATTATTCAGTAGTGGCAACTTTTTTAGCGGGCGGCTATTTATAGCCGGTTCGTTATCACCGGTAACTCTTCCATGCGTCTCCTTCTGCCTCTTTTCATCATGCTCGGTCTTCTTTCCTCCTGCGCCGGACGGCCGGGAGCGGACGTGCTGCAAGCGGTCGACACCAGGGCGAAGGATGCCAAAATCGTGACCGCCTATGTGGCAAGCACGCGCGAAAGAAGCGAGGAGGCCAAAAAGGGCTTCAGTGCGCTCAGAGCGGCCGAACCGAATTATGCCCGCTTCGACATTTCGATACCACCCACCCACAAGAGCGGAAAAATTGAGTGGTCGACCGGCAAACCCGACGCGAAGAAGGATTTTGTCGTCACGCAGGCGCAGATGTTGAGCAAGGCTCGTTTCAACGATGACCTCGGAGATATCACCCGCTCCGGCAAGCAGATTGCGCTTTTCGTGCATGGCTATAATTACAGCTATCAGGAAGCGCTTTTCCGGGCAGCGCAGATGGCAGCCGATGCCAATCTGGATGGTGTGCCGCTGGTATTTTCCTGGCCCTCGCAGGCGAATGTCGCCGGCTACGTTGCCGACAAGGAATCGGCGACCTACTCCCGTGACGCACTCGCCAATCTGCTGACAGACCTCACACGCCGTTCTCCACGCAAGAACATTGTCGTTTTCGGCCATAGCATGGGCGGCTGGCTGGTCATGGAAGCGCTACGCCAATTGCGTTTCGAGGGGCGAAGCGACGTTATTGCCAAGCTGCAGGTGGTTCTTGCCGCGCCCGACATCGATGCCGATGTCTTCCGCAAACAGATCGAGGTGGTTGGCCGGCTCAACCCGCCGCTCACCGTTCTGGTTTCCAAGGACGACCGCGCCCTGAAAGCCTCCTCCATACTGGGCGCAGACGTCACGCGGATCGGCGCACTTGACGTCACGGATCCGAAGGTGCAGGACGCCGCCCTCAAGGAGGGCGTTCAGTTCGTGGATATTTCCAAGCTGAAGGCGTCGGACCCGCTCAACCACGACCGCTATGCTGCTTTGGCGTCACTCGTGCCGCAGCTGGAGGCAAGCCGCAACGGCAATGGACAAAACGGCATCGGCCGTGCGGGCGCTTTCGTGTTCGATGCTATCGGCGCGACCGTATCGAGCCCCTTCCGGCTTGCCAGCCAGGTGGTGAACCCGCAGTAAAAATACTGCGGGTTACCCAAAGGTTTCAGAAGTCCCAGTCTTCGTCCTCGGTCGCGACCGCCTTGCCGATGACGTAGGACGAGCCGGAGCCGGAGAAGAAGTCGTGGTTCTCATCCGCGTTGGGCGAGAGCGCTGAAAGGATCGCCGGATTGACCCGGCAAGCCTCGGCGGGAAACAGTGCCTCGTAACCCAGATTCATCAGGGCCTTATTGGCGTTGTAGTGCAGGAACTGCTTGACGTCCTCGGTCAGGCCGACGCCGTCATAGAGGTCCTCGGTATATTTTGCCTCGTTATCGTAAAGCTCAAGAAGCAGGTCGAAGGCGAAATCCTTGATCTCCTGCCTTTCGTTTTCATTAAGGCGGTCTACCGCCCTTTGGAACTTGTAGCCGATATAATAGCCGTGCACGGCCTCGTCGCGGATGATGAGGCGGATCAGGTCCGCCGTGTTGGTAAGCTTGGCGCGGCTTGACCAGAACATCGGCAGGTAGAAGCCGGAATAGAACAGGAAGCTTTCCAGAAAGACGCTGGCGATCTTTTTCTTCAGCGGATCGCCGCTGTCATACTCCCGCATGATGAGTGCGGATTTGCGCTGCAGGAACTCGTTTTCCTCCGACCAGCGATAGGCATCATCGACGTCAGGCGTGAGGCAGAGCGTCGAGAAGATCGATGAATAGGAACGGGCGTGCACCGCTTCCATGAATGAAATGTTTGAGAGAACCGCCTCCTCATGCGGTGTTGCCGAATCTGCCATCAGGCGCACCGCGCCGACGCCGTTCTGGATTGTGTCCAGCAATGTCAGGCCGGTGAAGACACGGATCGTCAGTTTCTGCTCCTCGGGCCTCAGTGTTCCCCAGGAGGGGATGTCGTTGGAAAGCGGCACTTTTTCCGGAAGCCAGAAATTCGAGGTCAGGCGGTTCCAGACTTCCAGGTCCTTGTCGTCCTCGATGCGGTTCCAGTTGACCGCGCGGATGCGGGACACGGGTTTTACGGCGATGTTCATGGACTTTTCCCTCAAATCAGAGCGTGCAGGAAACGCAGCCCTGAACCTGCGTGCCTTCCAGCGCCATCTGGCGCAAACGGATGTAGTAGATGGTCTTGATGCCATTCTTCCAGGCATAAATCTGTGCCCGGTTGATGTCGCGGGTCGTGGCCGTATCACGGAAGAACAGCGTCAGAGACAGGCCCTGATCGACATGCTGGGTAGCCGCCGCGTAGGTATCAATGATCTTTTCAGGGCCAATCTCATAGGCATCCTGGTAATACTCGAGATTGTCGTTCGAGAGATAAGAAGCCGGGTAATAAACTCGGCCGATCTTGCCCTCTTTACGGATTTCGATCTTCGAGACGATCGGATGAATGGAGGATGTGGAGTGGTTGATATAGGAGATCGAGCCTGTCGGCGGCACGGCCTGAAGGTTCTGGTTATAGAGGCCTGATGCCATGACCTCCTGCTTCAAGACCTTCCAGTCTTCCTGCGTCGGAATGGCGATACCGGCCTTTTCGAACAAGTCGCGGACCTTTTCCGTCGCGGGCAACCATTCCCGGTCGGTATATTTGTCGAAATATTCGCCCGAGGCATATTGGGAGTTTTCAAAGCCCTTGAAGCTCTGGCCTCTTTCCACCGCCAGCCGGTTGCTGGCGCGGATAGCGTGATACGTCACGGTGTAGAAATAGATATTGGTGAAATCTATGCCTTCCTCCGAGCCATAAAAGATGCGCTCGCGCGCCAGATAACCGTGCAGGTTCATCTGACCGAGCCCGATGGCATGGCTTTCGTCATTTCCCTTTTCAACAGACGGAACGGAGGAGATATGGCTCATGTCCGACACCGCCGTCAGTGCCCTGATGGAGGTTTCAATGGTCTTCCCGAAATCGGCCGAATCCATTGCCGCGGCGATATTCAATGAACCGAGATTGCAGGAAATATCCTTGCCCATGTGACTATAGGAGAGATCGGCGTTGAACGCGCTCGCTTCGCTGACCTGCAGGATTTCCGAGCAGAGATTGCTCATGCTGATGCGACCGGCAATCGGATTGGCGCGGTTCACCGTATCCTCAAACATGATGTAGGGATAACCGCTCTCGAACTGGATTTCGGCGATCACCTGGAAGAATTCGCGCGCCTTGATCTTCTTCTTGCGGATGCGGCTGTCGGCGACCATCTCGTGGTATTTTTCCGTCACCGAGATTTCGGTGAAGGGCACGCCGTAGACCCGCTCCACATCATAGGGGGAGAACAGATACATATCCTCGTTGTTGCGGGCGAGCTCGAAGGTGATGTCGGGGATGACAACGCCGAGCGACAGGGTCTTGATGCGGATTTTTTCGTCGGCGTTTTCACGCTTGGTATCGAGGAAACGCATGATGTCGGGGTGGTGGGCATGCAGATAGACAGCACCCGCGCCCTGGCGGGCGCCGAGCTGGTTGGCATAGGAAAACGAATCTTCCAGTAGCTTCATCACGGGTATGACACCGGAGGACTGGTTTTCGATCTGTTTGATCGGCGCGCCAGCCTCGCGAATATTGGTCAGTGAAAGGGCAACGCCGCCACCACGCTTGGAGAGCTGCAGCGCCGAATTGATGGAGCGGCCGATGCTTTCCATATTGTCTTCCACGCGCAGCAGGAAACAGGAGACCAGCTCGCCGCGGCTCTTCTTGCCCGCGTTCAGGAACGTCGGGGTCGCCGGCTGGAAGCGGCCGGAAATGATCTCGTCGACCAGATTGCGTGCCAGCTGCTCATCACCGCGCGCAAGGGAAAGCGCCACCATGCAGACGCGATCCTCGTAACGCTCCAGATAACGTTTTCCGTCGAAAGTCTTCAGCGTGTAGGAGGTGTAATATTTGAACGCACCGAGGAAGGTCGGAAAGCGAAACTTCCGGGCATAGGCCTCGTCATAGAGGTCACGAACGAAATTGAAGGAATACTGGTCCAGCACCTCCTGTTCGTAGTAGCCCTCCGCTACCAGATAATCGAGCTTTTCCCTGAGGTTATGGAAAAACACCGTGTTCTGGTTGACGTGCTGGAGGAAATATTGACGGGCAGCAAGACGATCCTTGTCGAGCTGGATTTTTCCGTTCTCGTCATAAAGGTTCAACATCGCGTTCAGCGCGTGGTAGTCCAGGCCTGCATCGAGCGGCGTCTGGCTTGCGGCTGTTGGCTGTTTGGTGTCCTTGCGCAGCGCGCTAGCGGTCAGCGTGTCCAAAATCGTTCCAATCCATGTTTGACGTTGGCGACATCCTCCTCAGTGCCGAGAAGCTCGAAGCGATAGAGAAACGGCACTGCGCATTTGCGCGAGACGATATCTCCGGCGGATGCGAAAGCTGCGCCAAAATTGGTGTTTCCCGCCGCGATGACGCCGCGAATGAGATTGCGGTTGGAGGGCTCGTTTAAAAACCGGATGACCGGCTTCGGCACGGCACCCTTGGTGCCGCCGCCGCCATAGGTGGGCGTGACGAGCACATAGGGTTCCGACACCTGAGGCACGTCATCCTCAGCGCCGAGCGGCAGGCGAAGCAACCGCCGCCCCAGTTTCAGAAGGAAACGATGGGTGTTTTCGGAACGACTGGAATAATAGACGATCAGACCCATCGCCTGCCGCCTCAGCCGATCGAGCCGATCATGTCCGGCCGGAACCCCGCCCAATGGCGTTCACCGGCAACCACCACCGGAACCTGCATGTAACCGAGACCACGGACATGATCGAGAGCGTCAGCATCTTCGGAAATATCGACGATCTCATAGGGAACGCCTATGCGGTCGAGTGCGCGATAGGTGGCGGTGCACTGGACGCAGGCGGGTTTGCTGTAAACGGTGATGGTCATAATTTCCCTTTCGAAGCCATTTTGGACGCGGCAAAGCGTTGCCGATTGCAATCGCAATCGGGCGGCGGTGGTTTTGTCATTCAGGTGGGGCGTGCTCTCTCGGAGTTTCCTTGGGAAATCCGACTGGGTTCTCCTGGAACTGCTGAAAGCCGCAGAAAAATCACTCCCTACGCAGACGAGCGTAGCAACTCAAAAATATGCACTGGCATGACTTCACCCCGAAGCTTGTTCTGGAGGGGGCAGAAAAGGGCGCACGCAAATCATCTGCGTCTACACCTTCCTCCGGACACCCCGCCCGTGGACGTTTGCGCTCAAGGCAGGTCTCCTGACTTGCGGGTCACAACATCTATTCCGGCCTTCCCGGAGCGCTCAGCTCCAGTGACTCAAATCGGAACGATGCTCGCCGCTTACAGTTGCGGGGGCAGTTTCGGCCTTGCTTCACCACGATGGCGTCACGCACCGAATTCCCGTCTTAGCTCCCAATCCTTGCGAATCGGAAGAACCTCGAACACCACATATAGTATATGAGGAAATTTTCTCGTCAATAAATAGACACACAAAAGCCCCGCCCTGTGGATCAAAAAGATTCAACGCATGGTCAACAATGACTTAACGGCAGGCCGGACACACCGCGCGGGAGATGAAGATCTTAATCTATTCCCAGATATCGATATGGATATCGGCGGGACGGGCGTTTTCGATCACCCTCTTCCCGTTGGGAAGATCGTTTGCGAAAAGCTTGGCGTGGATCTGAGCTGCATCGAGACCATAACCCAGCCATCTGTTTCGCAGCCTCTCTTCCAGCACCGCGACGGACGGACCCACGAAGATAGTGAGATCAAAGCTTCCGGAAAGGTTTGTCCAGGGCGCTTCGTTCAGCAGCAGATAATTGCCCTCGGCGAGGATGAAGCGTGTTTCCGGAGCAATCGCACGGGCAGACGCAATGGCGATTTCACGGGAGCGATCAAACACCGGGACAAGCACCTCCTGCCCGCCCTTGCGAACGGCGGAGACGATATCGAGGAAGCCACGCACATCGAATGTTTCCGGCGCACCCTTCCTTGGCAGCAGTCCTCGCTCTTCGAGGATGCCATTGTCCATATGGAAGCCGTCCATGGGCAGAATGGCGGCCGTTTCGCCCCGTGCGCGCAAGGCGTCGCAAAGAGCATCCGCCAACGTGGATTTGCCGGCCCCAGGGGGACCGGCAATCGCGACGATGAAACGGGAGTGGCCTTCTGCCCGCTGAAGAACCTCTTCGACGATCGTCTCAAGCTTCAGCGTCATGCGGCAAGCGTTTCCTTCGGTGCTTCCTTGGCGCCGGTCATGAAGGCGACGGCATCCGACATGGAATAGTCCTTCGGATTAATGACGCACAGGCGCTTGCCAAGCCGATGGATATGGATGCGGTCGGCAACCTCGAAAACATGCGGCATGTTATGCGAAATCAGAACGATCGGCAGGCCGCGGGAACGCACGTCGAGAATAAGTTCCAGGACACGGCGGCTTTCCTTGACCCCAAGCGCGGCAGTCGGTTCGTCGAGGATCACGACCTTGGAACCGAAGGCGGCTGCACGTGCCACGGCGACGCCCTGGCGCTGACCGCCCGAGAGGGTTTCCACCGCCTGATTGATGTTCTGGATCGTCATCAGGCCGAGTTCCGACAGTTTTTCGCGGGCGAATTTTTCCATGGCCGGACGATCCAGCGCGCGGAAGAGGCTGCCCTGTATGCCGGGCTTACGGATTTCCCGGCCAAGAAACATATTGTCGGCTATGGAAAGTGCAGGAGACAAGGCCAGGTTTTGATAGACGGTTTCAATACCCGCCTTGCGCGCCTCAATCGGCGAACGGAACTGCACAGGCTGGCCCTCCAGCCGGATTTCCCCCTCATCGGGCGTAACCGCGCCTGAAATCGCCTTGATGAGAGAGGATTTTCCGGCGCCGTTGTCGCCGATCACGGCCAGGATTTCGCCCGGATAGAGATCGAAATCGGCGTGATCCAGGGCCGTTACACGGCCATAGCGCTTAACGAGATTGCGTGCTGTGAGAATGGGTTCTTTTGTCATCAGCCTGCTACCTTTCTGATCCACTGGTCGATTGCGACAGCCAAGATGATGAGGACGCCGATCAACAAATAGGTCCATTGCGGGTCTGTCCCGATAAGCCTGAGGCCGAGCGAAAAGACGCCGACGATCAGGGCGCCGAAGATCATGCCCATGATGGAGCCGCGTCCACCGAACAGTGATAAACCGCCGATAACCACCGCCGTGATGGATTCGATATTGGCGAATTGGCCAGCAGTCGGCGAAACCGACCCGATGCGGCCGATGAGAGCCCAACCGGCAAAGGCGCAGATGAGGCCTGACAGGGTGTAAACAGTGGTCAGCATACGTTTGACATTGACACCGGCGAGCTCTGCGGCATCCGGATCGTCACCCACGGCATAAAGATGGCGGCCCCAGGCGGTGCGGTTCAGGACATACCAGAGCAGAGCAACAAGCAGAACCATGGCGATGACGCCGTAGGTGAAGACCGCATTGCCTATACGAAGATTGGCGCCGAAAAATTGCAGGATCGGTGCCTGCTGGGCAATGTCCTGAGCCCGGATCGTCTCATTTGCGGAATAGAGGAAGTTGGTCGCGAGCACGATCTGCCACATGCCAAGCGTGACGATAAAAGGCGGCAGGCGCATGCGCGAAACCAGAACGCCGTTTATGAAGCCGCAAAATGCGCCAACGGCGAGACCACAGAGAATGGAGAGCTCCGCTGGCAGACCGTAACGGAAAGTGAACTGCCCCATGACGACCGAGGACAGAACCATGATCGCGCCGACCGAAAGGTCGATGCCCGCCGTCAGGATGACCAGCGACTGTGCCGCGCCGACGATGCCGACGATCGCGACCTGCTGCAGGATGAGGGTCAGCGAAAAGGCCGAGAAAAACTTGCCGCCGAGGAGCAGGCCGAAAATAATCAGCGACAGCACCAGAACGATAAGCGGCACGGCTGCCGGGCTGGAATGGAGAAAGTGCTGGAATTTTTCCAGCGCGCTCTTGTCGTGCGTATCGAAAGCGGCGACCTGCGTCGAACTTCCGGAGAGCACTTTTTCAAATTCATTATGCGGCTGAGCCCGCACCGGCTGATCGCTCATGGATTTTCCTCCCGATCGCTCCATCGCATCCGCCCTGACACCGAGGTCTATCTCCAAAGAGAGTGATGCGTAGATTTCAAAGTGTTGAAGCGGCCTTTGTCATCCCCGAAGGGCGCGCAACGCGCTCGTTTATTCCTTTGTCCGATCCCCCGGATCGTGCCTGATATTCATTCTGGCCCAAGGGCGGGGGCACGAATGCCCCCGCGGGTTTCAACGGTGAGGCATCAGCCCCAGCATTTGTTGAGACCTTCCTTCGTATCGATCGAGTCGAGGCCCTTGACCGGCTTGTCGGTTACCAGCGTCACGCCGGTGTCGACAAAGTTCTTGCCTGCTGTCGGCTTCGGCTTTTCACCCGTGTCCGCAAACTTCTTGACGGCTTCGACGCCAAGCGCCGCCATCAGCAGCGGATATTGCTGCGAGGTCGCGCCGATAACGCCCTCCGCGACGTTCTTGACGCCCGGGCAACCACCATCGACGGAAACGATCAGCACGTCCTTTTCACGGCCGACGGCCTTCAGCGCCTCATAAGCGCCGGCAGCCGCAGGTTCGTTGATGGTGTGGACGACATTGATGGTCGGGTCCTTCTGCAGCAGATTCTCCATCGCCGCACGGCCGCCTTCCTCGTTACCATTGGTGACATCGTGGCCGACGATACGCGGGTCGTTCTCGTCACCGATCTTGTTGATGTCCTTCACATCAATGCCAAAGCCCTTCATGAAGCCCTGGTTGCGCAGCACATCCACAGTCGGCTGGGAAGGGGTGAGGTTGAGGAAGGCGATTTTTGCGTCCTTGGCCTTGTCGCCCAGCGTGCCGGCGGCCCACTTACCGATCAGCTCGCCAGCCAGAAGATTGTCGGTGGCAAAGGTGGAATCAGCGGCATCGACAGGCTCCAGAGGCGTGTCGAGGGCAATGACCAGAAGCCCCGCATCACGTGCCTTTTGCACGGCCGGAACGATGCCTTTGGTATCCGATGCTGTGATCAGAATACCTTTGGCGCCATCGGCGATGCAGGTCTCGATCGCTGCGACCTGGCTTTCGGAATCGCCGTCGATCTTGCCTGCGTAGGATTTCAGCGTCACACCAAGCTCCTTGGCCTTGGCAGTCGCGCCTTCCTTCATCTTGACGAAGAATGGATTGGTGTCGGTCTTGGTTATGAGGCAAACAGATGTGTCGGCGGCGGAAGCGGCGGAAGCGAAAGAAACGCCAAGCGCAAGCGCGCCCAGAAGAGCGGAAACAGTGGTCTTCATGAGATCCTCCCAATGGATATTTGAGCACCTATTCGGCTACCCGACGATCTCGTCTCCTCCGAGAACAATGATCGTTAGCTCCGATGGAACCACCAAAGGAAACGGCTGTCAATAAATAAATCCGATTGAATTATTAATTCTGTGTGGCATTCTGAGGCCCGGCATGGAGGAATATCGCCAATGACGTTTACGTTGCGATAGCAAGATTGCCATAAAGCCAGCTGTATCGGCCGCGGCAGATATGGAAGGCGGGAGGATGACATTATGAGACAATCTGTCGAGACGGCGCAGCAAGCGCCGCCCACTACCATGGATATGAGCGGTGGCGCCAACCAGATCGGTGTGCGCGCTTATAACGAGCGGCTTGTGCTCTCCCTCGTTCGCCGCCATGGCGGGTTGTCAAAAGCCGAAATTGCCAGACTTTGCGGTCTCTCCGCGCAGACCGTTTCGGTTATCATGCGCTCACTCGAAAAGGACGGGCTTCTCATTCGCGGCGAAAGGCTGCGCGGCAGGGTCGGCCAACCATCGACCCCAATGCGCCTCAATCCCGACGCCGTGTTCTCCTTCGGCGTCAAGATCGGCCGGCGCAGCGTCGATCTGGTGTTGATGGATTTTGTCGGCCACATCAGGCTCAAGCTCCGCAGGACCTACCCCTATCCGCTACCGGAATGGATATTGCCCTTCGTGATCGAGGGTATGGCGGAACTGGAATCGAAGCTTTCCCCCGCAGAACGGCAGAAAATAGCCGGTGTGGGTATCGCCGCCCCGTTCGAACTCTGGAACTGGGCGCAGGAGGTCGGGGCGCCGCAGATTGAGATGGAACGGTGGCGGGATGTCGATATTCGGGCGGGCATCGCCGAAAACGTCAGCTACCCGGTGTTTCTGCAGAATGACGCAACCAGCGCCTGCGGTGCTGAACTGGTATTTGGTGCGGGCCAGAATTATACCGATTTTCTCTACGTCTTTATCGGCTCCTTCATAGGCGGCGGCGTGGTCCTGAATTCAGCGCTGTTTTCCGGAAAGACCGGTACCGCAGGCGCAATCGGCCCACTGCCCGTCCAGGGGGAGGATGGTAATACCGTTCAGCTCCTCAAAATCGCATCCATCTTCGTTCTTGAGAACATGCTGCGCGAAAGGGGCATCGATCCGCGACCCCTCTGGTTCTCGCCCGACGAATGGATCGATTTTGGCGAGCCGCTGGAAAGCTGGATCGGAAAAACTGCGGCAGCCCTAGCCCAGGCTGTCATCGCCGCAGCATCCATCATCGATTTTTCCAGCGTCATCATTGATGGCGGCTTTCCGGACTGGGTCAGGACAAGGATCGTTGCGGCCACCCGGGAGGCGCTCAAACGCCACGATCTTCAGGGCGTCACGCTGCCGGAGATCGTCGAAGGCGCCGTCGGCAGCCAGGCGCGTGCAATCGGTGGCGCCAGCCTGCCCTTGTTTTCTCGCTACCTCATCGATCAGAACGTTCTGTTTAAAGACACGACCGGCTGACCCGGCTCATGTGACTTATTCCGGCGGGATTTCCTCTGGGTGTCGGCCGGTCAGTCGCTGGCGGCATGCTGCATGATCGCCTCAAGAAAGGCCGGACCGTAACGTTCCAGTTTGGTATCCCCCACGCCTGGAATCTGCGCCATATCCTTCACGGAGACAGGTTTTGCGGCGGCAAGCTCGATGAGCGTCTTATCGTGAAAAATCACATAAGGCGGAACGTTCTGTGCGCGGGCGATTTCCATGCGTTTTGCGCGCAGAACCTCGAAGAGGCCGCGGTCAGCGTCTGGCAGGGCGGCAGATGCGGCGTTTCGCGGCGCCTGCTGCCGGGCTGCACGGGGCGCAGATGGTATTCTCAGCATCAGCGACGGTTTTTCACGCAGGAACTGCCTCCCGTCGGCGGAAATGGACAATCCGCCATGTCCGGACAAATCGACATCAATCAGTCGCAACGCGACCAGCTGGCGAAGAATGGCGCGCCAAGTGCGATTGTCGTGCTCCTTACCGATGCCATAAGTGGTTATGCGATCATGCCCGAATCGGGAAATCTTTTCGTCTTCGAGGCCCAGCAGGACGCGGATGACATAGGCTTGTCCGAATCTTTCTCCGGTGCGGTAAATACAGGAAAGCAGTTTTTGTGCGGCTATGGCACCGTCGAACAGATCCGGCGGCTCTGTGCATGTATCGCAATTGCCGCATGGCTCGCATCTGTCGCCGAAATAGGAAAGCAATATCTGCCTGCGGCAGCTTGCCGTCTCCGCAAGACCGAGCAGCGCATCCAGCTTCTGCCGCTCCATATGTTTGCGCTGATCCGCGGCGTCCGATTCCTCGATGAAACGATTACGCAACGCAATGTCTTCATAACCGTAGAGCATGAGCACGTCGGACGGGAGACCATCACGGCCTGCGCGGCCGGTCTCCTGATAATAGGCTTCAATGCTGCCGGGCAGATCAATATGGACGACAAAACGTACGTCCGGTTTGTCGATGCCCATGCCGAAGGCAACCGTCGCGACGATGATGACGGCTTCGCCGTGCTGGAAACGGGTCTGGTTCTCCTCCCGCGCGGCTTTGTCCATGCCGGCATGATAAGGCAGTGCGTCACGTCCTTCTTCGCGCAGCCAGGCGGCCGTTTCCTCGACCTTGCGTTTCGACAGGCAGTAAACGATGCCGCTTTGGTCTTCCCGGTCTTTCAGAAAACGTTTGATCTGAGCGCGGGGATTATCCTTTTCCATGATCGCGTAGCGGATATTGGGACGATCGAAACCCGCGATGAAGGCATCGTCCTCTTTGATATCCAGATGGCCGAGGATCTCGGCGCGGGTAGGCTCGTCGGCTGTCGCCGTCAGCGCCATGCGCGGCGTCTTCGGAAAACGCTCGATAAGCAGATCGAGTTGGCGATAGGGCGGACGGAAGTCGTGCCCCCATTGCGAAAGGCAGTGAGCCTCGTCGACAGCGATTAGCGACAGATCAATGGATTGAAGTGCCTCGAGAACCTCCGGTTTGAGAAGGGTTTCCGGCGCAGCATAGAGAATATCGACATTTCCGGAGCGCATGGCCTGCCAGAGCGCACGCCGCTCTTCTGGCGAAAGGTCGGAGTTGAGTGCCTCGGCCCGCACGCCGGCCTGCCGAAGCGCCGCCACCTGATCGACCATCAACGCGATCAGCGGCGAGACGATCAGCCCCATGCCTTTGCGGGCGAGCGCCGGAATCTGGTAACACAGTGACTTTCCGCCACCCGTCGGCATCAGCACGAAGGCGTTGTTTCCAGCCATGACATGCCGAATGATTTCCGCCTGTCGCCCACGGAAGCTGTCATAGCCGTAAACGGTCTTGAGGATTTGCAACGGATCGTCGTTCACGGCTTCTTCTTCTGTGTCTCGAGGATGGCGCATCATCGCCAGTTTCGGTTCCATGGCAATCCCGAATGTGGAATTGGCCGCTAAGACAGAAGCGGTGTCAGGCGTTGGCGTACAGAAACCGCTTGAGGCACGCCAACATCACAAGCCATCCGGTCGGGTCCTCCCCGGAGGGACGCCTGGAACGAGCGGCTTCCTGTATGGCTTCAGATTGCACGGCTTCGGGCCAGGGTGCATCCGAGACTTTGTGAAGCCGGGTTGTTTTCGGATTGTTCGACTGTGTTTGGGTGCATCCACTTGCGCGCGTGCTCGGGGGCGGATTTGTGCTAGTGTTATGCTATGCCCGAAACGCAAGAAAGCCCTCTTTTGGGAGAGGGCTTTCGTGTTTACTTTCTTCGTAATTTTGGTTGCGGGGGCAGGATTTGAACCTGCGGCCTTCAGGTTATGAGCCTGACGAGCTACCGGGCTGCTCCACCCCGCGTCCAGCGCATTCGGCAAGGCCGAATGTCGCGGTTACGTCGTTGCTTTAGCGACGACGGATCTTTGCCGGAGTAAATTGCGGAGCAATTTATCTCCTGTAAGGGACGCACTTGGCGTTTTCCTTAAGTTTTGTCTTAAACTGCAAAAGGCCGCTTTTGGCGGCCCTTTTTTTTCGGCTGGGCCGAGGGATGTGATGAGAAGATTTTGATGCGTTTTGCAGACCTGGCAGCGACCTACTCTCCCGCGTCTTGAGACGAAGTACCATTGGCGCTGGGGCGTTTCACGGCCGTGTTCGGAATGGGAACGGGTGCAGCCGCCCCGCGATAACCACCAGGTCGGCAAAACGCAACATTGTTCATGTTTTCACATGAACGTTGTTTTCGAGAAGCTGGAGAGCTCAAGGCTCTATTTAATTTACACGTCGTTTCTGTGACTTATCCGTATGTTGCCTTGCTCGAGGTCGAGCGTGGCGCCCATACAGGACGCTAGTCCGTCGCCAATCGTTTGGCGCGCCGTCTGCAGCGTAGTGGCCGAAGGCCACGTCAGCGTGAAGACAGAACAGATCATCAAGCTTCGCTTGATGAGCATGAACAATGGGAACGAAGAAGTCGATCGAGCTATTAGTAACGGTAAGCTTCACACATTGCTGTGCTTCCACACCCGTCCTATCAACGTGGTCGTCTTCCACGGCTCTGATAGGGAACACTCGTTTTCAGGTTGGTTTCCCGCTTAGATGCCTTCAGCGGTTATCCATTCCGTATATAGCTACTCTGCTATGCCCTTGGCAGGACAACAGATCCACCAGAGATACGTCCATCCCGGTCCTCTCGTACTAGGGACAGATCCTGTCAATATTCCTACACCCACGGCAGATAGGGACCGAACTGTCTCACGACGTTCTGAACCCAACTCACGTACCGCTTTAAATGGCGAACAGCCATACCCTTGGGACCTGCTCCAGCCCCAGGATGCGATGAGTCGACATCGAGGTGCCAAACAACCCCGTCGATATGGACTCTTGGGGGTCATCAGCCTGTTATCCCCGGCGTACCTTTTATCCGTTGAGCGATGGCCCTTCCACACGGGACCACCGGATCACTATGACCGACTTTCGTCTCTGCTCGACTTGTCAGTCTCGCAGTCAGGCTAGCTTATGCCATTGCACTCGACGACCGATTTCCGACCGGTCTGAGCTAACCATCGCGCGCCTCCGTTACTCTTTCGGAGGCGACCGCCCCAGTCAAACTACCCACCATACACTGTCCCGGATCCGGATAACGGACCGCGGTTAGACATCCACGAAGATAAGGGTGGTATTTCAAGGATGGCTCCACAGAAACTGGCGTCCCTGCTTCAAAGCCTACCACCTATCCTACACATGCCTTGGCGAATGCCAGTGTAAAGCTATAGTAAAGGTGCACGGGGTCTTTCCGTCTGACCGCAGGAACCCCGCATCTTCACGGGGAATTCAATTTCACTGAGTCTATGTTGGAGACAGCGGGGAAGTCGTTACGCCATTCGTGCAGGTCGGAACTTACCCGACAAGGAATTTCGCTACCTTAGGACCGTTATAGTTACGGCCGCCGTTTACTGGGGCTTCAGTTCAGAGCTTGCACCCCTCCCTTTAACCTTCCAGCACCGGGCAGGCGTCAGACCCTATACGTCGTATTGCTACTTCGCAGAGCCCTGTGTTTTTGATAAACAGTCGCTACCCCCTGGTCTGTGCCACCCCATCATACTTGCGTACAAAAGGGTCACGCTTCTTCCGAAGTTACGCGTGCAATTTGCCGAGTTCCTTCAACATAGTTCTCTCAAGCGCCTTGGTATACTCTACCTGACCACCTGTGTCGGTTTCGGGTACGGTCTATACGGTGGAGCTATTTCCTGGAACCTCTTCGCCGCCCAACCAATCCAATAAGGTTGAACAACACACGAGATCCGTCACTACCACCAGGCCCACGAATATTAACGTGGTTCCCATCGACTACGCGTGTCCGCCTCGTCTTAGGGGCCGGCTAACCCTGCTCAGATTAACTTTAAGCAGGAACCCTTGGTCTTTCGGCGAGGGAGTCTCTCACTCCCTTTATCGTTACTCATGTCAACATTCGCACTTCCGATATCTCCAGCAGCCCTCACGGGTCCGCCTTCACAGACTTACGGAACGCTCCGCTACCACTTGCATTGCTGCAAATCCTCAGCTTCGGTGCATGGCTTTAGCCCCGTTACATTTTCGGCGCAAAGACCCTTATTTAGACCAGTGAGCTGTTACGCTTTCTTTAAATGATGGCTGCTTCTAAGCCAACATCCTGGTTGTTTTGGGATCCTCACATCCTTTCCCACTTAGCCATGACTTGGGGACCTTAGCTGGAGGTCAGGGTTGTTGCCCTTTTCACGACGGACGTTAGCACCCGCCGTGTGTCTGCCGACTAGTACTCCTCGGTATTCGGAGTTTGGTTAGGATCAGTAAGACGGTGAGTCCCCATAGCCCATCCAGTGCTCTACCCCCGAGGGTATTCGGTCGACGCTCTACCTAAATAGATTTCGCGGAGAACCAGCTATTTCCGAGTTTGATTGGCCTTTCACCCCTAGCCACAAGTCATCCCGAACTATTGCAACAGTTATGGGTTCGGCCCTCCAGTTGGTGTTACCCAACCTTCAGCCTGCTCATGGCTAGATCACTCGGTTTCGGGTCTAATGCAACTAACTCAATCGCCCTGTTCAGACTCGCTTTCGCTGCGCCTACACCTACCGGCTTAAGCTTGCTAGTTACACTAAGTCGTTGACCCATTATACAAAAGGTACGCCGTCACCCTTGCGGGCTCCGACTGTTTGTAGGCATCCGGTTTCAGGTTCTATTTCACTCCCCTCGTCGGGGTGCTTTTCACCTTTCCCTCACGGTACTTGTTCGCTATCGGTCATGCACGAGTACTTAGGCTTGGAGAGTGGTCTCCCCATGTTCAGACAGGATTTCACGTGTCCCGCCCTACTCAAGGACAATGACTGTTCTACGCGTAAGGGGCTATCACCCTCTATGGCCGACTTTTCCAGATCGTTCCGCTTTATTCATCATTGCCACTGGCCTGGTCCGCGTTCGCTCGCCACTACTTGCGGAGTCTCGGTTGATGTCCTTTCCTGCAGGTACTTAGATGTTTCAGTTCCCTGCGTTCGCTTCTTACCCCTATGTATTCGAAAGTAAGATACCTTATCACAATGCTTGGAAACCCAGGCCGTTCGTTAAAACAGACTGGATTTTCCAAGCATTTAAGGTGGGTTGCCCCATTCGGAGATCCATGGATCAAAGCTTATTCGCAGCTCCCCACGGCTTTTCGCAGCGTATCACGTCCTTCTTCGCCTGTGCATGCCAAGGCATCCACCAAATGCCCTTAATTCACTTCTTC